>JBFJCP010000035.1:0-38413 GCA_041615815.1 Gemmatimonadales bacterium | reverse complement strand
GCGGTACGCCGGTTCCGATTTGTACTCAAACTCGTTCCGCCCAGCGTGCGCCGCTGACCGGGGTATCTCGTTTCCCAGAGACCGACGCAGGCAACGCCGAGTTGACCGCAGCGGCACGATCTCGCACTGTCAAATAGATCACTCGATCATCAGCGCGTCATGAAGTAACCCCAAATGGAGTGAATCATGCAGCAGCTATTGCGGTGGGCCGCGAGGCTTTTCGGTCTGGGAGTCGTACTGCTCGTTCCAACGGGCTCCTCGGAGGCGCAGCAGGCGGAATCCGCTGGAGGGACGGACTATGTCGCCGTCGGCAGAAGCGGCATCGTACTCTACAGTACGGATGACGGAGAATCCTGGACAGCAGTCACGCCAATCAGCTCCTATATCAACGGCGTGGTGTCCGACAACCGGGGTCGCTTCGTGGCAGTGGGATCAGGGGGGGTGATCCTCCGCTCGACCGACGGGGGAGCCAGCTGGGAGACCATGGCGTCGGGCAGCGAGGACAACCTGCAAAGCATCGCATGGCATGACGACGGACGCTTCGTCGTGGTGGGTGGTCAGGGGAGCGTGCTCCTGTCCACCGATGGTGGCACCAGCTGGGAGGCCCGCGTTTCGGGAACCACGGACGCCCTCTATTCCGTGGCAACCGACCGGGAGGGAACCTGGGTGGGGGGTGGTGCCCAAGGCTTGATCATTCACTCCAGTGACAACGGCGAGACGTGGACTGCCACGACGACGCGAATGGGCGCCCACGTGAACGCCGTGACGGCCCTCGGTGACGACCGGTGGGTGGCGGTAGGCGTGTTGGGGGGAGCCGCGTATTCGTCCGATGGCGGGGCGACCTGGACGGTGGTGCGCACCGGAATCCGCAACACCTTCGAGGGTGTGACCACCAGCGCATCGGGAACGATCGTCGCGGCGGGCTGGGATGGCACGATTGCACGCTCCGAGGACGGCGGCGAGACCTGGACGGCCGTCGAGTCCGGCACCACACAGCGTTTGACCGGAGCGACCGAGGGCAGAGACGGTGTGCTGGTCGTCGTCGGCTGGCGGGGGACCGTCGCGCGGTCCACTGACGGCGGCCTGACGTGGAGCGTGAAGGAGAATCTGACGAGAAGAATCCTCCAGGAAGTGGCGTACAACCGGCTGCCCGACTTGACCGTATCCCGATTGGGGCTCGACGCAGAGTGCCGGGTGACGGCGGAAGTCGTGAACCGTGGGCCCGCGACGCTCCCCGCGGAGGCGTGGGAGGCCGCGATCCTGAGCGTCTCGCGCGACGAAGAGCCCGCGCACTCCGTGACTCTCGAGTCCCTCGACCCCGAAAAAGCGCTCGGGCCAGCGGGGGGGCAGCGGGCCCACACGTTCGAGGCGATCACCGTCTCCGACACCACGGCCGTCCAGGTTACCATCGATCCCAACGGCGTCGTGACAGAAGCCCGCGAGGACAACAACGGACGATCCGACGAGTTGGTCTGCGCGGGGCGCTAATCGCTACACCAACGGTTTGATGAGGAGCTTTCATGTCTTTCCCCACGCTTCGCACCGCAGCGGTCCTGCTCTCGTCCATCGCCCTCAGCGGCACCACGCAAGCCCAAGAGCGGATCCGCTACCAGGTCATCGTCAACCCGGAGGAGCAGTACGCCGTCTGGGTGGCCGACGAGCAAGTGCCGACGGGATGGAAGGCCACCGGCAGGACCGGCGGGCTGGGACAAGCGATGGACTACATCGAAGAGGTCTGGACCGACATGCGTCCCCGCAGCCTCCGCACGCGAATGGCGCAACGAGGCATCGAACGCGATGCGATCAAATACCAGGTGCTGGTGCGGAAAGAGAGGACGGGAGACGACCGGGAGAACGACGGCATCCCGTCCGGATACTATGGATACATGCTCTGGCCCGCGGAGGAGACGTTCCCCGAAGAACTGACACCCACGGGAAAGGTCGGGACGTTCGGGGAAGCGTCCGAGTATATCGAGGAGGTCTGGACGGACATGCGGCCGCTCAGCCTCCGCCGGCGGCTGGAACGGGGGTAATCCAGATCCAATGGCGTAAGGAGACCGCACTTTGAAGGTGCCTGCCACGATGACTACTCTCGCCACCCTCACGTTGGTGATGGCAGGTGCAGGTGGGGAGGCGGCGGAGCTCGGTGGTTCTGAAACTAGCGATCAGGATCGGCGGGTCGCTGAGGTGTACCCAGGCTCCGTCGCCCTCTCCTACGACGACCCCGGGAGTCTCACTGGGACGAGTGGGTGGATTGCTTAGAGGCTGGAAGAACACGCGTACAAGACGCTCATCACCATCGATATTCAATGAAGCAACCTGAACTGGGGACCAGCAGCATGAGAGCGCCATTCTTTGCCGTCGTCGCTGCCGCGGTGCTGACCGCCGGGGCCTCATGGTGGCCGAAGCAGGATCGGGATGCAGACGATTGGACGGGGATCACCGAGTGGTCGGGGACCATCCGGGTGGAAGTCACTGAAGGCGGAAACGTATCGGCCATGAAAGCCCGCCTGACAGCGTCGGCGAACGGATCGGTGACCCTGCAATTAGCCGAAGTGCGGGACCGTCCGCGGCGGGTGATCTGGATCGGAGAGAACGTGACCTTTTCAGCAACGTTCGAGAGCGAGGCCACGATGGAGGGTGGAGGCACGACCTCGAGCGGATCCGGCCGATCGCCCGGCGGATCGGTGGAGCTGTTCATGAACTTGGATGAGGAGACCTATCGGGTTTCCCTGCTCGACGCCGGGGAGGGTATCACCGGGACCGCCACGTTCACCGCAGGGGGCTTCTCCCAATCGGGGAGCGCGGAGCTGTTGCTCGAGGAGGTACAGGTACGGGCTGAAGACATCCCGCTTCCGCCCTCCGTGGGTGCCCTGACCGGCTCGCAGAACCTCGAGCGGAGCTATAGCCCGATGGCTGCCGCACGAAGCGGCTCGATCAGCTGGAGTCTGTCCCCCTGCACCGGCGGAGACGCACCGGCGTTGGCAATCGATCCCACCGGGTGGGACGCGATGGTCTTCGACGAAGACGGCTCAGAAGGACGGGCCGAAGAGCTCGCCATCGCCAACAACGTCTCCAAGCAAGATTCCGCGAGGGTCGTCTGGACGTTCCCCGAGATTCCCGGGGTGTGGCTGACGACGGACCCGGAGAGCGGGCGGGGCCAGTATGTGAAGGTAACGTATACGAATCTGCCAGAAGACAACGGCGCGTTTGCGGTAGAGGAACCCGTGACCGCGAGCCTCAGCATGTGCAGTGAGGAGGTCACGGCTGAAATGCCGGTGCGATTCTTCTTCGCGCTGAAAGGGACCTTCAATCCGGACGACGAGGACGTTCCCAACTGGTTCTACTACTGGCGGCAGACGGCTGCTGGACGGGGGCTGTCCCGCAGCCAGGTCCATTACTCCCCACCGCAGGAGTGCCAAGACGACGATCCGACGAAGAAGACATTCGGCTTCTACGTTCCCGGCGACTCCCATATCAACGTCTGTGATCCCGTCACGGGCTCCGGATGGAATTCGGTGACGGGAGAGTTCACAGATGGTATCGATACCTATGCCACGACGGTTTTGCACGAGTGGGAACACAAAAAACACTACGAGCAGTGGTGGCGAAACTTCGACCAGGAATGGACCACGCGCACGGGCGGGCCGAAGTACGAAGATCCGTGTGTTCACAAGACATGCTGGACGCCCGAATACCGGAGGGACCGCAGAACGGTGGACCGCGACCGAGACAAGATCCCCGATCGCCTCGAGCGGTCTCTAGGGATGAACCCGAAGTGGCAGGACACCCACCGCTGCAAAATGACCGACGAGCACTACCTCGCGTGGTTGGCCGAAGGCCTGTGGCAAAGCGGCACAGCCGACGAGGAGGATTGGGCGGCGCCAGGAAAGCGGTTCGGAACGGAACCCGTGCAGCGCAACGAGAACCAGGAGCCGCTGTGCGGCATCGCAGCAACCGGACGCCCATCGAGATGATCTCTGTGAACAGGTCATCCCGAACCGTCTGGGCTCCAAGTGCCAATCTGGGTGCGTTGCTCTTCGGTCTCGTTTTCGCCGCGGGGTGCGGCAGCGATACATCGGAGGATGTTCCGGGCACGACGTCCGAGGAGACCAGTCAAGATCCCGCCGTCCAAATCCAGCAGTCTCTGGCACACCAAGATTGGAATCGGCGTCTCGACGCGGCGTGGCAGCTCGGTGACCGTCAGGACATCCCGGCACCCGCTCGGGTCACGCTGCTCCTCGATGCCCTCGAGCGTGAGATCAACCAGCCCACCCTCGGTCCCGCCCCGCGCGGGACCTATCTCTCCACCACCGAGTGGTTGCGCTACGTCTACACCCGCGCATTGGGTAAGCTCGCGCCGCAAGCGCTGGAGACCCTTCGCCAGGCGGTAAACCAACAGACCGGCGAGGTTCGGGCCCGGGCCGTCCTTGCCCTCGGTTACGCCGGGCAGCGGGATGCGATACCGGAGCTGCAAGCGTTACTGCGCACATCCACCGTTGGAGACGTGCGGTCTGACGCTGCCTACTTGCTCGGCGAGCTGGAGGCGCACGAGGCCATTCCCGACCTGCGGCAGGCTGCCCGCGACACGTACCTGGTCGACGTGGACAACCTAGATGGTGGTGCCACCGAGCTCTACCCGGTCCGCGTCTCCGCAATGAAAGCCCTCGAAGAACTCGGACTCACGGTAGAGTTGACCGAGGAAGGTGAGTACCGCGTCCTCGACCCGTGAGCACGTCGCATGAAACGGCACCCCTCACCCGCTCGCGCTGGCTTACGCAGGTCAGTTTCCCACCTTTGCATTCAGCTTTTCGCAAGCGGTCCATACGCTTCGGGAGGAATCCGTGGTCGTCATCACCATGAGGTTGCCCCGTGCAACGCCGAGCCCCACGCAGACAACGCGCTGACGGTACGCCACGGATGAAGCAGGGTTTTGGTAAAGCGTTCCACGGGCTTCTTCCTGACGCGAATTGATCCCGCCGCGTTCAGCCGGCCTCGTATCGTAACTGTTCCGCCGGTGTGAAGAAGGTCTTGCGATACCAGAGGGCGACCAGCGTTCCCGTCACGGCCACCGCCGCCATGAGCATGAACATGACCACGATCTGGTAGCGTACGGCCGTCAGGGGCGAGGCCCCGGCGATGATCTGCCCGGTCATCATCCCCGGCAGGGCCACGATCCCAACGACCATCAGACTGTTCACCATGGGGATCATGGAGGCGCGGATGGCCTTGCGCACGGCGTCCTGCGCCGCCCGGACGGGACTGGCCCCGAGGGCGAGATACGCCTCGATCTCGGCGCGGCGGGCGGCGACCTCACCGGCGAGGCGCTCGGCGGCGAGCGCGGCCGCGTTCATCGCGTTCCCCACGATCATGCCGAACAGTGGGATCAGATAGCGCGGGTCGTACCAGGGATCCGTGCGGACCACGGCGGCGCCCACGTAGATCAGGGTCAGGCCGGACCCGATGAGCATCGCGACCCCGACGATCCCGAGCAGTTCGCGGTTTGGTTTGTCCTGTCGATCCACCGCCGTCTTGGTTGCCACGACGAGCATGAGCAGCAATGCGGCCACCACGAGGTACCACCGGTCGATGGCGAAGATGTAGACGAGGACGTAGCCGACGAGCACGAGCTGGACCACGCTGCGAATGGCCCCAACGACGACGTCGCGGCCCAGTCCGACGCCGCGCCAGCGGGAAAGCCCGAACGCGATCAGGATCAGCCCCGCGGCGAGCGTGAGATCGAGCCACGACAGCTCGATGATGGGACGGGCGTCCACCTGGCCGGCCTGGAGGAGCGCGGACACGGTCAGCCCACCCGCTCGAGGAATGCCCGCAGACGCGGGTGTGCCGACTCCTCGAAGAGCGCAGACGCGGGGCCCGCCTCCACCACATGCCCGCCATCGAGCATCACCACGAACGTACAGACGGCTTTGGCTTCCTTCAGCCGATGCGTGGCCAGCACGATCGTGACGCCGCACGCGGTACTGAGATGCCTGATGGTCCGTCCCAATCGCTCGGCGGTCTCCGGGTCCAGCGACGCGGTGGGCTCGTCCATCAAGAGGATTTCCGGACCGGTCATGAGCGCACGGGCGATGTTGGCGCGCTGCTTCTCACCCACGGACAGCCGGTCCGCAGCGCGATCAGCGAGGGCCGTGTCGAGCTCGGCGAGACCCATGCTCTCGACCACGCGGTTGGACACCTCCGCCGCCGGAAGATCCCCGATGTTCGCGGCGACCTCGAGGTTTTCCCGCACCGTCCCGGGAAACATGACCGGTGTCTGAAACACGAAACCCGCCTGGCGCCTGAGTTGGCGTACCGGCATGTCGACGACGGGACGACCGCGACAGCGAATCTCTCCAGCATCGGGATCGTCCAGCCGATTGAGGAGCCGAAGCAGCGAGCTCTTCCCTGCACCGGACGGACCGATGAGCGCGGTGACCTGTCCGTCCGGGATGTCGAGACTCACGTCGTCGAGGACGCGGACGCCGGCCCTCTCCAGACGGACACCGTGCAGTGCGAAGGCGGGGGGTGTCACGGGAGGCGAGATGCTCACTGGGATATTGGGGTGTCGGGTGTCGGGTTAAGGTAGTCGGGTGACGGGCGACTGTGGAAGTCGGAGGAGGGGCGTTCTTCCCATCAGTTGCCCGACCCACGCTGGTAGACGCGGGTCAGCTTCGTCACGGAAGCAGGCGACGGATGCCGGGTGTCGGTGGCGGGGGGTTGGGGTCCTAAGCCTCGCTCAAGACTTTCGCCGGATCCAGCCGCGTGGCGCGACGTGCCGGCAGCAAGATGGCCCCGACCGCCACGAGCGCCAGCAGCCCTTAACCGGGCAAGCCACCCCAACACATATTCTATCTCGCGAACGTCAAATCCTATACGGACGTTCTTTTCACATGGCGATGAGGTGCTGGCGCGTTCGGCGAGGAGCTTCACGCCAACCATGGTTTTCCGCAAACGCTGGGCAGGAGAATCCAGATGGTGAAGGAATTGGAAACGGACCGGCTGCTGCTCCGGGGGTTGCGGGAGCAGGACTTCCCATCCTACGCGCAGTATTACGCCGACGAAGCGACCGCCCGGTACGTGGGAGGACCGTGTAGGCGCGAGACCGCATGGCGGCGGATGGCAGCGCAAATCGGCCACTGGGTGCTCCGTGGGTACGGCAACTGGGCGGTCGAGGAAAAGCGGACCGGCCAATTCGTGGGATGCGTGGGCCTCTGGTTTCCGGAGGGATGGCCCGAGCTGGAGCTGGGGTACTGGCTGATGCCGGCCATGCAGGGCAAGGGATACGCCACCGAAGCTGGCGCCCGTTGCCGCGACTACGCGTTCGACATCATCGGCACCGACACGCTGGTGAGCTACATTCACCCGGACAACGAGCCCTCGAAGCGTGTGGCAGAGCGGCTGGGGGCGCGGTTCGAAAAAACCATCCAGCTACTCGACTACGGCCCGCACAGTGTCTATCGCTACGCCAAGCCAGGGGATGCTAGTGGCGCGATCGCGCCGTAGGCGCAACAGTAGCCGGAATCCGATTGATCGGCAGGGAGGCGACACCCGCGTGACTTACCTGAAAGCCCGTGGCCGCGGCAAGATCATACTCGGGAGCCCGCTGGATCGAGGACGTTACGAATTGCCACGAGCAGCTGTCGGATCGTCCACGGTTTGGCCACCAGCGGGATGTTGGGGTCGAGCGCCCCGCTCCCGCGCCAATCCTGAGGCGTGTACCCGCTGATGAAAACGAACTTGGTCCCGGGCGCGATCCCTCGGATTTCCGCACAGAGCTCGCCACCGGTCTTCCGCGGCATGATCACGTCCGACAGCACCAGGTCGATCTCTGCCTGTCGCTCGCGGAAAACGCTCAGGCCCTCTTCGCCATTCGCTGCGACGAACACCGAATAGCCGTACTGTTCCAGCGTACGCTTCGCCGTCCGACGAATCGCCGGATCGTCCTCGACGAGCAGGATCGTCTCCGTGCCTCCTGGGGCTTCTTCCAACTCCTCGACCCGATCCGGGACGGTGACCTCGGTATCCGACATCGGGAAATAGAGTTCAACCGTCGTACCCCGCTCGATCTCGCTCTGCACATCCACGAATCCGCGATGCTGTTTGATCAGACCATAGACCATCGGCATGCCCAGCCCGGTCCCCTCTCCGGGGGGCTTGGTGGTAAAGAAGGGCTCGAACATCCGCCGCATGGTCGCTTCATCCATGCCACAACCGTTGTCACGCACCGAAAGCACGACATACTCTCCCGGAACGCCCCAACCGTGTACGGTGCGATGCCCATCGTCGAAGGTCCCATGTCGGGTTTCGATACAAAGCACACCGCCCCTCGGCATCGCATCGCGCGCGTTCGTCGCGAGATTCATGACGATCTGCTCCACGGCACCCGCATCGGCATAGACGGAAGGAAGCGATCTGTCAGTCGTGACCTGGATCTCGATCGTCTCGGGAAGCAAGTGACGTAGCGCCGTGGCCAGTCCATCGAGCAGTACTGCCAAGTCGACGAATTGGAACGCAAGCGACTCTTGCCGGGTGAAGGCTAACAGCCTCCGAATCAGTGCCCCTCCCCGACGTGCCGCATCCTGCGCATCGTGTATCTCCGTCAAGAGACGCTCCGCACTGCCGGGAAGCTGAGCGGCCACCAGATCCACGTTGGCCTGAATCACGGTGAGCAGGTTGTTGAAGTCATGGGCCATCCCGCTGGTGAGCTGGCCCACTGCCTCCATCTTTTGCGCCTGGCGCAATGCCTCCTCGGCCCGTTTGGTCTCCGTGATATCTTGGACGGCGCCGTACACCCGAACGGAGCGGCGCGGTCCATCTTCCAGAACTGGGCGCCCATAGTCGCGCACCCACCGTACCTCACCGTCCTTGGTGACAATGCGGTACTCACACACATTCACCACGCCGGAGCGAAGCGCCTGCACGCGTCGTTGCAGCGTGGCCCGATCATCGGGGTGCACCGCCGTCGCTATCCACCCCCCAGAGCGCTCCAGCTCGTCTTGCGAAAAGCCGGATATTCTGACGAAACCGTCGGTTCCCCATTCCCGCACTAGTGCCCCGCTCGAGTCAAAGCGGAGTATGTACACCCAATCCGAGACGAGTTCGGAGTAGGCGCGGTAGCGTTCTTCGCTGAGAAGGAGTCTTCGCATGAGGAGTGCGAAGCCCACCAACACGAGACCGACCGCGAGGAGAATGACGATCCAACTGTAGTTGAGATGCAGGTTCTCCATGACCGCCATGGCGGCGGCGCGGGAAACGACGTGCGGTAGCCCCAGCATGACAAACAAATCGACGGCGTAGAACAGGCCGATGGACAGCAACCCCACCGAGACCAGCGACGCACCCACAATGAGGTGGGACACAAGCAACTGGCGCCGGTACTTGAAGAGCACCCATCCCGACAGCGCGGCGGCAGCGATGATCGCCACGTCGATGATGGTCATCAGTGCCGTCGATTCCCAAATCATCACACGGCTCCCCCGGTGCATTACCCCGGCCGGAGCCCGGGGCAAAGCCCCGATCGGCGTCCGTCCCGGTCCCCTAATCTGGGCCCGGTGTCAATCTCCTTGCACGGCTCGTGATATTATCGAGGGACGGAGGTTCGCGGACGACACTCGGGAAGCGTTGGGACCCAGCCGGACCCGCGTCGATGGCCATCCACCCCCAGGCCTCACGAACCGCTGGTCTCTACGCACCGTTGAACGCAGAACGCTCCCGAGAGGAGCCGTGCATCGTTCCATTCATGCGCGACGCTCCCTCGGGGAAGGACGAGCTAGTCGGCGGGCTCCGTCGAGTTCCAGATGTCGACCGCCAGTTTCCACTCCCCGTCAGGGTCTTTGCTCCAGATATGGACATCCCTGAAGTCTTCGCTCACCACTTCGCCGTCGGCTTGCCATGACAAGGTCAGAGCCGCGACCGAGTAGCCCATGCTCCCGTCGGCGGACACCACCACCGTGGGGGCCGACGCTTGGTACTGAAAGTTCTCGAGGGTGGTGAAGCTCTCGAGGAAACCACGGATGTTGTCGTGGCCAACGACATCCGGTCCGTTGGGAGGCAGCATCACACCATCAGCGGCATACAAGGCGACGAGTGCTTCCGCATTTGCGGTGGAGCCGGCTTCATCGTAGGCCATGACGGCCTCGCGGAGGGCGGCGGTTTCCGCCTCCATGTCGACCGGCGGTTGGGCCGTACAAGCGAAGAGGAGGAGTGCGATTCCAATAGCAGGCGCGGCTGGTACGAAGACGGCGGGGCGGTACCTCATCCTGACCTCCTGGGGATACGAGACGAGGCGACACTTCGCAAGCTGAGGGGGGCTAACGTCGCCTTGGGTCCGGTTCGGCGCAAGCGGACCGTCCGTCCGCAGAAGCGTGCGCTCTTTGGAGGAAAGAGTCGAAGAGCACTGGATCCTCGATCTCGAGCTAGGACGCGTCGAACGGTGACGGAAGGACCGCACGGAACCTGACATCTTCTCGGAGCACGCTCGACCGGGCGCCACGCGCGGACGTCCCCCCACTCCAGATCCATCGTGCGGAGCTGTTTCGCAGCGCGTGGCCACGCCAGCGGTTTTGCGCCGTAGCTCCTTGCGTTCACATATTGTTCGGTGTATGTTCGGACCCCGACTCGACGCTCGTCCGATGGTGAAGCACTTTGAGGTTCGTGAACACGTGCGCCCACCGTACTAGCGTCGCTCGGCCAATCACCCGAGCGGCACTCGAGGTCGCGCGCTCACCCACGCTCCAGAGCCCGCTATGAACTTGTTCCTGCAGGACCTTCGGTACGCGGTGCGGTCGTTTTCGCGGCGCCCGGGATTCACCGCGGTGGTGGTAGCCACCCTGGCCCTCGGCATCGGGAGTAACGTCGCCATTTTCGGCGTGGCCAACGCGGTCTTGTTTCAGCCGCTGCCGTACGAGGATCCCGAAGAGCTGGCCCTGGTGTGGACACAGATCACGAACCAGCCGCGCGCGCTCGTCTCCGGGCCGGATTTCGTCGACTATCGCAACGAGACCAGGCAGTTCGAGGGATTTGCCGGTGCGGTCGCGATCACGGCGGCAATCACCGGCGAGGGGCGCGCCGAGGAGGTCACCGTTGCCTGGGCCACGGCGAACATCTTCCAGATCCTCGGTGTGAAGCCGATCCTCGGGCGCGATTTCGAGCCCGCGGATGAAGCGCCGGTCGACCCGGACCTTTTCCTCGATCCCAACGCCGAGCTGCCGCCGGGGACGGTGATGTTGAGTCACGGCCTCTGGCAGCGGCGCTTCGGAGGCGACCCCAACGTCTTGGGACAGACCGTACAAATCGACGGCGGCACCTCCATCGTGGTTGGCGTGCTGCCGGCGACGTTCCGCATTTACTTGCCGGAAGATGCGGGCATGCCGACCGACATCGATGCCTGGGGCGTGATTCCCAGCAACTTCTCGGACGCAGCGCGGGACGCGGCATGGCTCACGGTGGTGACGCGGTTAAAAGACGGCGTGACGATGGAGCAGGCGCAGCAGGAGATGGACGGTCTCGCAGCGCGATTGCGCGAGCTGTACCAGCACCATGCGAACGGCAACATGCAGATCGCGGTGAACTCCATGCACGAGGACGTCGTAGCACACGCGCGGCCCGTACTGCTGGCACTGCTGGGAGCCGTCGGCTTCGTGCTCCTCATCGCGTGCGCCAACGTCGCGAACCTGTTGTTGGTGCGCGCCACGACGCGGGAGCGCGAAATCGCCGTGCGGGCCGCGCTCGGAAGCGGCCGTTGGCGCATCATCCGACAGATGCTCACGGAGAGCGCCGTGCTCGCGGTGACCGGTGCCGTGGTGGGGGTGGTGTTGGCGTGGTGGGGTGGCCGCGTCCTGATCGCCATGCGGCCGGACACGCTCGCGCGATTCGAGGAGTTCTCGATCAACGGCCCGGTCTTGCTTTTCACGGCGGGGGCAACCGCGATCGCTGCGCTCCTGTTCGGGTTGGCGCCGGCGCTCAGGGCCACAAGCTCCAACTTGGCAGATTCCCTGCGGGACCGGGGAAGCGACGCGGGCGGCGTCCGTGGCAACAAGCTCCGCACCGGGTTGGTCGTTGCCGAGGTGGCGCTCTCGCTGGTGCTGTTGATCGGAACGGGTCTGATGTTCCGGACGTTCGCCAAGCTGCAGGCCGTGTATCCTGGATTCCAATCGGAGAACGTGCTGACGTTCACCGTTCCCGTGCCCCTATTCAAGTACCGCGACCCGACCGTGCGGAACGACGTGGCCACCAGGATCCAGACACGGATCGAAGCGCTGCCAGGAGTGCGGACGGTGGGGGCGGCCAGTCTGCTGCCCCTCGCCGGCGGCGATCAGTACGGCATCGGCAGCTACGGGACGAGCGGATCCACCGAGGAAGAATGGCGCAGCAACAGGGCCGACTATCGCGCCGTCTTGCCGGGGTATTCGGAAACCATGGGGATTCGCATCGTGGCGGGGCGCGCGATCGAACCGGCCGACAACCGCGCCGGTGCGCTCGACGTGGCCGTGATCGACGAGAAGCTGGCGCAGCGAATGTGGCCGAACGACGACGCGGTGGGCAAGGAGCTGTTCATCGAACGGTTCAACTTCGAGGCCTTCGGCATGGAACGCGTGCCGCTGCAGGTGGTCGGCGTCGCGTCGGGTGTGCGCGCGCAGTCACTTGCCGCCGAAGGACGCGAGACCGTCTACTATCCGTACCGGTTCTTCCCATGGTTCCCGCTGAGCTTCACGGTGCGCACGTCCGGCGGACCGTTGGCGCTCGTCGACCCCATCCGGCGTGAGGTGGAGGCAGTGGATCCCGACATCCCGTTGTCCAAGATCCGTGTGATGGGCGACTATATCGACGACGCGCTGGCACAGACCCGCTTCGCGCTCACCCTGATTGGCGTGTTCGCCGGATTGGCACTCGTCTTGGCATCGGTGGGACTCTACGGCGTCATCGCGTATTCGGTCCGACAGCGCACGCGAGAGATCGGCGTGCGTATCGCCTTCGGGGCGTCGGACAAGGCGGTGGTCCGGCTGGTGGTGGGCCAGGGCATGCTGCTCGCGCTCGGCGGGTTGGGGGTGGGTCTCATCGCCGCGTTCGTGGCGACGCGCCTCGTTTCCAGCCTGTTCTATGGCGTGACGGCCGCCGACCCGATCACGTTCGCCGGCGTATCACTGGTTCTGCTCGGCGTTGCGCTGGTGGCGAGCTACTTGCCGGCGCGGCGAGCGCTGCGTATCGATCCGGTCGAGGCGTTGCGAGACGAGTAAGGGGGCGGAGCGAGTAGCCTGCCGTCACGGCCCCGCGAGTTCCCATGCGCGTGGCATCCTGGGTACTCCTATTACTTCTGGGCCTTGCGGTCGGCGTCCTCGTCTACGTCGGCCGGCCGGCGATCTACTACATGACCGGCCCTTCCATGGAGCCGACCATCGGGCCCGGCCGCTATTTCGTGGCGTGGACCCCAGTGCGCAGCATCGCGCATGGCGACCTCGTCCTGTTCCGGTTCGTGGACGAAGGAGAAGCGTACCACGTGCTGCGTCGCGTCGCAGGAGTGGCCGGTGACACGGTGGCGATGGCGGATGGCCGCGCGGTGGTGAACGGAGTGCCCCAGGACTGGCCCTACCAAATCCTCCAGCCCGAGGCGTGGCGCTCGCCCTACCCTATAGGAAACCTGTTTTCGTGGGGTCCCTGGATCGTGCCCACGGACTCGCTGCTGCTGCTGGCGGACACGCGAGACATGGTCGGGTGGCCGGACAGCCGATTCATCGGGTTCGTGGCCGTGCGAGATATCGTGGCCAAGACGAGCCGAAGGATCCGTGGTCGGGAACGGCAGTAGAGGCCCCGCAGAAGCAGGGTCGTGCGGGAGGCGTTAGCCCCGCGAGCCCCGCCGTGGGGCTCGCGGGCCGTTGCTGCGAACGGTCAGGTGGCGGCAGCGGTCTTTACTCGGGCGGCTTCGCGTGGATGTGCTCGACCACTTGCCATACCTGCCAGACGGCCATGTCCCTCGCCGCGGTCGTTTTTCGATCGATCTCCGCCCAGTCGACGCCAGGGTGGGCCGCGGCCGCGATGTCCTGCATAGAAGGACCAAAGCTCCACCCCGCCCAGACGTTGACCGCGGCGTAGTTATATGGGTAGGTGGTACCCCCCGGCATGTTGAGCTGATACACCCCCCATCCGTTCAACGCCTCCCTCCGAATCCTCTCCTCCTGCATGGGCTTCCAGATGTCCCGCTCGAGCGCGACGTAGTCGCTTCCCCCGCCCGGCGCAACGCGCATGTACGCCACGGAGATGTCCGATCCGTGCATATCAGAGCCAGCTGCCACCTCGATCTGACTCCACAACTCCGATTTGACCATCTGCCTGGCTTTTGTGGTCCGACTCCACCAGGCGTCCAAGTCCGTGTTCGGATGCACCCGTTGCGCGATTTCTTCCACGTTCGCGAAGGCGTTGCCGACCTGTTCGAGTCCTCGATATCCATTGACGACGACATAGTCGTATTCGGTGCGTTCCCCGTAGCGGACCGCGTAGAGCGTCCAGGATTCCAGTTCCCCCGCTGCGATCCGCGCTTCGTGGATGGGTTTCCAGAAGTCCATCTCAACGTCGACGTAGTCCGGACTCGAAGCTTTCATGTAAGCCAGCTCGAAGTAGAGAGTCGTGTCGGCCTGCCCGTACGCGACACTCGTGCCCAGTGTGAAGAGACCTACGAGGAATAGGGTGTGACGGAACCGGTGCGGCATCCTGGTACCTCCGAGTCCTGGGTCAGACAACACGCTGGAGCTACTCGAGTCAGGGCTAAGCTAGCGCTCCTCGAAATAGTTGCAAGCGGTTTCGACCGAGCGTCACGACACTCGTGCCGAGCCGGCAGCGGGAAAGCCTCGTTTCTCAGTGGCCATGCCGGCTCCCGTCTCCGGCTCGCGGAGCCAGTGGCTACACCGGGGGACGGTGATTGGCACGTAACAGGCCCTCGCCGTCACCAGATACAGCCACCTGCTTGCCTTCTTCCCATAAAGCCGGGATACTACCGCTGCTCCTGGATTGAGAATCTGACTCCCGACCGATGGCAGCGATAAAAGTCGACATTCGACGCGGCGCGTACTACGACTCCATCGTCCTGATGGAATTGCAGGCCGCCTTGTTGAACCTTCCCGGCGTCACGAGCGCCGGCGTGATGATGGGCACGCCGGCGAACAAAGCGCTCCTCGATCAAAATGGTCTCTCGAGCACGGACACAGAAGGTGCGCGACCGGAAGACCTGATCATCAGCATCGCAGGCCAGAACGAAGCTGCCGCCGAATCCGCGTTGGCACAGGTAGACGCGCTGCTCACCCGACGACGCGCCGTTCTCGAACAGGAGTACCATCCCAAGACCCTGGCGACGGCGGCCCGCCATCTGCCCGAAGCCGCGTGGGTCCTCGTCTCGGTGCCGGGACGATACGCCGCCGCCGTGGCCCGCGAGGCCCTGCATCTCGGAAAGAACGTCTTCCTTTACAGCGATAACGTGTTGCTCGACGACGAGATTGCCTTGAAACGGGAAGCGGCCGCCCGCGGGCTGCTGGTGATGGGGCCGGATTGCGGCACCGCCCTCATCGGCGGCGCTGGGCTCGGTTTCGCCAATCGGGTGCGGCACGGTCCCATCGGGCTCGTCGGGGCTTCGGGAACGGGGCTGCAACACGTCACCGCCCGGATTCATCAGTTGGGCAGCGGCATCACCCACGCCCTCGGCACCGGCGGACGCGACCTCTCCCACGCCGTCGGCGGCACCACCGCCCGCCAAGCGCTCGACCTGCTCCGCCGCGACGGCGAGACCCGCGTCATCGTACTCATCTCCAAGCCCCCGGCCCCCGCCGTTGCCTCGGCGTTGATGCGACAAGCAAGAGACGCCGGGAAGCCCGTGGTCATCTACTTCACCGGCTATGCGCCGCCGGCCGGACCGACCGGGGGAGGCCAGCTCCATATTGCGACTTCCCTCGACGAAGCGGCCGCGCGGGCGGTGACGTTGGCAGGATCGGCGGACGGGATACCATCCCCCGAGTTTCCTTCTGGCACCTTCGCTGCCACTCAGCGCTACGTGCGTGGTCTCTTCTCCGGCGGTACACTGGCATACGAAACGCTGCTTCTGCTTGACGGCTACCTGCCGGCCGTGTACTCGAACGTGGCGTCCGACGAGGAATCCGCGCTGGCCGATCCCACCGTGAGCCAGGGGCACACGATCCTCGACCTGGGAGCCGACGAATTCACGGTGGGCCGCCTCCACCCCATGCTCGACAACACGCTTCGCCTCCAACGCCTGATGCAGGAAGCGGACGACCCCACCGTCGCCATGATCCTGCTGGACGTGGTGTTGGGCGACGGTGCGCACGCAGATCCCGCCGCCCAACTCGCGCCCGCCATCGCCGAGGCCCGCGCCAAGGCACAGGCGGCCGGTCGCGCGCTCGACGTCGTCGTCCTGGTCGTGGGCACCGACGAAGATCCACAAGACATGGCGGCGCAGATCCAGCAGCTCGAAGGCGCGGGCGCACGCGTCGAGACGCGCCCAAGCGCAGCGGCGGCCTACGCCGGCCACCGCCTGCGAGACCGCGATGGTCCCCCTCCCCTGCCCCCGGTCGACCTGGCTGTCTTGAACCAGCCGCTCCAAGCCCTCAATGTTGGTTTGGAATCGTTCGCGGTGAGCCTCGCCACCCAGAACGCCGCGGCGGTCATCCATGTCGACTGGCAACCACCGGCCGGCGGCAAGGAGAACCTGATGTCTATCCTCGAACGGATGAAGCAGCGTTGACGCCGCATAGCCGCACACGATGACCATCGACCAGGCCAACGCCGCCGCCACCGAGCGCATGATCGAAGCCAACGCCGTGCTAGTTGGGCTCGAGAAGGCACGCGAGGTCATTCCCGGCATGCGCGACAACCTGCTGCTTCACGCGGGTCCGCCCATACGCTGGGACCGGGCCTCCGGACCGCTCCGCGGTGCCGTCACCGGTGCACTCATCTTCGAGGGCAAGGCCAAAGACGAAGCCGAGGCCAGGGCCCTGGTCGAACGCGGCGAGATCGACTTGGAGCCGTGCCATCACCACGGAACCGTTGGGCCGATGGCGGGCGTCACGTCACCATCGATGTCGGTGTACGTCATCGAGAATGCGACGCACGGCAACCGCGCGTTTTCGAATCTGAACGAAGGCTATGGCAAGGTGCTGCGCTACGGAGCGTTCGACGAGGAGGTGCAGCAACGCCTGCGCTGGATGGAGGACGTGATGGCGCCGGTATTGAAACGGGCCATCGAAGCGAGTGGCGGCATCGACATCAAAGCACTGCTGGCCGAAGCGCTGCACATGGGCGACGAGGGACACAACCGCAACAAGGCCGGCTCGATCCTATATTTGAAAGCGCTGGCCCCGCACGTCGCGCGCGTGAGTCCGGACGGTGCCACGGCCGCGGCGGTGCTCAACGCCATCGGCGACAACGCCCTCAGTGTGCTCAATCCGGTGATGGCGGCCTGCAAAGCGATGGCCGACGCCGCCCACGGTATCGATGGCAGCACCATTGTCACGACCATGGCACGCAACGGTACCGACTTCGGCATCCGCGTGAGCGGGCTCGGCGAGCGGTGGTTTACGGCCCCGGCGCAGATCCCCAAGGGCCTCTACTTCCCCGGCTACGGCGACGACGACGCCAACGCTGACATCGGCGACAGCACGATCACGGAAACCGCCGGCATCGGCGGCTTTGCCATGGCGGCGGCGCCCGCCATCGTCACCTTCGTCAGCGGCACGCCGCAGGACGCACTCCACGCCACCATGGAGATGTACGAGATCACCTACGGCGAGCACAAATACTTCACGATTCCACCGCTCGATTTCCGTGGCACGCCCACCGGTATCGACCTGCGCAAGGTCATCGAGACGGGTCTGACGCCGCGGGTCAACACCGGTATCGCGCACAGAGAGCCGGGTATCGGCCAGATCGGCGCCGGCCTCGTCCGCCCGCCCATGGAGATCTTCGAACGGGCGCTCGTGGCGTTTGCCGAGAAGTACGGGGTGTAGGTCGCTGGTTTGGCTCGTGTAACTCCCCGGTTGGGCAACTACCCAACAGCGGTGCCCCCAGAGAACCACCCTGGCGCTCGTTCTAGCTCTTCACTGTCCCCGAAGCCTCGTCCCAGCGAACAGGGGCCTGGCGGAAAAATGACTCATTGGCCATATGACAGGCGATCGCCGTATGGTTGCCAAAGATGGCGTCCTGCACGACCGGCTCGCGCGTCCTCACGGCCTCAAAGAAGCCCCATACATGCGGCGTGGTGTCGTCCCAGTGCGGTCCGTGATAGGTGATGGCGGCATCCACGGGCTCACTGCCGGGTTGAGGATCGTGCTCGGCATGCCACTGCTCGAAGTACTCTTCGCGCATCTCTCTCGGGAATCCGTATGCGTAGTAGCTCGGGGATTGGTCTTCTCCCACCTGCGGTGTGTGCGCGAGCGTCTGGCTGGTGGCTTCCAGAACTCCTTTCGGTCCCATGAAGCGGGTGACCTCTCGCGTTTCCGTGCCGAGACCAAGGCGAACGAACACGGGCACGCCGTGATAGTCGAACAGTACCGCGTGCAGGTCGGGCATGTTACGGCCGTCCTTCCATCGAACGATCCCGCCAAGCGACTGTGCCGACCTCGGTGGCTCGTTCCATCCGAGCGTGTACAGCATCCCGGAGATCAAATGCACCATCAGGTCACCCGCCACGCCCGTCCCGTATTCCTTCCAGCATCGCCAGCGCGCAAAGTGTAGCGGATTGAAGGGAATCCTGGGAGCCGAACCCAGCCATGCATCCCAATCCAGTGTTCGCGGCGAGAGGTCGAACGGCGGCGGATACTGCCACGCCCCCGTGGGCGTATTGCGACCGAGCGACAGCTCGACCATCGAGACGTCGCCGATGCCCCCCTCCAGATACACCTCGTTGGCCTTGGCACATAGCGCGGAGCTGACGCGCTGGGACCCTACCTGCACGATCCGACCATGCCTTTGTGCCGCCGCGACTATCGCCGTGCCGTCGGCGACGGTGTGCGACATCGGCTTTTCACAGTACACGTCCTTGCCCGCACTGAGCGCGTCCACGACGACCCGACGGTGGTGGTGATCGGGCACCGCAACGATCACGCAGTCGATGTCCTGCCGATCGAGTAGGTCCTGATAGCGGCGCGTCGTTGGCAAGCTTGCATCGCCGGTTATCTCCTCGGCAAGCCTGTGTCTACCGTCATACAGATCCGCTGCTGCGACACACTGGTGTCCGACTTCCAGCGCGGTGGCCAGCAGACCGGAACCCTGCATGCCGACCCCGATGATTCCGAATCGGACGCGGTCACTCGCCTGCATCCGGACCGTTGCCGCCTCGACCGAGCGCGGACCGAGGCGTACTGACTCGGCCGCAAAGACTCCTCCCGCAGCCGCCACACTCGTTTCCAGAAAATCGCGGCGGGAAAGCTGGCGTTTCATGGTGACAACCTCCACCTTGGTCGATGTTCATTCTCGGGGTCGGGCGACGTTGTTGGAGCGAAACGGGTAACACTCGGCTCGATTACTTCTTCCAAAGCTTGTACGGCTTGTCCACATCGGAGTGAAACGGCAACATGACCTTCTTTCCGGTTCCCGCTGATTCATATGCCGCGAATATCACCTCGAGTACCGCTTTTCCATCTTCACCTGTCACGAGTGGCTGTTCGTCATGCTTCACGCAATGCACGAAATGCTCGAGCTCCTGCGGGAAGCCGTAATTCCACACTTCCTCGTACATCGTGAAGCTCCACCCGGTGGTCATCCCGGCCTTTTCGACCGCGTAGCCGACCCCTTTCGCGCTGTACGTCTGGATAGAATTCCCTTGCAGGACGTCGGCATAGGCAACTCCCTCCGAACCATGGATCTCTGCTCGGTCGTCCATGCCTCCTAGCTTTGTCCAGCTCTCCTCTGCGAGCGCAATGACCCCATTCTCGAACTCGAGCACAATGATCGCATTGTCGTCACCCTTCGTCTTTGTCGTATGAACGCTCGTGGTCATCTGCGCGTATACGGATTTGATGGGATTTCTGCCATTCAACCAACGAAAGAACTGGATGGCATGGCACCCCATGTCCATCGTTACCCCGCCCCCGGAGCGCTCGACATCCCAAAAATGATCCGCATGGGGTCCATCATGCTTCTCAGATTGCTTCAGGAGGACAGGCTTCCCCAGAGCGCCCTCATCCAGGAGTCCCTTCAGTCGTACGTACTTCGGGGTAAAGCACAGTTCCTCCGCATACATCAGTTTGACCTTCGCCCGTTTGCAGGCGTCGATCATCCGCTCCGCCTCCGCCAGATTCACGCATAGAGGTTTTTCGACCACTACATGTTTGCCGGCGGCGGCGGCTTTCAATGTGATATCGCAGTGAACGAAATTCGGCGCACCGACAACAACCATCTTGATGTCGTCCATCGCCAACATCTCATCGAGAGATCTAAAGTGATTGGGGATGTCGTATTTTCGCGCAAGCTCGCGAGCATGGCCGGCGGTTGGCGACATGACGGCCAAAACCTCAGCCTTCGAAATCGATTGCAGGGCCTCCGCATGAATGGTCGAAATGAACTGCGACCCGATGAGACCTACGCCGACTTTGTCATTCATATCGGTTCCATAGTGCGTACGGCATTTCGTGACGTGCTCCGCACCGAATCGATTGTCGGTGCCGGTGCATTCGTGTCATTGGCGCAACGGCTTATAGCTCAATTCTTTGAAATAAATGACGTCCCCTTCCCCATGGTTTTGTAGGCCGATATAGCCCGACACCGGCCTCGGACCTCTGTCCGGCTCATAGTCGTGCACTTTTGGCGGTACCTCATCACCTTCCGTGAAATCCGTGACCAGGACGCCGTTGACTTCAACGATCGTCCTGTTTCCGTCCAACGTAATCTCCATGACGTTCCACTCGCCAGCTTTCCCTGGTGACGCTTTAGCCTTCGTCAGGGAGTAGAGCACACCGGTCCTGTGAAACTCACCCTCTCTGTCATCGATCTGAACCTCGAATCCCGTGTGTACGGGCATCCATGGTTCGGTTGGGGCCTCCGGGATTCGAATGAAGACGCCGGCATTGTTTTGCGAGGCGCCTTTATAAACGACTCGCAACGTTACGTCGTGGAATTTGCGAGGGGTATACCAGAGGAGACCCATTCCACCATGCGTCTTGAGGAGACCATCTTCGATCGTAAAACCTCCGTCTCCCACATGACTCCAGCCTTCGAGGTCGCCCCCATTGAAGAGTGGCGTCCATTCTTGCGTGTTTACAGTGGCCAGGAAGACAAAGCAGCCAATGGCCATGAGAGACCGTCCATACCTCGTCATGGCACTCGCGCGCTTCATAACTCGTCCCTCCGCATGACAGTGGTTTTCACGAACCATTCTACGGCTTTTCGCTGACTTGCGCGACGGCATCGCGGGGCAGACTGTTATCACCATCCGCGTTCGCGTGAGGTTGGGCAATGGACGGTAACAGCTGATGTCGACTGGCGCGCTCATTGGCCTGGTGGTCTTCGGCGTTGCCTTGCTCCTCGGCTTGGTGGTCGTGGTCCGCCTCCACGCTTTCATTGCCCTGCTCGTGACCAGCCTCGTCGTTGCGGTCCTGGGCAGAATCCCGCTTGTCGAGATCGCGGGTCTGATTCAGCGAGAGATGGGGAGCACCCTCGGCTACATCGCCGTGGTCATCGGCCTGGGCGCCATGTTCGGCGAGATGCTGCAGCAGTCCGGCGGCGCCCGCGCTATCGCGAACACGCTGCTTCGGGTGTTCGGCGACCGCTACTCTCCCTGGGCGCTCGGGCTGACCGGTGTGATCGTCGCGGTGCCCGTGTTCTTCGATGTGGCCCTGATTCTCTTCATCCCCTTGGTCTACAGCCTCGCCCGGCGCAGCGGTCGGTCGCTCTTGTTCTATGCGATCCCGCTACTCGCCGGCATCGCCGTGGCGCATTCGTTCATTCCACCCACGCCGGGACCGGTGGCCGTCGCGGGCCTCCTGGGGGCCGATCTGGGATGGGTCATCGCCATCGGTGCGGTCGCCGGCATCCCCGCCACGATCGTCGGCGGGATCTGGTTCGGCCGCCGTGTCTCCAGCCGTATTCATCTGGACGTGCCCGACTTCATGCATCTGCCGCCCGAGACCACGAACCACCAAACCGCGGGCAGGGTGCCCAGCTTCGGCCTGGCGGCGGGACTCATTGCCTTTCCGTTGGTCCTCATCCTGCTCGGAACGGCGTCGTCGGTCGCCCTGCCGGACGGACATCGGATGCGCGACCTCCTGACGTTTGTCGGGCATCCGTTCACCGCCTTGATCGTGGCGACGCTGCTGTCGTTCTACGCGCTGGGCACCCGGCTCGGTTTTTCGAGCGATGCGGTCCGACGGATGGCCACGAAGTCGCTGGAGCCGGTGGGTCTCATCATTCTCGTCACCGGGGCCGGCGGCGTCTTCGGGAAGGTCCTGGTCGCCGCCGGGGTCGGCACCGCGGCGGCCGAGTGGATGGCCACGTCGCAGCTCCCGCTCGTGGCGCTGGCCTTTCTGATCGCCGCGGTGGTCCGCGTGGCGCAGGGATCGGCGACGGTTTCGATGGTGACGGCCGCCGGCCTGGTAGGGCCGATCGTCGAAGCCACGACGATGTCGCCGCCGATGGTCGCGGCCACGGTCATCGCCATCGCCTCGGGCGCCACCGTCCTTTCCCACTTCAACGACTCGGGCTTCTGGCTCGTCAACCGCTATCTCGGCATGTCCGAGAAACAGACCCTGCGGGTGTGGACCGTCATGGAGACGATCGTCGGTCTCACCGGCTTCGGCGTGGTCCTGCTGCTGTCGTTGTTCCTCTAGGCGATACGCTGTGACCTCGTAGCCTGGCGTAGCGCGGGCCGAGTGGCGCGGTCGAATCCGTCGAGTCCGCCCGCACCGCTGCCCGCGGAGGGAGCGCCACTCGCCCCACGACCACACGCCCAGTCCTTACTCCTCAATTCTCAAGACATTGGGAGGTCCAGGCCAGCCACCACCGCGTCGATCACCGCGTCGACTTCGCCATCGACATCGACCACGAGCGCGTCCGTGGGTTCTTCGAGGATCTCGAGTTGCGAGGCGAGCAGATTGGGATCGAAGAAGTGGTTTCGACGCTCACGCAGTCGGCGCTCCAAGACAGCGGGCGCGCCACGCAAGAAAACGAACCGAACATCCGCAAGCCCTCGCCGGAGAAATTCGCGGTACGTCTGCTTGAGCGCCGAGCAGGCGACGACCGCCGACCGGCCGGCGGTGGCATGCTCGACCATGACGCCGCGGACACTCAGAAGCCACGGGAATCGATCCTCATCCGTGAGCGGCACGCCGGCCGTCATCTTGCGGATGTTACTGGCTGGATGGAGATCGTCGGCGTCCACGAAGATCCATCCCAGGCGCTTTGCCAGAGACTCGCCAACGGCAGTCTTCCCCGCCCCGGAGACGCCCATCAAGACGACGATCACGCTACCGGAGCCTGAGGCGGAGCAAATAGCTGTCCGCCGTCATGAACAGCGTGGTACCACCCCCGTCGAAGGCGTCGTTGGACGTCGCCTGTGTTGTCCGGATGGTACCCAGATGACGACCATCCGGGGAGAACACGAGCACACCACCCGGCCCGGTGGCGAACAGATTGCCGTTTTCGTCCACCTTGAGGCCATCGGGGAGACCGGGACGATCGGCTACCAGCCCCGTCGCATCGAAGAAGACGCGACCGTTCTCGATCCCGCCGGACGGGAGCAGATCGTACGCCATCCAGATGGCGCGCTCCGGATCGGAGTTGGCGACGTAGAGTGTCTTCTCATCGGGCGACAGCGCGATGCCGTTGGGACGCGACAGCTCGTCCGTCAACAGCGTCACCGCTCCGTCCACTTCGACACGGTAGACCCCGTTGAACGGTATTTCCTTCGTCGGGTCAGCCGGACCCTCGGGGAGTCCATACGGCGGATCGGTGAAGTAGAGCGCGCCGCGACTGTCGAACACCGCGTCGTTCGGACTGCTGAATCGCTTGCCTTGGTAGCGATCGGCGAGCGTCGTGAAAACGGGCTCGGGAGCGGTGAGCGGAGCATCCAGACGAGCCACTCGGCGGTCGCCATGCTGGCACAGGACGAGCCGGCCTTCGCTATCGAGCAACAGGCCGTTGGAGCCTGGCTCTCCACCCCGTGCGGCGCGGCCGGTGTAGCCGGACGGCTCGAGCCACACCTGATGGCCCGTCCCCTCCTTCCATCGATAGATCCTGTTCTGCGGAACGTCCGAGAACAGGAGGTATTCGCCGTCCTCGATCCACACCGGGCCTTCCGACCAATCGAAGCCGTCGGCCAAGACTTCGATGACGGCGTCCGGGGGGATCAGGGAGTCGATGGCGGGGTCCAGCCGCTCGATCGATCCGATCGTCTGCACGGGTGCCTCACCGGAGGCGGAGGGTTCCTCACTTCCCACAGCGGCTCCGCGGGTGGAGCCGTTCCCGACACACGCGGCAAGCAGTGGCAGCACGATTACGATCCTCATGTGATGCATATCGTCTCCGACTATCCCTGGGATCTCCCAGTTTCGCCTGCATAATGCGGACACGATACGGTAGGGGCCAGGAGACCGGCATAACGCGGTCTCCGTGCGCTGCACCGGTCCACGTGCCGCCTCGCTCGCTCCACCCCCCGTGCGGTAGATTCGGTCGAGCGCCACAAGAACCCCAGCGGAAAGCCTGAGCGAATGCCTCCCGACGCTCTGCAGCACACGATGACGCTCGCCAGCGAGTTCAAGGAGGGCGACCGTCTCGTGGGCGGAACGAACGACGCCCACGCACGCGAAGAAGCCCGACGGGCGCTTCTGGGCACGCCGATTGCCGAATTCGATCCCGCCCGGTTCGTCGACGACGGGGTGAGCGAGCTGCTGGCGCGCGCCACGGACAACGACCAACGTGCCGACGTCCGGCACCGCACGATCGGGGAGGTGAAGCAAATCCTGCTCGGCCCCCACGGCGCCGACTGGGCCAGCCGATACGCCGCAGGTCTCCCGAGCGAGGCGATCGCGGCGCTGGCGAAGACCATGACAAACGATGACCTCTCGACCCTGGCCGGGAAGCTGTTCAATCCCCTGCCCGGCTCGGGAGACCGGATCGGCGCGCCCGGGCATTTTGGCTCCCGGATCCAGCCCAACAGCCCCGGCGACGAGGAGACGGAGATCCTCCTCTCTGTGCTCGAGGGACTCGCTTACGGCTGCGGCGACGTCATCGTGGGCATCAACCCTGCCACCAACGACGTCGAGACCATTATTCAGCTGGAGCAGCTGCTCGAGCGCATCGTCACCCGCCTCGAGCTGCCCACGCGGTTCTGTGTCCTGTCCGACATCGTCAAGCAGACCGCGGCGCGAGCACACACGCGGATCGACGTCGGATTCCAGAGCCTGGCGGGCACGTCGCGCGCGCTTCGCAGCATGGTCGGCCTCGACGCCGACGGCGTGCTCGACTTGGCCAACGGATTCAGCGGTCTCTACTTCGAAACCGGACAGGGCTCCGAGGTGACCAACGGCGTCGCGATGGGCGTGGACATGCTTACACTCGAGGCACGCACGTACGGACTCGCTCGCGCCATGCAGCACACCACCGGCACCTGGACCATCGTGAACGACGTGGCGGGCTTCATCGGCCCCGAAGTGTTCAGAAGTCCCGCGCAGCTACTCCGCGCTTGCCTCGAAGACGCCGTGATGGCCAAGCTCCACGGACTCACGATGGGCCTCGATGTGTGCGCCACCTTCCACATGGGAATCGACCCGGCGACCCTCGAAGCGCTCACCGATGAGATCGTAACGCGGGCGGCACCGGCGTACCTCATGGCCGTGGCCGGCAACGCCGACCCCATGCTGGGGTATCTCACGACCTCGTTTCGTCAACATCCGCGTCTCAGGCATGCCACCGGTCGGCGGATCGCGACGCCGATGGCTGATCGGCTCCGCGGGCTCGGCGTTGGTGAAGACTCCGCGCGCACCGAGGACGTTGCATCGCTCTACGCGGCATACTACCGTGCGGGCGGCGATCGCCGGACCGCCGCCGAGCTCGCATCGGAAGCGCAACGAGAGCTTCACGAACTGGCCGATCGCGGCTGGGATCTCGGTCGAGGCCACGGGCCGGGCCACTCGGCACCACCCGACGTAGGGCGGCGGCTGGACGCCATCTACCGGCACGCGCGGCGCTCGCTGTATGCGCGCGTCGAGCCCGCGGTGCTGGAGACCACCTCGCCCCGATTCGCGAGCGTCCGTACCGAGTCCACGAACCGGGACGACTACCTCAACCACCCCTCCACCGGCGAACGAATACGAGGTGACGACCAGCCTGCCCTCCGCGCGCTGTACCCCGATCGACGCCCGGCACTGCAGCTGGTGTTGTCGGATGGCCTCAACGCCAACGCATTGAACGAGAACCTGCGCCACGTACTACCACCACTGCGGCAGGCGCTCGCAGTGCGAGGTGTTGCGGTCGGTGGGGTGGACGTCGTCATCGAGAACGGACGGGTTCGCGCCGGTTACCATGTGGGCGGACTCGTCGACGCGGACGCCATCGTGCACCTCATCGGCGAGCGCCCGGGGACGGGTCTCGATACCCTCTCCGCCTACCTCACCTACGGCAAGGACCGGGACGGTGCGCGGCGCTGGAGCCCCAATCTGGATCACTCGTGCACGACGGCCGTGTGTGGCATCCATCGCGCCGGCAAGCGGCCCCAGACGGCAGTGGCCGAGATCGTCACGATCGTGGAGCGTATGCTCGAGCAGCGCACCTCGGGCATTTCGCTGGCGCCCTCTCGTTAGGGAACGGCCGCTGCATCGAGGGCTTCAGGCAACTTGGTGGAGTCGACGCTCGAGGTCTTCGCACAGCGCTCGCTAGTGCGATTGTGGGGTGGAGTAGGCGTGCCGTGCCCCGTTACATCTCTTTACTGCAATCGCAAAGGGCGCACAGGACTGGTCAATCCTCCGCTCGCCTTCAACTCCCGAAGAACGCCTCTACAACGATCCATTCGGCCAACAATGCAGAACAGACTGGCACGCGATCGTCGTATGGCATGCTCCCACTCGGGTTCTCG
Source organism: Gemmatimonadales bacterium (assembly GCA_041615815.1). Lineage (GTDB taxonomy): Bacteria > Gemmatimonadota > Gemmatimonadetes > Gemmatimonadales > GWC2-71-9 > JBDHDH01. The sequence continues at coordinate 11,352 of JBFJCP010000035.1, read as the reverse complement.
ACCCCGAACATCAGCTTTCGTTCGTTACCGAGCGAGTCACATCGTATCAAGATCAACTGATCCGAGTCGCGCGTGGTCAGAGGCTGGTGCCGAATCGGTCATGTGAATCCGCATAAAAAATGCTGCATAAAAAATGCAGATTTCGTTGCGCGGGGTTGCCTAGGGTAGGATCGCTGGGAACCAAGTTAGGGATCCTCAATAAGCCAGTGGTTGCTGCTCTCACCCAAGACGCACGGGACCGGCTCGCGGATCCGCCGCGGCAATGTCCCAGTCGCGGCGTCGTCCTCTTGCGTTCCGTGGTTCCAGACCACCAATTCACTTACCCTCCGTGCAGGCCGTCCCGCACCGGATACGTCCGCGGGCTCGACCCGCGGCTATCCCATTGCCAACACCCAGCTCCGCGGAGGTCTCCCATGCATCCCAGGTTCGCCATCGTACTCGCCCTGGCGCTGATGTTTCTGGCGCCGCCTCTCTTTGCGCAGGAGGGGCAGGGGGTCGTGTTCGCCCTGTACTACCGCTGTGCCCAGGGGGAGGAAAGCCGCGCGGATGAGATCATCCGCAATGCCTTCGGGCCCATCTTTGACCGCCAAGTGGCAGCCGGTGCATACAGCCAGTGGGGATTGAATGCGCACGCCATGGGAGGCGATTGGCGCCGCCTCATGTACTGGATTGGCACCGATCGAGATGCAATGCTGGACGCCCGAGAGGAGTTCGTGCAGGAGATCCAGCAAAACCATGCCGCTGAGGGACGGGAGTTGGGCACCATCTGTCCCTCGCACGACGACTACATCTGGAACATCGTGGGACAGAGCAGCCTCGCCGGCACCGGTGGCGGCGCATCGCTTTCGACGTACTACGTGTGTGACCAGACACAGCAGGCGCGGGCCGACAGTGTCGTGACCCGGCTCATTGCGCCGGTGTGGGACCGGCACGTCTCCCAGGGGACCATCAGCTCCTGGGGATGGCTCTCACACCGTCACGGGGGCAAGTACCGCCGGTTGGCGGTGATCGGCGCGGCCGATGCCAAGAGCCTGCTGAATGCGCAAGAGACCATGGGCCCCGATATGCCACCCATGTCCAACAGAGAGCTCAACGAAGTCTGCCCCACGCACACCGACTACATCTGGAACACGGTGGTGCCCCAGCCGTAGGGCAAGGCAGATCCAGCTTCGCTGAGGGTGGGGCGCCGCCTTGCCGCCTGGGCGCCCCACCGTGCGGGTCATCCACCTGGGAGAGCGCGATCCACGCGATGTCTCGTGTTGTCGGCCGCGAACCTCGTTTACTCGACGCGCTCAAATCTCATCGATCAGCTCCACGAAGCGTTTGTATGGTATGGCAACCAGGCTCTCGACCTGGAAGGCGCCGTGCGACAGGCTGATTAGGGAGACTTTCGCGGCTGTCTCTTCGTTCGGTGCCTCGTAGATGTCGAGGAAGTCATATCTCCCCAGCAGGGCGTAGTGCGAGAGAAACTTCACCTCGGGGCACTTCTCCCTTACTTCCTGTAGCCACGCGCGGCCCAACTTGGCTCGATCTTTCACTCTCTTGCCGACATCGGGAGAGAGCTTGGTCAGCAGTACGTACGTCTGCATCGCCTGCTCCTTTCGGCGTCGCTGCCTCGATGTCCCTTACGAAGCATTCACCATTCTGATGAGGGGATGGCCCGTCCCCTCCTTCCATAGATAGATCCTGTTCTGCGGAACGTCCGAGAACAGGAGGTATTCGCCGTCCTCGATCCACACCGGGTGCACTTCATCGGCGAGCGCCCGGGGACGGGTCTCGATACCCTCTCCGCCTACCTCACCTACGGCAAGGACCAGAGGGGTGCGACGCGCTGGAGCCCCACCCTCGATCACTCGTGCACGACAGCGGTGTGTGGCGTCCATCGCGCGGGCAAGCGGCCCCAGACGGCAGTGGCCGAGATCGCCACGATCGTGGGGCGTATGCTCGACGAACGCGCCTCGGGGGTGTGGCCGGCGCCGTCTCGTCAGGCTCGGGGGTCGACACAGCTCGGTCGCGTGGCCACTGTAGGACGCGCCGCGCCGCGCCGCGGACCGGCGGACTATGCGTGCTCGACGTCAGTTCTTCTTGGGTGGTGGGATCTCCGGGCAATCATTCGGATACTTCTGTCTCCACTGCTTCCCGCACCTCGACCAGTCTTCGTCGTCCGCAAAACCGATAGGCCAAGCTTCTTGGGCCTTGAAGGCCAGGTACTCGTCGTCGGTCGTGTCGTACCCGTACGTATCGATCTTCGTCGAGTCCAGAGGGCCACCGCGGCTCGCGGGAATGCCCGGCTCGAAGTGATTCGGGATGGCGTCCTGATCCGAATCCACGGAACCGACCGTCGCCGCCAAGAATCGGTCCACATCCCATTTGCCGTCTTTCCAGATCTCCGGGTCGCGAGCCATCTCCGTGATCAGCTCTCTCCACCACTCGTCGAAATTACGCTTGTGCGTCCACTCGTGAATGATGACCACGGCGTATGTATCGATTCCCCAGGTTCGCTGACCCGTAATCTCGAATTGCTGGTGGATACGCGCGTCGTCACAAACGAAGATGACATCCATGGCGTTGGGGTTCTGCATCCCATCGAAGTGGCTGACACCATCTTCTCTTTGGCACGGGTCGTCGTATTTGACCTCGCTCAGCGTCCTGTCCTGCCCTGCGGAGGTCTGCAGCCAATAGTGGAACCAGTTGGGCGTCTGGTTGTGGCCCTCTCCGGCATGGTTTGTCGCATCCGGATCGAAAAACACTTGCACCGCCACCTGTTTCGAGACCCCTCCCACGGTGGCCGTGATGGTCTTGGGCCCAAACGCGTCGGTACGCTCCGGCAAGCCTTCGTACACGAGCGTCAGCGTTTGCCCCTGGTTCGACTGGGTCCCGTCAGCCGACAGAAACGTCTTGGTGGATCCGCGGATGTCGTCTGCTTGCCACTGGACTTCTGCCGGACAATCGTCGGGCAACACGATCGCCTCCAACTGAATCTCGAGACGGCCCGGCGCGCCGCGATCGAACGCCACGAGGGTGTCGGGCCTGGGGTGCTCGATCTCGAGTGATGGATTGGCGCAGTCAGGCTCGGGTGGGGGCGCGATCTCCGCGTCGCCGATCTGGATGCGGTAGACGCTGCGAAAGAACTTGAGCGGGAGTGGTTGGCGAACGACTCGCGTGACGTTCACGGAACTGGCGTCGGGGTTCTTCACCCAGATCCACGAGCTGATGTTCGTTTCGCTGCTGACCTCGTAAATGCCGGGCTCGACCAGATTCGCACGGCACACCTCGTTTTCGAGGTCGCGGACGGTTACGACGCGGCGGGCCCGTTCTCCTTCCAACCGTTCGATACCAACCGTGACGTTGACGAGGCGGCCGCGCTCGCCCTCGTTGGGGGCTCTTCCGACACCCAGCATCGGCGCGTCAGGCGGATCCCGGTACGTAGCGCAATAGAACGTGTAGTCGCCGGGCAGGTAGGTCCCAGAACCTTCGATGTTGGGCGTGTTCTCCTGGGCGATCGCCGTCGCAGCGATCGACAGGGTCAACGCCAAAGCCAACGCTGCGCCGTGCCGCAGCGGAGAACGTGTGGCTCGGCGAGCGTCACCAAGCATGTGTGTACTTCCACTCATAGCGGGTTTCGCCGATCATGTCCGGCTGTGGTGCCGATCGGACCCAGAACGTCCACCCCCCACCCAACACCCGGGCACCCTGCAACTCGAAGCGAATCCCGCGGGCGGCCATGGGCTCGGTCAACGATTTCACCAACCGGATCACGAAGTAATCGGGATTGAGCTGCACCGGATGATCCTTCTGCCACCCGTCCATCCCCGAGACGGGGCCGGGCTTCACGGGCGCTTCCGCGATCGTGATCCAACCGCCGTCGTCACCCATGACCTTGATCACGAGCGTGTGATCGAGGCCTTTGAAGTCTTTCTCGCGTTCCGGTGGGATCACCTCGACCACGGCAACGGTGTACGACCGCTCCCATCGATCCTCGAACCACGACGTGCCGGACTCACCGCGACCTGGTCGGTTCATGGATAGTTGCGGAAGGGTCGACTCAGCGGGAGCCGCGGGGGGCGCGGGCGGTGGACCATCCACCTCTTGCTGTTTCGCCGGTGCCGGCGGCGGTTCTGCATGTTCGGCCGTCTGGACGCCTCCCGCAGGAGCGAAACTCCAACGCAGCACGGTCCCGTCTTGCAGCGTCTGATTCCCTTCGAGCAGCAGTCCTGTGGCAGGCAGCACGGCGCCCCGGACCGAGCCAGCGAGGCCACCACCCCGCGGCGGCCGCGTGCGCGTGCGCATCGGCTCGTCCAGCGTCCCGCCCTCGGTGACGAGATCCACCTGGAATGGCTCGAGGGCGAGCGTCAGATCGTACGTGTGACGACCCGTATCGACTCGCAACGAGGTGCGTCGCTCGTCCAGCGGCGCCGTGCCCTGCCCCGACATCGTCTGCGTGACCTCGGATCCGCGGGGCACGGGCGTGGTGATGCGATCGTCGACGCGCCAGTCGCCCGCTCCCGTACCGCTCCAGCTCGCGGCTGTTGTTCCTCGACGTCGTGGCTTACTGAAGCGGACCGTCCCTTGGACGGATCGGAATTGCACGCGAACCTCTCCGTCCGACGTCGTCGTGTCGGCGAACGTGGCGGAAAACGTCCCGCTCCACGACGCGACAGCCAACACCGCGGTCGGGCTGCGGGCCGATTCCTGAGCGCAAAGGATGCCCGGGACGATGATGGAAGCGATGGAAACGGCGTGAACGGCGACACGCATGGAGAGAACATCGCCGGGGTAACGGGGTCTGGCAAGGAAAGCGGCGCTGACGGTGATATGCCGATCCCGCCAGCCGGGCGCGGGTACCATCGCAACGCATTACGCTTCGGGGAAGCGCGCCAGATCCTGCTCGAGCTCGGCCAAGAATGGGTAGCGCTCTTTCCGCGGATGGAAGCCCGGTAAAAGGAAGCGCATTCCGCGGACGAACGAGGACAACGCTATGCGCACGGTGACATTGAGCCGGCGGGATGCGCGAGCACGCTTCTGCCGGCGGGTGCTCATGTAGAGCGCGGCAGACGCCGGGAGGAACAAAAGTGCGGCCTGCATCCCGAGCAACCCCACGGCGGCCACGCGGGTGAACCAGCCGGCGCCGTATGCCCGCATCACATCGAATGCGACGTGACGGTGCGACATCTCTTCGCCGGCATGCCAGAGGAAGAGCGAGCCAACGCCGGAACGGTCTATCAGGTCGTGCACGCCAGGATCGGAGCTGAAGCGCCGGTTGCGCCCGTAGTAATCCTCCAGGAATGCCGCGAATGTGCAATCAGCGATGTGCTCAAAGAAGGCGGACACCGCGAGGCCCGTTCTTGTGGAGACCCGCTCGACACCCCCAACCATTCCATGCGCGCACCGATGCAGGGCACGATTGTCGCGATAGATGCGGTCCAGGAGCAGACGGTTGAACGGCTCGTGGGCGGCAATGTGTTGGCTCTCCTGCTCGAGAAAGACTTCGACGTCCGCCGTGAGCGCCGGATCTGCAAGTGCGGGCAGAGCGGCGCCAACCCGCTGCACCATGAACCGCTCGCCAATGGTGGCAAACAGTGACGCAACCGCCAGCGCATGAATCTGCGGCTCGGCCGAAAGCTGCTGCAAAGCGCTCATGTCATATTCGATGCGCGGCCGACGCACGATCAACTTCGATTTGCCTCGACGCTGTATCGTCGGGAGTGCGGGAAATGAGGCGGTGAGTGGCGTCGGGCAATGGATCGCTTCCGCGGCTCGCGGAAGACAGGCACCGCAGACGGTTCCGATCCCCAGCATTGCGCTGATCGTGTTCAAGTCACCGCCGTGCTGGGCGCTCGCAGCCAGCAGCTCCCGCCCGCCGATGCCCAAGCAGCCGCAGATCCTATGCTTGTGAGCGGCCGGCGTTTGCCCTCCGAGGAATCCCGCTCGGCGAAAGCGCTTGATTTCTCTCTGGTGTATCACCTGCCGGTTTCTGAGCGCGTGGTAGAGCAGGGGTACGTCGAGATCAGTCCCTCGTACCTGCACGCCGTCGATCCGAGCGCTGAGGACCTCACCCCTCGATCCTCTCTCGAGGCACTCGAGCACCAACTCGCGTTCTCGTCCGTCCCCAGGGCGCTCGTAACGCACGACTTCGCGGTCCACCCCGGCGCTCGCCGCGCCTCTCGCGAGGAGGACGATGTCTTCGCCAATCACCTTCGTCGACATGATGCAATCGGAAGCTGGATCGCCGGCGAGGGTCGTCACGGCCTCGCGCCCCATGTGCTGGCTGCGATAGACGGAGAGGAGCCGGCCGTCGGCCAGCGGGTAGATCCGCTCGAGCGTCCCCAGGTAGTCCGCGAGCCGAGGATTGCTTGCGACCCAAGCGCGGAATCGATCCGCATCCACTCGGAGCGTCACGACCTGCGTCTCCGCAACGACCGACGCGGAGCGTGCGGCGCGCTTGAGGACTCCGACTTCGCCGACGCATTGTCCGGAGCCGACGCGGGTCATCACGACTGGCTGGTCGCGTCCGTCGCGCAGGGCGATCACAATGCCGTCGAGGATGAAGTAAACGGCATCCGAGGCCTCGCCTTGCCTGAGGATCACGGCGCCGGGCGAAAATGACACGCGGCGGACGTCCCCACTGTGGAGGCCATCCCGCTCGAGGCCTTGAAGAGCAGTCACAGAGCGGACCAAGCGGTCGTGCAGCCTGCGGACCGAGAGTTCCTCGAGTCCGGTTCGCATTGCGGTTGCGTCTTCCAGCACCGAATCCAGGGCACGACGCGGCAGCACCGCGCATCGCAACTCGGTGAGCGCCGTGACCGTGGCCGCGCGCACCGTTCCCGAGAGGAGGCCCTCTTCCCCAAAGACATCGCCGGGACCGAGCTTGGCGAGCACCAGGTCACGATCGTCGGTGCGCACGGTGACCTGCACCGATCCGTCGAGGACCACGAAGAGCTCGTGGCTCTCCTCGCCTTCACGAATCACCGGCGCGGTCGCGGCCCAGCGTCTCGCTGCGGCCGCGTTGAGCATCCGTGTCAGAGCCTCCGGTGGTAGGTCGGCGAATAGAGGAAGACCGGAGAGCTGCTCGCGGTCCGAGGCCGACAGGTTGTGTGTCATTCCGTGGTCCTCAACGGGTACAACGCCTTGACGACCTCGCCCCGCATTCGGTTCTCGCATATGGATGAGGGTGGACTCGTGTGCATGACGAACCTATGGACAAAAAGCTCAGATCGCAGATTCTGCCTTTCTAGAGCCTTCGCCACCTTCTCATCATCGCTTCCGGTGAAGCCCGAATTCGTGATGGTGACGAGCGTGGTCTCGTCCGCTCGCGCTTCGAACAACCTGCACGGGTTTCGACCCCCAAGCTATGCACCAGCCGCAAAGTCGGAAAACACAAAGTAATAGACCTGCTGTTGAGCATCGTACTCCGCATGGAAGGTCCTCGGATATACGCCGGACATCCCGGAGAGACGGGGGATGGGCAGATCGAACGAGTGCTTCTCCAACAGGTCGGGACGCTGTTGGTCACGTCGTCGTGTAACGGTTTCTCAACAGCCGGAGTGCGTCGGGCTCACCGATGATGGTGACCCGGTCGTTTTCTCTCAGGACCGCATTGCCGCCGGGGACGATGATGTCATGTCCGCGACGGATGATGGCCACCAGCGTATTCTCCGGCAGCTCCAGTTCCTTCAGCGCCTTGCCGATAAGTTCGGCCGTATTGTCCGTCGATCGCAGGCGCACCGTCTGGTAGTGTGCGTCCTCGAGAAGCAGTTCTTTGAGGTGGGCTGCGTTGCGAGCCTGCAGCCACTCATTAATGAAGTGGTCCTCGTCGACACGGTTGGCGAGGTGCGCGAGCATTCGAAGGTGCTGTCCGTGGTCTTCTTCCGGGCTGACGAGCAGGAAGATGGCGTGGACGCGCTGCGTGACGTCCTCCTCGCCGCCGAGGGCGTCGATGACTTCCATATGCAGACCGGTGCGTGATCGTGCCAGCACCATCTCCGGCCGCTCGATGCCGAGTACATGGAGGTGCGGCAGAGCGGCGCCGCGAGCAACCGGTGTCGCACCGGTCTTCGTTCCCTGCAGGAAGCCCTGCTCCAGCTTGGCGGCGGGGACCGGCAGCCGGGCCGCAAGCCGGTCGGCCGCCTTCGACACGAGCTCCTCGAAGGACTCGCCTTCGGCCATCTCGATCACCTGCGCCCGGGCCACGACCTCGTTAAACTCGTCGTCCGACCGGAGCCCCTTTTCTTTCAGAATCGTCCTGAATTCGCGGTCGAGCTCATCGTACTGACGCTGGCCGAGCCGTCTGAACCAGTGATAGATCGCCCCGTCCCGAACGACGTTCGGCCGCGCATACCATAGGTACCAGATCAGGCATGCCACCACCACACCCAGCGTAAACAAAATGGCGAGCCAGCCCATGTACACGATCAGGATGAACGAAGCGAGGATGCCCGCCACTTGCATCCAGGGATAGAGGGGTGATCGATAGCCCGGGTCGTAGGAAGGGATCCGGCTCTCGCGCATCACGACGACAGCGAGATTTACCAGCATGAAGATGAATAATTGAAAGGCGCTGGCGAGCTTCGCGATACCCTCTTCGTCGAGCACGAGGATGAAGAAGACGATCAGGATGCCAGTTGCGAAGATGGCGGTCGATGGCGTGCGGAAACGACTCAGTCTTGCAAACAAATGGGGCAGCAGACGGTCGCGTGCCATGGCCATCGGATAGCGCGATGCCGAGAGCACACCAGCGTTGCCCGTGGATGCGAACGCCGAGAGTGCAGCGGCCACAATTAACACCAGCCCGATCGGCTGGGGCAGCCACGTGAAGAAGGCCTCGGCGGCCGTCGCCACCGGCGTCAGATCGGCGTGAAACGACTCAGGCTCCAGCACCGCCACCATGACGAACACGCCTGCGACGTAGATAAGGGAGGTTGACGCGAGCGACAGAATCATCCCGAGGGGGATGTTGCGCTCCGGGTCCGTCACCTCTTCGGCGACACTGGCCACCTTCGTTAACCCCGCATACGAAACGAACACAAACCCGACCGTCGTAAGCAGTCCCTCCACGCCGAACGGTGCGAACGGAGTGAAGCGCTCGCGAGTCAGCGACCGGGACTGTTCGAAGATGATCTCGTGAAAGCCCTGCAGGATGAAAAAGACCGTAACGCTCAGGAGGATTACCACAAACCCGCGCTGCAGGCCGCTGGTCTCCTTCGCCCCGATGACATTGATGCCGACAAACACGGCCGTCAATGCAATGGCTATCGGTTTGATCGGCAGCTCTATGAAGAGTGCCGAATAGGCCCCGATGCCTACGAGCGCGAACGCTGTCTTGAGCGTGAGTGCGAAATATGTGCCAAGCCCGCCGATCGTACCGAACATCGGGCCGAGGCTGCGGTCGAGGAAGTAGTAGGTCCCTCCGGCTCGCGGCAGAGCCGTGCTCAATTCGGCCTTGCTGAACATCGCAGGCAAGATGAGCACTCCGGCAATGAGATACGCCAGTACCACCGTCGGTCCCGCCTTGGCCGCGGCCAGCCCGGGCAACAGGAAGAAGCCCGAGCTGAACATGGCGCCCGTGCAGATCGCATAGACGTCGAACAGCCCCAGTTCTTTCCTGAGCTTCTGCGCTTTCTTGAGGACGGGCATGCGCTTCCGGCGGAGCGATGAGGACTTTGCTAAAATAATGGAAACGTCCTTGGAAGCGAGCCTCTTTCAAACGTGGACGTTGTCCGTTGTTGACGCGATTATGGAATGTGTTTGCCTTCCGCGCCACGTGAGCCTTCGCCACCTTCTCATCATCGCTTTCGGTGAAGCCCGAATTCGTGATGGTGACGAGCGTGGTCTCGTCCGCTCGCGCTTCGAACACCTGCACCGGTTTCGACCCCCCAAGCTATGCGCCAGCCGCAAACTCGGAAAACACAAAGTGATAGACCTGCCGTTCAGCGTCGTACGCCGCCTGGAAGCTCCTCGGATATGCCCCGGTCATACTTGGCAGGCTGGGGATGGGCAGATCGAACGACTGCTTCTCCAATAGGAGTGCGCGCGTGACCATGGGTTCGATGAAGATCGGCATGCCGTGGTAGTAGCCGATGACCATGCTCCCGCGAAACGTGTCCGTGCTCTCCAGCTCGGAGGTCAACAGGGAATGCATACCCATTTGCCGAACACAAAGGCCGATGAGAATGCTATCGCCGGCCATCTGGGCTAGAGGAGGTGGCAGTATCACGTCCGGCAACGTGTAGCCTGCGGGCATGACGGACGGCTTGGTCTCATCGGTGCAGTCAATGGCAGACCGCTCCGTGGGCGGGATCGTATAGAAATGGAAGTCGAAGTGCGGCGTCAGGTACGGACCGGGCGGGTGTCCATGGGCTTCCCAGAACATTGTGAGTTCCGTAAGCCCAGCCTGCTGTTGGGCCGATTGCGGCATTCTCAATGCGGCGGTCTGCGCCGGCGGCCAGACCATCTGCTGATCGTCCGGTGCATTCTCGATGCTGGCAATCGGGACGGTCACACCGACCGCGACGAGTGTTGTCCCCTGCATCCGCGCCCAGGTGCAGACCTGCGCCTCGTAGACATCTGCGCACTCGCCCTCCACTTCGGCAACCGGGACTTCCTTCCCGCATGCGCTCAGGACGGCGGCGACTATTGGTACGACATTCGCGAGGTGGTATCGGGGCATCGTGTTCCTCCTGGGGAGACGGCTGCGATATCCACGGCCAAGATGAAGTCCCGCGATGTTCAGCTTTTGTTCGCCGGAGCGATGTTCTGGTTGATGTGGAACAGGTTGTCCGGATCATAGGTCGCCTTCACTGCGGCGAGCCGCTCGTAGTTGGTGCCGTAGTTCGCAGGCGCGCGGTGGTCGTCGTCGCTGGACATGAAGTTGACGTAGCCACCATCGCTGCCCGAGTGGGGGTGAATAGCGGCGTAGTAATCCTTCACCCACCTGATGTTGGCCTCGTTCTCGGCAGGGTCGTCCCAAATCCCCACGATCACCGGGGCGAAGTTCTTGTCTCGATGTCCGAATGCGGTCTCGTCGGCACCGACCCGCTGAGCCGCACCGTTGATCGGATGGAGATGCATGCTCGAGCTGATGTGCGGTGTCTTCTTGCCATGCTCGATGTGCGCCGCGATTGCCTGGTCGGTGAGCTCGGTAACGAAGTCTGCTTTCCAGTAATGCTGCATGCCCTTCGGGACGAGACCGTCGAAGGCGCTTTGGAGAGCCGGGAACGGCATCATGTCGACGTTCTCCGCCTTTACCTCGGCCGCGTCGCGTAGTGGCTGCAGTACGCGCTCAGCCTCCTCATGCGGACCGTTCCAGCAACAGACCAGGACACAGAACAGATCCCCGACCCGGTCCTCGGGAAT
>JBFJCP010000034.1:0-40881 GCA_041615815.1 Gemmatimonadales bacterium | reverse complement strand
CGTGCAATGGGGCGTGTGGCGGGCGGGCGGGGTCGCCGTACCACTGGCGGTTTCCCACCCGCCTCCCGAATTGGAGTACGCGATTCTGGATGCCGATGCCTCCACGGTCGTCGTCCATCCCTCCCTGGCTCCCAGCGTCCGATCACTCCTGGACCGAGTCCCAATTCGCTACCTCACGACCACCGAAGCGCTCGCGCACACCAGCACGCTCCCGCTCCCCGCGGTCGACGAATCGCGACGGGCAATGATCGTGTATACGAGCGGCAGCACGGGTCGTGCGAAGGGGGTGGTCACCACGCACGGCAACATTCGGTCCCAGGTGGAGTCCTTGATCGAGGCGTGGAAGTGGCAAGCCGAGGACCATATCCTACAGATTCTCCCGCTCCACCACGTGCATGGGATCATCAACGTGGTCACTTGTGCCATGTGGGCCGGCGCCAGGTGTCAAATGATGCCGAAGTTCGATCCCGTCGAGGTATGGAGACGGATCGCCCGCGGTGATCTCACGGTCTTCATGGCCGTTCCAACGATCTATCGGTTGCTCATCGCGGGCTGGGAGCAAGCGTCCGTTGGGGAGCGTCGAGCGATGTCCGCGGGATGCCGTCGCATGCGGCTCATGATCTCGGGCTCGGCGGCTCTGCCGGTGGGAACGCTCGCGCGGTGGAAGGAGATCAGCGGCCACGTGTTGCTGGAGCGGTATGGTATGACGGAGATCGGCATGGCCCTGTCGAACCCCCTGGACGGAGAGCGCATCGCGGGGACCGTGGGTACCCCGCTTCCCGGTGTGGACGTCCGTCTGGCGGACGAGACGGGGGAAGCGATCACGCGGGAGGGCATCCCCGGTGAAATCCGCGTTCGTGGCCCCACCGTCTTCCTCGAGTATTGGCGGCGTCCAGAGGCAACGGCCCAGGCCTTCGAGGACGGGTGGTTTCGTACCGGCGACATGGCCGTGTTGGAGGGTGGTCGATACAGAATTCTGGGACGCACGAGCGTGGACATCATCAAGACGGGTGGCTTCAAGGTCTCGGCGTTGGAGATCGAAGAGGTACTACGAGCCCACCCCGCCATCGGGGAATGCGCCGTGGTCGGGATCGAGGATCCCGAATGGGGCGAGCGCGTGTGCGTAGCCGTCGAGCCACGGAACGACATCGAGCTGACCCTGGACGCTCTGCAGGAATGGGCCCGAGAACGACTCGCACCGTACAAAGTGCCGAGGCGCTTGCGGTGCGTGCGCTCACTTCCCAGAAACGCGCTGGGGAAGGTGACCAAGCCGGATGTGTGCAAATTGTTTTCGGGTCCCGAGGATTGAGCAGCAGCGGCAGGAGCGAAGGCGGCGGAGCTGACGGAAGACTAGCTCAGGCTGGTCGCCAGTTGGTGAGCGCCGAAAGTGGGGGCGGTGGCACGGGCCGAATCTCCTGTATCCGGGCCGCGAGGGCGAGCACGGCCTCTTCACCCAGCGGGCGGCCGACGATTTGCAGCCCTACCGGTAGACCGCTCGGATCGAGGCCGCACGGTACCGCGCCGACCGGTAATCCCGTCAGACTCAGAGTGAATGTGGGTGCAATCCAGTCCACGTAGGTTTTCATGGGTTTTCCGGCAATACTCTCCGGATAATCCTGCTCCACCGGAAACGGCGGGATGGCCGCGCACGGTGTAACCAGGTGGTCGAAACTCTCGAAGAAGGTGCGGAAGGAGTGCCAGAGACGTCCCCGGACGTGCTCGGCTGCCCCGAGCTGTTCCGTGGTGACCGCGAGGCCCCATTCCACGTTGCCGGCGACGTTCGGTCCAAATTGGCTCATCTTGTCGAGCCGAGTGAACTGGTGGGCCACCATCCAGAGGCCTCGCAGCGCCAGGAACGCGTCCCACCCGTAGGACAGATCCAGATCGATCTCCTCGACGGTGGCGCCGATCTGTCGCAGGTCGGAAACGACGCCTCGACATGCCCGCTCGACATCGGGATCGACGCCGATCCCCGCGATGTCTGCGGCATAGGCGAGACGAAGCCCTCGCTGGATCCCCTGCCGCACGGCGCCGACGAAATCGCGTCCGCGCGCGGGGGCGCTCAACGGCGCCATCGGGCTCGGCCCACACACGGCATCCAACATGAGGGCGACGTCAGCTGCAGTACGAGCCATCGGGCCGGTGACCGCCAGATTGTCCCACACATAATCAGTGGGATACGTCGGGACGAGACCGGTCGACGGCCGCAGGCCCACCACGCCGCAAAACGACGCAGGAATACGGAGCGACCCCCCCAAGTCGGTTCCTTCCGCCAACGCGATCATCCCGGTGGCCAGGGCTGCCGCACCACCGCCCGTCGAGCCGCCGGCGCTGCGCGCGGGGTTCCACGGGTTGCGCGTGCGGCCGAAGACTTCGTTGAAGGTATTTCCACCGGCGGCGAATTCCGGACAGTTGGTCTTGCCGATGATCACGGCTCCTGCAGCCCGGAGCCGTTGGACCACGAGAGCATCTTCGCTGGGAACGTGATCGGCGTAGAGTGGTGACCCAAAGGTGGTCCGCAGCCCACGCACCGGCGTGACGTCTTTGATACCCACGGGAATGCCACAGAGCGGACCGGCCTCATCGCTGCCCGCGAGACGTTGCTCCAGTGCGCGTGCGTCATCCAACGCACGGTCCGACACGGTGACGACCGCGTTCACGACCTCGTTGTAGTCCTCCAATCGCTCGAGCGCGGCCTCGACGAGCTCGACAGGCGAGACCTCGCGCGTCGCGACGAGCCGTCGCATCTCCGTTGCCGCAAGGTCGGCGAGCTCAGTCGGTGCACTCATCGGACCGTTACGGCGTCTCCCACGCGCCCAGGAATGCGACGACTCGGGCAAACGCCGCTTCGCCACCTTTGAACTTCCATGGAAAACATCCGAGGATCAGGCGTTTGTTTTGGAGCTCTGGCGCATCGATCTGTCCGCCCAGATTCTCTATGTGCATACAGTTGTGGGGAAACAACTGGTTGTGTGTGAGCTGGTAGTCTTCTTCGGGGAAGAGCCGGGCGACACCGTCCACACCAAACTTTTCCTCGGCTCTCTTTCGCACCTTGTCACAATGTCCGTGCATGCCCTTGCCGAGAAAGCGTCCAATGGGCAAGTCCATGGGGTGATCCGTGGAGACACAGTCCACACCCCAGATGTGCACCTCCATTTCTTTGAGCCAGGGCACCATGTCCGGATGGGCGCCCGGGTGATAGTGGAGGTAGCGTTCTTCATCGGGCTCGGATCCAAACTGGCCGTACTTGTGCCATCCGGTATGGAGAAACACCAGGTCACCCTTCTTGACTTCGACACGCTTTTCGATCATGGCCGGGGTGTAGACGTCGAGATCACCCAGCTCGTCCGACAAGTTGGCGATGACTCCCGGCCTGCAGAGCCACTTCATGGGGATTTCGTCGATCGTCATGCCATTCGTCACGAAGTGTCGCGGCGCATCTAAGTGGGTTCCCATGTGATTCGACGTCTGGATGTACTGCGCATTCACGCCATGCTCCGCCTTCCGTTTGATGTATTTCACCTCGAAAGGGGGATAGTATGGCCAGAACGACACCTCCTGATTGAGCGGCTGCGACAAGTCATAGATCTTCATGAGGCCTCCTGCGGATTCCTCTGAGAGGTCGGAGACGGCGCCGTACGGGGTCGCCGCATCAAGACGAGATAGACCACAAAAGAGACGATGGCTGCCGAGAACCATGCGCCATTGAACAGGAATCTGAGAGCCGGGTGCGTTGCCCCCAGCAGCGCGATCCCGATGCCCGCAACGAGCGCCGCGAGGGCAACCCAGTTGACCCCGCGGCGATACGTGTACGCGCCGTCGGCGAGGTAGAGATCCCGGAGCTCCAACCACCCGCGCCGCACGACCACATAGTCACAGATGATCACGCCGCCAACCGCGCCCAGCAGTCCCGAATAGCTGATGAGCCACGTTTGGTACATGTCCAGCAGTTTCCATGGAAAGATCAGGATTCCGATGATCCCCGCAATGTATCCACCCATCCGAAAGCTGATGCTTCGAGGACGCAGATTGGAAAAACTGTTGGCGGGGGCCACCACGTTGGCAGCAATGTTGGTGGACAGCGTGGCCACAACGATAACGAACATCGCCAGGATGCCCAACACCGGGCTGCCCCGCTCCGCCGTGAGCCTCGAGATCAAGTCCACAGGATTCCAAATCGCTTCGCCATAGAGAATCACCGTTGCGCTGGTCACGGCCACACCGATGAACGCGAAGAGCGGCATGGTGGTGAGTAATCCGATGGCCTGTCCGGCTATCTGATCCTTCTGGCTCTTCGCGTAACGCGTAAAGTCGGGAATATTGAGGGAGAGGGTGGCCCAATATCCCACCATGGCCGTGACCCACGGAACGAACAACGTAAAGACGAACTGCCACGTCGTGCGATCTTCCTCAGCGAGGATCAGCGCATCGGACTGCCGAAGAATTCTCCCGATCCCACCGACCTGCGAGGCCGCCCAGAGCAAGAGGGCGACACCCACCAGAATCAGAAAGGGCGCCGCGGCCGTCTCGAGCCATTTGATGGACTCGGTTCCGGCCCACACGAAGTACAGATTGATCAACCAGAAGATCAGAAAGCTGATGAAATGCGAAAGGCCGTATCCCATGAACGACCAATCGCCGCCGAGCCCCTGCCAGTCCGCCCAGAGAATCCCCATCAGGACGTTGAGGGCGAGGCCGCCAATCCACGTCTGAATCCCAAACCACCCACACGCCACCACCGAGCGGAGCAGCGCCGGCACATGCGCACCCAGTGGTCCGAACGACGCGCGCGCATACACCGGGAAGGGGATCCCATAACGGGTGCCAGCGTGAGCGTTGATCACCAGGGGTAGCAACACGACCGCGTTGCCCACGAGGATCGTGAGGAGCGCCTGCCACCAGTTCATCCCCGCCTGGATCATGCTTGCGGCCAGCATGTAGGTGGGAATACAGACGCTCATCCCAACCCACAGCGAGGCGATGTGCCAGAGGTTCCACGTGCGGTGTTGCAGATCGGTGGGGGCGATGTCGTCGTTGACCAGTGGACCGGCGGGGAGAGCGCCCTGGAGCTCGACCATCTTGCCGGTGAGCAACGGGGGTGTCGAGCTCATGAGGGCGGCAGGGACCGAGGCAGCGGCGCGAAGATTTCGATCACGCGCCAGCCACCGATGCCCGTTCGGCCGCCGCCAGCAGTGCCCGGCGGGTGAGCACGCGGACCAGCTGTCGTCGATACGAAGCGGAGGCGTGAATGTCAGTCGGCGGGTCGATATCCGTGGTCGCCGCCACCTCCGCCGCCGCGGCGATGACCTCGGCGCTCGGACGTTCACCGATGAGCGACCGCGCGGCACCCGACGCCGCGACGGGACCGTCGCCAACACTCAGCAGCGCGATCCGCGCCGCATCCACGCTGCCGGTCTCGTCGAGGGTCAGACTCGCGGACACCCCCACCAGCGCATAGTCCCCGTGACGCCGAGAGATCTCGCGAAAGGCATGACCGGTTCGGGGACCCTTGGCCGGAACCTCGATCTCAACCAACAACTCGCCGGGCTCGAGCACCGTGGCAAAGAGCCCGGTGAAAAAATCCTGGGCCCCCACTGAACGTCCACCATCCGCGCTCCGCAAGTGGAACCGTGCATTCAACGCAACCATGACCGCTGGGAGCTCGGCGGCGGGATCGGCGTGGGCCAACGATCCACCTACCGTGCCGCGATTGCGGATCTGGGCATGAGCCACGAATGGCATCACCTCGTGGAGTAGCGGCACGCACCGGCCCACGACGGCACTCCGCTCGACGGCGCGCTGACGGGTCATGGCTCCCATCCGTAATCCGTCGGGAGTCGCCTCGAGGTAGGTCAGTTCGTTCACGCCATTGAGATCCACGAGCACAACCGGCTGCGCGAGACGAAAGTTCATCGACGGAATGAGACTTTGACCACCCGCGAGAGGTTTGGCCTCCTCTCCATGCTCCCGCAACAGGGCGAGAGCTTGCTCGAGCGACGTTGGAGCGTGGTAGACGAAGGGTGCAGGCTTCACGGTGGCCTGCGCTAAGGCCCGAGCCGCTTCTTGAGCTCGTCGTTCAGCGCGTCGAGCCCTTTCTTGGTCATCATCTTGCTCACCGAATCCAACAGACGCTGGCCCACAGCAGCAACCTTCCCGCCGATCTGAAGGTCGGCACGATACGTCATGACGGTGGCACCGTCTCCGTGCTCCGCTAACGTGACCTTGGCCACACCCCGGGTGTAGCCCACCGGACCGCGACCGTCGATCATCATGTCGTAGCGCTCGGGAACGACCTTGTCTTTGAGCTCCACCTTGACCGTGAACTTGGCTGCTGTGATGGGTCCGAGCGCCACCTGCATGACTCCTTCATACTGATCGGGCGCCACCTGGGTGAGCTCTTTCGTACCGGGGAGCGCCTTGGCCAGCACTTCCGGGTCCTGCAGAAGGCCCCAGACCGTCTCTCTGGGCCCTTGAAACGTGAAATCACCTTCGACGATCATGAGAACACCAACTCCATCTTCGGAGCACGCACGGAACCCGAACCCTCAACCCCTGGCACTTGCACCTGCCTCTCGCATGAGATCGAACAATCGATTGGGACTCAGCGGAATCTCGCAGACCTCCACGTTGAGGTCGCGAAGCGCATCCTCCACGGCCTGCGCAAACAGAGCGCCCGTGGGTATCGCCCCCGCTTCTCCGACTCCCTTCACCCCAAGCGGATTGAGGGGCGAGGGTGTCACGACATGGCCCATCTCAACGGAGGGCACGTCAGTGGAGGTGGGAACGAGATAGTCCATGAACGAGGCATTCAGGAGCTGCCCGTCCTCATTGTAGACGAGCTGCTCGTAGAACGCGTTGCCAATACCATGGGCCACGCCGCCCTGCACTTGGGCTTCAACGAGCAGGGGGTTGATGACGTGACCGCAGTCGTGTACCACCACGTACCGTTTGATCTCGACCATGGCCGTCTCGGGGTCGACCTCGACGATCATGGCGTGGACGCCGTTGGCCGTGCTGCCGCGAGCCGGACCGAAGTACGCCGTGGATTCGAGACCCGGCTCCGTTCCTGGCCGGACCGCCCCGCGCAGTGGGTTGGCGCGGACGGCCAGCTCACCCAGCTCGAGCGCGCGCGACGGCACGCCCTTGACCTGTGCGCGACCGTTTGACAGCTCGATATCGTCGGGCGCCACCTCGAGGGCCTCACCGGCGAGCTTGGTAATCTTGTCGCGCACACGGAGCGCGGCCTCGTAACAGGCACTGCCCGCGACGACCGCGCCTCGACTGGCAAAGGTTCCGGTCCCCCAGCCGAACTCGCGGGTGTCACCCGTGATCACCTGTACGTTGGTGACATCGACATCCAAGACCTCCGCGACGATCTGTGCAAAGGCCGTGAAATGTCCCTGCCCCTGCGTTCCGACGCCGGTCGCGACGCGGACCCGGCCACTCGGCTCCACGGTCACGCGCGCCCCCTCGTACGGTCCGATGCCGGTGCCCTCCACGTACGAGACAATGCCCAGCCCCACATGACGACCCTCAGCTCGCAGCCGAGGTTGCTCCTCCTCGATGAACGCGCGATACCCGATCAGCTCCTCCGCTTTTTCCATCGAGGGGAGGTAGTCACCGCTGTCGTACAGCAGCGGCGCGGAGTCCTGGAACAGGATCGCATGGTCATGCGGAAACTCGTCCGGTGACAGATAATTGCGTTTTCGAATCTGTACCCGGTCGATGCCCAGTTTGCGCGCCGCCAAGTCCAGCAGCCGTTCCATCACGAACACGCCGTGTTGACGACCGGCGCCACGCACCGGTGTCACGATCGTCTTGTTGGTGAAAACCGCGGTGAACTCGGAGTAGTAGTTCGGCACCCGGTAGGGCCCAAGGAGCGTGCACTGGCTGTTGATGGGAACCGTGAGGCCGTACGGGTCGTAGGCACCGGAATCGTGCAGAAACACATCGCGCACACCCAAGATCGTCCCGTCCTTGGTAACCGCAATCTCGGCGTCGTGTACCTGGCCTCGCTCCTGGGTGGTGCCGTAGAAGCTCTCTTGGCGATCCTCGATCCACTTGAGGGGCACCGAGAGCTGCATCGACGCCCATGGCAGCAGGACTTCTTCCGGATAGAACATCATGATCTTGGGCCCGAAGCCGCCACCGATGAACGGCGCCACCACCCGCACCTGCGATTCCATGAGCCCGAGCAGGCGCGCCAGGCCGTTGCGGATGGGGATAGGCGCCTGTGTCGTGTCCCACAAGGTGAGCTCTTCGGCACGGGCATCCCAGTGGGCAACGATCCCGCGATTCTCCATGGGAGCGGACGCACCGCGGTCGTACCGGAACCGCCGCGCCACCACCACCGCCGCGTCATCCCGAGCACGCGCGTAATCGCCTTTCTGTTGCACCACGTGCGCCGCCAGATTCGACTCCAGATGCTCGTGAATGCGGGGCGAGTCCACCGCCAATGCTCGCTCCACGTCGACCACCGCCTCCAGCGGCTCGAGGTCAACCTCGATATCCGCAAGCGCATCTTCAGCCACATAGCGGCTTTCCGCGACGATCATGGCGATGGGTTCGCCAACGTGACGCACCTTGTGGCGGGCGAGGGGAACCTGGGTGGCCACGTGAAACACGTGGCCTTTGATCGGGGGCGGCGGCACGAGCAGCGGGCCGGGCTGCCAGTAATCGCCCAAGTCCTCAGCCGAATAGACGGCCACGACCCCGTCCCGCGCGCGGGCCGCGGCGCAATCGACCCCCCGCAATGTCCCGTGTGCAAAATCGCTCCGCAGGAACGCCACGTGTAACATTCCGTCCAGGTGCACATCGTCGACGAAGAGCGCCCGACCGGTGAGCAAACGCGCGTCTTCGTTGCGTCGGATGGACTGACCGAAGTAGCGACCCGCCGTCATGGATGCAACCCGCGGGGTGTGCGCGTGGTCACGCCGTCGATCCTTCACGCTGGGCGGCTCGATCGGCGGCCAGGCGCGTGGCTTCGACGATGTTTTGGTAGCCGGTGCAGCGGCACAGATTGCCCGAGATGGCGTAGCGGATTTCCTCTTCGCTGGGGCGGGGGTTCTCCTCGAGGAACGGAATCAATGTCATCAAGATGCCGGGCGTACAGAAGCCGCATTGCAGCCCGTGCGCGTCTCGGAAGGCGGCTTGCAGGGGATGGAGCGTATCCTGACCCGAAGCTGCGAGTCCCTCAACGGTCATGACGTCGCGGTCGCGCACCTGTACGGCCAACATGAGGCAGGACCGCACCGCCTCCCCATCTACGAGCACCGTGCACGCGCCGCAGACGCCGTGTTCGCAACCCACGTGGGTGCCGGTGAGCCCGAGCTCATGCCGCAGAAAGTCGCTGAGCAACAGGCGTGGCTCGACACGCCGCTCATACGGCACGCCATTGACGGAGACCTTGACGGGGATCGACGGGCCCACGAGGCTCATCTCCGTAGTGGTTGGGGAGGAAGACGCCGCCAGACAGCGGCCGTGAACACTCACCAGTAGCTATCGAGGAGCCGTAACGATAGTTCCGCACTCCGAGCGCATCAAGCCTCGCACGACCACCGCTGTCGTTTACGACATCGACGACCGTCCGCCGATTCGGGAAGCCGTGCCGTTGGGTGTGCAGCATCTAGTGGCGATGCTGCTCGGGAACGTCACTCCCCCACTCTTGGTGGCTGGCGCGCTCGGTCTCGCGACCGGCGACACGGCTTTCCTGCTACAAATGGTGTTCTTCATGGCCGGCGTGGCCACGCTGGTCCAGGCCTATCCGATTGGTCCCGTGGGCGGTCGCATTCCGGTGATCATGGGAACCAGCATCGCGTTCGTGGGCGGGATCATCGCGATTGGGCACCAGTACGGTCTCCCTGCGGTCTTTGGCGCTTGCCTGGTCGCCGCCGCAGTGGAGGTGGTGCTCGGATTCTCGATTGGCCGTTTCCGCCGGCTCTTCCCACCGCTGGTCAACGGAACGGTCGTGATGCTGATCGGGCTCACGCTCATCCCCGTGGGTGTCGACTACGCGGCCGGTGGCGTGGGAGCGGCCGACTACGGCTCGCTCACCAACCTGGGGGTGGCGGGGATCGTGTTCCTGGTGACGCTCGTGCTAAACCGGATCTCCCGCGGCTTCGTCGGCTATGCCAGCATGCTGATTGGGGTGATCGTGGGATACGCGCTGGCGGTTGGCATTGGCGAGGTGGATTTCTCCGGCCTCACCTCCGCCCGCTGGATCGCCGTCCCCCAACCGCTGGTGTGGGGAGTCGAGTTTCATTGGAATGCCATCGTCCTCATGGGATTCATCTACGTGATCAGTACGATGGAGACCCTCGGGGACATCTCCGGCATTCTCGCGGCCGCGGGGAGGGAGCCTACGACGAGCGAACTCAAGGGCGGACTGATCGCCGACGGCGTCATGAGCGCGCTCGCGGCGCTGTTCGGCGCGTTTCCCAATACTTCATACTCGCAGAACGTGGGGCTCGTGAACTTCACCGGGATCGTGAGCCGTCACGTGACCGGGGTGGCAGGCGTCATCCTCATTCTGTTGGGCATCGTACCCAAAGTGGGCGCGCTGTTGGCCACGATCCCGCCGGCCGTGATTGGCGGTGGCGGGCTCATCATGTTCGCCATGATCTTTGCCAGCGGAGCAGCCATCATCCACCGCAGTACCCACCTCACACAGCGCAACATGGTCATCCTCGCCGTCTCGTTGGGTCTCGGCCTCGGCGTGGAGCTCCGACCCGACGCGCTCCAGCACGTGCCTGATGCGCTCCGCACGCTTCTGGGATCGGGACTCGTGACCGGCGGACTCGTGGCACTAGTGCTGAACGCCGTGCTGCCGGAGACGGACCAGCGAGTGCCGAGTACCGAATGAAGGGAGTGCCGAGCGCAAAGGGCCGCGGTTGGCCCGGCCCGGATTCTCCCCTGCAGAATTCGGCCATCTGCATTGGGCACTCCGAAATCTTCGCTCCCTCTTCCCTCTACCCTCACCTGTGGCTTGTTTTAGAGGAATAATTCCTCCCGGAGTTCCTATGCGGTTCGTTCCAGCGCTCCTCGTCACGTTTGCCGTCACGGTGCTTGCCCTCCCGGTGTACGCGCAGGATACCCCGACGTCCAACCACCTCACGGTCGCCGACTATCTGGATCTCGAACGGGTGGGCGATCCGCAGATCTCGCCCGACGGATCACGCGTCGTGTACACCCGTCGGTGGGTCGACAAACTGGAGGACAAGTGGGAGTCGGCGCTCTGGATCATCAATGCCGACGGCTCGCGCAATCGGTTTTTGGTGAAGGGATCGAGCCCCCGATGGTCGCCGGACGGTTCGCGGATTCTCTACCTTGCCGAGGGCGAGCCCAAGGGGTCACAGATCTTCGTACGCTGGATGGATGCCGAGGGCGCAACCTCCCAGATCACACGGCTCACCGAGAGTCCGGAGAGCCCCGCGTGGTCACCCGACGGCACCAGCATCGCGTTTGCCATGACGGTCGAGTCAAAAGACCAATGGCAGATCGAGATGCCCACACCGCCCGAGGGGGCAAAGTGGACGGAGGCGCCCCGCGTGGTGGATCGGCTACACTACCGCCAGGACCGGCGCGGATTCACCGATCCGGGATTCACGCATCTCTTCGTGGTCACCGCAGACGGCGGTACGCCACAACCGATCACGAGCGGCGACTGGAACGTGGGTGCGCGGTTCGATGGCCTCGCGTTTGGCGTCGGCTTCGATTGGGCACCCGACGGTCAGACCATCATATTCGACGGCCTCATGGACGAGGATGGCGATCACGCCTACCAGCGATCGCATATCTACGCCGTGAACGTCCGGACGAAGCAAGTGCGACAGCTCACTCGCCAGGCGGGTTTTTGGTCCGACCCGAAAGTGTCGCCCAACGGACAACGGATCGCCTTCACGGGGTATCCGCAGAATCCGGCCACGTACTCGGCTCCGGACGTCTACGTGATGGGAATGGACGGCACCAACGTTCGCAACCTGATGGGAGCATTCGACCGGAATCCCATGTCGATCTGGTGGGCTCCCAACTCCGGCGGGATCTACTTCACCGCACAGGACGAAGGAACGGTGAACGTGCATCTGGCATCGATCCAGGATGGCGTTCGTCCGGTCACCCGCGGTACGCAGGTCCTTGCATTGAGCTCGATTTCCGGATCCACCGGTGTCGGCACGCGGAGCGACTTCGACGAACCCGGCGACGTGGTCCGGGTGAATCTGGCGAACGGCTCGACGCAAAGGCTCACGAACGTCAACAGTGACCTTCTCTTTGGAAAACGCTTGGGCGACGTGGAGCAGATCCGGTACACCTCCAGCAACAACGCACGCATTCAAGGATGGATCGTCAAGCCACCCGATTTCGATCCGTCGCAACAGTACCCGCTCATCATGGAGATCCACGGCGGGCCATTTGCCATGTATACCGTGGGCTTCGACGTCCGGTTTCAGATGATGGCGGCCAACGGCTACCTCGTGTTGTACACGAACCCCCGTGGCAGCACGGGTTACGGCGAGGACTTCTCCCGTGCCATCGATCACGCGTATCCCAGCGTGGACTACGACGACCTCATGGCCGGCGTCGACGCCGTGATCGGCCAGGGCATTGTCGACACCACGCGAATGTACGTGGGTGGATGCAGTGGAGGAGGTGTGCTTTCCAGCTGGGTGATCGGCCACACCGATCGCTTCGCCGCGGCGGCCGTGCGGTGTCCCGTCACCAACTGGATCAGCATGCTCGGACAGACTGATATTCCACAGTTCACGCTGAGCTTCTTCCATCAGCCGTTCTGGGAAAACCCCGCGCAGTGGCTCGAGCAGTCGTCCGTAATGTATGTGGGGAACATCAACACGCCGACCCTCGTCATGACGGGCGAGCTCGACATGCGAACCCCGATGCCGCAGTCCGAGGAGCTCTTTACGACGCTCAAGCTCCGTGGCGTCCCCACCAAGCTGCTGCGGTTCCAGGGCGAGTACCACGGGACGGGAGCGAAACCCTCCAATGCCATGCGCACGTTGCTCTACATGATGAGTTGGTACGAGCAACATGTGAAGGACGTCGCCGAGCCGACGGCAGCGGGTGCAGAGGTGTCGAACAGATAGGAGTCATAGGAGCCAGGGGTTAGGGACTAGATGGGCCCCTAGCCCCTATCTCGCCCACTCGCCCTTTTCCCCCTCATGCACCGCGGCGTACACGCGATCCCGGAGCCGATTGGCCTCTTCCGCCGTCAGTGTGCGTACGGGATCACGAATCACCAATCGAATCAGCAAATTCTTCTGATGGGGCTGAATTCCCATGCGGTGGATCGCCGATGCCGGCAGGGCGTCGTACGCGGTTTCGGATACCACATCCAGGCTCTCGAGTTGGAGCGCGGAGTCACCCAGCACCTCGCGCACCCGATCACCCAACTCTTCCGGCGTAAGGTCCTGTGTCACGGCCACCGAAAAGATCCCTCCGGATGCGTGGTTGGTTGGACACCGGTTGGTAGCGCTCGAGGTCCAGCATTTGTGCAGCGACCCGCTGGTCGGCGCTGCGCAGCAACCGGATGTCCTCCACGCCTTTTCGCATCATCAGGATCCGATCGAGACCGAGCCCCATCGCGAGGCCACTATACACCCGCGGGTCGAGTCCGGCTTCCTGGAGGACGTGGGGCGATGCGAGACCGCACTCGCCAACCTCCACCCGGTGCTCCCCATCGCGGACGTAGATCTCGAGGCCGTGCTCGGTGTACGGATGCGTGGTGGCCGCGGTGATGGGGTCGCGCCCTGGAAGCGCGGCGGTGACCACGCAGGCGATCATGTCTCGCAGGGAATCCACCCCGAGTCTCCCCCGATAGATCCGCCAGAGATCCAGCTGGTGCGGTTCCCCCGTGTGCAGACGATCGATCTGATCTCGGCGATAGACGAGACCGGGACAGACCAACAGCACGTCGCGGGGCGGCTCGACCGCGAGCCGGCGCAGCAGCGCCGGGATCATGGCCGAGGTGTGCGTCCTGAGGAGCAGCGTCTCGCTGACGTATCGTGTGTATCGCGCGTCTCTCGCCGCTCCCCCCGGTGGGTAGTGCAGCCGGTCGTAGTTATCGGCAACCGACACCACGGGATGCGCACGATGGAGGAGCAAGTCGCACCCCCAAGCCACCCGCAGGGCCGTTTCGATCGCGGCGATCAGCAGCTGCATGGCGTGCCCGCCACGTGCCGGATCCGTGAGGTCCCGGACCGCGAGGGCATGGCGATACGCGTCGTGGGTCAACTTGACGTTCGGCATCGTACTCTCCTGGGCTCAGTGTCGCAGGCACAAAAAACCCCCGGCGTCATCGGGGGCGTGCCAACACCAACAGAGAGCGGGCGCCTTCGATCAGCGCATACCCCACCCTCGGCCCCCAGACGAGATCCCGGGGCTGGTAAAGGGCTGGTGCAAACAGTGGCCAATCATCAGAGCGCTCCTTGCCGTCTGCAGTATGAGGGGTCCTAGAATGGCTGGCAAGAGGGGGCCGGGGTTCCGGAGGTTCCGACCCGACCCCGCAAACCCGATCTCCTACCCCCGCTCCGCCCCACCCAACACCTCTTTCACCTGTTCTGCCGCCCACTGGAGGTCCTCGCGGAGGACGACTAGGGGTGGGGCGAGGCGGATCACCTGCTCGTGGGTCTCCTTGGCCAGGATGCCCCGCTCCTTGAGCTGTTCGCAGTACACGCGGGCCGGCCCATAGGCCGGATCGATCTCGATGCCGATCATGAGCCCTTTCCCCCGCACTTCGGTGACGCACGGAGCGTCGAGCGCCTGGAGCTCTCGCATGAGCCAATCGCCCAATTCGAGGGCACGCGCGGGCAGCTGCTCGTCCACCAGGACATCGATGGCCGCCAACGCAACGGCCGCACCCAGCGGGTTGCCCCCGTACGTCGAGCCGTGGTCGCCGGGCTGGAACACGTCCATCACCACGGCGTCGGCCAGCATGGCCGACACGGGATACACGCCACCGCTCAGTGCTTTCCCGACCATGACGATGTCCGGACGCACGTCTTCCCAATCGCAGCAGAACATGTTCCCCGTGCGGCCGAGTCCGGTCTGGATCTCATCGGCCATGAGTAGCACGTTGTGCGCGCTACAAATCGTGGCCGCCTCAGCGATGTAGCCGTTGGGTGGCAGGATCACGCCTCCTTCTCCCTGGATGGGCTCGAATAGGAAGCCTGCGGTGGCGGGGGTGATCGCCCGCTCCAACGCCTTCACGTCGCCATAGGGAATGATCGGGAACCCTGGGGTGATGGGTCCGTAATCCGCGTTGTGCTCCTGATCGGTGGAAAACGAGATGATCGTCGTGGTCCGTCCATGGAAATTGTTCGAGCACACGATGATCTCCGCCTTGTCGGCGGGAATCCCCTTCACTCGATAGCCCCAGCGGCGAGCGGCCTTGATGGCCGTCTCCACCGCTTCCGCGCCCGTATTCATCGGCAGGACCTTTTCGTATCCGGTCACCTCACACAGCCGTTTGAGGAATGGACCCATTTGATCGTTGTGGAACGCTCGGGAGGTGAGCGTCAGCCGATCGAGCTGCTGCTTGGCGGCGTGGATGATTGCGGGGTGGCGGTGTCCCTGATTGACGGCCGAATAGGCCGCGAGGCAATCCAGGTACTTCTTCCCTTCGACGTCCCACACCCAGGCCCCTTCGCCATGCGACAACACGACGGGGAGCGGGTGATAGTTATGCGCGCCGTATCGGTCGACCTCCGCGAGATATGCCGCGGCGTCCTTGGTGCCGATTGCGTCCGTCATGAGTGGAGCTCCATGGTATTGGTCGATCGATCGCGGGCATCCAACACCCGAACCGCATCCTGCACTTCGCGGGCCACCTCGTTTGGGGCGGTGGAGCCGAAGGTGCGTTTGGCCTTGATACTCCCTTCCGCCGTGAGCACTGAGCGATTGAGATCGGCGAGGCCGATCTGAGCCAACTCGTCCGATGTGACTTCGGGCAGCCCGCGCCCGTCTCGCTCGAGCATTTGCACCAACTCTCCAACCAGTCGGTGTGCCCGGCGAAAGGGTGTGCCGCGGCGCACCAACTCTTCGGTTAAATCTAGCGCGGTGGAGAAGTCCGGTCCGGTATCCCTGGGCTCGAGGAACTCCGTGTGCGCGATCGCCCCGGCCAAGGCCAAGGCAGCGTCCCGCGTGGTGTCCACAGCGTCGAACAGGGGCTCTTTGTCCTCCTGCATATCCCGATTGTAGGCCAGCGGAAGTCCCTTCAGCACCCCGTGGAGGGTTACGAGGTCGCCGAGAACCCGCGCGGCGCGGCCGCGAACCAATTCGGCCACATCGGGATTCCGTTTTTGCGGCAACGCGGACGATCCGGTGCACCATGCATCGGCAATGCGCACGCTTCCGAATTCCTGGCTCGACCACAGCACCAGCTCGTCGGCCAGGCGCGACAGATGCGTCATGGTTGTTGCGCACACGGACAGCATCTCCAGAGCCCAGTCGCGATCGGCCACGGCATCGATCGAGTTGCGCGACACCCGACTGAACCCGAGCCTGCGCGCGGTGATCTCCCGGTCCAACGGAAACGAGGATCCGGCGCAGGCGGCGGCACCGAGCGGGCTGCGGTCCGCTCGAGCCGCGGCCTCACGGATCCGCCCCACGTCTCGTTCCAGTGCTTCAAAATGGGCATGGAGATGATGCCCCAGCAGCACGGGTTGGGCGCGCTGCAGATGCGTATACGAGGGCACAATCAGACGGGGGTATTCCTGTGCCTTCGCGATCAGAGCCCGTTGCACCTCGCGGACGGCACCCTCGAGTTCCTGGGCGGCGTCTTTCAGCCACAGGAGGGCGGCCGTCACGACTTGATCGTTTCGGCTCCGCCCCGTGTGGATTCGGTATCCCGTATCGCCGCACAGCTCGACGAGCCGCGCTTCGATGGCACTGTGAATATCCTCGGGAAGCGGGTTGGTGTCGTGAGACGGGAATGCGCCGCTTCGCACTTCTCGTTCGATTTGGGCGAGCCCTTCCAACAGTTTTCGATATTCGTCCTCCGTCAGGAGCTTCGCGTCCCATAGCGCCGTTGCATGCGCCTTGCTCGCCGTCAGATCGTAGGTGACCAGCCGCCGGTCCACCGACAAGGAAGACGAAAACCGCCGGAGGAGTGCGTCGGGTTCTTCGGAAAAGCGACCGCCCCAAAGGTCGCTCACACCAGCACTTCCTGGGGTGGGGTGACCGGCGCGCCATTCTTGGCACGGTTCGCATTGGCGATCCGCGAACCCAAGCCAAAGAGCTCGATGAACCCTTCGGCGGCCGCATGCTTGAAGCCGTCGCCGGCGCCATACGTGGCCAGGGAGCTGTCATAGAGCGCATAGGCCGACCGGCGGCCCACCGGCGTCACATGGCCGCGATGGAGCCGTACCCGGACCTCGCCGCTCATCGGCTTCACCGCTTCGTCCACGAAGGCCGCAACGGCCTTGCGCAGCGGTGAGAACCAGAAGCCATCGTATACCAAGCGGGCCAGTTCGTCACCCATGGTATGCAGGACTCGTCGGGTCTCGCGATCGAGTGTCAGTTGCTCGAGCGACCGCCGGGCAGCGTGGAGCGTGATGGCGGCGGGCGCCTCGTAGACTTCCCGGGACTTGATCCCCACCAACCGATCTTCGACCATGTCGATGCGTCCCACGCCGTGCGCGGCCCCGATGTCGCGCAGAGCGCGCACCAGATCCGCTCCCGGAAGTGACTCGCCGTCCAGCGACACGGGAACCGCTTCTTCGAACCCAATCGTCAACTCGACGGACTGCGCGGGCGCCATCTCCGGATCAACGGTCAGCTGCCAGCAGTCCTCGGGTGGTGCCGCCCACGGATCTTCCAGTGGACCAGCTTCCACGGAGAGTCCCCACAGGTTTTCATCGATCGAGTACGGCGATTGGCGATTGGCGGTCACGGGAATCCGATGACGCCGGGCCCACTCGATCTCGTCGTCTCGACTCGTGAGGTTCCAGGTGCGAAGCGGCGCGAGGCACTTCAAGTCCGGCGCCAGGGCAGCGATGCCCACCTCGAAACGCACCTGATCGTTCCCTTTGCCGGAGCAGCCGTGCACGATGGCGTCTGCGCCAACCTCTCTGGCAATCTCCACCAGCCGTTTGGCGATCAACGGCCGTCCGATGGCCGTGGCCATCGGATACACACCTTGATAGAGCGCCCCGGCTTTGAGGGTGGGCCAGACGAACTCCTGCACGAACTGATCTTGCAGATCCTCCACGTACGCCGCCGTCGCGCCGCACGCCAGAGCCTTGGCCTGCACACCGAGCAATTCTTTCTTCTGGCCGAGGTCCGCCGTCACGGTCACCACATCGGCGCCATGCTCGAGTTGCAGCCACTTCAGGATTACGGAGGTGTCGAGCACTCCGGAATAGGCGAGGACGTACTTGGGCATTGGTCCTAGGGGTTCGTGTTGTCGGTTGTTAGGCGATGCTCAGGAGTTCGGTCAAGGTGCGCCTGAGTTTGGCGGTTTGCCTGGTCCGGCGGGGATGGGCGATGACGGTGTCGTCGCCCGCGATGGTCGCCATCAGCTCGGGAATCTCGAGGTTGTCCAGATAGGCGGCGAGTCCCTGGGCCCGACCCGGCATCGTGTGAACGGCCACGACAACGTCGTTGGCTTCGACACCCGTGACTTCGAGGGCCGCCAGCCGTTGGAGCCGCTGCGGCGTGGGCCGATGCCCACCGTTTCCCAACTCGGGAGGCACGTACTGATAGCCGTCGTCCGTGGGTACCCGGGTCACCCGGAGTTCGTGCAGATCGCGGGAGAGCGTCGGCTGGGTCACGACCACGTCCCGCCCCTCGAGCGCCCCGGCCAGTTCCTCCTGACTGCCGATGGGACTCGACCGCAGGATCTCGAGGATCAAACGGTGGCGGCGCATCTTGTCGACGTGATCCGACATACGGTTTTGACCTCTTCCTTTCCATTCTCGCCGCGAACGGGCGCAGACGTGGGTGGATACACCGTGCCTGATCTCCGACCCGCTCCCCGAGGCGCATCTATATACATCAAGTTGAATTTGTATGCAACCCCGGGTCGAGCACTACCCCGACAGTGGCATGAGGCCCCTCCTGTGACGTCTGTCACCATGCCGGGCAGAGGGCGCCGCGATTTTCGTGGGCCATGTCAAGCGGCTTGCGGGAAGTCCTGTCCTTCGTGTGCATCGCGGCACCTGCCATCTACGCGTACTGGGTGGGACGCCGGCTGACGCGTCGGTTGGACGACCCGGTCTTTCCCGAGCTCCAGATGAGCTTCCACCAGCGGGTGGGAGCCGTGTTGGGCGCCTGCCTCGCGCTCGGCGTCATTGTCAGTCCGCATGCCGCCATCGGCAAGATCACGCTCGGCCTCGTGGGTGCGGCCGCCGGCTTGTTCACGCTGCGGCGCGCCGTGTTCAAGGAACAGCGCGGAATGCTGTCGTACCTGGTATTCAACGTGCGGTTTTGGGTGGGGGCGATGGGGGTGTGGATCTTGTTGGCGGTGATCCCCGGCGTGACGATGACCGTCGCAGAAGCGGAAACCGCAGGATGGCACGCCCTGGCGGCAGCCGTGGGGCTTGGCGTGTTGGCCTTTCTTTGGACCCAGTTCAGTGCTGAAATCTTCGCCGTGCTCGTTCGGGCGCGCCCCTTGCGCGACGCTGACCTCGCCGGGCGGTTCGAGAGCGTCCTCCAGCGCGCCACCTGCCCCCGCCTCCGCGTGCTGCAAGCCGATGCGCCCGGAGGCCACTGGGTCAACGCCTTCGCGTTGCCCTCCCATTGGCATCCGGGCGTCTTGTTATCCCGCGGACTCTTGGATGCGCTGACTCCGGAGGAGACCACGGCGATCTTCGCCCACGAGGTGGCGCACCTGGAGCACTTCAGTCAGCGGCGGCTCGTCATCCGCGATGTCTTGCTCGTGATCCTCGTCGCGATCCTCCTCGCGCTGCTGTTTGGCTTCGGGTTGGAATCGCTCGCGGCCCGCGCCGTGCAGGTTGGCTGGCCGCTCCTCTGCCTCTTCGCGCTGCTGTTCGTGGCCTCGCGTAATCAGGCCCACGAACATCAGAGCGATCTTCGCGCGGTGGAGCTAGTGGGCGATCCCGAAATCGTCATCACCGCCCTCACCAAGATTCACGCGCTCATGCGGTTGCCGCGCCGATGGAGCCCGCGGGGCGCCAAACATCAGTCTCACCCCAGCCTCGCCCGACGGATCAGAGCTATTCGCGACGCGAGCGGCCACGGGACGCCAGCCGGCGCCGCCGCGACGGCCGCAAGCATCATGGTGCGATCCGCGGACGAGCCCGGCACCGCGGTGGTGTTAGGTCCCGACCGGCTGCACTGGCTGCGCGGCGTGCCCGCGGAGGGGACGCTCAATCCCGCGATACCGTGGGCCGAATCCGCAGAGGCGCGCACGATCCGGTACAGCGAGTTGGGCGATCTGCGCATCGAAGTTGGGCGTGGCGACGTGCGGCGTCTGGTGGCCGTTGATGCGCTGGGAAAGGAGCTGCGTCTCGCACTCCACCCTCATGATGTCACCGCGGTGAAGGAACGGCTCCCGCAAGTGGAGCTCGAGTTGCACAGCATGTCGCGCGACTCCGAGGCTCGCCAGGTCACCCAGGCGGCATTCGCTCGAAAGAATCGGTTTTGGGCGTCGGTCGCGATGCTCACCGGAATCCTGCCGCCACTCTCCCTTCCCTTCATGCTCGGCGCGCTGCTGATCCTCATTCGCCCCAGTCGCGCGACGCTCGCGGCGGCGGGAGCGATCGCCCTCGCGACGGCTCTGCTGGGTCTGCGGAGCCCCGAGTCATTCTTGTTTGGCGGGCAGGTGCTGGTACTTCCGGTGGCGCTCAAGGTCGGACTCGGGTTCCTGTTCCTCTTGGAAGCCCGCCGAGCCGGACAACAGCGCCTGCCGGACGCTTCGTCGATGCAGCTGGTTACCATCACCGCCCTCGCGGCGCTGGGCCTGCTGTATGCGTTGCGGGCTGCGAGCCGGTTCGCCTCCCCCCTCCCGATCATGGAGTTCCACCTGTGGGCTCGACACGATGCCGGGTTGGCGTTGGTACTGGCCGGACTGGCAGCGGCCATGCTCACGCTGCGGCGGAAGCGGGCCGCGCGCGTTCCCGCGCTCGTGCTGCTCGCGGTGGCGGCGCTGATCATCGCGGGCGGCAGCCGGTGGTTCCGCTCGCACTTCGCTGACGATCCGCTGGCCGGTCCCGTACAGACGGTACCCCTGCGGAACGCAGAGCTCCAAGCAGTTCGAACGCGCGCGATCGCGGGATACGTGTCCGACCTCCGACTCTCGCCGAGTGGGAAGCGCTTTGCCGCCGCCATGGGTTCGGAGGAGCACTACCAACGATTTGCCCCGGGTGAGCGTCCGCTGTTTCGCATCGAAGCCGATGACGAGCTTTGGTCCGTGGCGGCCTGGGACGTTCAGTTCATGGATGACGATCTGGTAGCCATCCTCCGTGTCACGAAGGACGGCCTGGTGCTTCAGGCCACCAACCTGGCGTTGGGCCCGTGGGTCATTCACGAAATCCCCCTTCCCCAGCTCGCCAGCCCAACGCTCCGCATCGATCCGGTGCAGCGCCGCTGGGATGTGGTCAGCACGGACTACTCGAGGTCTGTGACGACACTCATCACCGGCCAGTTTGGGCAGCAGGATTACGAACAACACCGCTGGACGTTCGAGGAACCGGACGAGCTGATTCTCGACGACCTCAAGGTGGGAGCGGGGCCACACGCGCTGGTCATCGCAAGTCGTTTCGACTTCGCCGAGTTCGATGTTTTCCCGGTCTATCTGAGCCCGCTGGCGAGTTATTGGACGCTGTCGGAGCTGGGCACGCTGCGAGGATCGTTGCGCGAGCGTCTCGCCCTCACCACGCTCCACGTGTGGTGCGCCGAACCGCTGGCAAACCAGGCCACGTACGTCTGCGCGGGCACGGAACGGGAATCGCGCACTCGAATTTGGACGGTCGACCCCGCGGCCCGGTCCATCAATCCGGTGGGCGAGCTCGGCGGCTACTATCACACCGGCAAGCTGGTCGCGAATGACGAGCTCCTCCTCCATGCCTACGGATCGGCGCCCGTCGTGGTCAACTTGACCAACGCGGACGCGACGGCGTTGACGCTACCGCGGGTCGAGGACGCGTCCGCTCCCGAAGCCGCCGGCGTCATGGGGAGCGACTGGATGTTGGATCTCCTATTCGGTGCCGTGCCGGAGCACGTGTTTCACCAGGCGATGACGAAGCGGGGTGGCGCCGTCGCACTGGCCAGTCAGGACGGGGATTCCTCGTTGGTGAGTGTGTATAGGGTGAGATAGGTGGATGGGCGGCAGAGGCGGCAGGGGCAGTCGACGCCGAGCGGCAGGAAGGCGGAGAGGAGCGGAGTCTCATCGCTCCGCTACCGCTCCTGCCTCACTACCGCCCGCCTTCACACGGCAGACGGCGCTCGAGCGGCCCTCCGTCGATTCACCACGAACGTCAGCGCCATCGCACCCACCACGACAGCCACCGCCGCGGGTCCGCCGGACATCGGCCCTGTCTGGGTAGCGAGCCCGACCGTGAACAAGGCCGTCATCCCCGCCAACGCGGGGTTCACGAGAAGTCCGACGGTCACGGACCACCACGGCTGAGCCTGCGGTGTCCCACCTTGGGCCATACCGGCCATCACGCGGTCGGTGAACCCCGGGTCCGCTGGCATCGCGGATCCTACCACGTCGCATACGGTTGCGAGGCGCTCCAGTTCCTCGCGGCAGCGGCGGCACTCCACGAGATGACGTAGCGCGTCCTCCGTATTCCAGTCGAGCGCCATTCCCACTGAAACCAACTTCTCGGTATCGAGACATTCATTCATCGCACCCACACCTCCATGGGACCTTTGAGTTTCTGGAGAGCATGGTGGAGCGCGGCCTTGACCGTGCCTTCCGCGCATCCCAGGAGACGTGCGGTTTCCCGCGTGCTGTGTTGCTCGAGCATTCGGAGAATCACCACGTCGCGCTCACGCGCTGGAAGCTCCATGAGCGCGCGCCAGATCGAACGGTGGAGTTCGATCCGCTCCAATTCCTGATGGGGATCCGTGGTTGCCCGAGCCGCGGCCGCGCGTTGCTCCCATCGTTCACGCGTCTCTCGGCTGCGCGCTTCCCCCAGGCATTCGTTGCGGCACACGGCATAGAGCCATCCGAGCAGCGTACCCGACCCCGAGTAGGCGCGTCGGCGCTGATACGCCCGGTGCCACGTTCGTTGCACCAGATCGTGCGCCTCGTCCGCGTCGGCTGCAAAGGGACGCGCGGCCGCCAACAAGCGCGGCGAATGCGCATCCACGATTCGGCGAAACAACGCCGGATCTCCCTGGTGAAACTGCGCAAGCTCTTGGCTCGAGAGTGCGATCAGGATTCGACTCCTCAGGCTCGTCGCTGCCAGAGCGCGACCACGGCCGGCCAGCCCAACCCAATCACAAGTAGCGTCGGCACCATCAGCACGAACCAGCCCGCGAAGAAGGCTGGCCCTGCGGCCTGCAGCGCGATCAGTTCGTAGCTGTTCTCACCGGCCAAGTACGTCGAGACTACCAGGAAGAGCCCCATCAACCAATACTGGGCCTGCGCAATCTCGGGCCGCGGCGACCATCGGGCCCAGAACGCGGTGAGCACCCCCAGCCAGGCAAAGAGGAATGGCTGGGCCCCGCCCGCCAGGCGTCGCACGTATTGCCAGACGAGGGTATTGGCGCGCTGCCAGCGGCTCACGGAATATCCCTCCCCCGCCGCTTCCGCCTGGCGAACGGCACTCGCCGCCTCGGCCCGAAGCTCGGGGAGCGTCATCATGGCGGGCTCGTGGGTAGGGAGATCCGCCGCCCACTCCTTGACCAACGTGGGTCCCACCCATCCCCCCAGGACCAGGACCGCCAGCGAAAGCGCGAGCGCCCCCAGGCTGACCGCCACCGACGGACCCAGTGACGGCCGGCCAGTCTCGGGAAAAACGTCTTTCGCCACAGCGATGCCTGCGGGAAAGGCGGCGAGGACCAGCGCGAGACCCCCCCACACCGCCAGGCGCGGGATCGCATTGCCGAGGCCCATACCGGCGATCAGCGGTATCGCGGTGAATACCACCACCAATCCGGCCGTCCACAGGGCTACACGGATCCAAAACCGAAGTACGAGCTGCATACCGTCGCTCCTGGTCTCACCGGGTAGATGCGGCCCGACCCGTTTCGGTTTAGTACACCCCCGAAGCGTTGCCGAAGCCCGCGGGATCCCACTGCACCTCTGAACTCGCCAGGTGTATCATTCCCCGCTGGTGGAGGGGACCGCACAAACGCGGCCCTTCCACTTTCGCGTTTGGACCACTTCACCCTGGGAGGGGACTTTATGAGGACCATGACGCGTTTGATGCTCGTTGCCGTGCTCGTCCTGGCGGCGCGGCCAGTGACGGGACAGGTGGCGCTCGAGTTCGGCACCGACGCCGGTGTGCGAGTAGGCGCCAACGGGACCGACGTGGACATCACCAGCTTCTCGGTGCCGATCGGATCCGTCCGGTTCGGCGTTCATGTAGCGCCGCACTGGTCGATCGAAAACTCGACGAGCTTCGACTTCACGAGCTTCGAGAACAGCACTGACCTGACGCTCCTGCGGACGGACATCGCCGGGCTGTATCACTTCGGGTCGAACCGGGGGAGTCTACGACCGTACCTGAAGGCGGGAATGTCATACCGCTTCGTGGACTTCGAGGCGAGTGACGGCGAGTTCGGCATCTTGGGGGCGGCGGGCCTCACGTGGCCCGTGGCGAAGCAGATCGCCCTGCGGTTTCAGGGTGGCGTCGACTCGATGTTCGACAGCCGAAACGAGTTCTCCGGCCTAGTCGGGTTCTCAGTCTTTACCCGCTAACGGCCGAGGCTGTCAGCAGTGGTCCTAGAGCCCCGAGAGTATATCTCGGGGCTCTTTGCTTGCGGCCGCTTTTCGGGATCGGGATGGGGGGAGGCGATCGGTGTGAGGATCCGTGGTGCACATGAGGTGCATGACGACGCCGTGGTCTCATGGTGTCGGTGGTACCGTTGCTGATCCTGGTCCGAGGCGTTTTCATAGTGCTCCGCTGATGGGACGGCGGATCCACAAACCGTCGCCTGCGGGCGCTCCCGCAACGCTGCGATGTCGGATTTCAAAACCGCGACGCGGATCCAACACAAATGGTGCGATACGAAGGGCTGTCATGAAAATCCAGTTTTGGGGAGCGGCACGAACGGTCACCGGCTCGATGCATCTCGTCGAGGCCCACGGACGGCGGCTCCTTCTCGACTGCGGCCTCTATCAGGGCCGGCGTAAAGAGGCGTTCGAACGGAATCGCTCGATGCCGTTCGACGCGTCCACGATCGACGCCGTCATCCTCTCTCACGCGCACATCGACCATTCCGGCAATTTGCCTTCCCTGGTCCGGGCCGGATTCCGGGGTTGCATTTACGCCACCTCGGCGACCCGAGATCTCTGCGCGTACATGCTCGTGGATTCAGCACACATTCAGGAACAAGACGTCAAATACGTCAATCGCCGGCGCCGCCGCAAAGGCCAGACTCCCTTCGAGCCTCTGTACACGAAGGAGGACGCGCTCGAGACGCTGGACCGATTCCATTCGGTGCCATACGATCACCCGTTCCATCCTGTGCCGGGCGTGTCCGTACACTTTCGGGATGCCGGTCACATCTTGGGATCGGCCATCGTGATCGTGGACGTCACCGAAAAGAACCGTGAGACGCGGCTCCTGTTCAGCGGTGACGTGGGCCGGAAGGGACTGCCGATCTTGCGAGACCCGCAGACAGCGGAGAACGCCGACTACGTCATCATGGAGAGCACCTACGGGAATCGCCTGCACGAGGCGCAGGGAAACCCCATCGATCTGCTCCGCGACACCGTGCGTGACGTGGCGCGTCGCGGCGGCAAACTCTTGATCCCCGCCTTTGCCGTGGGGCGGACGCAGGAGATCGTGTATCGCCTGAACGAGATCTGGAACGAGGATGGCACACCCAAGATCGACGTATTCGTGGACAGCCCACTCGCCGTGAGCGCCACGGAGGTGTTCCGTCTACATCCCGAGTGCTACGACCGCGATTACCTGAACACCATGACCAACGACGAAGACGACGATCCGCTCTGCTTCGATGGTCTCCAGTACGTTCGGTCCGTCGAGAAGTCAAAGAAGCTCAACGAGTATCGCGCTCCCGCCGTCATCATTGCAGCATCGGGAATGTGCGAGGGTGGCCGGATCCTCCACCATCTCAAGAATCACGGCATCCATCACAACACGACGATCATGTTCGTGAGCTTCCAAGCGGAGCATACGTTGGGACGCAAGATCCTCGATGGGAAGAACCCGGTCCGGATCTACGGCGACGAGTACGAGATCCGCGCCACCGTCACGAAGGCCGAGGGGTACAGCGCCCACGCGGACCGCAACGGGTTGCTTCGGTGGGCCAAGGCGGTGCAGGAGACCGGCAAGGTCAAACGGATCTTTCTGGTGCACGGCGAAGAGGAGAGTATGGTAGCGTTGGCGAAGGGTCTCCGGGAACAGGGAGCTTCCGACGTGCGGATTCCCGAGCGAGGAGAGGCATTCGATTTGTAAGGGCCGAGGGAGCAGAAGCGGTGGAGGGAGATTCTGAGGATGCGAGACATTTGGTACCCCGCGCGCCACTCAGCATTGCATGTTTCAGCGGCGTCCGCTACTCCTCATCATACACTCCCTTGTGGCTCCGGATGATCTCCACCGCCTCCCCAATCGACGCCACGCAGTCGGGGATCCGGATGTCCTCGGGGTTGGCCAGCTTACGACCGCCGTGATCGACCATGTGCGCGCCTGCCCAGTCCACGAGTCCTTTCCACATGTCTCCGATCATCACGAACGGGCGATCCCGCACGTGGCGCACCTGACACAGCTGCCATATCATGAGCGCTTCGAGGGTCGTGCCGATCCCGCCGCGCATGACGATGAACGAGTTCGACAGACGCACGAAATGGTGGAGGCGAGTGAAGAACGTGCGGTGAGCGTAGATTTTCTCGACGAAGGGGTTCGCGGCCTCTTCTGTCGGTAGCTCGATGGGAAGCCCAAACGAGCGGGTCCGTCCATCGACATCCCCAATACGCTCACCTTCATTGGCGGCCTGCATGAGTCCCGGCCCGCCTCCAGTGACGATGTCGCATCCCATGCCAGCGAGCTGCGCCGCAAGATCCCGTACCTCGTCGTAGAGCGCGTCACCCGGCCGCATGCGAGACGATCCGAAGATGGTCACGCGGTAGTACGGACTCTTCGGCGCCCGGATCCGAGACAGGTCATCCACGACCTTCCAGAGATCACGCAGGGAATCCTCGATGACTTCGAAGGTGGCTTCGGGGTCTTCGGGAGTGGGTGGGATAGAGTCTCTGGACATTCGATGATCGTGTGAGAGATTCTCGGCCGCTCCAAGTGGGGCAGCCCTTTGCACGGTTTCCTGTTCGTGTGGCGCCGGCGGCGGCCGAGACGAAGGAATAGATCCCAAGCGGGGGCCGTTACCACCATAAATATGGCGAGTGTACCTGGGGGATGGGGAGGTTCGGACGAAAAAGGCGAGAAGGTCGAAAGGCCGGAACGCGGGACGTTCCCACCTCGTCTGCGTCTTCCGCCTCTTCCGCCGGTCCCATAGCTTCCTGCACCATTTCGAATGGCGCCATGACCATCAGTCCCACCAACCGCCCTGCTCGCCAACTCGGCCTCTGGATGGCCACGTCGCTGGTCATCGGCAACATGATTGGATCCGGCATCTTCCTGCTGCCGGCCTCGCTCGCGCCGCATGGAGGATACGGGATCGTGGGGTGGCTGATCACGGCCGCGGGCGCGTTGATGCTGGCCGTGGTGTTCGCGCGTTTGGCGAGGCGGATCCCGCGAGCGGGCGGACCCTACGCCTACGCGCGGGCAGGCTTCGGCGACTTCGCCGGGTTCTTCATTGCTTGGGGGTATTGGATCTCGACCATCGCCAGCGTCGCCGCCATCGCCGTGGCGTTCGTCAGCTACCTCACCGTATTCTGGCCCGCCCTGGGACAGAGCCCCACCGTGGCCGCGTTGGTGGCGTTGGCCGCCATCTGGGTGCTCAGCTTGCTCAACGCGAGTGGGGTCAGAAACGGGGGCGTGGCGCAGCTGATCACGACGGTCATGAAACTGATCCCCCTCCTCGCCATCGGCATCCTTGGACTCTTGTATATCGAGGCGGACTCGTTTGCACTGACCTTGGGCGAGGGCCAGACGCGAGTGGGATCGATCAATGCCACGGTTGCGCTCACCCTGTGGGCGTTTCTGGGACTCGAGACGGCGACGATTCCCGCGGAGAACGTGAAGGATCCCACGCGCACCATTCCACGAGCCACCGTGTTGGGCACGGTGTTGACGGCGATCGTGTACATCCTGAGTACGGTCGCCGTCATCGGTATCGTGCCGAACACGGTGCTGGCCAGCTCCACGGCCCCGTTCGCGGACGCCGGGCGCATGATCTGGGGCGGTTGGGCCTTCTATCTCATGGGACTGGGCGCCATCATTTCATGCTTCGGCGCGCTCAATGGGTGGATTCTGGTCCAGGGTCAAATCCCCATGGCCATGGCCAAGGATGGTGTGTTCCCCGCCCTGTTCGCACGTACGAGGACCGACGGTACACCTGCGGTGGCAGTGCTGCTCTCGAGCGTGTTCGTCACGATTCTGTTGCTGTTCAATTACACCGGCACGCTGGTGGAGCTCTTTACGAAGACAATCCTCCTGGCGACGCTGACGGCCGTGGTGCCGTTCGTGTTTGCGACGATGGCAGAATGGCGGTTTGTATTGGCTGGATCGGCGGCGGGGTCGGCAGGGACGGCAACACGACCGAGCGTCGGATCGCTGCTCATCACGTTGGGCGCGTTCGCCTACGCGATGTGGGCGGTCATCGGCGCCGGACAGGAAACGGTGTATCTGGGATTCGTGCTGATGCTGGCGGGCCTGCCGATCTATGTGTGGCTCAGAAGACGGAGGGGGGTGGGGGGAGGGGGTGAGGGGTTAGGGACTAGGGATTAGGGTCTACGGGCCAGGGACAGGGGGCTGGTGCGGTAGGACACGGGAGACAGGCGAAACAGGACTCCACATGGACTTCGTATCATCGTGAATTTTTTCAAGGCGATCGTCCGGAGACCGGGGCCGAACCTCGGTGACGGACTGTCCACCGGGGAGTTGGGCGCGCCGGATTACGCGCGGGCACTCCAGCAGCATGCGTGTTACGTCCAAGCACTCGAAGAGGCGGGGTTGGACGTGACGGTACTCGAACCACTGCCCGACTTTCCGGACGCGTACTTCGTGGAAGACGTGGCGGTGGTAGTGCCCGAACTCGCGGTCATCGCGCGGCCCGGAGCGCCGGAGCGGCGCGGGGAAACGGAGGCCATGGAGTCTGTGCTTGCGGCCTTTCGACGCATCGCACGGATCGAAGACCCGGGCACGCTCGACGGTGGGGACGTGCTGGTAGCGGGCAAGCGGGTGTTTATCGGCGTCTCTCGGCGAACCAACCAAGAGGGAGCCCGTCAGCTCGCGACGCTTCTGGGTCCGATTGGGTACCAGTGCGTCCTGGTCCCGGTGGATGTCGGGCTGCATCTGAAATCGAACGTCAATTGGGTGCGAGACAATACGCTTCTCATGACTCGCGGTATGGCACGGGGCGAGTGGGGGCTCGGCAGCGGAGAATGGCTCGGGGCCGGCGACATGCGGAGCGAGATCTTCGCGGGTTTTCGGCAGATCGTGGTCGACGAGGACGATGAATTCGCGGCCAACGTGCTCGCGGTCAACAAGCGACTGCTCATGCCAACACAGTTTCCGCGTGTCCGAACGAAGCTCGAGCGGTTGGGGATGCCCATCGTCGAGTTGGACGTGAGTGAGATGCGGAAGAGGGATGGAGGATTGACGTGTATGTCGTTGAGGTTTTAGAGGCGGCAGAGACCCGCCGAGACGGCGGGCGGCAGGGGCGGGACGGGTGGCAGGGGCGGCGAGGCGGATGAGGCACCAGTGGAAGAACAGGCAGAGCATGAGTCAATTCAGTCTCACCGTTCTCACCTTCAACGTCTGGTTGTTGCCGCTCCCGGTACCGAAGATGGACAGGCGCCGACGGCTTGCTCGGATCGTCTCGTCGCTTCGCGACATCGATGCAGACATCGTGGCCATCCAGGAGGCGTTCGATCCCCAGTCCCGACGCACCATCGTCCAACAGCTGCGAGACCGCTATGACGTGAACGACAACGCACTCGATGCGCGCTGGGTATTGGGTGTACTCCCCATCGATCGCACGGGCGGGCTCCTAACACTCTCCAAGTTTCCCATTCTCCACAGCGAGTTCGTGGCGCATCCACTGCCGGCAGAGTCCAAATTTCCGGAGCGTGTAGGAGAAAAAGGCGTGCTGCACACCATCATCGAGACGCCGTTTGGCAAGGTCGAAGTACTGAACGTCCATCTCTACGCTGGCGGAAAGGCGGGGGATCGCGCGGTTCGAACGATGCAGCTCCATCACTTCTCACGCACCCTCGGCTCGGAGACAGAAGAGAAGCCGGTCATCGTGGCGGGTGACTTCAACGCATGGCACGAAGAGGGGCGCCCCGTGGAGGAACGATCCCAGCCTGAGTACCGCTTCTTGCGGAAGATCGGCCTGGTGGAAGTCGTGGACGGGGACCGATCAATGACCAAGATCACGTACGATGTCGACAAGAATCCGCTGGCTGCGTTCTGGTCCAACAAGGAACAGGGGGGCCAGGATTTCGACTCGATCTTCTATCGCCCGTCGGCCAAGCACGAAATCGACGTGAAACGAGCCTCGATCGTCCTGAACGACCCAGCGCAGCCGCTGTCCGATCACTATGGGGTGCTGGCGGACTTGATTGTCAGAATGAAATAGGATGGGGGGCGGCAGAGGCGTTGCCTCAGACTAGATACCGAGCAACTGCGCCGTATTCCCTCCGTAGATCTTCTCTTTATCCTGGTCCGCAATCGGCAAGCTGCGGATGCTCTCGATCATCGAGCGCACGCTTCCGATCTGGTGTGGGTAATCGCTTCCGGCGAGCAACCGGTCGGCACCGGCAAATTCGAGCGCTAGCTTGAGGGCTGCCGGGTCGAAGTTCACCGTGTCGTAATACAACTCCTCGAGATAGGCACTGGGTGGCTTGGAGATGTTGGCACGGCAGGCCTGGAAAGCCCGATAGCCACGGTCCAGCCGCTCCGCGAGATACGGAATTGCCCCTCCTAGGTGCGCCAAGACCCATTTGATCCCTGAAAACCGTTCGACTACCCCGCTGAACACGAGGCCGGCGGCGGCGAGGGTGGTGTCGAACGTGAACCCCACGAGCGGCATGAGCCAATACTCTGTCATCGCCTCGACCCCCACCGGATACGTTGGATGGATGTAGATGACAGCCTCGAGCTCGTTGGCCCTCTCGTAGATCGGCCAGAACGCTTGGTCGCTCAGGCTCATGCCGTTCATGTTGCTAAACAGCATGACGCCCGGAAAGCCGAGCTCGATGATCGCGCGCTCCAGTTCCACAAGCGACGCGTGCGGGTCGTTGAGGGGCAGTGTAGCGAGGGCGGCGAACCGATCTCCCCGGCTTCGGCGGATCGTTGCGAGAGCATCGTTGACCAGCCGCGCATAGACTATGGCGCGCTCCGGCGCATGCATCAGAACACCGGGTGCCGTGAAACTGAGGACCTGCATGTCGACGCCTTCGTCGTCGAGCACCTGCTGTCGGTACTCGATGTCCCGGTGTCCACGCACGGCGATATTGGCGTCCCCGGGCGAGTGCAGCACCGGGTTCCCATCGTCGTCACGCGTGACTCTCACGGGACCGTCCTCGGATTCGAGGGCGCTCAGGTAGGATGGAGGATAATAATGATTGTGAAAGTCAATGATCCGCACGTGTGGCTCCCGCTTCGATAGCCCGTTTTCGTACCCAGAAGTAATAGACCGGAAGACCCACCGCCACGAGCAGCAGTCCGGTGGCGCTCTCCACGGGATCGCTCACGACTTGATTCAGGACGATCACTAACGAAGACGCGACGAACACGATCGGTACCAGGGGGTAGCCCCAGACCCGGTATCGGGGTGCATAGTCCGAGCGGCGACGCAGCACCATGAGACCTACAGCCATCAAGGCGAAGAAGATCCACTCGGTATAGATCACCCGCGTAAACAGCGTTCGATAGGTTCCCGTTGCCACCAGGACGCAGGCCCAGACGGCCTGGAGCAGGATGGCGCGATGCGGGGTGCGAAACCGCTCGTGCGTCACTCCCATCCAGCGA
Source organism: Gemmatimonadales bacterium (assembly GCA_041615815.1). Taxonomy (GTDB): domain Bacteria; phylum Gemmatimonadota; class Gemmatimonadetes; order Gemmatimonadales; family GWC2-71-9; genus JBDHDH01. The sequence continues at coordinate 8,614 of JBFJCP010000034.1, read as the reverse complement.
AACAGCATTCCATCCCGCGCCATGGCAAAGTAGACACGCGGTCCCGTCAGGACGATGCCGCTGAGCGCTCCGAAGGTCGAAAAGATCACCACAGCGGACATGAACGCGGCTCCGCCCCTGCCCACCACGGCATCGGCGGCATCGGCTGCGATTCGTGTGGAAGAGACCACGGTCGCCAACGGCAATACGTAGAAGTAGATGCCGTTGAGCAGAACGTAACAGACCGTGACCACGAGCACCCCAATCACGAGGGCGCGCGGAATCGTGCGTTCGGGATCGTGCGTCTCTTCCGACGTGTAGGTGACCATGTGCCATCCACCAAATGCAAACAGCGCCGCGATGAGCGCGAGCGCGACGGACGCCGGACCGATATTCGCCGACACGAGCGTTGCCGCGCGGTCGATCGGTGCTCGCGGTCCCAGCGCGGCTCCCACTCCGATCATGGCCAGAATGACGACAACCTTGCCGATCGTGACCGCGGTCTGGAGTGCGCTGCCGTGTTTCACTCCCACGTAGTTCACCGCCGACAGCACGAGAATGACGGCAATGGCCGCCACACGGATGCCGAGGTCAGACAGCGGAACGAAGAAGGCGAGGTAGCGGGCAAACACGACGGCGATGGCGGCGATGATCCCGGAGTGCATGCTCCAGTACATCGCCCATCCCCACAGAAAGCCCATCGCCGGCGAGAAGGCTCTCTTGAGAAACTCGTACACACCGCCGGCTGTGGGGTACGCCGACGCCAGCTCGGCGCACACGAGGGACCCAAAGAGCGTGAGGATACCCGCAATAGCCCAGACGAGGGCGACGGCGGTGAGCGACGGCACCAGCGCAGTGATCTCGGATGGCTGGACAAAGATCGAGGCCCCAATGATGGTGCCAACGACCATGGCGGTGGCGCGGGTGAGGCCGAGGGAGCGACGGAGGTGTGTCATGTCAGTCGCGTAAGTGGATAGGGTGCACGGTGGGGGTCAAGTCTGGTTCCGTGGGTGGGGCTTCCTCCACACGCTGCCGGTCGCGAGGGCCCCGCAGTTGGGAACCGAACAAGCACCGCTCACTGAGACACGCGTTCGGAAGCGCCGCACACTCCCCTACCCACCCTCCGCTTTTTCCACCCCGCCTCCACGGCTTGCCCCCCACCACCGGAGCATCAACATTCCATGCAAGACCCCGTAGACGGACGCTCATGACCGATCTCCAGCATCCACGTCCACAGGCGCCGCGACCGCCGCGGCGCTCGGACCCACCGGTTACGCATCTCGTCTACGGTCAGATGGTGCAGGGGAATTTCCCCCGTACAGACGGGCACTGGTACACCTTCGATGCCCGGGCCGGTGACGTCGTGAGCATTCTCCTCGCCCCGTTCCCCCGCCCCACCATCGACCCGGCCGGCTATCGCGAGGCCCTCGATCGGCAGTCGGACAACAGCCCCGTGGATCCTGAGCTACGGTTGTATCCGCCATCCGGCCCCGAGCCCCTCGTGCGGGGAGAGAACATCGGCTCGATCGAGGCGAGACCGCTCGACGATCATCTCTGCCACACCATGACGCAGGACGGACGTCATCGAATCTTCGTTCGCGAACGGGGCGGGCGAGACTTTGGCTATCGACTCCGTCTTAATCAGCTCGGGGGTCCCCACATGTGGAGGCCGTCTCGGTCCGGCAACGGGGTGACAGTGCTCGGCCATGAGATCGCCAGATCGCTGCAGCACCTGGATGCGCCCGTTGCAGGACGCGAGGCCCTGACGATGCGCAACGCGGTGGGCCCCGTGCTGCACGGAGCCGGGATCTTTTTCGGACTCGCGGAACTTGTGGCAAACGCCAGGTACGAAGTGGGTATTCGATCGGGCAATGTCACGAGGTCAGATCCGCTCAGGCAGATTGCCGCCGGTGCCTTGCGCCTGCAACAGCGCATCGAACGCGATCTCATACGCCACGAGCGGGGACTCGGCGAACGTCCCTTTCATCCGGTGGTCATCCGGATCATCCCGGACCTCCTGGTGCCGGCCTACCTGTGGCCGCTTCAATTTCTCGGGCTCATTCGCGCGATGAAGAGGAAAAAGGCGCTCGAGATCCTCGAGGCGTTCGAGACGGTGGATCCGAGATATGTCCGGATCGAGGTGGCCGTGCATCAGCACATCGGACCAGGGGAGGATCACTCCAAGATCGCCTACGTGGACGGACGATACGTGCATATCGGCGGAGCAAATCTGCAGGCGAACAACAACTTCAATCGAGAGGAACGGGACACGGCATACCTCTACAAGGGCGAAGTGGCACAGCTCGCGCTCCGCGCCTTCGATCACTCGTGGTTTCGGGAGACCAACTTCTTGGCTGTGCGCCGCGCCGACGCGAACGGTCACATGGCCATCGATCTGCGGAGTTGCCGAAGGGGAACGATCGATCGAATCCCCGGCGGGATGCACGGGCACGAGTCTGCGGTCACGAACCCCGATTGGAGTGCCCTCGGGCTTCCCGACCCCGAGGGCGTTCCGGTGTTCTATCTCGACAAGTTCAAGCGCCCCGCGTTCTGGTCCAACTCGATTGATCACCCCATTGCGCAGGCACTGCTGGTGGCGATGCGAATGGCCACGCGCCAGCTCCACATGACGGCGCCCAACTTCAACGACGAGCCGGTCATCGACGCCGTGATCTATGCGCTCGCCCGCGGCGTCAATGTGAAGTTGCTGCTCCCCTACAAGCGAAATCTGCGAAAAGTCAGGCTCCCGTTTGGGGGTGGGAGTAACGAGACCGCGCTGAGGAGGCTGCGCCGGCGACTCGCCGTGGTGCAGGGATCGGTCGCCGCGGGACGGACGCATGAGTTACCCGCCCTGCTCGAGATTCCGGTCGATCCCGCCCAGGTCAAACCGCTTCACGCGTGGGGACAGCTCGAGTTCCGCTGGTGGGTCTACAACGGGAGGAAGCTGGCGGACGTCCCCGGTGCGTATCACATCAAAGTCGCCACCATCGATGGCGAGTGCGTGTACAACGGGTCCACGAATTGGGATGGCCAGAGTCTCAATCGGGCGCGTGAAACGAGCTTGTTGACCCTCGATCCCGCCTATGCCGCCTACGTGGACGAGTATGTCTTCGCTAGGGAGTGGGATAGGAGGAAAGAGCGGCGGGACGGGCGGGATGGCGAGGCACCGGTACCGAGCACCGGAGACCGACACGGCTAGGGAAAACATTCCCGGTGACCGCTCCATCGCGAGCTGCATCCCGAGTTGAGTGTGCGACCCCACTCTAGCCGGTGGCGACTACTTCATGCGACTTCGTGGGCTGGGCTCCCTCCGCGCGCAGCAGCTCGCGAATAGCCCTGAAAACTGAAACTATCCCGCCCATCGGTAACCACTACTCCCGCGCAGCCGGCGCCAAGGGCCCATACGTCACGAACTGGTAGCTCGCTGCCACTCGGCGGGCGGCGTAGAGGTCTGCGCCGTCTGTTCGGATGTTGATGATGCCATTGAGCCGTTTCTTGAACCGACGCCGCGCCTGACCGAGCATGGCGGGATCGGTGGGATCCACGGGATCGTCGGCGTCGGGCGCGGCGGCATCGTCGTCGACGGCGAACATGGCCACGAGCTCGGTCGAGAAGATCAGCGGCTCTCGCGACCGGGAGGCCTGTCCAACGGTGCCGAGAAAATTGGCCCGCGGGTGTCCGTGATCGGGCGACTCCCCCGAGGAGATGACCGAGATCTGAGGGCTCACCGCCTCCAGAAATGGTCGATGGAAATCGTGACTCCCATGGTGGGGCGCCTTGAGCACGTGGGCGTCGGCCGCAGCCACGAAGTCGGGATCGGCCATGAGGTAGCTCGCCCCACGCTCGTTGAGATCGCCGGGCAATAACATCCTCACGTTGCCCACATCGAGCCGGACAATCACCGAGTGCCCGTTCACGGTCTTGGGCGCGGAGGAGAGCCAAGGGTACACGGGATCGCCCGTGACCGGATGGCGACCGAGTCTGGGGCCCAGGACGTGGAGCGTGACGGCGGGATCACCAATGTCGATCGTGCCCGTCGTCGCATCCACGGCGCCGTAGTCGAGCCCTGCCGTCTGTTGCTCCTGCGTCACGGCATCAAACCAGCTCTGGAGATTGCTCGTGAGGTCGTCACGCTGCAGCTCGTCGATCCGGTCGTGCCGGGTGAGGAGTATTCTCTGCGTGCCGGTGCCTTGCGTATCGCCCAAGTCGCTGTCGAACGCCCCGGAGCGAAACCGGGCGATCCCGGAGTGGACGATCCGCCGCACGTTGATCAGCGGGTGCCGCACGATGGATGCGAGTCCGGCAATGTGATCTCCGTCGGTATGGGTGAGAATCAAGAGATCGATGTCCACCGGCTGTGCGTCCGCTACGTCCAACCGGTACTTCCACACGAGGAACTGAAAGGCCTCGTCTCCCATCCCACCGTCCACCAGGATGGTACGTTCTCCTGGGGTCACGATGAACGTGGCATCTCCCTGCCCCACGTCGACGGCATAGAGCTCGAGAGGGTGATGCTCGATGAGCCGGTCCGAGCGCACCCAGCCGGGGCGACGCCGGTAGAGGACCTCGTCGCGGCCGCCCCGCTGGCGGCCGGTGGTCTCGACCTCGTCCCCAAAGAGCATCACGAAATCCCGGGCATTGGTGAGCGGCCCGGGGTGAAACGCGGCACTACGGCTGGCGATAAACCGTCGCGGCATTGGCGTCAGCACCCTCAGTAAAGCGTGCAGTCACTGTCGCTTCCACTCGCGCTCTGCGAGTGAGTGCGTCGTTTAGACACTCAATATTGTGACGTATTCCACGGCACCGCACTACTGGGCGTCCCAGTTTGCAGCCCCCCGTGCGCTGTGAGTTGCAAGGAGGCGGCATGTACAAGCTGGGCGCGATCTTTGGCGGACTGATCGGTGGGGCAGTCGGGACAGCCATTTGGGCGGCTGTCGCAGCCTTCACCGGTTATGAGATTGGCTGGATTGCCTGGGGTATCGGGATCCTGGTGGGGGTGGGCGTGGCGATCGGCAACAAGGGGGAGGGCAGCACGGCGGCGGGGGTGATGGCGGCGGTCCTCGCGGCCATGTCGGTGGCCGGTGGGAAGTACGCCATGGTCCAGATGATCCTTCCCGACGAGTCCGAACTCGTCTCCAACTCCATCGAAGCACTCCAGGACAACGAGTTGGTGGTGTCCTACATTGCCGACGACGTCGTGGCGGAGTTCGAGGACGAGGGACAGACGCTGCAGTGGCCCGAGGAGGCTGAGCCGTACAATGGAGCGGGCGCGGTCGATTATCCCGGCGAGGTGTGGACGGTGGCGCAGGCTCGATGGGATGCCATGTCGCCCGTGGAGCAAGAGGAGTTCAAGGCGCAGCTAGAGGCGAACATTGCCGAGTCGGCTGCAGCGTTTCGAGAGGTCCTGGCCAACCAAGGGTTCTTCTACACGTTCGGATTGATGGACATCATCTTCTTTGCGCTGGCGGTGGTGACGGCGTTCAAGATCGGGAGTGCGGGAAGTATGGGTGGGAGCGAAGCGAGCGAAGCGTAAGCGAATCCGAAACCATCTGCCAACGCTGGAGAGCCGGGTAGCGCGTCTGCCCGGCTCTTTGGCTTCTGATAGGGGAGGATAGGCGGGATGGACGGGAGTGGCGGGAGGGGTCATCTGTGCTCATCCCGCCGCGCGCCTTGGGAGCCCGTAGACTTCACCAGCATCGATCGCACCCGGCACCCACGAGGTCAGCGACTGCCAAAGGAAGCCAGGCCTCCGAGGGTCGGCTTCAGAAATCAAGTGCACTCCAACGTCCCAATGCCGCCTACCCCGCCCCCTTCTCGCCACTGGCCCAGCCCTCCACCACGACCTACCTTCGATCAGCACGAGCCCCACCGGATACTCCTCCAGCCGAGGGGAAGATGCACGCAGCCCGGCGCCGGACCGCACTCCCATCCGTTATCCTCGTCAGCGCCACGCTCGTCGGCGCGTGTGGTCCCAAGGTGCCGCCCGAGGCGGTCGAGCTCTCTGCCGCCGTTGCCGAGGGGATCGCCGCCATGCAGGCCCGGCACGAGGCTCTCGTGTCGGCGTATTTCGACCTCTCCCGGAATCGAGTCGAAGATTTTCTGCAGCGACGCTGGATCCCGGAATTCATGCAGGCCTTCGTGGTGCAGTCTCAAGTACTCGACGAGTTGGAGCAACCTCAACCTTTCACCGACGACCAGGAAGCGCGGCTGCGGGAGGAGCTCGAGCGCGCAGGGTTGGGCGCCACACAACGAGAGGCAGCCATCGACGCGGTGCGCCGCGGGCTCGGTGATGCGGACCAGGGGATGATCATGTTGGATTTCGCCGCGGCAGCGGTCGAGCAAATCGAGCTTCAGCGGCGCGAGCTGATGGTCCCGATCGATCGACAGGAGCGACAGGTCCTGGAAGCGCTCCGAGCCAACTACGCCGAGTTGTTGCAAATGCAAGGGTCGGTGACGGCATTCGTGCAGTCCGTGAGGGACGTGGTGGTAGAACAAGAGGCGGTGTTGCAGCGCCTCGGGTTGCTCAGGGCGAGGGATGCTCTGATCCGTGAAGCACTCGAGCTCAATGACGAGATGGTGGAGATCACGGGGAAGGCAGGGAGAGCGGCGGAATTGATCGAAGAACTCAAGAGGGTCATGGGGAGGAATTAGGGCTTAGGGCTTAGGGCTCAGGGCTTAGGGACTCGGGATGAGGGGCTAGGTGACGGGCGACAGGCGAGAGGGGGCGTGAATGGCGAGTCGATCCGAGAAGTTTCGGCGCATTGCCGCCAAAGTCCGCGAAGAGACGAATCAGGAACTGGCAACCGAGATCGCGCGGCTCACACCGCTCACGGAGGACGAAGTGAGCCGGCTCGTGCCCACCAAGCGGGACAAAGAGCACCTCGCCCAGTTGATGGCGATCGTGGCGGCGGCTTCCTCCGAGAACCTGCGGGCGGCGGCGTTCCGGAAGAACGCCGGAAAGTTGGCGACGGTGGCGGTCAGGTTGTTGAGGGCGGCCTTGGTATAAGGGGAAGAAGCGAAGAAGGCGGGAGACGCTTCTCGCCCACCGGTGAGTTCGTAAGGTGACAACAGCAGTGTGCATTCGGGTGTGCCAATCACGCTGGACCTCTGCAACCCACGCCTAGGAATCGCCCCAGGCACGCCACTCCTCAGCGCTACCCAGCATCGCCGTCGACCCGCCGCTCGGGATCCTGATGCGAGACAGCACGACGCCCGTGCAACGCTCTTGCGGCCCGAGGCCGCGAGCAAGATGCGGGTGGGGAGTGCAGCTGCGGCAGAGGCAGCCGCGGCGGCCGTGGAGGACAGGACGGTAAGTACAGACCAGCCACCGGAACCGGGCCAGGCAGCGGCGTCGTGGTGAGTGGTGCTGCCCGCTCGTCCCTCCCTGACGAGATCGTGCCTGGCGGCAGACGTGCCCGGCTCCGGCTACTGATCCCTCTCGTTACTGGCTGCAATCTCAGCCAACCCGGACCCCGCAGGCAACGAGAAATCCGTGTGCGGTCGGTCGGGAGGGATAGCTGGGCGGATCGAGGGGATGAGTGGCGGGCAGGAGTAGCTCCCACTGGACGATGATCGACGCTTGCGCGCCGGACCTGCTCACCCACGGAGAACCGCGGCGAGAACCAAAGCGGTGCCGCCGGACGTTTCCCTCAGTCCCTCCAAGTACATTTCGACAGGGCATCACCCGCTGGGAGTTACCATGCTGAGCGTCACGTTGGCACCACCGCAGCGCCATGGAGTCTTGACGGTGTACCCGCTCACCGACACGGGTGCGCCGGAGTTTTCTCGTGTGTCCGAGCTTCCGTACATGTTGATGAAGGACGCGATCGAGGAGGGCATGCTCACCGTGACCGAAGTGGGAGCTGGGAGCGTGCCAGAAGTCGTTGCGGTGAACAGCGGCGATCTCGACGTCCTGATCTTGGATGGCGAGCAGCTCATCGGTGCCCGGCAGAACCGCATGACCAACAGGAGCATCGTCGTCCCGGCCCGCAGTGAGGTCGAGATTCCCGTTTCCTGCATGGAGCAAGGCCGGTGGCGGTTCACGAGCCGTGTCTTTAGCTCATCCCCCCACTATTCGCCGAGCGGGGTTCGGCGTCACGCCCGCGCCGTCGAGGCCGGGTTAGCGAAGGCGCGAAGGCGCGCCGCTCCCGAGGTTCTGGCCAAGGCCCAGTCCCGCGTGTGGCAAGAAATCTCACACTACGGGTCAACGACCGGCGCGTTCACACCAACCGGGGCGCTCGACGAGATCTATGAGCAGAAATCCCCAGAAGTCGACGATTGGGTAGCCTCCTTTCCCCAGATCGACGGACAGGTGGGAGTGCTCGCGTTCGCGGGGGATCGGGTACTCGGGATGGACGTCATCGGAAGCCAAGACCTCTACGCCATGGTGCACGAGCGGCTCGTGACTGGCTACATCATGGATGCACTCGCATCCCGTACGGTCTCCACCAACGCTGCGGACGACGGGCACGCCGCAGCCTTTCTCGAGCAGGTATCCACCGCCCCTCGAGTCGATGCTCCAACCGTGGGCCGCGGTACCTACCGCGTGCTGGCCGAGGGGGTGTTGGGGGGAGAGCTCGAAGACCAGAGTCGATTGGTGCATCTGAGCTCTTTCCCGGTCGGGGCCGAGTGATTG
>JBFJCP010000033.1:0-46005 GCA_041615815.1 Gemmatimonadales bacterium | reverse complement strand
GGGCGCCATGGCGCCCGCCCCTCGTTGAGGCCGCTCAGGAGTCACGCCTGAGTGCTGCGCTACTCCTTCTCGAGGCCGGCGGCCATGTCACGTACCTCGCCCAAATTCAACTCTTTGATCGCAGGCTCGATGATCTTCCTATCGCCGACGATCACGATCACGACGGCGTCGGGGTCCAGATGATCCTGAGCCGCTTTCGTCGCCTGCTCGGGTGTGATGGCGGCAAGGCGCTCCAGCGATGCCGACCACTCATCGCGCGGCAGCTCGTACTCGAATATCTCGCCAAGCTGACTCGCAACGCCGCTCACACTCTGGAATTGCTGCGGCATACCCTTGATCATATTCCCTTTCGCCTCCATCACCTCTTGCTCGGTGATGGGGCGAGCACCGATCACCCCACGGTATTCGTTCAGAATCTCGACCAGCGATTCCTTGGTGCTCTGCGTTTGCACCGGCGCCAGCACGAGGAACGGTCCCACGCCGCGGGTGCCGAGGAAGATTGAGCGGGCGCCGTAGCTGTAGCCCTTGTCCTCGCGCAAATTCAGGTTGATGCGGCTGGAGAACTTGCCCCCGAACGCGTTGTTCATGATCTGGAAGGCATCGTAGTCCGCAGCGCTTCGCCGGAGCCCGAGGTTGCCGACCATGATCACGCTCTGCTCGGCACCCGGCTTGTCGACGATGTACACCTGGGTGCGAGTGATCGGCCGGGGCTCGGGCACCTCGGCCATCGCCACTTCGCCACGCCGCCAATTGCCAAAGTGCTTCCTGGCCTGCCGCATCGCCTCGTCCAGCGTGATGTCGCCGGCGAAGATCAGCGCCGAGTTGTTCGGCTTGTAGTTGGCTCGGTAGAACGATACCAGATCGCCGCGGGCGACCCTCTCGATGGATTCCGGCGTGCCCGTGCCGGTGAAGGGCTGCCCGTAGGGGTGGTTCTCGCCATAGAGCACTTGCTGGAACATCTTGATGGCAGCCGTCTGCGGTTGCTTCGCTTCCTGGGCGATCCGCCCCACGTAGATCCTGCGCTGGCGCTCCAGCTCCTCCCCGGGGAACGACGGGTTGAGCACGACGTCGGCCAGCAGCGCCAGCCCGCCCTCGAGGTTCGACTTGAGCACGTTGAGGTTCACCTGGCTACCGTCGAACCCGCTCCCCGTGCCCAATTGGGCGCCGAGTCGCTTCTCCTCCTCCTCCAGCTCCAGCGCGTTCCGGCTGGTCGTGCCTTCATCCAGCAGCTCTGCCGTCAACGAGGCCACACCGGGCAGCCCCTGGGGATCGGCCGAGAATCCGCTTCGCACCACGAGGTTCGCCTGCACGAGTGGTAGCTTGTGATCTTCCACTAGCAGCACCTTGAGACCGTTGGCGAGCTCGCCTTCCTGGATCGTGGGCGGGCTCCAGCTGGGCTCGGGGCCGCCGGCGGGCATCGTCGAGCGGTCGACGTCGGTGGCCACCATCTGCAGCTGGCCCTGCGGCACGATGCGCAGCGTGGCGCGCTTCGCGGGATCGAGATGGGTGCGCGCGTAGCGCAGGATCTCGTCCAGCGTCGCCTTGCCGTAGCGGTTGAAATCGAACGCGAAGCCACCCGGGGCACCGAGATAGCGGTTGTAGCTGTTCAGCTGATTGGCAACGCCGCCGAACCCGCCTACCCGCTCGATGCGCCGGAGGAACGACGCCTGCCACGTGGTCTGCGCCTTCTGCAGCTCCTGCGCGGTGACCCCGGTGTCCAGCAGCCTCTCGAACTCGGCTTCCAGCGCGGCTTCGAGCGTCGCCAATTCCACGCCGGGGCGCGCGGTCGCCCATACCACGAAGATGCTTCCCATCTCTCGCGACCACTGGAACGAACTGACGTCCTGCGCCAGCTCCTGATCGTAGACGAGCGAGTGGTAGAGTCTGGAGCTCTTCCCATCGGTCAACGTGTTGCTCAGCAGATCGAACTCGGCGTCGCCGGGCTTGAAGTAGCCGGGGGTGAGCCACGCGTAGTAGACCCGGGGCAACTCCACGTTGTCCTGCGTGGTGAGCTGGATCGGTTCCCGGAGCGTCGGGCTCCAGTCCGTGATCCGCTCCACTGGCGGACCCGGTGGAATCGAGGCGAAGTATTTCTCCACCAGCCGCTTGGCCTCAGCAGGATCGAAATCGCCGGCGATGACGACGCTGGCATTGTTCGGGGTGTAGTACATCTTGAAGAATTCGGTCACATCCTCCAGCGTCGCGGCGTCCAGATCACGCATGTACCCGATGGTGGGCCAGCTGTACGGGTGGTCCGCGGGGAACAACATCTCAGCCAGCAGTGGATACCATTCGCCGTACGGCTGGTTCTCGTAGTTCTGGCGCCGTTCGTTCTTCACCACGCTGCGCTGGTTCTCGAACTTCGCCTCGTCCACGGCGGGCAACAGAAAGCCCATGCGGTCCGCCTCCAGCCAGAGCACCAACTCCAGGTAGTTGGAAGGCACGTCCTGCACATAGTTCGTGCGGTCGGTGTTGGTGGAGCCGTTGATGGAACCACCCACCTTCTGGAGCGGCTCGAAGTACTCGCCGGGGTGGTGCTCCGAACCCTGGAACATCATGTGCTCGAACAGGTGGGCGAATCCTGAGCGGCCCGGCTTTTCGTTGCCAGATCCCACGTGGTACCACACGTTCACGCTGACTACGGGATTGGCGTGGTCCTGATAGAGGATGACGTCCAGACCGTTGTCGAGCTCGTAATGCTCGAAGTCGATGTTCGGAACGTCTTGTCCTACGGCTGGTGCCGCGGTCACGAAGACCAGGACCGCGCACAGCAGCGAAACCAATGGAACACGTCGCATGAGAACTCTCCTCGGCTGCGGATAAGCGCTTGGCACACGGGGGCAAAGGCGGAACCGAATCACGCCAGACGCCGGTTTCGCAACGGGTTTCCCCATCGTGAGCTCCCCGAGGCTCGACGCCAGGCCCGCGCTGTCACCTGGATGTTGGATTCCCTCTGGATCAGGGTTTCCTTAAGGTACGCCCAAATGGGCTCGGAGGTTTCACGGGGGGGCTGACAGGACTATGAGTATCAACCGGCCCCGAAGGGTTTGCGTGGAACTCGTTGCCCCTGTATATCTGGCGGCGCTCACATAGCCGGTCCGAAGGAGCCGATGGTCCTCCTGGCTCCAGACAGAGTTGAACAGGTCCACGATCCACGTTGGTGTCCACATGGAGGCTCGATGTCCCTTGTGAAAGCGGGACCCGCAGTGATTGTGCTATTGCTCGCAACAGCTCCGCCCCTACCGGCGCAGGTCCCAAGCGCGGCCAGTGATCTCATCCAGTGGAAGTTTGTGATCCCCTACGGGACCGGCAACAGTCTCTACGGTGTGCACTGTCTCGAGGATGGAACCTGCTATGCGGTGGGCAGTATGGGAACGGTTCACAAGAGCGCCGACTACGGTCTCACCTGGACGGATGTGGGACCGGCTAACGTACGAGTCACCCTACATGATGTGGAGTGCTTGCGGTCTGACGCCTGTCTGGTCGTTGGTGACGGTGGCACGATCTTGAGGACAAGCGATGGGGGAGAGTCTTGGATCCGCCTGGAGTCCGGCACCGCGTTCGCACTCCGTGGAGTGGCTTGCGAGCCGCCAATGCCGCAGCTCGGACGCGAGTTCGCGGGCTCCAACGGCTGTTATGCCGTGGGAGATGAACAGACCATCCTCGCGACCGCTAACGGAGAAAAGTGGTGGCATGAATCCGGTCCCCCTACACTCACGAGTGGGAAACTCCGGGCACAACCAGCTCGCGCCGTTCCGAACCTCCGTGACGTGGATTGCAGCAGTCTGGCCTGCTTCGCCGTGGGCACCGACGGGGCGGTGTTGATCCGCAACTCCGAGCCGACGCTGAGGCCCGGACAACCGGCTGCCTGGAGCGCGGTTGCCCATGCGAAGTCTCGGTGGACGATGGGATCTGGGCGTTACGGCTCCATCAATGCGGTTCATTGCAAGTCAAAAGACCTCTGTTTCTTGAGTTCCGGTCATACGCTGGCGCTCGAATCCAACCAGTGGATGACTAGGAGTATAGAGCGCAACGTCTTGGTGGGCAACAGATTCGAGTTCGTTGGTTCCTCGCAAAACGGCACGGGCATCTCGTGCCTCGATAGCACGGCGGAACCCAGGTCACCTAGCGAATGGTCCGCGGTTGAAGCTGACAAGGAGTACTTGTACTGCGCGATCGCTGGCGACCATGGCGAAATTGAGGTGACGACACCGGGTCCGCCGGTTTCCGATGATGGACTGCTTTGGACCGTGCTTCGACGAGCAGCGGCATTCGAGGTACAGGGCACAGCGGATGGCGTAGCTTCAAACACCTTGCCGTGGTACGATGCGAGCTGTGCTGAGGCTTCTCGCGAAGCTGGCCGGCCTCCAACGTTCAGCTGCGTTTATGTCGGTTCGCACGGCATTATCGGATTCAACACGTCCCGCACGGCATGGCGTACGACAGAGTCCCTGAGGCTGTTGGGCAACCTCAGAATCATCAAGCCGGGGAGGATGAGCTGTGCGGAAGCCACGACTTGCGTCACGTTGCATGAGAATGGGACCATCAAGACTGAGAATGGTGGCGAAACCTGGCGAGTATTCTCCATTATACCCAACACGAACTTTCTTCCAGAACTCACTCACATTTCTTGTGGCGATGCCAACCATTGCGTGGCCGTTGTCAGTTCGATGCAGCTTGGGGAAACCACGATTACCACGGAGATCTATTCCTTCGCTATCGACGCCAGCGAGTCGCGCTCAGAGCAGATTCACTTGCAGAGTCCGACCTCGATATCCCAAATCACAAGAATCAACTGTTCCACCGCGTCGCATTGCCTCCTCCTGGAACCTCGTGCAAGAGCGGTGCACCTACTTCACCGGGGACCCGGATGGGGGGTATCCGGCTGGGACCTCCTCGCTTGGAACCACACTCGCGTGGAGCTTCCGGACACCGAGCCGTACAGCCAGCCCCGCGATATCTCCTGCGCCAGCGACGATGTGTGTTTCGTGCTGGGAATGTCCGGCTTCATTTGGAAAACTACCGACGGCGGGGAGAGTTGGAGCGCGATGCGCTTCAGCGAGGATACGACCATTTCGGTGGCGAGGATGAGTTGTCCCAGCGAAGAGCGATGCTTCGCGACCGGACTTGGGGACGAGGTCACACGAATCCAGTATCTGCCGCTGGTTTCAGGAGGTCAGACGCTCGAGGCAACGGTCCTCGACGCCGGCATGGACGTCCCCATCCGGGACTTCGCGTGCATAGACACCTACACATGTGTGGCCGTCGGTCATCGAACGGAACGACGACCGTTGGCTGACGGGTCGTTCGCAGAAGCGTATTACGGTATCATCGGCCATACCCGCGACGGCGGCGAGTCCTGGACCTTCGATGCGGTGAGCGACACTCAGCTTCGGCACGTGACGTGCGCCGACGGGACCTGCTATGCCTCCGGCGGGCATGCGATTCTGAAAGCCGACTTTCCACCTGTCACGCGGCGGGCGGTCCCGCCACGTCGTTGAGTCGGCTCCCGCGGGCGAACACGACCGAACCCTCGACTGGCTGGAACAAGGGTTCCAGGGATCCCAACATGCCTTTTGGAGGTGTGACGCCGCATTTCGACACCGTGCGCGACGATCCGCGCTACCAGGATCTCCTGCGACGGCCGAAGCTGCCGAGTTGAGCGGCTGGATGTGTGAAAGGGACGCAAAGACACCCGCTCACGACTATCCTAAAGCTGGGGTTCGGTTCGATCGCGAACCGTGCCGTCGCCACCTCATGCCCGACTGGTGGCAGCGGGCCGAGGAGGCGTCGAAGCTGAAACACGTTGCTGGGCGAGGTTGGCACAGCCTGCGGCGGAAATTCGCTACTGAGCTGAAGCACAGGCCGCTGAGAGACCTGTCCCACCGGGGAGGCTGGAAGGAGCCGCAGACGGTCGTGAAATGCTACCAGCGCCCCGATGAGACCACGATGCGGGACGCGCTCGCGACCCGTGGCCGCGTCAAGCAAGTGGTGACGTCGTGCCCAATCGACACCACGAACCGACACCATCCGAGTCTTCCGACCGCAAAGCAAATCCCGCCTGATGCGGTAACACCAAGCGGGATGGTCAATTTGGTCCTATGGGCCTGGGTGGAGTTGAACCACCGACCTCACGCTTATCAGGCGTGCGCTCTAACCACCTGAGCTACAGGCCCTCTGGGATTCCCAATCTAGATAGTAGCGCCGATCACGCCAACCGGTAGCCAGGGAGGCAAGCGGCGCAGCGTGGCAAACATCACTCCGCATCCGCTGCCGCTCCGGCCTCCTTGTCCCTCCCCCATCTTGCGTCTAGCAACCGCCGCAGTACCCTCCATTCCGTCCATCACCGAGATGCCGACATGACCGACCTCGTGCCGCGCGAACCCTGGGAGCAGCTGCGCGAGCTCCTGGAAACGGAACAACCGGTGGCGTTGACCGCTTTGATCAACGAGCTCCCACCGGGCGAGCTCGCCCGAGCGATCTCTCGCCTGAGTGAAGCCGACCAAGTGCGCATGCTCACAGTGCTGGGTCCCGAGCGCTCCGCCGATATCCTCGAAGTGCTTTCCGATGCCCAGGTCATTGAGATCATCGAGGACCTACCCATCGAGCAAGCCGCCTCGATCGTGGACGAACTGCCGAGCGCCGAGCGTGCGGATCTCCTGGCCGAGCTGCCGGACGATGAGGCCGAGGCCATTCTTCGGCAGTTGCCGCCAGAAGACGCCGCCGAGACCCGCCTCCTCCTCCGGTATGCGCCGGACACCGCCGGCGGAATCATGACCACGGAATATCTGGCGTTCATCGAGGGCCTCACGATCGCGGACGTGGTACGGGACCTGAGGACGTACGGGGGACACTACTCCGACTACGAGATCCAATACACCTATGTGATCGACGAGTCCGGGCGCCTGGTGGGCGTCCTGCGGATGCGCGATCTCTTGCTCTCGCGAGGGGACGCGCCCGTGCGGAGCATCATGATTTGCGATCCCATCCGTGCCCCGGTGGATACCCCCCTCGATGATCTCAAACGCATGTTCGACCGGTATGGATTCCTCGGCATGCCGGTAACGGACGAACACGATCGCATGGTGGGGATCGTACGACGGGGTGCCGTGGAGAGTGCCCTGCGAGAGCGGGCCACGCGCACGTTTCTCAAGATCAGCGGTCTCGTGGGCGAGGACGAACTCCGCACGATGCCGGTCGTCAAGCGATCAACCCGCCGGCTGTCATGGCTTTCGATCAACATCGGGCTCAACGTCATCGCGGCCAGCGTCATCGCACTCTATCAGGACACGCTCGCAGCGGTTATCGCGCTTGCTGTGTTTCTCCCCATCATTTCGGATATGAGTGGATGCTCCGGCAATCAGGCGGTCGCCGTCAGCATACGCGAACTGGCACTGGGCCTCGTCAAGCCCTATGAACTACTCCGAGTGGCTTTTAAGGAAGGGGCAGTGGGCATCATCAACGGCGCCGTGCTTGGCATCCTGTTGGGCGCGGTGGCGTTCTTGTGGAAGGGAAACATCTATCTGAGCCTGGTTGTGGCAACTGCACTCATGCTCAATACGATCCTGTCGGTCCTGATTGGGGGACTGGTCCCCCTCGCGCTCAAAGGACTCGACCTCGACCCCGCGTTGGCATCGGGCCCAATCCTCACGACGGTCACCGATATGTGCGGCTTCTTCCTCGTCCTCAGCTTCGCGTCAGCCGTGCTGCCGCTGCTGGTGGGATAGGACGGAGGCGGCCACTGACCAAGAGGTGGGAGCCGTCATACGCAGAGGCGGCGGTCCGTCCCTCCTCAGCCCATCTGCCTATCCTGCCCCTGCCGCTAGTCCCAGTCCCCACCACCTCGGCGACCGTGCTTGGGCTCGTCGTCGTCTTCGAACTCGTCCGCCAGATCGTCGTACTCGTCGTAGTCGTCCTCGAGATCCTCGTCGTCCTCGTTGTCGTCGTCGTCTTCGTCGTCTTCGAACTCCTCGTCCTCCTCGAAGTCGTCGTATCCGCCGTTGTCGTCGCCGTCATCCTCTTTATACAGCGTGATCCAGGGCGCGCCCGACGTATCCCAGGACAACATGTGCTCCTCCCACGAGACAGGGTTGGACCGCAACAAGGAAGCGGAGAGCAAGAAGCGGGGAGCGGGTCCTGGGAAGACCGCCCCTGCAGTCGAGCTCCCTGACTTCCCTTACTCTCCGTTGACTGCGCGGGCGGCGCGCGCCGCCTTACGCCGAGTGATCTGATCCAAAGCACGTTTCCGCAGCCGAATAGCCTGCGGTGTCACCTCGATGAGCTCGTCGTCCTCGATATACTCCAAGGCGAACTCGAGGGTAATCTCCCGCGGCGGCTCCAGTTGGATCACGCCATCCGATGCCGTGGTTCTCATGTTCGTGAGCTTTTTTTCTCGCGTGACGTTGACATCCAGGTCGCCGGGCCGCACGTGTTCGCCCACCACCATACCCTCGTACACCGGCGCTCCCGGACTCACGAACATTGTGGAGCGCTCTTGCAGGTTGGCCAGGGCATACGCTACCGCCGCCCCCTCCCGGTCAGCCACCATGACGCCGCGTCGTCGGCCCGCCAAGGGACCGGCCCAGGGCCCGTACTCCATGAACCGGTGGTGCATGATTCCTTCGCCCCGGGTCTCCGTCAAGAACTCCGAGCGATAGCCAAAGAGACCACGCGCGGGGATCTTGAACCGCATTTGGACCCGGCCCTTTCCCGGGTGCTTCATCTCGATGAGACTGGCCTTCCGTGGACCGAGCGTTTCCATAACGGTGCCCAGAATGTCCTCGGGCACGTCAACCACCAGCTCCTCGTAGGGCTCGAGGCGCTCCCCACCTTCGGCGACCCGCGTGATGACCCGTGGCCGGCTGACCTGGAACTCGAATCCTTCCCGCCGCATGGTCTCCATCAGGATGGCCAGATGCAGCTCCCCTCGGCCGGACACCGTGAGTACGTCGGGCAACTCGGTGTCTTCGACACGGAGCGCGACGTTTCGCTCTAATTCCTTATACAGGCGGTCCCGAACCTGGCGCGTGGTGACATATTTGCCCGCCCGGCCCGCAAAGGGCGAGTTGTTGACCATGAAGTCGACCGAGATCGTAGGCTCCTCGACGGAGATTCCGCGAAGCCGCTCAGGTCGCTCGGGATCAGCGATTGTCTTCCCGATCTCGACTCCTTCGAGTCCGGCAAGCGCGACAATGTCTCCTGCACTTGCTCGCTCTACCTCGACCCGCTGAAGGCCGTCGAACCCGAAGAGCTTGGCCACGCGGGCACTTTCCGACTGCCCATCGGGTACGAGCCCCGGCGCGCCCAGCGGAAGGAGCACGACTTCCTGCCCCACGCGCACCGTTCCTCGTTCGATCCGCCCAATCGCCACCCGTCCCATGTACGGCGAGTAGTCCAGGGTCGAAACGAGCATTTGAAACGGGCCGGTGGAATCGCTTGTCGGCGCCGGGACGGTCTGGACGATGGTCTCGAACAGGGGGGTGAGATCTGGCATTGGCGGTTCGCCAGTTCCGCGGCTCGCTCGCTCCTGATCGGCGGACGGGCGGACCGGCGGACGGGCGGACGATTCATCCCATGCGCGCATGGCATAGCCGTCCCGCGCCGACGCATAGAGAAACGGTGCGTCGAGCTGCGTGTCGGCTGCTTCGAGATCCAGGAACAGCTCCAAGACTTCGTCATGAACCGCGGCTGGTCGCGCATCTGCACGATCCACCTTGTTGATGACCACCACGGGAACGAGCCCGAGCTCCAGGGCCTTTCGGGTAACGAAGCGCGTCTGCGGCATGGGCCCCTCCGCTGCATCCACGAGCAGGAGCACCCCATCCACCATGCGAAGGATGCGCTCCACTTCGCCACCGAAGTCGGCGTGTCCAGGTGTGTCCACGATGTTGATCTTCACATCGCCCCACCGGACCGCCGTGTTCTTCGAGAGGATGGTGATGCCACGCTCCCGCTCCAGCGGGTTCGAGTCCAGCACTCGTTCCTCAACCTGCTGATCCGACCGAAAGATTCCGGCCTGACGCAGCATCTTGTCCACCAGAGTGGTCTTCCCGTGATCCACATGCGCAATAATCGCAATGTTGCGTATCGACATATAAAAAACGGGGAGCGGGAAGCCGGGAGCGGGGGCGGGAACACAAGGTCCCGCAGCTGCACTGCACACCCGCCTCTTGGCTTCGCGCTACCCGATGCTCGCTTTCTCCTTGATGAATCGTACTCCCTTGCCGTCCTACTCCTCCCGCCCACCTCTCCACGAAGTGGCCGAGTATAGACGGGCCAGGGTCCAAACGCAACCCGTCTAAGGCATTCCGCTCGGCGCGGTCGAGCAGGCGCTTCCTTCCTGCTCGATTTGCATCGTCACGTGGTGGATACCGAGATCTGCCATGCGGCTCTGCACCGCGTCCAGCACCTGCTGAGAGACCTGCGGATCCCCTACCACCGCATGTCCGCTCATGGCCACGACGCCACTCGTGAGCGTCCACACGTGGAGGTCGTGAACATCGGCGACCCCGGGGATGGTGCTGAGGTGCTCTTGCACTCGGCCCAGCTCGATGTGCTTGGGCGTGGCCTCGAGGAGCACGTCGACGCTTTCCCGAACCAGGCGCCATGCGCCGACGAGGATGAGCAGCGCGATGCCCAACGAGATGAGCGGATCAGCGGGCATCCAGCCAGTGGTCCAGACGATCACGCCCGCGGCGATGGCCCCCACCGAACCCAACAGGTCGCCGAGGACGTGGAGATACGCGCCGCGGACATTCAGGGAATGACGGTGCCCGGCGTGCAAGAGGCGCGCGGCAAACACGTTCACCAAGAGCCCGACCGAGGCCACTCCGAGCAGGATCCTGGGCTCGACCTCCTGGGGCACCGCCAGCCGTCGGACGGCATCCCACACGATGAATCCCGTGAGGATGAACAGCGCCGTCCCGTTCACGAGTGCAGCCAGAATCTCGAGCCGCAGGTACCCGTATGTCTTTTGCGCCGTGGCCGGGCGCTGTGCAATCCACGAGGCGAAGAGCGCGAGTGAAATGGCGCCAACGTCGGTGAACATATGGGCCGCATCCGCCATGAGCGCCAGCGAATTGGCGAGCCACCCGCCAACGGCCTCCACGATCATGAAGACAGCGGTGACCACGAGGACCAGCTTCAGCGCACGGGTGTGACGGCCCAAGGCTGGAATGCGGTGCGCACATTCGAGCGATCGGTCCGACGGTTCCACGGTCTGCCTGCTGTCCTCAGTCATACGTGGCTCGTGGTTCGCGCGCTGGCGGGGCACCGCCCAACGCGTAGCTTTCGGAGACTTTTCACGCCACTTCGGAGACTCTACGTCCGCTCATGGAAGAAATCACACTCAATTCTCTCCTGTTTCGCAGCGCGGCTGTGGTCTTCTTGATCGCTGCCAACGGGTTTTTCGTGGCCGCCGAATTCGCGCTGGTGGCCGCCCGTCGCACCCGTATCGACGCTATGGTGCGTCAAGGAGATCGCAAGGCTAAGACCGTCCAAGCATCGCTGCAAGATCTCTACCGACAACTCTCCGCCGCTCAACTCGGCATCACGCTCGCGTCGATCCTCCTGGGCTACGTCGCCGAAGACACCGTCGCAGTGCTCTTCCACCAATGGGTAGCCGTCTTGCCCACGTGGTTGCAGTTCCTGGGCCGGGCGACGGTGGCAGCGATCGTCGCCGTGGCGGTGATCTCCTTCCTCCACGTGGTGGTGGGGGAACAAGCACCCAAGGCCTGGGCCATTACGCATCCCGAGACCACCAGCCGCTGGCTCGCGCGGCCCCTCATGTTCTTCGCATGGATCACGATGCCAGCTACGAACTTTCTCAACTGGAGCGCCAACCGGTTGCTCAAACTCTTGGGCATCGAGGGTTCGGGCCACGGTGAGACGCTGCACTCGCCTGAGGAGATCCTCATGCTGGTGAAGCAAAGCCACAAGTCGGGACGGCTGGCCCAGCATGACGTCCGGTTGATCGAAGGCGTGTTCGAGTTCACCGAGAAAGCTGCCAGGGACGTCATGACACCGAGGACCGACGTCGTTGCTCTCCCCAACACCATCGATGTGGAGGCGGCAGCGGACCGGATCGCGGAGGCTGGCCGCTCGCGGTATCCGGTCTACGACGGTTCGGTGGATAACATCGTGGGCATCGTACACGCCAAACAGGTACTCAGGGCCGTGCGGGAAGAACCAACACAGCCAATCACCCAATTGATTCGCGATCCGCTTTATGTTCCCGGAACTCGCGAAGTGGAGGACGTCCTCACGGACATGAAGCGGCTGAAGACCCAAATGGCCGTGGTACTCGATGAATTCGGTGGCACGGCTGGCATCGTCACCATGGAGGACCTGCTGGAAGAGATCGTGGGCGAGATCTACGACGAGTACGACGTGGCAGGTCTGGTTCCTGTCACCGCGGCTGACGGTGTCACCGTGGGCGGGGATATGGAGATCGACGATCTCAATCGCCGGTACGGACTCAAGCTGGATAGCGAGCACTATAGTTCGGTGGGGGGCTACATCTTTGGCCAGTTGGGCAGGCTCCCGAAACCTGGCGATCGCATCAGCGAGGCTGGCACCACCCTCGAGGTGGTGAAGATGGACGGCCGGCGCGTCGGGACCATCAGGGTCGTCGTGCCGCGGAAGCCGGGAAGCGGGGAGACGAAGAAACCGACGGGCTAGAATAGCAGGGCGTCAGGGCAGCAGCCGCATACCATCTAGCCGCTCACACCCCACACCTCAGTCCTCACCGCCGTCTCATCCTCGCTAGCTGCACTGCCAGCTTTACGGCTTCCTTCATCGATCCAGCATCAGCGATGCCCTTTCCGGCAATGTCGAACGCGGTGCCGTGATCTGGAGCGGTCCTGATGAACGGCAGTCCCAGGGTCACGTTGGCCCCACGCCCGAACCCCGCCACTTTGACCGCGGTCATCCCCACATCGTGATACGGCGCGAGGACCGCGTCGAACTCGCCCTTGAGCGCGCGCACGAACACCGTGTCCGCAGGCAAGGGGCCGGCAGCGTGGAGCTCCTGCGCCGCGGGTTCGAGAATACGATCGTCTTCGTCCCCGAAGAGCCCCGCCTCGCCGGCGTGAGGATTGAGCGCGCAGACCGCAAGCCGCGGATCCTCGATGCCCCACCATTGGTCCAGCGCGTTGCGAGTGATTCGACCCACCCGAAGGACCCGATCCATCGTCAGCGCCGTCGACACGTCCCTCAGCGGGATGTGGGTAGTGATCAACACCACACGCAGACCCACGGCGCACAGCATCATGGCCACGTCCACACCGCCGGCGAGATCCGCCAGCCACTCGGTGTGCCCGGGATAGCGGTACCCCGCCAGATGTAACGCCCGCTTTTCGGCAGGTCCGGTCACGATGGCGTGGACCTCACCGGACCGTGCCAGCGCGACGGCACGTTCCACCGAGACGCCGACGATGCGGCCCGCTGCTTCGGGGGAGAGCGAGGAGCAGGGAGCGGGGGGCGAGGGGGTGGCCCGATCTGCCGCTCCGCCGATCCGCCCACGGCGCTGTTGGAATGGAGGCTCGAGATCGAGGTCATCGCCGACAATGACGTGCTCACCCGGCAGGTCACGAAGCAGCGCGGAAGGCCCGATGACGACGACTTCGACGTCCCCCACACCCTCGGCCAGCACCTTGGAAACCACCTCGGGACCGATGCCACGAGGGTCGCCGAGGGTGATGGCGATGCGCGTGGCCGAGCGAAAGGGACGTCGGGAAGTCAGAATGTGTTGGGTTTCAGGGGTTAGGGACCAGCGGCCGGAGTTTGGGCTATCGCCCATTCCGCCTATTCCATCCTAATATCGATATACGTCTTCTTCTTCAGTTCCTCAATGAACCGTTCGAACGCTCCTTCCCGTGAGAGGCGGTCCCGGATCTGATCGCGCAGGTCCGCAAACGTCAGCTCACCCTCCGGACGCTCCGCCTCGAACACGATCGCAGCGTATTTGGGCGGCCGGGGGGGACCCTGATCCAACTCGACCGGACCGATGACCTGACCGGGCGAGGCTTCTTCGAACACTGGTTTGTAGGTCTCCGGAAGTTGCTGGATCGGGAAGTTCTCGATGACCGTCTGCTCCTGGGGATCGTGGAATACGCGCTGGAGGGAGTCGAACGGCTTACCCTCCCGCAGCTCCCCGACGACCCGAGCGGCGATTCGGCGCGCGCGCGCACGATCCTCGTCGGCGATCTTGGGCGAAATGAGAATGTGCCGGGCTTGCACTTCTGCCGGCTCTACCCGCTGGACCTGAATGATGTGATAGCCGAACGGGGAGCGGACGGGCGGTGAGATCTGACCGGGTCGCATCCGGAACGCGACGATCTCGAACTCTCGAACCATCTGGCCGCGACGGAAGAAGCCCAGGTCCCCGCCGCGTTGGGCTGAGCCGGGGTCATCGGAGTACTGCCTGGCGAGCTCCGGGAACAGATCTTTGTTGGCCCGAAGTCGCTGCCACAGTGAATCGGCTTTGAGGCCGGCCGCCATCCACGCCGCGCTGTCCGCCTCGGTGGGGACCACAATCTGGCGAAACGAAACCGACGGTTGCCGTTTGGGCTTTTGGGGTAGTCGGTCATAGTACGCACGTAGCTCCGCTTCCGTCGGGGTGACGGGACGGAGCTGCCCACGATCCTGCAGCGATCGGAACAGCGCCTGCTGCAGCAGTTCCCGACGTTTCTGTTCCGTGTACCACAACCGATAGTCCTCTGGCGAGTCGAATCCCGCCCGTCGCAATT
The DNA here is from genome assembly GCA_041615815.1 of Gemmatimonadales bacterium. Classification (GTDB taxonomy): domain Bacteria; phylum Gemmatimonadota; class Gemmatimonadetes; order Gemmatimonadales; family GWC2-71-9; genus JBDHDH01. The sequence continues at coordinate 31,258 of JBFJCP010000033.1, read as the reverse complement.
CCCGCGCGTAGTCCAGTTGCGACGGGAATTGGTTACGGATCTCTTGGAGTCCTGACTCGACCGCGCCCTGGAGTTCTTGCTCGCTCACCGCCACCATCGTGTCCCGCAGCGCCGCCTGGACCAGCAGCTCCTGCTCGATGATGCGATCCAGGACTTCCAGCCTGAAGGCCGCGAGTTCCGCGGAGTCCGTGGGCACCTCCCCGCCCTGTTGCCGAATGACGTTCACCTCTTCGTCGATGCGCGAGGCCGTGATGGGTGATGATCCAACGACGGCGATGATCCGATCGACGAGCATCAAGTCGTCATCCTGCGCCAAGGCGGGTGACATCGTAGCGCAACACGCGGCGAAACCCATGAGGGCAACGCGACTACCGATCACCGCCACCTCCTCCACGACGTGCAGCCGGGAGCGGTGGGCGAATGGCGGCACCCGGTAGCTGCCCGGACCGCGCGAGCTGCGCCCGACCAATGCGGGCGCGTTCGACGGCGCGATCCACGGCGGCGAACGAGACTCCCCATCCCGCCTCGTCACGCAGCTTGTGCGCCAGGAATGGTGGGACGAGTGCGAGGGACTGTTCTCCCGCAACGACCTGCCGAAAGTGCTCGGCGAGCCCCAGTTGGATCATGCGCCGCTGGACGTCGGGATTGGCACCGGATGAGAGAAGGACGTCCAGATTCAGGGCCTCCTTTATTTCACTGATCCGCTCAGCGAGCCGCTGCTTCAACTGGGCCAACCCATCGAGGTCAGGGGTTACCCCGGCTCGCTGAGCTTCTAGGTATAGGAGCTCGGCCTCGATGAGGGACGAGGCGACCTCGCGAAGTTGCTCATCGCCCACCGTGGGGATCTGGCTCTGCACCCCGGTGACCGGGAGCCAGCGAACGAAGTCGGCGACGGTGAACACTCCGCCGTTAAAGGTGCCAAGCACCTTCCGAGAAGTGCTGGTTTCATACGGATAGCGCGCGGCTTCGCGCATCAGGGCCGGCGCTCGGCGCCGAATGCTCACGTTCCATCGGTCGGGAAGCGCTTCCACATAGTCGCGTTGCATGCGCTGCATCAGGGTGTCGCGCAGCGACGAGGTAAAATCCGCCCGGCTTTCGGCGAGCGTTGGGCGTCGGGCGATATAGAATCCGTTCGACGCCTCCACAACGCGGGTCGCCGCACCCGGCTCCAACGCGTACACGGCGGCACCCAACTCCGGCGGCAGCGCCGCTCGAACCGTGAGCATCCGCCCCGTGATCACCCCCGCCTCCGGATTGCCAATGCCCCGCATCACCTGGTTCCAGGGCACGCCAGCCGCCAGTCGTGCCTGCAGACCGTTCACGGCACGGAGTCGGGCTTCGAGCTCGTCCGTAGGCATGTCGCTGGTGGTCTGGACCAAGACGAGATCGATGAGGCGATGGGTGCCGGCGCCGAATGCACTGTCGACCGTGGTGTCGCCCAATCGTACCAAACTGTCTGCCAACCGCTCGCTGTAGCGATTCACCGTCATCGAGTCGATGTCATACCACATCGCCGCCGTCACCGACAAGGTGTCGAGCAACGAATCGCCCGCGGCGAGGCGCTGGGCGAACAGCGAGTAATCGATCCACGCCTGTGCCCAGCGTGACATGCCGCCCCGACTGAGGAGGATAGCCGGGCTCCGGGCCACCAGATCCGCCAACTCGTCAACCGTGAGGAGGTGGTCACCCGCCCGCGCCACGATTTCGACGTCGGTAGTCATGGCGTCGCGCACATTGCATGCGGGGAGCGCAAGGGTCGTGATGAGAGTCAACAGCGCGTAGGCGACCGACGGTCGACGACCCACGCACCTGCGCCGGGTTCCCAGTGTCGAATCTCGGTGACTACGCATGCGGCATTCTGCGCTCTTCATTCTGCGTTCTGCGCTCGCAGTTCGGCTCCTTGCTTCCCACTCCCGCCCTCCTCCTCCACGACCGCCGTCAACGCACGGACCAGCCCCGACCCGATCCCCACCCCACCCAAACGTCGAAGTCGCATCGAAAGCGGAACGGCGTTGCGCACGTCGGCGGAGAACTGCACCTCTTCGAGGGCCGCCGACAGACGCATCAACTTGGGCCGCGCCCCCGTGCGAAACTTGAGCCGGGCGTCGTCACCCCGCACGACGACGGTCTCCAGACCCACTCGTCCACCCAGAACTCGGAGCTCCGAGACCACCAGCAGCCGATCGGCCGGATCGGGCAGCGGACCAAAGCGATCTCTCAGCTCCTCACGTAACGCCGCAATCTCGCCAGGCTCCCCCGCCCGCGCCAGCCGACGATAGATGTCGATCTTGGCGTCCTCATCAGAGATGTACCCATCCGGCAGGTGCGCGGATCCCTCGAACAACACGTCGGGGGGTGGATGTTCCTCGTGCGCGTCGCCTTTGAGCGCCCGGACCGTTTCGTCGAGCCACCGCATGTACAAATCGAACCCGACGGCGTGCGCGTGACCGGATTGCTCACCTCCCAAGATGTTGCCGGCTCCCCGAAGCTCGAGATCGCGGAGCGCGATACGGTAGCCCGAACCCAGCTCGGTGTGATGCTCCAAGACTTTGAGCCGTTGCTCGGCGTCTGGATCCACGGCGTCGGGCACGAGGAGATAGCAGTACGCTCGGCGGTGCCCCCGACCCACGCGTCCACGGAGCTGATACAGCTGCGCCAGACCCAGGTGGTGCGCCTGGTGCACGATCATGGTGTTGGCGTTGGGAACGTCGAGGCCCGATTCCACGATCATGGTGGACACGAGGACGTCGACCTCCCCGGCCACGAAGCGCCGCATGACATCGTCCAGCTCGCGCTCGCGCATCTTGCCGTGCGCCACCGCCACGCGCGCCCGCGGCGCTAACTTGACCACGCGTTCCGCAATCGTGTCGATGGTCTCGATGCGATTGTGTACGAAAAAGACCTGACCGGCGCGGTCCAGCTCCCGGGCCATCACCTCCTCCAACAGCTCGTCGTCCCAGGGCTCGACGAACGTCACGACCGGCGACCGATCCCGCGGCGGTGTCTGGATGAGCGTGAGGTCGCGCAGGCCCGAGAGTGCGAGGTGGAGGGTCCGAGGAATGGGCGTCGCCGTGAGCGTGAGCACATCCACTTCCAACTTCAGTGCCTTCAGGCGTTCCTTGTGTCGGACGCCGAAGCGATGCTCTTCATCGACGATCATGAGCCCCAGATCGCGAAACGTGACGTCGCGCGACAGCAACCGATGGGTGCCGACGACGATATCGACCCCTCCTCCCGTGAGCCGGCGCAGGACCTCTTTCTGCTCTGTCGGCGTGCGGAATCGAGAGAGCACATCCACCATGACCGGGTAATCCGCCAGTCGCTCCCGAAACGTGCGCCCGTGCTGCTCGGCGAGAATCGTGGTGGGGACCAGCATGACCACTTGCTTACCGGCTTGAGCCGCCTTGAACGCCGCGCGGACCGCAACCTCGGTCTTGCCGTAGCCCACATCACCCACGATCAGGCGATCCATTGGATGCGGACGCTCCATATCCCGCTTGGTCTCCTCGGCGGCGGTGCGCTGATCGGGCGTGTCCTCGTACAAAAACGAGGATTCGAGCTCGCGTTGCCATCGCGTGTCGGGAGGAAACGCAAAGCCGGGTACGAGGGCGCGGCGCGCGTACAGTTCCAACAGCTCGGCCGCCATCTTGCGGATGGCCGATTCGGTCTTCTCGCGGCGGCGCCGCCACCGGGTGCTGCCCAACCGATCGAGCCGCGGTGCCGATGCTTCCTCACCGTCTGAGACCGCTCGGTACGGCTCCACTTGATCCAAGCGGTACAACGGCACGTTGAGTCGGTCGCCACCTTCGTACTCGAGCACCGCCACCTCCATGGTGCCCCCCCCCGGCTCGCCCACCGTGATGGTCTGGATCCCGCGATAGATGCCGATCCCATGCTCGAGATGGACGAGAAAATCCCCGGGGGCGAGCGACCCCGCCGGCGTCAGTGCCTGTCGATAGCGCCGGGGCCGTCGAATCCGACGTGCGCGGCGAAAGATTTCGTGATCGGTCAGCACCGTGATGCCCCGCATCGAGAAACCACCGCCCAATGAGCCCAGGGCCAACGTGGCGTTCGGTGCGGCGGGGGCCCACGATGCCCCACCTTCGGTCAATAGCTCATCGAGTCGCTCCAGCTGGCCTTGGTTATCGCACAGGATCAGGGTTGGGCTCTCGCGTATGACCTTGAGCAAGCGCCTGATGTCCCGCTCGACACGTGGCGGTGGGAGCAGCTTGAGATCGTGGGGCGCGGTATCCGATCCCAGCGCCACGCGCCCGAATCGGTGCCAGCGCGCCGCCCAGGCGTCGGGCGGCAAGAAGATGGTCGCCGGATCTGGCACGTCCTCACCGCGCCGGCGGGCCACCTCGATATGATGCGGTGCCTCAGACCACATCCGATGGACCTCGGCCGACTCCACGTCCGCGTCGACGAAGACGAGCGTGTCCGGTGGAAGGAGGTCGAGGATGGACTGGCGGTACGAGGGAGCATCCACATGGTGGTAGGACTGAGGGTGGCTATCCGTGCCGTCCTTCCGACTTTCGGGCCTTCCAGCCTTCTGAGGGCGGATGGGGAGCACCGCCACCCGATGCACCTCCCGCTCCGACCGTTGCGTCTCGAGATCGAAGGCTCGGATCGAATGCGGCTCGTCTCCCCACCACTCGATTCTGGTCGGTGCCGCCATCCCGAAACCGTATACGTCCACGATGCCGCCACGTACCGCGAACAGACCCACGTCCAGCACGGTGGGGCGACGCTCGTATCCCATCTGCTCGAGCCGACCGACCACCGTTTCGAGGTCCGCGGGTTCGCCTACGGCGAGCTCGAGGCGTCTCTCGGCGACGGCGGTGGGCATGGGGGTGAGCTCCGCCGTTGCCCGCACGGTCGTGATGAGCACCCGCACATCCCCGGCCAGCGTGGCGGCGATCGTCTCGACACGTTCGCCCGCGATCTCGAGATGCGGCTCCTCTTCACCCAGCGCTTCGCGCTGCGGATAGTGGCGGGCGCCAGATGCGATGAGCACGTCCAGGTCCGCCAGCCAACGCTCCGCATCTGCCGGAGTGGCTGCGACGACGGCGAACAACCGTTGAGGCAGATCCTGCATGAGGGCAGCCAGTAACACGGATGCGCCCGAGCCCGGCAGCGGCGCCACGTCCATGGTGTTGCCTTGCTGCGGAAGATCCTCGAGAAGACCGCGATAGGCGGGCAGCGCCCGGAGCGCTTCAACCAGCCGGGGGAGCATCCTGTCCCTCGCGCCGCCCGGAGCCCGTGGAGGCCACGGCCATCTCAACGAGGGCCGCGAGCACGGCGGCGGCAATCATGATCCCAGTGAGATCCGCGCGTCGGGTCCCGCGAAACAATGCGCGTTCGAAAGCCGCGTCACCCAACACTTCGGTGCTCTGGCCCAGCGCCGCACGCACCGAGCCCGGGTTGGCCCGAACCAGTTGCGTCTCGCGAGGATCGAAGTTCACCTCGAGCGCTCCGACCGTATCGCCCGCAGCACCCTCCAAGAAAAACACTCCCGTCTCGAGAGGCGCCGTGAGCCGCCGACTGCTCGGCAACGGAACCGCACCCGTGGGGGTGAGCAATGCAGCCGCCGTGGGCGGAAGCTCGACGGGCGCCCCGGGCGTCCCACGCACGATCCAGCTCTCGCGCGCCGCCAATCGATTCACGAGAAAATCCACGAAGGGAACGAAAGCGGCACCCACCGGCAATCCGGTCCATTCCTCTTCGAGCCGACTGCCTAGCAGGACGACGCCCGGTGCGCGTACGAGCCAGGGATCGCCCGCGACCCGGGCAACGACGATGCCCTGTCCCTCGAGCCGATATCGGCGGAATACCGGTGCCCCGGCCGCGAGACCCACCGCTCCGCTCACGGTCCATTCACCTGCCAACAGTTCGCCGAACTGCCAGCTCACTCCCCGAGCGGCCAGCGCCCGATTGACGGCGCCGACCAGCGAAGGATCCGACGGCGGCACCAGCACCGTGGTCCCCGGCGCAAGCTGATCGTCGAGCGATACCTCTCGGCCCGCCGTGACACGCCCGCCCTGTTGCAGCACGCTCAGCGCTTCCAGGACAAACGGTCCGGCGCCCGGGCCGCTGGTTGCGGCCGAAGGAGGCGCGACGTGCACGGCGAGCCAGCGGCGATCGTCGGCCCGTAGCTCGTCCGGATCCAACTCCACGGCGGCTCGCAACCAGCCCTGACGGGAGGCGGTCCCCGGTAAGACCACGCGATCGCCGGGCGCCGCCACCGCTCGCGTCAACTCACGACCCGCGACCGTCAGCAGGACCGCCGCCGGTTCGGGAGCCGCGCCGCCGATGCTGGCGACGACGGTGCCCGACGGGGACCATCGGGGCGGCTCGGCCGAGACCGAGTCGACGCCGCGGTTCGGCGGAGGCGGCGGTGGGTCCCAGACCAAGACCCGCACGCCGGGATCGGCTGCCTGGGAGAGGGCCGTTTCCTGTAAGTCACTGAAGACGAGGATCTCGCTGCCCGGGAGCGGATCGTCCTCGACCGCGGCTGCGGCCGCCCGCACCGCTGCGCCGACGTCGAGACGGACGGGCCACACGCGAAGACTGTCCAACGCCGCGGTCAGCTCCGCCCGTCCCAGACGTCGGGGAATACCATCGGCCACCACCAGCCACAAACGGTCCTGAGAAGTTGTCCGACTCAGGGCTAGGTGCGCCCGCTGGATCAGGAGATCCAAGATGCGCCGACCGTCCACCACGGCCCCGGACGAAAGCGAGTTATCGAGGACAATGGCGATGGCGGTAGGTGGGTGCGACGAACCTCCCGCCACACGCGCGACCGGCCGCGCCGCTCCCAACACGACAAACACGATTACGGCCGTGCGAAGGATGAGCAGCAGGAGGTTCCGGAGCTTGAGGCGCTTGCTGTGCTCGCGTTCGGTTACCGTCAAGTACCGCACAGCCGGAAACGTCACCGTGGGTGGTTGGCGTCGGCCCAGGAGGTGCAGCAGTGTGGGTATGGAGGCCGCCGCGAGGCCGAGCAGCACGAGCGGCTGAAGAAAGGCAATCACCCGAGCTGTGGTCGCCGGGCAGTAGCCCGGCGGAGAATGAAGCCGAACGGCGTGTCGGTGAGCACGTGGTGGTATTCGATCCCACCGCCCCGGCAGGCGGCGCGCCAGGCCGCAATCTGCCCACGGACGGTCTCCTCGTAGACGGCCCGGAGCTCCCGGGGGCGGGCGACGAGACTGCTTCCCGTTTCCGGATCTTCGAATCGAGCTTCCGGCGGTCCCTCGAGGCGGAGCTCGCCAGGGTCCATCACGTGGAAGACCACCACCTGATGTCCACGATGTCGGAGATACTGCAACGTCAACAAGGCCAGATCCCGCTCCAAGAGCAGGTCCGAGACAAAGATCACCAAACCGCGACGACGCAGCAGATCCGTGACGCGCCGCAAAGCCGGCTCGGCAGCCGTGCCGTGTCCGGTCTCGAGACGCACAATGGCGTGGAGCAATGTCCACCAATGCCGCGATCGAGCCCGAGCCCGAACTACGGTCCGAACCTCGTCATCGAACGCGATGAGACCGGTTGCGTCACGTTGACGCAGCAAGACGAGACTGATCGCGGCCACCAGACGCTTCGCGTATTCGAGCTTGGTGAGCCGACGCTCTGCGCCGGACCAGTCCATGGAGCGACTGACATCCAGGACAATCATCGAGCGGAGGTTCGTCTCCTCCTCGTACTGTTTCACGAATAGCCGGTCGGATCGTGCCAGCATCCGCCAATCCAGGTATCGCAGCTCGTCTCCTGGCTGGTATGGGCGGTGCTCGGCGAACTCGACCGAAAACCCCCGGAATGGCGATCGGTGCTGTCCGGCCAGAAACCCCTCCACGACTCCGCGCGCCACCAGCTCGATTCCGCCGAGCTGGGCCACCTCGTACGGATCGAGCAGATCGGTCCGTGGACTCACGGCGCCTCTCGGAACTCAGGGCTTCGTCTCGTTGGCATACGCGTATGCTACCCACCTCCTTCCTCCCGCGTCAAACACAGCCCGATGTGTCCTCGCTAGAGGACGGCCTGGATCCCCGTATGATCGGCCAAGTTGTTGCCAAACAATGGATTAGATCCTGGCATGGGGTCTGCACTTCAGAAGGGTGTGGACGTTGTTTCCTTTGCCCTGAGGGGGTGAGGTTCGTGATCAAGACCTTTGTCGTGGCAGCACTCATCGCGGGCACCGCAGCACCCGTTTCTGCGAGCCCCGAGCGATCGCGGCTCGAGCGCCGCGGATTCGCTCCCGCGGTCCACGTCTGGCTGAACGGCGACGGGTACTACCGCCGGGGAGATCGTGCACGGGTGTACTTCGAAACGGACAGTGACGCGTATGTCACGGTCTTCCGCATCGATACCGACGGCCGGGTGCGCGTGCTCTACCCGCAATACCCGTGGCACGAGAACCTGGTGTACGGTGGCCGCCGGTACGAGGTCGTGGAGCCGTATGGCACCCATGCCGACTATGCGTTCCGCGTGGACGAATACCCCGGGCAGGGGTATGTCTTCGCTGTCGCGAGTTACGAGCCGTTCGACTACCGCGCATTCACTCGTCGCGACCACTGGGATTACGAGGCGATCGCGTATCACGGCCGCGTCACCGGGGATCCGTACGTGGCGTTCGACGAACTGGTGGATCACATCGTGGTGGGCGACTACGCGGGGTATACGACAGATGTGTACCCGTACTCCGTCGAGCAGCGGTACAGCTACCCGCGGTTCCTCTGCTACGACTGTCACGCGTATGTGCCGTACCGGTCGTGGAATCCGTACCGGCACTCCTGTGTCCGGTTCCGCATCGTGATCTACGACGACCCCTACTACTATCCCGCTCGAGCCTATGCGGGCACGCGGGTGGTGTACAAGCGGCCGGGCCGATATGCCCCGCGGTATGTCTTCAAGGACCGCGCGGGCGCCAAGCCCTACGTGACGCGCGAACGCCGGCGTCCCACGGACCACGACGTCGATCGGCGCAGCCCTGACCGGGGTGCCACGAGGCGGGACGTGAACGGGATGGGACGAATCCCTGCCCCGGCCACCAGCCCGCGGGCGTCGGACGACCAGCGCGACTCGCGCCGTCGGGTCGACGAGACCCCGTCGCGAACCAGATCTGGCGACGCGCGGGACCGGCCGGCGGTACCGGGCGACCTCAGGCGGTACATCGAACAGGACCGGAATCGGGCGCCGAAAGCGACAGTGGACCGACCCAAGCTCGAGCGTCGCGAGCCAGCAACGCGCGAGGCGGGGGAACCAGTCCGGAAGATCCAGGAACGCACCCGGCGCCCGGAAGCCCGGCCCACGCCACAGCGGTCGGAGCAACCACGGGTTCGTGAGGTGCCCAAGCGTCGGTCCAAGGAGCCACCGTCCGCGCAGCGGAGTCCTGCGCGGCGGCCTGCCTCCGAGCGACAGGCGCGTCCAGCGCCCAAGCGACCGGCCCGGGCAACACCGGCCAAGAAGCCGGCGAGGCCTGCGCCGAAGCGGAAGCCAAAGAAGAAAGATCCGCAGGGATAGCCAGCGGTGGCCGGGAGGCAGGCCGCTCGACCCCCGCTCGTCCGCGGCACTTCGCGGGCGGGCGGGGTAAGTTTAGGTCGGGTGTTAAGTGCTAGGCAGTAGGTGTGGAAGAACGTGACAGGCTACAGGCGACCGGGCGTGAGCTGACCCTCGGCCCCCGATTCAAGGAGCAACTTAGTGAACCCAATCCCCTTGTGTGCCGCACTATCGTTTCTCGTCTCGGGGTTGGCGCAGGCCCAGCAACCGCAACCCGAGATGGTGTTGCCGACGTCGGTGTCGAATGCGGTAAACTCGATCACGAGTTCTGACATCGAGCGGCGCATCGGGATCATCGCGCACGACTCTATGCGCGGACGGGACACGCCGAGCCCCGGCTTGGAGGCAACGGCGCGGTATGTGGCGGATCAGTTCCGGACGTTCGGGCTCGCCCCTGGTGGGGACGGCGGCACGTTCGTCCAGCGGTATCCCATTCAACGGGTCCGGCTAGATTTGGCAGCAGCGCGGCTGGCCGTCGACGGTGGACCGACCTGGCGTGTGGGAACGGACGCGATCCGTCATTTCGGCACGACGCCACCAGAGGGTGTCTCGGGAGCGGTTGCCGTGGTTTCTGGAAGTGCGGATGCGACCGAAGCGCTCTCCCGCGAGTCCCTCGCAGGCCGGATAGTCCTCATCGTCACACCGCTCGACCAAACGACGAACCGCATGGCGGTGGCTGCCCTTCGTCATGATCCCTTGGCCGTCGTCCTGGTCACTCCGCGCCCTCAGGCACGTTGGCAACAGCTCCTGGGTTCCCAGGATCGTGAGCGCGTCGTCACGGGATGGAGCCGCCGCGACGAGACCTCTCGGGTGGTGGAAACGCGGGATTCCACCGTCGCGGGGGTGCTGCGAGCGCACGGCTACGAGCTCGCTGCGGCGATGCGCCGGAGCGCCGAATCGGTCACCGTGACTGCACTCCCCGACCTCCGGATGACCCTCGTGCTCACAAACGAGGTCGTGAACGAGTTCACCGCACCGAACGTCGTGGGAATTCTCGAGGGCAGCGATGCCGCTCTCAAAGACGAGTATCTCGTGTACAGCGCGCACATGGACCACGTAGGGGTGGGGCGCGCCGCTGGCGGCGACAGCATCTACAACGGCGCCGACGACGACGCCTCCGGCACCGCGGGGGTGATCGAGCTGGCGGAGGCCTTTTCCAAGCTCGAGGTGCAGCCCAAGCGCTCGGTCATCTTTCTTACGGTGAGCGGCGAAGAAAAGGGTTTGTGGGGAAGCGAGTATTTTGCGGAGCGGCCGCCGGTCCCCATCGAACGCGTGGTGGCCAACCTCAACGCCGATATGATCGGCCGCAATTGGCGGGACACGATCGTGGTCATCGGAAAACAACATTCCGATCTCGGCGCGACGCTGGAGCGGGTCACCGCCAATCATCCCGAACTGGATATGACGGCCATCGACGACCTTTGGCCCAACGAGAATTTCTACCGGCGCTCCGACCACTTCAACTTCGCGCGCAAGGGCGTGCCGATTCTATTCTTCTTCAATGGGACCCATGAAGACTACCATCGGCCGAGCGATGAGGTGGGCAAGATCGACGCCGAGAAGGAATCGCGCATCGTCAAACTCCTCTTCTATTTGGGGCTAGAGGTGGCCAATGCGCCCGAACGCCCGGCGTGGAATCCAGAGAGCTATGAGGAAATAGTCGAACCGCGCTAGGGGCGAGGGTGGAGGTCATCGCAGAGCGTCGGACGGAGGGGCTACGCCTCTCCGTCCTTTTGCTCATGTGCCGGGATCCACGTCCGGCGACCGGTGACTTGTCACCCTGGAACTTTCCGTCTTCCTGATCTTCCAACCTCCTCTCGGCCCTCCGTTATATTCTCCCCCATGCATCAAGACCACATCCGTAACTTCTGCATCGTTGCCCACATCGATCATGGCAAGTCCACTCTCGCGGACCGTCTGATCGAAGCGACGGCAACCCTGGAAAAGCGGCGGATGCGGGAACAGGTGCTCGACACGATGGACCTCGAGCGCGAGCGCGGTATCACCATCAAGCTCAATGCCGTTCGTATGCAATTCACGGCCCCGAACGGCGAGCGATACGAGTTGAACCTGATCGATACCCCAGGGCACGTCGATTTCACGTATGAGGTGTCACGCTCGCTCAACGCGTGCGAAGGTGCCATTCTGGTGGTGGATGCCAGTCAGGGGATCGAGGCGCAGACGATCAGCAATCTGTTCTTGGCGCTGGACGCCGGGCTCGAGATCATCCCGGTCCTGAACAAGATCGACCTTCCCGCGGCCGAACCGGACCGGCATGCGGCCGAGCTCGAGGAGCTCATTGGCGTGTCGGCGGACGAGTTCCTCCGGGTGTCCGCGAAGGAAGGGACGGGCATCGGCCCGCTGCTGGAGGCCATCGTTCACCGGGTGCCGCCGCCCAATGGCTCTCCCGACGCGCCACTGCGCGCGCTGATCTTCGACTCCTATTACGACCGCTATCGCGGCGCCATCCCCAGCATCCGCGTGGTCGATGGACGCTTGGGCCGCGGCATGGAGATTTGTTTCGGCGCCCATCCGGAGGATCGCTACGAGGTGGCGGAGGTGGGGTATCTTCAGCTCGGTCAACGACCCACCGACGCGCTTGAGGCGGGGGAGGTGGGGTATGTCGTGGCGAACGTGCGGGGAGTCACGGAGACCCGGGTCGGCGATACGGTGTTGGATGCCAACGATCTCGCGCCCACCATGCTCCCGGGATACCGGGAAGTGCATCCCATGGTGTTCGCGGGACTCTATCCCACCGACGCCAATCAGTACGAGGAGTTACGCGACGCGCTCGAGAAGCTCCAACTCAACGACGCCTCCCTGCGCTACGAGCCCGAGACATCGGCGGCCTTGGGCTTTGGGTTCCGCTGCGGCTTCCTCGGTCTCCTCCACTTGGATATCGTGCGGGAGCGGCTCTCGCGGGAATTCAACGTCGATCTGATCACCACGGTCCCGAACGTCGAGTATCACGTGTACCATGGAGACGGCGTGATGACATTGATCGAGAACCCGACCAAGATGCCGAGTGTCGGGGAACTCGAGCGCATCGAAGAACCCTATGTGAAGGCTCGAATCACGGCGCCCGCTGACTACATCGGCGCCATCATGAAGCTTGGTCAGGAGCGTCGCGGGGAGTACTTGGGCATGCACTACCTCAACCCGACGCGGGTGCAATTCGAGTGGGAGTTTCCACTCGCCGAGATCATTCTCGATTTCTTCGATCGGTTGAAAACGGTGACACGTGGGTACGCGGCCATGGACTACGAACTGGCGGCCTATCGGGCCAACGACTTGGTCAAGCTCGACATGTTGATCAATGGAGATGCCGTGGACGCGTTCAGCGTCGTCATCCATCGGACCAAGGCCTATGAATGGGGTCGCAAGCTCGCCGAGAAGCTCAAGGAGCTCATTCCGCGCCAGCTCTTCGAAGTCGTCATCCAAGCAGCCATTGGCTCGAGGGTGATTGCCCGCGAGACCGTGCGTCCATTGCGCAAGAACGTCACAGCGAAGTGCTATGGCGGAGACGTGACCCGGAAACGGAAGCTGTTGGAGAAGCAGAAAGAAGGAAAGCGTCGCATGAAGCAGGTCGGTGTCGTGGAGATCCCGCAGGAGGCATTTCTCGCCGTGCTACAGGTCGACTAATGGCACCCGACAAGAGGATGATCGTTGGTGTGGACGTGGGTGGAACCAACGTCGTCGTCGGCACCGTACCCGATGGAGGCGGACCGCTGTACGGTCTGCGCAAGGAGCCTACAGCGGTGCCCGAGGGACCGGACGGCGTCGTGGCGCAGATCGTCCGGATGGTCAAAGCCTCCATCGACGACAGCCGCGTCTCGTTCTCGGCTAACCTGAGCGTCGTGGGTGCGGGAATCGGCTCGCCAGGACCGTTGGACACCAAGAGCGGGGTCGTGCTCACGACACCGAACCTGGGGTGGCGGGACTTCCCGCTCCGCGATCGGGTGAGCGAGGCCCTGGGCGTGACGGCCACGCTCGACAACGACGCCAACTGCGCCATCTTCGGCGAATGGTGGCAGGGCGCCGCCAGAGGAGCGCAGCACGTCATCGGCCTCACGATCGGGACGGGCATTGGCGGCGGCATCGTGATCGATGGCCACATCTACCATGGCACCAGCGACATTGCCGGTGAATTCGGTCACATGACGATCGATCCGTCCGGTCGTCGATGCGGCTGCGGCAATTACGGCTGTCTCGAGGCGTACGCCTCGGGTCCCGCCATCGCCAAGCGGGCTGTCGAAGGGATCGAGGCCGGCGAAACGTCACAACTCCCCACCTATGTCGATGGCAATCTCCAAGCCATTACCGCTCAGGTGGTTTATGAGGCCGCGCACGCTGGAGACGAATACGCGCTCGAGGTGGTCACCGAGACCGCGCGGGTGCTTGGCGCGGGGATCGCGAGCCTCATCAACATCTTCAACCCGGAGGTCGTGGTAATCTGCGGGGGAGTCACGCTGGCCGGCGAGCGCCTCTTCACTCCTCTCGAGAAAGAGGTAAAACGGCGCGCCTTTCGGCACGCAGTGGACGTCTGCCGGATCGTTCCAGGGGCGCTGCCCGGTACGGCCGGGGTGTATGGTGCCATCGCCTCGTTTGCGGTCCAGACTCGAGGGAGTGTGTGAGACGCGTGGGTGTCATTGGGACGATGGTGTGGGACACCATCTATGGGCGGGATGGAGAGACGGAGCCGGTGGAGGAATGGGGCGGGATCGCGTACGCGTTGGCAGCTCTCGAAGCGAGCCTGCCGCCAGAGTGGCGGATCGTTCCGCTCATCAAAGTGGGTCGCGATTTGGCCCCGCGTGCGAACGAGTTTCTCCGATCACTGACTCGTTGCCGAGGCGCGCATCGGTTCGTCGAAGTTCCCGAACCCAACAACCGGGTCACCCTACGGTACATTTCGTCCGCGCGCCGAAGCGAGCAGATGACGGGTGGAGTTCCCCCCTGGACCTGGAACGAGCTCGGCCCCCTGGTGCAGGACCTTGAAGCCATCTACGTGAATTTCATCTCCGGATTCGAGTTCGATCTAGCATCGGCACATCACCTACGGCAGGGGTTTCGTGGGCCGATCTACGCCGATCTACACAGTCTGCTCCTTGGAATCAGCGCGGACGGAACTCGCATTCCTCGCCGTCTACCGCGCGTGGCCGAGTGGTTCGCCTGCTTTGACGTCGTGCAGCTCAACGAAGACGAGCTGAGCCTCATCGGGGATGACCCCATGACCGTCACCGCCGAGGCGCTCGCGCGAGGGGTGCGCCTCCTAGTGGTGACGCTGGGTGCGCAGGGAGCCGTGTACTTCACGCAACCACCGTTCAGCCTCTTTCGAGCGAGCTCGAAACCGCTCGCGCTGGATCCCATTCGCACCGCGCGCGTCTCGGTCCCGGCAACCGGAGATGTCTTGGATCCCACGGGCTGCGGTGATGTCTTTGGCGCCACGCTGTTCGCCCAGCTCATCGCCGGAGTCGATCTTGCGACGGCGCTGCGCAACGCCAACGAGTACGCCGGTCGGAATGCCGGCTACCGCGGGGCCACGAACCTGCAGTATCACCTCCGCGGCGAGATCGTGCCTCAATGACGCGGGTGGTCGAGGTCCCAGCCGGCTTCGATGATCGTTCGTTCGACCAGTTCGCCAAGGCAACCGGCGAGTTGGGGGGCGAGCGGCTCCTCTTCGACGCGCACGCGGTCCAGTGGGCCTCTCCCTACGGGCTCGTCGGTTTGTTGGTGGCGGGACAGGCAGCCGCCACGGACGAGGGAGAACTCCCGCTTCTCACCGTACCGAAGGACCGGGAAACCGTTCATTATTGGGCTCGCGCCGGGTTCTTCGAGCACGCCACAGACCTCTTCGAGATCCACGGCAAGGTGCCCCGGGTGGCATCGTCCCACTCCTCGGCGGTCTTGCTCGAGATCACCCCGATTCGGGGCAGCGAAGACGTCCACGCCGTGGTCGAGGCCATCCAGGATCGCTCGGCGGCCATGCTCACGGCGCTCGGCCTGGAGAGTTCGGCGACCATGGGATTCGCTATGGCGCTTTCGGAAGCGTGTCAAAATATTGTAGAGCACGCCGGCACCTCTGGCTGGGTGTCCGTCCAGGTCTACACGTGGCGCCGGCGCCTCGGGCGGCGCGTCCTGGTGATCGCCGTCGCGGACGCCGGCATTGGCTTTCGTCGGTCGTTGGACACGACCCAGGCAAGCCGTTTTGGTGATCGCTGGGGGGATGCAACCGCTCTGGAGGCCGCCCTCTTTCACAATGCCAGCCGGTTCCCCGATCCGGGCCGTGGCCAGGGGCTGGCGGGCATCACGCGGTACCTGAACCGCTGGTCGGGAAAGCTCAGTCTCCGCAGCGGGACGGCGCGGATTGCCATCGTGCCCGGGTGGGACGACGACGTGCCGCTGGCGGACGGTCTCCCGGCGTTTCCCGGCAGCCAGATACTCATGATCATTCCAGAACACCAGCCCGAGTAATCGGATGCATCTCATTGACTTGAAGCTCGTGTTGCAGCGCACCGTGTCCGGGATGTACGGCGATCTCGTGACCCGCCCCACGGGGAAGAAGGTGCGTAACGGGGTCGAAGAGCTGTTGGCGGAGATCGACGACGAGCAGGTCGCGGTCATCGATTTCAGTCAGGTCCGTTGTCTGGACATTTCGTGCGCCGATGAGATCGTGGGCAAGCTCCTCCTCGCGCACGGGCGCGTCCGCGTGCTCGTGTTGCATGGTGTCTCGGAGGCCCATCGTGAGGCCATCGAGCAAGTGTTGGAGCGACATCGGCTCGCCGCGGTGGCCCGAGATCGCGACGGGCGGCTGCAGCTATTGGGACCGATGGGGGAGCTCGTGCGTCGGGCATTCACCGTGCTCTCTGAGCACGGCGCGGCGAACGCCACCGAGATCGCGACGCGTCTCCGCGTGGAGCCGGATGATGCGCGGGAGGCGCTTGAGGACCTCCACGCTCGACGTCTCGTGCACCTGTCCGCAGATCGCTACGCCCTTCTGAGCGTTTCATGAAGCGTCCCCACGCCGGCTCCTCGACCACCTCCGTCCACGGGGTCCCCCACGTGCGGCCGGAGCGAGCCCCCGTGGCCACACCGCTGTACCAGAGCACGACCTTCGTCAACCCGGTGGGATCGAGCGAAGACCTGCTCTATACCCGATACGGCAACAACCCCAATCAAAAGGTGCTCGCGGAGCGGTTGGCGGCCCTCGAAGGGGCCGAGATGGCGATTTTCTTGGCGAGCGGCATGGGGGCGACGGCGCTCGCCCACCTGGCTATCCTGAGGCCGGGAGATCACCTCCTCTCCAGCGAGTGGATCTACGGAGGCACTCGGCGGCTCTTCGAGCAAGAGTTCGGCAAGCTCGGGATCGAGGTCACGTTCGTGGATCCATCGGAGGCGCGCAACTGGCGGCGCTGCGCCAAGCGGACCACACGAGCGATCTTCCTCGAGACCCCCACCAACCCGTTGATGCGTGTGATCGACCTCGAACCGGTCGCGACGTTTTGCCGCAACGAGGGGATGGCGCTCGTCGTGGACTCGACGTTTGCGTCGCCCATCAATTTTCGCCCGCTGGATCATGGAGCCGATGTCGTCGTCCACAGTGCCACCAAGTACCTGAACGGGCATTCCGACGTGATCGCCGGCGGCATTGCCGGCAGTGAGGGGGTCGTCGAGGAGGTGCGCCGGCTGCTCACGATGTGGGGACCGGCCATCGATCCACACGCCGCGTGGCTGGTGGAGCGCGGTTTGAAGACGCTCGCGCTGCGCATGGAGCGGCACAACGCCAACGGACTCGCCTTTGCCACCTGGGCCTCACGGCACTCCGCCATCGCATCGGTCCACTACCCCGGTCTTCCCACGCATCCCGATCATGAGGTCGCAAAACTCACACTCAAGGGATACGGCGGGATGGTAGGACTCACCCTGGCGGAGGGGCCTCGGGCAGCCGAGACCGTGCTTCGCAAGCTCAAGCTCTGCACCCACGCCCCGAGCCTCGGGGGAGTCGAAACGCTGGTGTCGGAGCCCCGGTTCACCTCGCACGCCGAGATGAGCCCGGCCGCGCGAGCTGCACAGGGAATTCCCGACGGGTTCATTCGCGTGAGCCTCGGCATCGAGGACGTGGACGACATCATCGCCGATTTCGATACAGCACTGAGTGCGTTGGAGCAGTGATCCGCTTCGATCGGGTCTTCATGGCCTACCCCAAAGGGGCTCTTGCCCTGAAAGACGTGTCGTTTCACGTGGCGAAAGGCGAGTTTGTGTTTCTCACCGGCCATTCGGGTGCGGGGAAGTCGACCGTGCTTCGCCTGATCTACGCCGAGGACCTGCCCACGTCAGGTGAAGTTCGGGTGTCCGGTTTTGCGACGAGCCGCCTCAAGGGCCGCGATATCCCCAAGCTCCGACGCCGCATCGGGATCGTCTTTCAGGACTTTCGACTTCTCGAGGACCGCACCGCGGAAGAGAATGTGGCCTTCGCCTTGGAGGTGACCGGCACGCGGCGCAGCGTCATTGCACCCAAGGCGATGCGGGTGCTCGCTCAAGTGGGGTTGGCAGCCAAGGCACAAGCCTATCCGCGCGAGCTATCCGGTGGCGAGCAGCAGCGCGTGGCCATCGCCCGGGCACTGGTGAACGATCCACCGGTGCTTCTGGCGGACGAGCCCACCGGCAACCTGGACGAACGCGCCACCCGAGGCGTATTCCAACTCCTTCGGGACATCAACGCGAACGGCACCGCGGTGGCCATGGCGACGCACGATCTGGATCTGGTACGCCAAACCACCTACCGGACCATCGAGTTACAGGATGGAGCTGTGGTATTCGATTCCGCCGTCGATGAATCGGAGAGCGGGAGGGCGGTGCGATGAGGCTCGTGATTCGGGAGGCGTTGTTGTCATTCCGCCGCGCTCCGGCGCTGTCCGTCTTATCGGTCACGACCATTGCCTTTGCCCTTTTCGTCTTCGGCCTCTTTGCGCTGACCGCGCTCAATCTCCGCGCGGCCCTGCAGCAAGTGGAGGAGCGGGTGGAGATCGTGATGTACCTCATGCGGGGAACGCCCGTGGAGGTGGCGACGATGGCCATCGGTGACATCGAGACCTTCCCGGAGGTGGCGGAGGTCGCGTACGTCACTGAGGATCAAGCGCTCGAACGGGCGCGGGACGAACTCGTCGAGCTGCAGGGGGTGTTCGAGGATCTCTCGGTCAACCCGCTGCCGGCCTCGCTGGAGGTTCGCCTCAAGCCCGGATACCGCGACGTGGAGCATGTCCGGGCCGTGGCGCAACGCCTGGAAGGGTTTCGTTTTGCCGAGGACATCCGGTATGGCGGCGATTGGGTGAGCAAGCTCGATCGGTTGCGCAACCTGGCCGGTGCCGTGGGGCTGGTGATCGGCGGGGCGTTCGCGATGGCGGCCGTGATCATCATTGGCACGACGATCCGCATGTCGGTGCTGCACCGCGCACGAGAGATCGAGATCATGCGACTCGTCGGCGCCACCGACGGCTTCATCCGGCGTCCCTTCCTGCTCGACGGCGCGATCAAGGGAGCGTTTGGAGGACTGGCGGCCATCGTACTCTGCTTCGCCGCCTACGCCGCCCTCACCCGGAACATTCTACAAGGGACGTTCTTCACCACCCAACAATCGATTCTCCTCGTCATGGCCGGAACGGCTTTGGGATTGGCAGCCAGCTCGATGAGCGTCGGGCGCCATCTACGGAAGGTATGATGAGGCACCGGCTCCTGACGGTGCTCGTGGTCGCTGTCATGGCCTCGCCGGCGGGGGCGCAGGACGACATCGGCCGGCGCATCCGAGACAATCGGGACCGATTGGAGGCGATTCGACGGGAAAGGGCCGAGCTGGAAGACGAGCTCGACCGGTTGCGAGGACGAGCGCACTCCATAACCAGCGAGCTTCGCAACATCGAGCGGCAGAAGGCCGTGACGACCCGTATGGTCAACGAGCTCGACCGACAGATCGGCACCATGGGAAGCGAGCTCGACTCACTCACCATGGACTTGATCCTCGCTCAGGATGCGTTGGCGGAGAAGCGTGCGGTGCTGGAGAAACGCCTCGTCGATATCTACAAGCGCGGATCTTTGTGGGCGGTGCAGGTCTTGCTCGCGGCGGAGAGCTTTGGACA
This sequence comes from Gemmatimonadales bacterium, assembly GCA_041615815.1. Taxonomy (GTDB): domain Bacteria; phylum Gemmatimonadota; class Gemmatimonadetes; order Gemmatimonadales; family GWC2-71-9; genus JBDHDH01. The sequence goes on along the minus strand of JBFJCP010000033.1, from coordinate 11,573 downwards.
GCTCTTGAGTCGGTACAAGTACCTGTTCTTGATCAGCCGGCAAGATCGCGCGCTGGTAGGTGAGGTAGAGGAGTTACGGGATCGCATTGCACAGCGACGGGGCCAGCACGTGAGCGTACAACGCGAGCTGGAGCGCCGGCGGGACGAGCGGGGACAGGAACTCGACCGCTACGTGCGCCTCGAGGTGCGCCGGCAGCGCAGCTTACAGCAAACAAGGGCGTCGGAGGAAGCAACATCGTCTCGTCTCGACGCCCTGACCCGCGACGAAGAACGGTTGGCCAGCATTCTCGCTACGCTCGAGCGTGACCGGCGCCGCGCGGGCGGCGGCGGCGCCGGCACCGGCGCGATCACGATGGCGGACATCGGCGGGCTCGACTGGCCCGTGGAGGGCTCGGTGGCGTATCGCTTCGGCCCGGCGCCGGGACCCGATAACACCACGATCTCGCACCGAGGGCTCGGGATCAGAGCCCCGGCGGGAACACCCGTGCGGGCGGTGGCGGACGGCACCGTGGATATGGCTCGTCCCCTGGGTACGTGGGGTCCCACCATCATCGTGAACCATGGCGGGGGCTTCTACACACTCTACCTCTATCTATCCCGTTTCGACGTCGCCCGTGGCCAACGCGTGACCCGAGGACAAGTGATTGGACTGACCGGGGGCGCCAACTCGGACGTGGGACCGCATCTGGAGTTTCAGATCCGACAGGGGCAAGACGGTGGCAACCCCATTGCCCTGGATCCCGAAAACTGGTTGCGGCCCCGCAGGCGCTGAGATCCCCATGGGTGAGCCCCTTCGCACCCTGCGCGACATCGCCCAGCAATTGCAGCTCCCCGAATCGACGGTGCGCTACTACCGGGACGCATTTGCGGCGTATGTCCCCACGGTGGGGAGGGGACGCCGCCGTCGCTACCCGACCGAAGCCGCCGAGGTGCTGGGGGAAATTGCCAATCTCTATGCCGCAGGGCGGACTCGCGAGGACATCGAGGCGGCGTTGGGTGCGGCGGTGTCCGTCGAGACGGTGCCGGAGGCTCAGGCGCCCCTCCCTGCCACGCAGCCGCATGACCCCGTCCTCGCCACGCGTCTGAACCGGGAGATCGAACGACAGGAAGTGATGTGGCAGATGGTGCGAGAGATCGTGCGGTTGGGTGAGGCGGTGGAACGACAGCATGTGATCCTCGATGGCATCGTCGACCGTCTGACCCGTGAGTCCCGACAGGCCCTCCCGGCGACCGCGTCCGAGGACGTGCCTGCGGCGAACCGGGATCCCAAGGCGGTGGAGCTGACCGAAGAGTTGGACGCGCTGCGTGAAGCGCTCGTGCAGGAACGGGAGCTCGTGGAACGTCTGCGACGCTCGAAACTCGAGCTGGAGCGCCGCGCGGCAGAGGCCGAGACGCGGTTGGAAGACCGCGAACGGGGCCCACCGGGAGCTTCCTTCCTGGCTCGCTTGCGGGCCCGTTCGCGCGACGAGGGAGGGTAGCCGCATCGCGGATCCACGCCGCCGTCGCATGGTGCGGCGTCACCTCAGATCTCGCGGCATCACGGATCGACGCGTTCTTGCCGTGATGGCTGCCGTTCCCCGGGAGCACTTCCTTCCCCCCTATCTTCGCGATCAGGCCTACGCCGATATGCCCCTTCCTATCGGCTACGACCAGACCATCTCTCAGCCGTACATTGTCGCACTCATGACGGCGGAGGCGGGATTGACCAGAAGATCTCGCGTGCTCGAGATCGGCACCGGGACCGGCTACCAGACCGCCGTGCTCGCGAAGATCGCCCACCATGTCTGGAGCATCGAGCGGCTCGAGGCGCTGTCTAAGAGGGCGGCACGCTGTCTCGCAGGTCTCGGACTGGACAACGTTACGTTGATCACGGGAGATGGAGCGCAAGGTTATCCCGAGGGCGCGCCGTATGACGCCATCATCGTCACGGCCGCGGCGCCAACCCCACCGCCCGCGTTGCTGAGCCAGTTGGCCGTTGGCGGACAGATGGTGATCCCGGTGGGCGATCAAGCCATGCAGAACCTGCTCGTCATTCGCCGGACGGCCACGGGACTCGAAGAACGCAGCGTTGCCCCGTGCCGATTCGTGCCGCTCATCTCACGGGACGCATTCACGGAGTGATCACAAGGCGCGGACAGCGCGGGGCAGGAGACGAAATCCTACTTGGTGCGCACGTGTCGACGGCGGGTGGTGTTTCCCGTGCGCCGGCGCGTGGTGCCGCTATCGGTGCCACGGCCATCCAGATCTTCACCAAGACACCGAGTCAATGGAAAGAGCCCAACTTGCCGCCAGACGAGGTCCGGTGCTTCCGCCGAGAGTGTCGCCGCACGGGGATCCGCACCATCGTCTCCCACGACAGCTACCTCATCAACCTCGCGTCACCGAACACCCAGTTGCGGCGCCGATCCATCGAAGCCTTTCGGGGTGAGCTGGAACGCTGTCGGGCCCTCGGCGTTCGGTACGTCGTCACACATCCGGGCAACTACATGGATGATCGTGCGAGGGGTCTGGCCCGCAATGCCGAGGCCTACGCCGAGTGTCTCGCCGCCGTGCGCGGCCCGATGATCCTGATCGAGACAACAGCCGGAACCGGCACAGCGTTGGGGTCGTCCTTCGAGGAGCTCGCCCGGCTCCGACAGCTGGTGCCGGCACGTTTCCGCCGCCGCATCGGCTTCTGCGCGGACACGTGCCACCTGTACGCGGCGGGATACGACCTTGTGGGAGACTGGTCCGGCGTCTGGCGCGCCTGGGACCGCACGATAGGTCTGCGGTCGCTTCGGTGCATGCACCTCCACGACTCCAAGACACCGCTAGGCTCGCGGCGCGACCGCCACGAGTTGATCGGCGAGGGAACACTAGGACCCGAGCCATTTCGCCGACTCATGCGCGATCCCCGCTTCCGGGATATCATCAAAGTCCTCGAGACACCAAAGGGCGAAGACCCGGTCCAGATGGACCGGAAGATGTTGAGAAGGTTACGGAGGTATCGCAGAGGGTAGAGGGCGGAAGGCAGCAAGCCGACCACGCAGCGTGCCATAGCCGGGGCAGAAGGTGGAGCGATTTGGTCACAGGTGGGTACAACCGAACGGTAGCACTTGCCGCACTGACGAACCGAGATGAGGGCATCTGAACGATGAGACGATTGCTATTGGCCGGGACCGTGTTGGGATGGATGGGTGCCGCCATACCGCTCGGTGCCCAGGACGCGCCCACGCGGGTGATCCTCTTCATCGGGGACGGGGCCGGCATCGCGTATTGGACCGCGGCCTGGATGGCTGCAGATTCTCTTGCGGCGCAGGCCTTTCCGGTTGTGGGATTGGTGGATACGCAATCCTCCGATAGCAAAGTGACCGATAGCGCCTCGAGCGCGACAACCTACGCGACGGGGGTGCGGACCTATAATGGGGCCATCGGGGTGGGACCGGATACCACGGCGCTCGAGACGGTCCTCGAAGTCGCGCAGAAGCGCGGCATGTCGACCGGTCTCATCGCCACCTCCCGCATCACCCACGCGACGCCGGCGTCATTCGCCGCACACGTATCCAGCCGGTTATTGGAGTGGGAGATCGGAAAGCAAATCCTGGAGCACGACGTGACCGTCGTGATGGGCGGTGGTGCAGCCATTTACGATGCCGCGCAGCGGCCGGATTCGTTGGATCTCCGCTCACAGATCCTCGAACGTTACACCTACATCGAGACACCACTGGAGCTCCGGTCTCTCGAACTCGATACCGTCCGCGCGTTGTTCGGCATGTTTGCGGTGAGTCACATGCCCGGGGCCGTGCGGCCTGAGGTGACGACGCGCCAAGAGGTGATCCCGATTCCCGATGGCGAAAGCGGTATGCTCGACTCCTCGTTCACCGTGGCCGACACCGCATGGGTCCCGGACCGGTCCCCTACCCTGCCAGAGATGACGGAGGCGGCGCTTCGGGTGCTGGACAAGGACCCGGAGGGATTCTTCCTCATGGTGGAGGGATCGCAACCGGACTGGCGCGGCCATGGCAACCAGCCGCTGGCGACCGTCGAGGCCGAGATGCTGGATCTGGATCGTGCCGTGGGCGTGGCACTGGATTACCAAGCCCGACACCCCGAGACCCTGGTCGTCGTGGTTGCCGATCATGAGACCGGAGGTCTCGCACTCCAGTTCGACAGCACCGGCACCTTCCGGGAGGCATACACAACGATCGCCCATACCGCAGAGATGATCCCACTTTTTGCCATTGGCCCGGGCGCCGAGCATTTTGGGGGACTCATTCGGAATACGCGTGTGGGCGAGCTGTTGATGGAGAGAATCTCGGGAAGCAGTATGCGCTCGGCCCGCTGACCGAGAAGCTCCCGGATCCCCGTGGCCACCGAACCGTTATAATGAATGCTACGATGAGGCCCCGAGACTGGAGAGCGCAGCCCGGTACGCCGGGCTCGCCGCTCATCATGCTGTGTCTCTTGAGCTGGGCGCTCCTGCCATCGATCCACGCCCAGTTCGAGGTCATCGCCGCCCAATCGGCGGTGGAGGCCGGGCACACCGACGATTGCGCGCGCCTGCACTCCGACGCGTTGTGTGTCCCGGGCGGCGCGTACCATTTCGCCGCGGCTGCGGTCGTACACCGGACCACCGAGCAAGCCACCAACTGGATGACCCCGATCACCCCAGATCGTGCCCCCTACGTTCGACCGGACCCCCTCGGCGCCCTCAGCGCCCGCGCTCCTCCCACGCGGTAACCGCGATGCCGGCGCCAATATTCGCGCCGGCCGAATCCATCGACGGAATAGGAGCAAGGGAGCGCATGCAAGGCACGCTAGTGTTGAGCGCGCTCGTCGCCGTCACCCTCATCGGGAACCCACTCGAAGCGCAGGTGGACCGGCAACGAGCCGACTCCTTGGAACAAGAAATTCGCCAGCTCAAAGCGCGTTTGGATTCGCTGGAACGGCTACTCCGGCAGCTCATCCAACAGGGCCGGGATACCACGGCGGCGATAGACGAACTCGCCCAGTTGCGGGCGGCGGCGGCGCAGGCCGCCGAGGCCGCCGCACAGGCGGCACCCGATACATCGGCTCAACAGGAGAGTCGAACCCGCAATCTCTCGATTCTCAATCCAGAGATCAGTGCGACCGGAGATATAGTCGGAAACTTCACGAAGCCTGATGGCGAAGGCCACCGGTTCGCGAGTACCCCGCGGGAGTTCGAGTTCTCCTTTCAAGCGGCGCTCGATCCATACACGCATGCCAAAATCTTCATCGCTCGCGAAGAGGATTTCGAGATCGCAGGCTTCCCCGAAGCAGAGGGCGAGGAGGAGGGCGGCCGGTTCGAGATCGAAGAAGGCTACATGTACTGGGTGGGCTTGCCGGGTGGCCTCGGCCTCAAGATCGGAAAATTCCGTCAGGACATCGGGCTCTATAATCGCTGGCACACCCACGCGTTGTTGGAGGTCGAGCGCCCCCTCGCGGCCATGACGTTCCTCGGGGAAGATGGTCTGATTCAAACCGGTGGAGGTGTGACGCTCCCCTCGTTCCCTCTGGGACCGTCCACCCAAACCGCGTTGTTTCAGGTCACGCTCGGAAACAACGAGGCACTGTTCGACGGCGGCAGCGAGATCAGTTACTTGGGCCGCTTCCAGAGTTTCTGGGACTTCGGGCCGAGCACCCTGCAACTCGGCGCCACGGGAGTATACGGGCAGAACACCGACGCGAGCCTCGACAGTCGGCTCCTCGGCATCGACGTATTCTATCGATACACCCCCACCGGAAAGGCGCTCTACCGTGATTTCCAGCTCAAGGGCGAGTGGTACTTCGTCGAGAAGGACTTTGGGGTGGCCGGCGGTGAGCTGGTGGGATCCGGTGGATACGCCCAGGCCAATCTCCGTGCGGGCCGGCGCTGGATACTCGGAACCCGGGTGGACGTGCTCGATCCCTTTGGCACGCAACCAGACATCGTGCAGATCGCACCTAGCATCACATGGTGGCAGAGCGAATGGGTACGCCTACGGCTGCAGTACAACTACCTGAAACCCGACGGGCTGGGGGGCAATCACACGGTGCTTTTCCAGACCGTCTGGGCGTTCGGCCCACACAAACATGAGACGTATTGAGGCTGTGATGATCTACCCACGCATGAGATCGATCGCCCTGGCGGTCCTCGGGGTCCTCGGCGCCCTCCCGACGATCGCGCTCGCCCAAAACAAGGTTCGCGTCGTCACGACCCTTCCAACCTACGCCGCCATTACGCGAGAGGTCATGGGAGATCTGGGTGAGGTGAGCGCCATTGCGCGCGGTGACGAAGATCCCCATTTCGTGAATCCCCGCCCGAGTTACGCGGCGATGATCCAGCGGGCAGACCTGTTCGTGACGACGGGACTCGACCTCGAGCTCTGGGTCCCGGCGCTGCTCGATCGGGCCAGCAATCCCAAGGTGATCGAAGGGGCTCCTGGTCACGTGGTGGCCTATTCCGGTGTCAAGCTGCTGGAGATCCCGGAAGTCGTCTCGAGAACCGGCGGTGACGTCCACGTGTTCGGCAATCCCCACATACACGCCGACCCAGTGAACGCCATCATCATTGCCCGCAACATCGTGAACGGCCTCAAGCGGGTCGATCCTGCAAACGGTGCTACCTACGATGCCAATCTGAAGGCATTTGAGGATCGGATCTTGCGCAGAACCTTCGGCGATCGTCTGATCGACCTCCTCGGCGGAGCCACCGTGTTCGACTTGGCACGGGGGTACGGATTCTGGGAGTTCGCACGGAAACAAACGTTCGAGGGCCAGCCCCTGACTTCGTATGTGGGCGGGTGGCTGGCCGAGGCCGAAACGTTCCGAGACACAAGGATTGTGTGCTATCACAAGAATTGGGCGTACTTCAGCGCACGTTTCCGAATCGACTGCGCCATGTTCGTGGAGCCGAAGCCGGGCATTCCCCCTTCGCCCGGGCATGTTCGTGACGTGATCGACTTCATCAAGCGGGAACGCATTGCCACGTTGCTCGCCGCGAATTATTACAGCCGCGGACAGGTGGAGCGCGTCGCGAATCGCGCCGGTGTCCGTGCCGTTATCGTCCCCGAACACGTGGCAGGCGAGGACGGGGTCGAGGATTACTTTGCCTTGATCGACATTTGGATCCAGCGACTGTCCGCCGCCTTCGCGGCCACGGCAGCTGAGGCGCGGCACCCGGATTGAGGACAGACGGCATTCCTGATCTTGTGACTTCTTTGGGGGTCCCGTGTTCGACCTGATGCTCCCGGCGCTCGTGGCGTCGCTCGTTCTGGTGGCACTCCACGGCTATCTGGGCATTCACATCATCGCACGAGGTGTGATCTTCGTGGACCTCGCGCTCGCCCAGGTGGCCGCGATGGGCTGGGCCGCCGCGAATCTCGGGCTCTCGCACCGGCTGGAGGCGATGTTGGGAATTTCGGCCGATGCCGCCGGATACGGAATCGGACTGGGGGCCACGTTGGTCGCCGCTGCACTCCTCAGTGTCAGCCGGATGGAACACCGGTTCGTTCCCCAAGAGGCGATCATCGGCATCGTGTACGTCGTGGCTTCTGCCGCCACGATCCTTCTGGCCGCGCAGGCCCCCCGTGGATCCGAGCACGTCGAGCAACTACTCACCGGCAGTCTCCTATGGGTCACGTGGCCGCAGATTTGGAAGACCGCTGGCATCTACGCGGTCATCGGCGCCGTGCACTGGTTCCTCCGAGATCGATTTCTCACGATTTCGCTGGACCCTGGCAACGCCAAGCAGCGAGCATGGCGCATTGGCTGGTGGGATTTCCTGTTCTACGGATTGTTTGGTGTGGTGGTGACTTCCTCGGTGGCCATCGCCGGTGTCCTCCTCGTATTCAGCTTTCTCGTGATCCCCGCCGTGATCGCCTTTCTGTTCACGACGAAGCCGGGCCCGCTCTTGGCGATTGCCTTGACCACCGGAACCGCCGCAAGCGTCGCCGGCCTCTTCGCTTCCTACGTGACGGACCTGCCCACGGGTCCGGTGGTCGTGGTGTCCTTCGCGGTGGCACTCCTCTTGGCATTTGCGATTCGTGCCATTCTCCGTCGGCCTTTCCCAGAGGATGCCGGCTCAGCGTCCCTCCATACCGCCGCGATCAGAGGAACGGACGAGTGACCGCGTCGGCGTGATCCGTGCGGGGCGGGATGCTACATTCTCTCCACCATGGCGCGAGTCATTACCGAGCGAGACGTGCGGGCGGCGGCCGCCCAAGGGTGCCTCCGTTTGCCGGAACGAGCCATCGTGACCCCCGCAGCCCACGACCTGGCGCGACGGCTGGGCGTGGTGCTGGAAAAAGGGGAGCAGGGAGCAGAGGGCGGGGAGCAGGTGGGCAGGCCCGCTTTCCGCTCCCCGCTCCCTGCTCCCCGTCGAACCGTCACAATCGGATCGGACCACGGGGGGTTCGCTCTCAAGAGTGCCCTCAAGCCCGTGATCGCCGAGCTGGGTTTCGAGGTCCTCGACGTAGGGTGTGAGAACGCCGATTCCGTCGACTACCCCGTGTTCGCGGCGCGCGTCGCAGAGCGGGTGTCGAGCGGAGAAACCCGGTTCGGGATCGTGGTGGACGGTGCGGGGATCGGCAGTGCCATGGTCGCGAACAAGATCTCCGGAGTACGCGCGGCGCTGTGCTACGACCTCACCACGGCGCGGAATGCCCGCGAGCACAACAATGCCAACGTACTCACCCTGGGTGGGACTCTCATTGGCGAGCGTCTCGGCGGGGAGATCGTGCGGACGTTCCTCACAACCCAGTTTGCCGGGGGACGTCACCAGCGGAGGGTTGCCATGATCGACGCGCTCGACGGGGAGCGGAGAACCGGGGGCCGGGAGCGGACTGGGTGACGCTCTGGGATTCGGGTCTTGGCGGTCGACCGCGTCGCCCACCGGTCACCCGGCCCCCCACCACCTTTCTTGACAGCACCCCTCCCGGCAGCTACCATAACTCCTTGCTAAATCTGGACTTAGATTCATGATCCGTCCCCAAGATGCCCTCGATTATCACGAGGAGGGCCGGCCGGGAAAGATCCAGGTCACCCCCTCCAAGCCGTTCAAGGACCAGCGGGATCTCTCCCTCGCCTACACGCCCGGGGTGGCGGAGCCCTGCAAGGCGATCGCTGCCCGGCCCGAGGACGTGTTCCGCTACACGGCCAGAGGGAACCTCGTGGCTGTCGTTTCGAACGGGACCGCTGTTTTGGGACTCGGGAATATTGGCGCCATGGCCGGCAAGCCGGTGATGGAGGGGAAAGGCATTCTCTTCAAGCACTTTGCCGATATCGACGTCTTCGACCTCGAGGTGGGATCGGAGGATCCCGCCGACGTGGTGCGTTTTTGTCAGCTGCTCGAACCTACCGTGGGCGGTATCAACCTCGAGGACATCCGCGCACCGGACTGCTTTCGCGTGGAGAAGGAACTGCGGGAGACGCTCTCGATCCCGGTCTTCCACGATGACCAGCATGGGACGGCGATCATCACCGGTGCCGCCCTGCTGAACGCCCTCGAGTTGGTGGAGAAGCCCATTCACGATGTGCGCATCGTGTTTGCCGGAGCCGGTGCCGCAGCGGTAGCGAGTGCCGGGCATTACGTGCGGCTCGGGGTGCGCAACGAGCATATCTCCATGTTCGACAAAGACGGCGTCCTTCACAGCGGCCGCTCCGACCTGGACGAGTGGCGTCGGCAATTTGCGCGGGACACCAAGGCGCGCACGTTGGATGCGCTGCTCGACGGCGCTGACGTGTTCGTTGGACTGTCGGTGGGTGGTTTGGTGACTCGAGAGATGGTCCAGGCGATGGGACCCAAGCCGATCATCTTTGCGTTGGCCAATCCAGAACCGGAGATCCTCCCCTCGGAGGTCGCCGCGGTGCGGGACGATGCCATCGTGGCTACCGGGCGCTCGGACTTTCCCAATCAGGTCAACAACGTGCTGGGCTTTCCGTTCATCTTTCGCGGCGCGCTGGACGTTCGGGCCCGAGGGATCAACGAGGAAATGAAAATGGCGGCCACGCGGGCCCTGGCGGCTCTCGCCAAAGAAGACGTGCCCGACGCGGTCATGCGGGCCTACGGGCTCGACCGCATCCGGTTCGGTCCGGATTACATCATTCCGAAGCCGTTCGACCCTAGAGCCTTCATCGTCGTGGCCTCGGCGGTTGCGGAGGCGGCCATGGAGTCCGGCGTGGCAGGGCTGACCCTCGATCTCGAGACGTATCGGACGACGCTGGAGGGTCGCTTGAGTCGGGCGCGGGCCATCATGCGGGGGCTCTCTGTGCGGGCCGAGGCCGATCCGAAACGCATCGTGTTTCCCGAAGGGGAAGAGCCCAAGATCATTCGCGCTGCGCGGGTGCTCGCGGACGACTCGACCGCGCGCCCGATCTTGTTAGGGGCGCGTGAGGCCATCGAGCAACAAGCAAACGAAGTTGGTGTGGAGCTCGACGGAATAGAGCTATTGGATCCCCATCGCTCTCCAAAGGTGGAGGTGTACGCTCACCGGTTTTGGGAGCGGCGGCGGCGCAAGGGCGTAACCCTTCCCGATGCACGTGAACGCATGCGAGAGCCCATGTACTACGGATGCGCCATGCTGGCGCAGGGAGATGTGGACGCCCTCGTGGGTGGCGAGGAGCACTACTATCCCGAGACCATTCGACCGGCGCTCGAGACGATCGGGATGGCGCCGGACCGGAGCGCGTTGTGTGGGATCTACATGATGATCCTACCGAACGAGACCTATTTTTTTGCCGACTGCACCGTCAACATCGAGCCTGATGCGCAGCGGCTGGCCGAGATCGCCGCCGCCACGGCCCATTTCGTCTGGCATTTCGGCATCGAGCCCCGAGTGGCGATGCTCTCGTTCTCGAACTTCGGCTCGGCGCGACACCCCCATTCCGAGCGGGTGGCGGAGGCTGTGCGGATACTCCACGAAACCGATCCCCAATTGATGGTGGATGGAGAGATGCAGGCGGATACGGCGGTCACGAGTTCGATCCTCTCGACCCGGTATTCCTTCGCTCGGCTTCGCACCGCGGCTAATGTGTTAGTTTTCCCCGACTTGAACGCCGCGAACATCACCTACAAGCTCCTGATGCGGCTGGGTGGAGCGCAGGCGATCGGACCCATCTTGGTCGGGATGGCACGGCCGGTGCACGTGCTTCAGCGCGGATCAGACGTGAGCGACATCGTGAATATGGCGGTGATCGCCACCGTGGACGCCCAGGAGCGGGCGCGCCACAGCCGAGAATAGCCCGGCCGACGCTCTTCTTCACAATCTTCATTTTCAGAGAAGACCGACATGGCTTCATCATCATCCTCTGCAGGAATGTCGCGGCACCAGATCGTGGTCCCCGGGCTGGAGGCTTCGGGCACCGTCCATTGGAATCTGGATCCCGAAGCCCTCTACGACGCGGCGATCAAACGTCAAGAGGGCGTGGCGCTCGCGACCGGTCCCTTCGTGGCAATCACAACGCCGCATACGGGGCGATCGCCCAAGGACAAGTTCGTAGTACAGGACACCGCCTCCGACGATATCTGGTGGGGAGCCGTGAATCAGCCCATGAGCCAGGAGCACTTTGATCGGCTCGATGCAGACGTTCGCGCG
>JBFJCP010000032.1:0-51549 GCA_041615815.1 Gemmatimonadales bacterium | reverse complement strand
CGTGATGATGGCTTCCTCGCTCACCCAACTGGGTTTGATTCCCTGGTTCGGCGAGACCGTTGGCGAGTGGTTCGCCGGTTCGGCGTGGCAGGCGGGATTTGCGGGTCTCAGCCTCATCTACTTCTACAGTCACTATTTTTTCGCCAGCAACACGGCCCACGTGAGTGCCATGTACGCTCCGTTCTTGGGCGTCGCCCTCGCCATGGGAGCGCCACCGCTCCTCGCCGCGCTGGTGCTGGCATTCTTCAGTAATCTTTTCAGCAGTATGACCCACTACGGGACGGGACCAGCCCCCGTCCTCTTCGGCGCCGGCTACGTGGAAGTCGTCGACTGGTGGCGTATTGGGCTGGTGGTGAGCTTCGTGAACCTCGCCATCTGGTTCGGCGTGGGAAGCATATGGTGGAAGCTCCTGGGGATCTGGTGAGCATGAGGAACGATGCTTCTGGTCGTAAGCGCAAATGCACTGACCACAGGTTCGGAATGCCCGTGAACGCACTTTTCCGATGGGTGTCCCTCGTGGGCGTCGTCGTTGGAAGCGCGCCAGCCGTGGCCGTCGCACAGGCGCCTCCGTTCGACCTGCTGATCCGCGGGGGCCGCGTCTTGGATGGCACCGGCAACCCGTGGTATCGAGCCGATGTGGGCATCACCGGCGACCGTGTCGTCGCGGTCGGCGATCTGTCCGGCACCACGGCGACACGAAGCATCGACGCGACCGATCTCTACGTCGCGCCCGGCTTCATCGACGTGCACTCGCATGCGGCGGACGGACTCGCCACCTCGGGCCTCAGTCACGCACAACCGCTCCTCGCGCAGGGTGTCACGACCGTCGTGGTGAATCCCGATGGCGGAGGAGACGTAGATCTGGTGGCGCAACGCTCGCGGTTGATGGAGCACGGACTGGGCGTGAACGTGGCGCTGCTCGTGCCCCACGGGTCCATACGTCGTGCCGTGGTTGGCATGGAGGATCGCGGCGCGACCAACGAGGAACTAGCCCGAATGCGCCGGCTGGTGGAGCGGGGGATGGAGGCGGGAGCGTTCGGCTTGTCGACGGGCCTCTATTACGCCCCAGGCAGTTACGCCACCACCGGGGAGGTGATCGACCTGGCCCGGGTGGCCGCCAAATACGGCGGCGTGTACACGAGCCATATCCGCGACGAGGCCGACTACACGGTGGGAGTCATTGCGGCGGTGGACGAAGTGATTCGCGTGGCCCGCGAGGCGTCGCTCCCAGCAGTGGTGACCCACGTGAAGGCGCTCGGGCCTCGAGTCTGGGGGTTTTCGGGTGCGATCGTGCAGCGGATCGAGCGGGCGCGTCGAGAGGGTGTAGAGGTATGGGCGGACCAATACCCCTATGAAGCGTCCGCCACGAGCCTCACAGGAGCGCTGGTTCCCCGCTGGGCGCTAGCGGGCGGAGACGCTGGTCTCCAGGCTCGACTGCTCGAGCCGGCCGCACGCGCCCGCATTCGCGGGGCGGTACTCGAGAACCTGGAACGACGCGGTGGCGCTGCCCGGCTGCAGTTTCGCCGGCATGCCGCCGACCCATCCATCGAGGGACTGACACTCGACGCGGTGGCGCGTGCGCGGAGCGTGGAGCCGGCCGATCTCGTGCTCGCCCTGCTGGCCGCGGGCGGGGCCGGCATCGTCTCCTTCAACATGCAGCCGGATGACCTGGAGACGCTCACGCGTCAGCCCTGGATGATGACGGCCTCCGACGGGGACCTCGTACCATGGGGCGAGGGGGTGCCACATCCCCGGAGCTACGGGACGTTCCCCCGAAAGATCAAAGTGTACGTCGTGGAGCGTGGCATGATCGACCTGGCCACCGCCGTTCGGAGCATGACCGGTCTGCCAGCGACCGTGTTCCGGTTCTCCGATCGCGGGTTCGTGCGTCCCGGCGCCATCGCCGACGTCGTCGTGTTCGATCTCGACGAGGTCGACGACCCGGCGACGTACCAGGAGCCGCACCAGCTCGCCAGGGGAATGGTGTACGTGCTCGTGAACGGCCAAATGGCGATCGACCGCCGAGCGTTTGCCGGTGTGATGGCGGGGACGGTGCTTGATCGGAGGGAGCAAAAGAGAGAACGTTAGAAGTCAGAAGGAGGGTAGGTCGATAGACCTGCCAACGATCGTGATGGGCGGTGCCATCCGCCCGTAGGACCCGGCATCATGCAATTGACCAGAGGTCTCATCGCCGTTTCTTGGCTCTTCCTCGTTTCCAATTCGTGCACCGACGATCCGCCGCCTGCGCCGGCGGTGGCCAATGGCGGTCCTCCCATCTTGTTCACGTCGGGGAGGGACGGAAACTTCAACATCTTTGTCATGGAGTCCGATGGCAGCGCTCCGAGGCGTGTGATCCAGCACGCGGCCGTCGATCAGAGCGCCGATTGGTACCCCGATGGATATGGCTTGAAATTCAAGATCGCGTTCATGTCGAACCGCGATGGCGATTACGAGATATTCGTCAAGTTCATCAGCGGTAGGGGATTGCTGCAGCAGCTCACCGACCATACGGCGCGTGACGGATTTCCCCGGTGGTCGCCCGACGGCTCGCAGATTCTGTTCAGGTCAGATCGTGACGGCAATCTCGAATTGTACGTCATGGGTGCAGACGGAACGAACCCGACCCGGCTGACCTGGAACCCTGGGAATGACATGAGTGGTGCCTGGTCGCCCGACGGTTCGAAAATCGCGTTTGCTTCGGAGCGCGACGGGACCCAAGGGATCTACGTCATGCGGGCGGACGGGACGGACGTCCTTCCGCTCACGCGCAACACGGCATTCGAAGACAGCAGGGTGGCGTGGTCGCCAGACGGCTCTCGGATTGCGTTTCACGCATACCGCGATGGCCACGCCGACATCTATTTGATCGACGCGGACGGCACGAACGAGATGCAGCTCACGCAGGGCCCAGCGAACAATCGGTATCCCATGTGGTCTCCCGACGGACAACGGATCGGGTTCACGAGCGACCGCGACGGCGATGACGAGATCTACGTCGTGGAAGCGGATGGTGCGGGTCTCGTGCGCCTCACGAATAGCGCCGGGTTGGATGTTCTCGACTCCTGGTATCGCTGAGTAGCGGCGGGCGCTGGGGGAACGGATGTCCATACGCCTCAGGTACACAAAACGTATATCCCCCGGCCGGCCACTACCCGTTAGATTGTGTGCTGGCAAAAACTTGGGGGCGGTAGCTCAGTTGGGAGAGCACCTGCCTTGCACGCAGGGGGTCGTGGGTTCGAATCCCATCCGCTCCATGTTTGCCACCCTGCTGAGCCGCGCGCCGCGGCATCCGAGAGCCCCGTCCCGCATCCACCCCACCGTAGCGCAGAGTTCTGTGTGCGCCGCCCCTGCCGCCGCTGCGCCAGTTTCTATCGGGAACATCCTCTAAGCGTTAGTCTTGACAACCCATTGACCGCTCAACCAATCTTCCTCATGTTCTTCGCACCCGAGACCCTCCAGATCGGGTGCCGGAGCGCCATGCCTGACAGCGATGCCCTTCCTTCGCCGGAGCCCAGCGGCACCGCCGTGGCTCTGCTTGGCGCTTTCGGCGCGAGCGGGTGGCGTACGTTCGGTCTGATGGTGAAAAGCCCCAGACCCGCCGCAACGCCCCGCATCAATAGCTACGACACAAACGCTCTTCACATAGACATCGACCACCTCCGCCAATCGTACCGCGAGATCGCTCCCCCGCGATCCGCCGCGGCGCTGGCGGTGCTGAACGGGCGCGGTCCTGAGCAATAGGAAAGCGGGATCGCGAGGAAGCAGTCGGGACAAGGTGTCGGTCGATCCGTGCCGGGGTATCGGCACGCCCACCGGTCTCGACTGTGTTGCGGGTCGCTCCCCGAGTATCGGGAACGACGCACCACGCCGTTGGCTCGGCGTGATCGGATCGGATCCTCCCCGGCACCGATCCAGCTCTACTCACCCTCATCAGGAGCGGTCCACATGAGAGGTTTCAGGTCGTATCTGCGACGCGAGTCGCGCGCGTGGCGCGTGGCGAGTTCGAGCGGATTCGCTGCCCTCGGTCTCGCCCTGGCTCTGCTCCTCGTGGCCACCCCGGCCGCTGCCCAAACGGGCACGGTGCAGGGAACGATCGTGGCGGCGGGGAGCGGGCTCGGCATCTCTGGTGCCCAGGTATCCATTGTCGGAACGGATATCGGCACCGCCACCGGGCGTGACGGGAGTTTCGTCCTGCTCAACGTCCCGGCGGGCCAGCACACTGTGCGAGCCGTGGCCATCGGCTTCAAGGTCGGGACGCTGCAGCTCGCGGTTCAAGGCGGACAGGTGACCCAGGCCGATCTCCGTCTCACCCGCAGCGTCCTGGAACTGGACGCCGTGGTGGTGACGGGGACCGCCGGCCAAGCCAGGGTTCGAGAGGTCGGCAACACGATCGGACAGATCGATCTCCAGGCGACGGTCAAGGATCCGCCTCAGAACGTCGATCAGCTGCTGCAGGCCCGCGTGCCGGGTCTCCAAGTGATGCAGTCGAACGGGAACGCCGGAGCCGGTGCCTCGATTCGTTTGCGCGGTCCCGTCAGTACCAGCCAGAGCAACCAGCCCATCATCTACATCGACGGCGTACGGGTCCGGAGCGAAGGCTATCGACGGAACGGCCCGCCCAACGGCATCGACTTCATCGGCCGGAGTGGCAACATCCAGTCGAGTCCTCTCAACGACATCAACCCCGCCGACATCGAGCGGATCGAGGTCATCAAGGGCTCCGCCGCCAGCACGCTGTACGGCACCGAAGCCGCCGCCGGCGTGATCCAGATCTTCACCAAGAAGGGCGCGCGCGGTGGCGCCCCGCAATGGACCGCTCAGGTCGATCAGGGCTTCGCTCGCACCCTGCCATTCGGGACTGCCGGCGACGATTTCGTCCGGCTCGCCCCACCGGACAACTCGGTCGGGTTCTGCCCGGACAAGGTGGCTGAAGGCCTGGCACAGTTCGAAGCGGGAGGCACGCTTCCCGACCTCTCGACCACGATCAATGGCGTGGGCGCACCGGCCTGTTCCTGGTTGCGGAACGGCTGGCGCCAGAAGTACTCGGGGTCGGTGTCCGGCGGTGTGGGCGATTTCCAGTACTTCCTCGCTGGCGGATATGAGGACAACGAAGGCACGCTCCCGATGGACCAGGAGCAAAAAGTCACCACTCGTGGAAACTTCACGTTCAGTATCCTGGACAATCTGCGCGTCGACTGGAACACCTCGTTCACCAACTTCGACGTGTTCAATACGCCCGCCGGCAACAATGCACAGGGCCTGACGCTCAATGCATTCCGCGCCGAGCGTAACTACCGCCAGTCCAACAACCCGTACGTGATCGACTCCCTGCTCAATCAGGAGATCACGACCGAGATCAACCGGTTCATTTCGGGCGGCACCGTGTACTACACGCCGGTCAGCTGGTTCAGCAACCGCGTGACCATCGGGTGGGATCAGGCGCAACAGGAGAACCGGAACCTCCGCCCCTTTGGATTCGTGAGCGCGCCCGAGGGACGGCTCTTCGACGAGCAGATCAGTTTCACCACCCTCACGTTCGATTACGTCGGTAACGTCGACTATCGAGCGAGCGACGAGTTCAACGGAACGTTCTCCTTTGGTGGACAGAGCATCACCACCGAGGAGAATCGGATCTTCGGTTGGGGCCGCGGATTCCCGGGTCCCGGTGCACCGACGGTCACGAACGCGGCCACGTTCATCTCGCAGGAAGATCGCATTCGCGTCGTGAACGCCGGGTTCTTCTTCCAGAATGTGTTCAAATTCAGAGACCGGTGGTTTTTGACCGGCGGCATCCGCGTGGATGGAAACTCAGCGTTCGGAAGCGACCTGGGTCTCCAGGCGTATCCCAAGGCCAGCTTGTCCTACGTGATCTCGGACGAGTCCTTCTGGCCCGCATCGCTCGGTGAAGTGAAGCTCCGCGGTGCCCTGGGGTGGTCCGGCCGCGCTCCCGGTGCCTTCGACGCTGTGCGCACCTGGGAGGCCGTACCGTTTGCCGGCGATCCGGCCTTCGTGCCGGACAATCCGGGGAATCCGGAGATCGGACCGGAGCGAACTCGGGAGATCGAGTTTGGGCTCGATGCGGCGCTCGTCAACAGCCGGGTGAGCGTCGAGTTCACGTGGTACAACCAGAAGACCACCGATGCGCTATTCAGCGTGCGACAGGCACCCTCCAACGGCATCCTCACGAGCAGGACCGCCAATGTGGGCGCCATCCGGAACGCCGGGATCGAGGCGTCCGTCAACGCCGCGATCATCGATTCCCCCAATTGGGGCTTCGACCTCGGCACCAACGTGTATACCAACAAGAGCCTCGTGCTGGACCTCGGCGAAGCAGTACCCTTTGGGGCCGGGGGCGGCTGGGTCGAGGAAGGTTTCCCGGTGATGGGGGCCGACGGGCTCGTCATCAAGAATCCCAACCAGGTGGCGGAACCGGACTCTTTGTGCATTGTGGGGGTGGACCCGTGTAACGCGTCGGGCAACTACATCTTCGGTCCGCAACAGCCCGAGATCATCTGGGGCATCAACGGCACGGTCCGATTCCCGAAGGGGATCACCCTGTCCGCCCGCGGTGAATACCAGGGTGGCGCCTGGATCTTCGATAGCGCGGCGGACAACGCCTTATCGCGCTCTGTGATCTGGCCACTGTGCGCGAACGCCGAGGCCATTTTGGCTGGCGGTGGAACCGTGGATCAGTTCACGGCCCGGGAGCGGGTCGAGTGTCAGACGCCCATAAGCAGCCGCGCGGACGATGCGCTGTGGTTCCCACAGGACTTCTTCAAGCTGCGGGACATCACGCTCACCATTCCGTTCGGGACGTTGATCCCACGCACGCAGTCGGCCACGCTGAGCCTCAGCGCGCAGAACTTCGTGCGGTGGATCAACAGCGACCTACGGATGTTCGATCCGGAGATGAGCTCTCGGAATAGTCTGGACGAGCAGAACCGAGAGATCTCCGAACACATCCCGCCGCCGGCCGTCTTCACGGCCTCGCTGCGGATCACCTTCTAGGGGGCGGCATGGTTGACGACACACGCGAAAGGACACGTGCAATGCATGCATCGATGCGGCGCAATGTGGTTCCGGCGCTGTCGGCGGGCCTGATCGCCCTGGTGGCGGCCTGTGACACGTCGGTAACGAACCCGGGACCCACCCCGGACGATTTTCTGAACAATCCTGATGCGTTCGCGGCGGTCGTGGCGGGCGCGCGCCGGACCCTGTCCGATGCGCTGAACACCGACCGCGGGGCGTTTACGCTGTACTGGAGCGCTGCCGTTACGTTCGAGATCAACCCGGCCGGGTCCACGGGGAGCTTTGGCATCCCCGTGGACGTCCAATCAGGGTCGGTGGATGCCGGTACCTCCAACGCGCCATGGGGCACCGCCAACGAAGCCCGCTTCGTAGCGGAGGATGCCATCCGGCGGTTCAATGAGATCGGTGCATCGAACGCCCTCCTGGCTGAAGTCTCGTTGTTCGCCGGATATGCCAACCGATTGCTGGGAGAGACATTCTGCCAAGCAGTCATCCCGCCTCCGGACGGCGGGTTCGGGTCGCCCTCCCCGCACACGGACTATTTCACGCGGGCGGAGGCGCATTTCGCCAGCGCCGTGACGCTCGGGACGGGTGACATCCAGACCGCGGCCCGGGCGGGTCTGGCGTCGGTCCGGGCGTCGCTCGGAAACTGGGGAGGCGCGGCCTCAGAAGCGGCTCTCGTGCCGGACGGCTTCGTATTCCAGGCCGCTTACTCCGATCAGGACCAGAACCAGTTCAACGCCCTGGTGTGGGCAAACGGCGATGCGCCGTATCGGGCCCATACGGAGTGGGGCACGTTCGCCGAGGCGTACAGCTTCTTCTTGGAGCCCAACGACTCGAGAATCAACATCATTCTTCCGGGGCCGGGCGATCCGCAGACCGGAGATGCCGGGGTTGCCAAGTTCGGCGGCCAGGTGCCGTGGCACCGCCAGGACAAGTACCCGGAGACTTCCTCGGGGGTGAATCTCTCGAGCGGATGGGAGATGCGCCTCATCGAGGCCGAGGCCGCGCTCGCCGGTGGCAACGCCGGCCCGGCCGTGGATCTCATGAACATCCGTCGGGCGGACCTGGGGCTCGCGCTCTACGACAATACCGTGAGCGTGGACTCGGCGTATTCGTTGCTCAAGTTGGAGCGGCAGCTCGAGCTGTGGCTCGAGAATCGGCGCATGGGGGATCTTCGCCGGTGGATCAATGCCGGCACGCCCGGCGTTGTAACCGACGGCCTGTACGTCGACAACGATGGGCCCGACGGCGTCTCCAGCCTCGACGGGTCCACCGATGACGACGGGCTCACCGAATCGGGACCGGTGGAGACCATGACCAATCCGGTGGCCCGCGCGCTCTGCTTCCCGCTGAGTGCGAACGAGATTGATACCAACCCGAATGTCTCGTAGTCCGTAATCCCGCGGCACGACGCCACGTGTCGCGGGCTGCTGTTGCTTGAGCGACCCGCCAGTCCTCGTGACCGGCGGGTCGCTGCGCTTTCGCCGCTGGTGCCACGGTGCGAACTTTCGTGCACGCTTATGCCACTCGGAGACCCACCATGAAGAAGAAACGCACTCCCTTCCTGCTCACCCTGATCCTCTGCGCCCTGCCGGCGTTTTCGCTCACCGCACAACAGGTCCCACATCCCCGCGACGTGTTCGGCTTCGAGCCAGGTGCCGACTACCAGATCGCGGACTACAGCCAGATGCTCGAATACTACCGTCAGCTGGACGCAGCCAGCGATCGCGTTCAGATGATCGAGTTCGGCCGTTCCGCACTGGGCAAGCCGATGCTGCTCCTCTTCATCTCGTCCGAGGAGAACCTGCGCCAGCTCGATCGCTGGCGAGACATCAGCGCGCGGTTGGCCAGAGCCAGAGTCAGTGATCAGGAGGCGCGACAGCTCGCCGCCCAAGGGAAGGCCGTCGTCTGGATCGACGGTGGCATGCACGCCACCGAGCGCGCACACGCCCAGATGACGTCGCTCCTGGCCCACAAGGTGGTCACGGAAGAAAGCGAGGAGATGCGGGCCATTCGCGACAATGTGATTCTCCTGTTGAACCCGGTCATCAATCCTGACGGCCTGGATATCGTTGCCAACTGGTACAAACGAAATCGGGGAACGCCATTCGAAACCACGGGCCCCCCGGAGCTCTACCATCACTACGTGGGCCACGACAACAACCGCGATTGGTACATGATCCTTCAGCCGGAGACCCAGGCGGTCTCTCGCGTGCTGTACCACGAGTGGTATCCGCAGATCGTGTACAACCATCACCAGACATCGCCGGATTGGACCCGGATCTTCGTGCCCCCGTTCGCCGACCCGGTGAATCCGAACATCCCGGCTGACGTCATTACGGGCGTCAACCTGGTCGGTAATCACATGGTCAACCGGTTTTCCGAAGAGGAAAAAGACGGCGTGATCTCCCGGGTGATCTTCTCCATGTGGTGGAATGGTGGCGGCCGCACAACCCCGTACTACCACAACATGATCGGGATCCTCACCGAGACCGGTCAGTCTTCACCCACACCCAGGTTCTGGGATCCCGAGGAGCGGCCCGACGTGCTTCCGCTGCGGCGCTCGGGGACGATCTCGACGACCGACCCCAGCATTTTCTACCCGGACCCCTGGCCCGGTGGGTGGCTCAGGTTTCGGGATGCCATCGACTACATGCTCACCGGCTCGATGGCCGTGCTCGACATCGGTGCCAAGCGACGCCAGCAATGGCTGTACAACATGTATCGCATGGGGCGCGATGCCATCGAGCGCGGTGAAGCGGGCGGGCCCTTCGCATACGTCGTGCCCCCGGATCAGTGGGATCGGGGGGAGAGTCGCGAATTGGTGAACACCCTGCTCCGGGGTGGTGTGGAGGTACATCGCGCCACCAGCGAGTTCACCGCCGGCGGCGAACGGTATCCTCGTGGCTCGTACGTCATCCACGCCGGCCAGGCGTTCAGGCCCTATCTCGTGGATCTCATGGAACGTCAGGACTACCCGGATCGCCGCCTGTATGAGGGTGGTCCCCCGGAGACACCGTACGATTTGGCGGGTTGGACCCTCCCGATTCAAATGGGCGTCAAGGTGGCGCGCATCGAGGAGCCGTTCCAGACACGGACCGAGCTCGTGGAGATGGTACAACCGGTGGCCGGACAGGTCATGGGGAACGCGGCGTTTGGCTATGCGCTCTCCCACCAGCAAAACCTGAGCGCGCGAGCCGTGAACCGACTGCTCGCCGCCGGTGACAATGTGTTCTGGACCGGCGCGCCGATGAGTGTGGGTCGTACGCAGCATCCCGCTGGAACCATCGTCATCGAGGCCGGGCAGGGCACGACGGACCGTATCCAGACCCTCGCCAATGAGTTCGGCTTGGATTTCATGGGTCTCGCAACGCGTCCGGACGGCCTGCACCAGCTCCGCCGTCCGCGCGTAGCGATTTACAAGAGCTGGGATGCCAGCATGGACGAAGGATGGACGCGGTGGTTGCTCCAGCAGTACGAGTTCCCCTTGGATACACTCCACGATCGCGACATTCAGCGTAGCGATCTGTCCCAGTACCACGCCGTCATCCTGCCGAGCATGTCGCCCTCGGAACTCCTGCACGGCCATGCGCCCGGAACGATGCCACCCGAGTACGTGGGTGGCCTGGGAGTGGAAGGCGCCGCGGCGCTCAAGCGGTATGCGGAGCAGGGTGGGACGATCCTCGCGTTGGATGAGGCGAGCGACTTCGCCATCGAGCAATTCGGTTTGCCCATCCGTAACGCCGTCGACGGTGTCGAATCCGAGCGTTTCTTCATTCCCGGATCCCTGATCGCCATCGACGTGGACCCCACGCATCCCGTCGCATACGGGATGCGACAACACGGGGCAGCGTTCTTCGTCCGGAGCCGCGCGTTTCGCGTGATCAACCCGGCGCGGGCCGGGGAGCAGAGCGCGCCGGCCCAACCCGTGGAGGTGGTTGCCCGTTACGCGAAGGACAACCTGTTGCTCTCCGGATGGGCCCTGGGCGAAAAGCGCTACCTGGCCGGACGCCCCGCGGTGGTGCGGGCGCAGCTCGGTGAGGGATCGGTGGTGCTCACCGGATTCCGGACCCAGTTCCGCGGCCAGCCGCGTAACACGTTCAAGCTCGTGTTCAATACGCTCCACGCCGCCACCTTGGAGGAGATGCCGTCCGCGGCCGCGGCGGCGACGGACGGGGCGAACTAGGTCGGAAAGTGGGAAGGTGAGACGGTTGGAAGGTGGGGAGATTGGACAGCTCGAGTATCGGAAGGCCGGAGCGCTAGGGGGAAAGCGTTCCGACCTTCCACCCTTCTCACTGTCTCGCGTCTCGCTGTTCCGCAGATCGTTCGTCGGCCTCGTCGGCTTACTCGTCTGCGGAACAGCGAGAGCCCAAGAGACCGGCGTTCCCCACACCGAGTCTCAATATCCGCTCGATCCCGAGACGGCGCCGCGCCCCACGGCGTACGCCGTTCGCGCCACAGGCCCCCTTCGGATCGATGGCCGTCTCGATGACGCTGCGTGGGCCGATGCCCGCCCCATCTCGGCCTTCATTCAGTCGCAGCCGGATGTGGGTTTCCCGGCCACGGAACGCACCGTGGTGCGCATCCTATACGACGATCGCAACCTGTATGTGGGCGCGCTCTGCTACGACTCGATGGGCAAGTACGTGGTCACGACGCTGGAATATGATTTCCCCGGCGAGAGCACCCGGAACATGGACGTCTTCTCCATCACGCTGGACACGTTCTTGGACCGGCGGAACTCGTTCATCTTCTTGATCAATCCCGAGGGCGCACTCCGAGACGGACAGACCTTCAACGACAGCCGGCAGATCGATTTCGCGTGGCGGGCGGTGCTCGACCTCAAGACGACGGTCCACGATTCCGGATGGACGGTGGAGTTGGCGATTCCGTGGACGACGTTGCGGTTCGATCCCAACCGAGGCGATCAGCAATGGGGCCTCAACATGCTGCGGCGCGTGCGGCGCAAGAGCGAGGACTCCTATTGGGCGCCACTCGACATCCGAGATCCGGTGCATCGGATGTCCAAGGCCGGCACGCTCCAGGGTCTCAGCCGGCTGCGCGCCGGCCGCAATCTCCGTGTGAAACCGTTTGTGCTCGGACAGAACCAATGGGGAGACTTCGAGACCGGCGACGCCCTGGAATTCGACGGTGGGCTCGATGTGAAATGGGGTGTGACCTCGGGCCTCACGGCGGATGGGACCTTCCGCACGGACTTCTCGCAGGTCGAGGTGGACCAGGAGCAGGTGAATCTCACGAGGTTTCCGTTGTTCTTCCCGGAGCAACGGGATTTCTTCGTCGAGAACTCCGGCTCGTTCATCCTGGGTGACGTGACCGAGCGAAACTATCGCATGGGGTCGTCGCTCAGGGATTTCACGCTGTTTCATTCGAGACGGATCGGGCTCTCGAGCGATCGGCGTCCCGTCCCGATCGTTGGCGGGGCACGGCTCACGGGTCGCGCCGGACACTTCGAGCTGGGTGTCTTGGATATGCAGACCGAGAGTTTCGACAGCCAGCAGGCGGAGAACTTCGGCGTGCTACGCTTGCGCCGGAATCTCGGGAACGCAGATCTTGGCGCCATGTTCGTCAATCGGCAAACGACCGGCGGCGGTGGCGGAGTTTACAACCGGAGTTTGGGCGCAGACGCGAATCTCCGGATGTTCGATCATTTGATCGTCAACTCCTACGTGGCCCGAACCGAGGAAACGAATGGTGCCGGTGATCGAACCGCCGCAAGAGTGTCGGTGGCGTGGCGCGATCGCATATGGGACATGTCCGGATTCGTGAAACACGTGGGAGACGGGTTCAATCCCGCCGTCGGCTTCGTCCGGCGAAGGGGGATTCGGCACGCTTACGCCACGCTCGGTGCGCATCCACGTCCATCGGTCCTCGCGCTCCAGGAGATCAACCCGTACGGGGAGGTGCACGTCATCACCGATCTCGCAAGCGATCTGCTGACGCGTCGCGGGGTGCTCGGACTTGGGGTCAATTTCCTGGATGGGACGGCGGTGAGGCTCGTGTATCAGAACCGCTTCGAGCGGCTCGACGAACCGTTCGAGCTGGGTGATGTGGCCGTGCCCGTTGGCCGCTATGACTTTCACGAAGCGCGCGCGGAGCTCCAGACCGCGGTGGCGCGCCCAATCTCCGGTCGCGTCGAACTGTCAGGCGGCGGTTTCTTCGACGGCCATCGGATTTCGGTCGAAACGAGCGCCTTGTGGCGGCCGCACTATCGTTTCTCGCTCGAGGTGGGTGCCAGCCGAGACGACATCGAGCTGGCCGCGGGACCGTTTTCGGCCAACACGGTCCGGTCACAGGTACGGTTCGCGTATTCGACAGGTCTCTTTGCGAACGTTTCGGTTCAATACGTCGACAGTAATGTGGATCGGTTGGTGGTCACCAATCTTCGCGTCAACCTTATCCATGCGCCACTCAGTGATGTATTCTTGGTGTACACGGAGCGGCGGGATCTGGACACCGGCACTGTTGAGCGACTGATTACGACGAAGATCACGAAGTTGTTTGGGTTTTGAGGGATTCTCATCATTCATGCGCCCGTCGCCGATCCCGCCCATCCTGTAGGGTTCGGAGGGGCAGGAGGAGCGGGACGGGCATGGAGATCTTCATGACACGGCGGGTTTGCGCAGTCTTGTCGAGCATCGTGGCATCTCTTGGCTGCTACACGTATGCGCCAGCTACTCTTGAGACTGTTCAGCCGGGAGCGAAGATCCGCGCGGTCCTGTCCACCGAAGCACAGGCTGATCTCGCGCGCCGAGTGGGTCTGGATACGAGGGAGCTCGAGGGGGAGCTGGTGGATGCCGATGCCACCACCGTGTTGATTGCCGTGAAGGTTCCCGCGCCCCCCACGGGCCTCGCCGCGGCGCAGGAGCTGCGTCAGCGCATTGACGTCCCCCGCCGCGATGTGCTCCGCGTAGATGAACGGAAGCTGGATGGCACGCGCACAGGGTTGCTCATGGGTGGATTCGCCGCCGCCGCCACCGTGGGCGTCGTATTGGCACTCGAGGGCGGGGGCCCCGGAAACTCGACGAACGGTCCTCCCCCACCGCCCGAGCGTCGAGCCCGGTGGATCATCAGTGTTCCGGTCATTCGGTGGTAGGTCGGCCTACTCCCGGAGCCAGATCCCAGTGTCCGGATAGAAGGCGGCCCAGGCAAACCAGTACGCCACGAAGGCGCCCGCCACCGGTTGGAGCCGCGAGCCTGCCATCGGGCCCTCGATCGCCAGTCCCGCGGCGTTCCACTGGGTACCGGTTTCCGCGTCCGTGAAGCGTCCGTCCTCGCTCGCCCGGAGCCTGACGGGCTCGTTGGCCTTGGTGCGTGGATAGAAGGCGCCGGCGCCCAACGCCTCCCCGTCCCAGAGCAAGATCACTTCCCCACCGCCGAACAGCGTCGTGATGACGTTGGTCCCCGAGCTGGTACCGACGAGCTCTTCGAAGGGAAACGCGATCCCACCCCGTCCTTCACCGATTCCGAAGACCCGCTCTTTGAGCGGGCGGCGGGTGTCTGGCGCCCGACTCAGGGGAAAGAGCAGAAAGTCGCTGGCCTCGTAGAAGCGATATGGATAGCGCGTGTACTCTCGGTCGAACCCGGTGGCGCTGCTCACCACCAGCCCATCGGGATGGCGTGCCTTCCACGTCTCCCAGCGCATGTCCGTTGCCGGGAACTGGATCAGATTCGAGCCCTCGAGCGGTCCTCGCACCGCGCCAAGACACAGCTGTGGCCACAGACTCTCGGTGTCGGGATCGAACATGACGAGGTTGTTCTCGAAGATGAGGCCGGATACGCCCAGGTGCGCGACGCCGCTGGCGCCGAGGTCGAACACGAGCGGGCTTCCGGTGAGCGGACAGTATGTGACGGACAGCCGGTGACCGCCCACGTCGAGGTTCACGATCTCGTGCCACCAGAGAACGTTGTGGGGGACGGCGATGGCGGTGCCGTCCACGTAGAGACCAACTACCCTCGCTTCCACGGAGCCGTCGTCGTTCGCGGCCGCGGCCGCGTACTCATCCACGTAGGTCGCGCCCGGGTCGTCCAGCTCCACGAGTGGAGGGTTGGTGAGTGCGGGGATCCCGCCGCGGCCGGCTCCCCCGTCGAAGATCGCCGCGGTGGCCGCGCAGGTGAGTGACAGATCGGGACCGGGGCCGGGGCCAGGCCCGTCGTCGGTTGGCGTAGTCCCACAGGCGGCCAGGGCAGCGCACGCCAGGATGGGACCAGCCATGCACCGTTCAGCCATGGGACGCACAGGTTGCAGAGATGTGGGCCCTCCTCGATCGTTGGGGACTGGTCCTTTCGGTAACGGCGCTCGCGGCCCGGGCGTTCCCTTGACTGACCATCGCCCTTTCGTAATCTCAGCAGGATCCCCGTTCCCACCACCTGGAGTCTTTATGCGGTTCGCCTTCTCCACCCACGTCTGTACCGGCATTGCCATCGCGCTGTCCACCCTTTCGGCTGGGCTGCCCCTCACGGCGGATGCCCAGCGCCGCAGTCGCGATCCCAACACAGTCATCGACCCGGCGCTGTATGAGGCGCTCGAGTTTCGCAACGTCGGGCCGAGTCGCGGAGGTCGCGTGACGGCCGTGGCCGGTGTGCCGGGCCAGCCCTTCACATTCTACATGGGGAGCACGGGCGGTGGCGTCTGGAAGACGACCAGTGGTGGGGAGCGGTGGGACAACATCAGCGACGGATACCTCGGTGTGGGATCCATTGGAGCCGTGGCGGTTGCGGGCTCCGATCCCAACGTGCTCTACGTCGGGACCGGGTCTGCCTGCATTCGCGGCAACGTGTCGCCCGGCGATGGGGTCTACAAGTCGACGGACGCGGGGCGGACATGGCAGCGGGTGGGGCTGCCGGATGTCGGACAGATCGGCGCCGTGCAAATCCACCCTCGGAATCCGGACGTGGCATATGTCGCCGCGCTGGGACACGCGTTCGGCAAGAACCGCGACCGCGGAGTCTATCGATCCCTCGATGGCGGAGGGACCTGGCAACGGGTGCTGTATCTCAGCGACAGCACCGGTGTCGTCGACCTCTCTATGGATCCACGAAATCCCCGCGTGATCTTCGCCGCGGCGTGGCGAGGCGAGCGCAAGCCGTGGGCGGTCATCAGCGGCGGTGGCGAATCCGGGATCTACCGGACCACCGATGGGGGCGAAAACTGGACCCAGGTCACGGCGGGCCTGCCGGAGCTCGTGGGGCGCATCGGTATTGCCGTCTCGCCGGCCAACTCGCGGCGCATCTACGCCATCGTCGAGGCCCCGGATGACCGTGGCGGGCTGTATCGGTCCGACGACGGCGGCCAGAGCTTTCGGTTCGTCAACCCGGACAAAGATCTTCAAGCTCGGCCGTGGTACTACATGCATGTGCACGCCGATCCGGTGGATGAGAACACCGTCTACGTGAGCAACGAGGGATTCCTCAAGTCGGTGGATGGCGGACGGTCGTTCGAGCGGATCGGGACGCCCCATGGCGATCACCATGCGTTGTGGATCAACCCGGATCGTCCGCAGGTCATGATTCAGGGGAACGACGGTGGCGCCACGGTCACGTGGGACGGCGGACAGACCTGGTCGTCGATCTACAACCAGCACACCGCTGAGTTCTACCACGTCGTGGTGGACGGGCAGCATCCCTATCGGCTGTACGGTGAACAGCAAGACAACAGCACTATCTCGGTGCCCAGCATCACCACGCGTGGGATCACGCCGTACGAAGAATGGTACGCCGTGGCGGGATGCGAGACCGGCCCCATTGCCGTGGACACCCGCGATCCCGGCGTCGTGTACGGTGGATGCAAAGGCCGGATCAACCGCTACGATCACGCGGAGAACCAGTTTCGCGAGATCTGGGTATACCCGCAGTTTTGGCACGCGTATCCCAACGCGGAGCTCCGCTACCGCTTTCAATGGAACACGCCCATTGAAATTTCGCCGCATAACCCCGGCGTGATCTATCACCCCTCGCAGTTCGTGCACCGAACCATGAACGAGGGTCAGAGCTGGGAGACGATCAGCCCCGATCTCACGCAGTTCGATGCGGCGATGCATCGGGACCCGCCCGGTGGTCCCATCTCGCACGATCAGACGGGCGTCGAGGTCTACGGGATGATCTTCGCCCTCGAGGAGTCTCCGCATGAGGAGGGCGTGTTGTGGGCCGGGACCGACGATGGCCTCGTGCATCTCAGTCGCGACGGCGGGGAAAACTGGACGGATATCACGCCCCGCGGCCTGGGGATCCACTCCACGGTGAACATGATCGAGCTCTCCCCGCACGATTCGGCCAAAGCGTATCTGGCCGTTCACCGCTACCGGCTGGATGACTACCGTCCGATGATCTATCGCACGGCGGACTATGGCAGGAGCTGG
Source organism: Gemmatimonadales bacterium (assembly GCA_041615815.1). Lineage (GTDB taxonomy): Bacteria > Gemmatimonadota > Gemmatimonadetes > Gemmatimonadales > GWC2-71-9 > JBDHDH01. The sequence continues at coordinate 34,141 of JBFJCP010000032.1, read as the reverse complement.
CGGTTGCTCACGAACGGGCGCAACGGTATCCCGGCCAATGAGTGGGTTCGCGTGGTTCGAGAGGATCCCGATCGGTCGGGTCTTCTGTATGCGGGGACCGAGTTCGGCATCTACGTCTCGTTCGACGACGGGGCGCACTGGCAGAGTTTGCAGCAGAATCTGCCCCGCACGCCGGTCACCGATCTCCAGGTCTTCCGACAAGACCTCGTGGTCGCGACGCAGGGGCGGTCGTTTTGGATTCTGGACGACGTGACCCCACTCCATCAGCTGACACCGGACGTGGTCGCGGCCGGGCGCCACCTCTTCCGTCCCAAGGACGCCTATCGCTGGCGGATGGGTGGGCGGGGGATCCGCAGCGAACGGGCCGGCACCAACCCGCCCTACGGCGCAGTCGTGTATGCCTACTTGCGCACGGAACCGCGGGGGCCCGTCACGCTCGAGATCCTCGATGCGGACAGTCTCGTGGTCCGGCGCTACTCGACGGAGGGGGGGACGTATGAGAGCGGTCGGGCGATCGATCGTATCGACGTGCGAGCCGGCATGAACCGACTCGTGTGGGATCTGACGTATCCCGCGCCGTATCTCGTCCCAGGGGTGGACGAGGGACGCCAGTCGCCTATTCGTGGCTATACCGGTGGTCCGCTGGCCGTTCCCGGGCGGTACATCGCCCGCCTCCAGGTGGGGGACTGGAGCCAGGAGCAGGAGTTCAGGGTGCAACAAGACCCGCGTTCGACCGCCACCGCGGCCGACATGCGAGAGCAGTTCAGCCTCATGGTGGCGGTGCGAGACAAGATCACCGAGACCCAGCGGGCCGTGTGGACGATTCGATCCGTGCGAGAGCAGATCGAGAACGTTGCCGCACTCATGCAAAGCCGCGGGAGCGACATTCGCGAAGCCGCGGACTCGATCACGGGGAAGCTGACGGGCATCGAGACGCAACTCGTGCAGACGCGCCGCGGCGACTTGGCCAACATCAAGCCCATGCTGACGAATCAGTGGGCCTGGCTCTATGGCATGATGGAGGGCAGTGACCACCGGCCCACCAACTCGGCGTACGAGCGATTCAACGATCTGACGGGCGAGCTGGAGGGCCATCTGTCCGAGCTGCGAAGCGTCCTGACCGCGGATATCGCGGCCTTCAATACGCTCGTGGGTTCCCGAGGCGGCGGGCCGGTGATCGTGCCGCGGATGCGGGAGGTGGCGTTGTCCGGGGAGCAAGGAGCGGGGAGCAGGGAGCGGTAGCAAGTGCTAGCGCTTTTCTCGACCGCTCAAGACCGGTGTGGTTCCTCGCAGTCCTCGCAAACGTTCAAGAGCAGCCACGGAGCACCCGGCCCAGCATCCCCGCCCTAGTTCAGCTCCGCGCTCAACGCAAACACGAACTGCGGCCCAGCCGGAAAGTTCCGGCCGCTCGCGGGCACCCGGACTGCCACTTCCATCCACAGCGGGCGCGGGAACTGGACTCCGCCACCGAACTGCAGCTGCAGGATACGCCGCTTGGTTCCGGTCGTGATTCTCTCGACGATCCAGTTGCGTCCCCAGAACCCGTCCACGGTAGCCTTGAGCAGGGTTCCGGGCGTGGGGTTCACACCGGCCTCCGCCAAAAAGACGTATTCGCCACCGGGATCCTTCAGCTTCTCGTTATTCGCGAACCGAGCGCGGTACCCGACCCATAACTCGGCGTACGCCGGAAACGGCCAGAACGAGTGGCCGATCTCTCCAAACCCCTCCACGTCCCATTGACCGTCCCCCACCGGGATGATCTCCGCGTCGAGCGGCGACGAACCGACGGGTGCCTTGGCACCGACGCGCACGGCCACCGGCGTGCTGCCGTCAAACAGGTCCGCCACCTTCCACCGCACCCACCCGCGGATGTCTCCGAAGCCCGTCGTGCGCCGCGGGTCGAAGTCCCGATTGAAACGAAGATCGAAGAAGGGAATCTGCACCCAGAGATCCACGTTGGGATGGATGCCCACGATGACATCCGTGTACAGGGCCCGGGCATCCGACTCGCCCATGTCCAGCCACTGGGTGCGCTCACCGGATTCGGCGAACCGCTCGTCCGTTTTCTGGAGGAAAAACGCGGTCTTGACCCAGAGCTTCCCGGGCTGACCGCGAGTCCATTGCGCATGCAGGGGGACCGTCCAGCCCACCCCGAGGCTCAGGACGAGGGCAAAGGTCAGCGGTGGACACACCCGTCTCGTTCGACGCATTGATGGCGCTCTCGACTGCACAGAGTGGGGAAGGGCAGCAACTCATTGCGGGAACAGACGGGGCCCGTCGCGAGTTCCGCGTACCCACGGCTATGCTTCATGATCGCTCGTCGAGTCCGGTTCCGGCCAGGAGGCGCCATGCGGGAGAAGTGCAAGCAGTGCGGGGGCACCGGCTCGGTGACCTGTGTCGATTGTGCGGGGTCGGGGATCAGCGATCGAGTCCCCTTCGGTCCCATCGCGTGCCCAAGCTGCCACGGCGATGGCCGCAAGGCCTGTCCGCAGTGCCGTGGCGATTAGGGGTTCGCGTTCAGCCACGGATGGCGGCAACGACAACGGTGCGGGCTTCGGTCACCGGCAAGGATGCGGCTCCGAGACCAACCGGTCCCGGAGCCGAAGGGGTAAGCGTGACACGAGCCTGCTGCTGTCAGCCTGCCCGATCGAACCGCTTCGCGACCTCATCCCAATTGACGACGTTCCACCAGGCCTGGATATAGTCCGGGCGCCGGTTCTGGTACTTCAGGTAGTACGCGTGCTCCCACACATCGAGGCCCAGGATCGGCGTCTGACCGTCCATCAGCGGACTGTCCTGGTTGGGTGAGCTCTCGACGGCCAGCTTGCCCTGGTGTACCACGAGCCAGGCCCAGCCACTTCCGAAACGAGAGCCTGCAGCACTGGAGAAAAGCTCCTTGAATTTGGCAAAGTCGCCGAATGTCGACGCGATCGCGGCGGCGAGCTTCCCGCCAGGTTCACCGCCGCCGCCCCGTGTCATGACGGTCCAGAACAGGGAATGATTCGCGTGCCCGCCGCCGTTGTTGCGTACGGCCGTCCGAATCGTTTCGGGAATCTTGTCGATCCCGCGGAGCAGGTCTTCGACGTTCTTCTTTTGCAGGTCGGCATGCTTCTCGAGTGCGGCATTGAGCTTGTTCACATAGCCCTGGTGATGCTTCGAGAAGTGGATTTCCATGGTTCGCGCATCGATGTGCGGTTCGAGTGCGTCGTACCCGTATGGCAGCTTCGGCAGCTCATGGGCCATGGCGGCGACTCCTTTTGTAGAATCTCGGAAGGACAGACATAATTAGACGCCAGAGGCGGCACGAGACAAGGGACCACGGATCGGCTCGAGGGACTACGGAGAGGAGCACGCAGATGGGCGTTTCGCCGTCACCCCGGCCGGGGGACCCTGCCCCGGACTTCACCTTGCCGTCCACGGCGGGGAGCGACGTCACCTTGTCGTCGTTCCAGGGCAGGTCCAACGTGTTGCTGGCGTTTTTCCCCTTGGCATTCACCGGCGTGTGTACGGCGGAACTGTGTGATTTCAGCCTCGAGTTCGACGCCTTTGCGAACGTCGAAGCCACGGTGTTCGGGATCAGTGTCGATTCGGTTCCCACCCTCAACGCCTTCAAGAAACAACACGATATCACCATCGACCTGCTCAGCGATTTCAAGCGGCGGGTCAGCCGCCAGTATGGTACGCTCCTCGAGGAGCCGTTCTTCTCGGCTCGCGCCTACTTCATGGTCGACAAGCAAGGGATCCTCCGGTGGGCCCACGTCGAGCACGAGCTGGGGCACAAGCGAGACAACGCCGAGCTGTTGGCCGAGCTTCGCAAGCTCGGCTGATTGGTCAGCGGTTAAGTAATTATGAGAAAATAACTTATATTGAGTATTGGGCCGGCAAGCCGGCGCGAGCTGCGGGCTTGCTGGGTCTCCGCTTGGTGTCACCGGTGATCGAGGTGAAGCCACCTATGCAGCCACTAGACGTCGAACGACAGGCGGAACGCCGCGCGCTGCACATTCTGGCGGACGCCACCGGCCACCTCGCCAGCGGCGCCAGTTCCGAGGATGTCTTGGGCGGGGTCATGGGCGCCTTGGTGCGAGGCCTCGGGAGCGATCGGTGTCGGGTGTGGATCCGAACGCCCGATGGGTCTGGCTTCATGCCCATCGTCGCGAGGGGAACGCGCCCGCCCTCACAGGATGCCGTCTTGCGCGTTGGACGGCTGGTGGCGGCTGGCGAGAGCTGTGAGTTGCGGGATGGCCAGTGGCACATGCGGCTCCCGCTGGTGCACGAACGGGAGCCCCTCGGGCTGCTGGAGGCGACCGTTCCCGATGGACCACAGGCGACGCCGCTTCGAGATGCGGTGCAGCTCATTGCGAATATCCTGGCACCGATGCTGGCCAGCATTGCGCTGTCCGAGGATCTCGCCAGCGAAGTGGCGCTACGCACGCTCGAGATCGACGCGCAGCGCCGTTTCACCACCAAGATCATCGATTCCCTGCCCGTGGGGCTCTACGTCATTGACCGACAGTATCGGATCCAGGCGTGGAACCGAACGCGGGAGACCGGAACCAAGGGGGTGGGGCGGGATGAGGTGATCGGTCGGGCGGTGTTCGACGTGATGCACCGGCAACCCAAGGCGCTGCTCAAGCGGGAGTTCGATCGCGTCTTCCACACTGGCGAGATGGAGGTGATCGAGGTCGAGTCATCCGGCGAGGATCGGGAGCCACGCTACTACCGCATCACGAAAATTCCCATGCGGCTGGACGACGCTGATGTTTCGCATGTCATCACCATCGGAGAGGACATTACCGACTGGAAGGTGGTCCAGCAGCGAATCGCGCAAACGGAACGGCTTGCCGCCATTGGCCAGCTGGCGGCCGGTGTCATGCATGAGATCAACAACCCCCTGGCCACGATCGGCGCATGTGTGGAAGCGCTGTCGCTCCGAAGCGCCGATCCGCAAATGCACGACGAGTATCTCCGCATCATCGAATCGGAGCTAGGACGCTGTCAGAACATCGTGACTGGTTTGTTGGACTTCTCGAGGCCCAAAGCGCGTCACAAACGGGCGGCGGAGCTCAACCAGATCGTCGAGGACGCATTGTTCCTGGTCAAGCATCACGACCGGTTCAAGCGCATCAAGTTGGTTCGCGAGCTGCGCCCGGGCCTGCCGACGATTCAGGCCAATGCCGAGCAACTGATGCAGGTGTTTCTGGCGCTGATGCTCAACGCCATCGATGCCATGGAAGGCGAGGGCCTGCTCACGGTCCGGACGCGGCTCAGTGCGGTGCGTGACGACGAGGTCGTGGTCGAGTTCGAAGACACCGGGTCCGGCATTCCCCGCGAGGACCTTCCCAAGATCTTCGAGCCGTTCTTCACGTCCAAGCAGCCAGGCCGAGGCACCGGTCTCGGTTTATCCATCTGCTATGGGATCGTGCAGCAACACGGTGGGCGCATCCACGTCGAGTCCCAGGTGGGCCGTGGCTCGTCATTCCAGGTGCTGCTGCCCGTGGCTCCATCGTCGCCGATCCGACCGTGAAAGTCCTCGTCGTCGAGGACGACCGCATGGTGGGGCAGTACGTGCAGCGGGGCCTCGAGGAACAGCGGATGCAGGTAGATCTGGTGGACGAGGGGACCGCAGCCCTTCGACGGGCCTCCCAGACCTCGTATGACGTCATCGTGTTGGACCTCCGCCTTCCGGGAGTCTCGGGGGTCGAGATCCTGCGGACGTTGCGCGACCGTGGCGTGACGACGCCGGTGCTCGTCCTCACCGCCCAGGACGCGGTCGAGTCCAAAGTGCAGGCGTTACGGATTGGGGCGGACGACTACGTCACTAAACCGTTCGCGTTCGAAGAGTTGTTGGCGAGGCTCGAGGCCCTGGGACGTCGGCCCAAGGCCATCACTCCCCCGGTGATCACGGTTGCCGATCTGACCATCGACACCGGACGTCACGAAGTGCGGCGCGGGAGTCGCGTGCTCGAGCTGACACCCAAGGAATATGCCGTGCTCGAGTACCTGGCACGGAACCGGGGACGGGTCATGTCGCGAACGCTCATTACCGAATATGCCTGGGACTATCATTTCGATCCCCAGACCAACATCGTGGATGTGGTGATCAACCGCTTGCGCAAGAAAGTCGATCACGGCTTCGAGCCGAAGCTGATTCACACGGTTCGTGGCGTGGGTTATGTTTTACGAGAAGATGCACGCCCAGTAACGACGTGATTCGCACGATTCGGGGGCGCCTGGCCGTCTGGTACGCGGTTGCCATGGGCGCCACTATCCTCGCCTTCGCTGTGATCATCTTCCTGATCCAGCGATCCCGCAGTTATGCCGAGCTCGACGGCCGCATCCGTCTGCAGTCCGATCTCATCGCGACGATCTTGAGCGAGTCCTATCGCGCACGTGAGACCGTGGTTGCCTTCGATCCCACCTCCAACCGACTCGGGCTCGTCCCGGAGGTCGAAGGGTTGCTGGGTGTGGTGCGGGACTACGTCCTCGTGTTCGGGGAAGAGAACGAGATTCTCTTTCTCTCCGCCAATGCGCGCGCCCTTCCGTTCAACGACGTCGCGCGGCTGGGGCAAGGGCTGGCTCGCGAACCGGGCGAAATCGTTCCGGGCTATGGGATCTTGGATCTGGGAGTGCCCGTGGGCGAGTTGCGGTTCTTCGTACGGCCCGTGTTCAACGCCGGCCCGTCGGTGCGGGCCGTCCTCTCGGGCGCCCCCCGGGCGGCCGGTGCGTTGGGGGCGCAGCGGCTGCTCTCGGCCATGCTCCTGGTGGCGCCGATGGTGGTCGTGGCGTCGATCGTCGTCGGCTACGTGCTCGTGGGGCGCACCCTCAAGTCGGTAGAGACCATCGTGGACGAGGTGGAGGCGATCACCGACGGGCGGAGTCTACACCGTCGACTGGCGCGCCCCACGACCAACGACGAGCTGGCGCGGCTGACGATCACGCTCAACGCGATGATGGGTCGCCTCGAGCGTAGCTTCCGATCGCTGCGACGGTTCACGGCCGATGCCAGCCATGAGCTCAAGACCCCGCTGACCGTGATTCGCGCCGGCATCGAGCGGGCGATGACCCATCCCGAGGTCTCGCCCAGCACGCTCGAGATCCTCGAGGACATGTTGGTCGAGACGAACCGGATGTCGGAGATGATGGACTCGCTGCTCACGCTCGCACGCGCCGATGAGGGGCGTGCCCCCCTTCATCTGGACAAACTGGATCTCAGGGATATTCTCACCGAAGTGGCGGAGACCGCCGGGATGCTGGGAGAGCACGCGTCCGTCGACGTCGAGGTGCAGGTGCCGGAGACGCCGATGGTGCTGGAGCTCGACCGGAGTCGCATCCGGCAGTTGCTCATGAACTTGCTGACCAACGCCATCAAATACACACCGCCGGGTGGCCGGGTCTCCATCGACTCTGGCGCCGCCAACGGGGCGGTGAGCGTGTCGGTGCGCGATACCGGGATCGGCATTGCGCCGGGAGAGCTGCCGCATATCTTCGACCGCTTCTGGCGAGCGGACCCTGCCCGCAGCCGGGTGGCGGAGCGTGCGGGAGCCGGGCTGGGACTGGCGATTTCCAAGTGGATCGCCGAGGCGCACGGCGGCTCGATCACGGTCCAGAGTCGCAAGGGTCACGGGACGACCTTCACCGTGACCCTGCCTATGCCGGAGGGTGATAGCGGAACCACCGACTCGTAATTGCTTTGTCATCGTTTTGTCATCTTTCGCCCATTCGTGGGCTAACTATCCGTCGTTATTAGGAGTAGATTCATTCACTACGACGGAAACCGGAGGGAAACGGTGTTCGATAACCTCGTTGAATCCGACCCGAAATTCCGCAAAGCCGGTCGCAAAGGGAATGTGTTCACGACCCTTTGGTCGATCGTGTTCCACGGAGGGCTAGTCTGGGCGGGGGTCGTGGCCACGATGCACGCCACGGATGCCGTGATCGAGGCACCTACGGAAACGACACTCGTCTTTATCGAAGAACAACAGGACGAGCCCGAGCCGGAAGATGAGCCACCTCCGGTCATCACGACGCTGAATCCTCCACCGAAGGGCTTCCAGACGCTGGCAGCACCAGTCGACATTCCCACCGAGATTCCTCCCATCGACCTGAACGAGCGTTTCGATCCCCGTGACTACACCGGTGAGGGTGTCGAGGGTGGTGTGTTCAGTGGTGTCGAGGGTGGGTCCGGTCCAGTGGATCTCACGCAAGTGTTCGCCGAAGCCGTCGTCGACGAGACTCCGGAGCAGATTTCGTGTCCGCGCCCCCCGTACCCGCGCATGATGCAGCAGGCGGGGATCGAGGGCACCGTCTTGCTCGAGTTCATCGTCGACCAACAAGGCCATGCAGATCCCAGCTCCGTCCGCGCGCTCGATTCGACGCACAAGGCGTTCGAGTCACCAGCCAAAGAGATGATTCAGAAGTGTCTGTTCCGTCCGGGACGGGTGCGGGGGCAGGCCGTGAAGGTCCTCGTCCGCATGCCGATCAACTTCGTGCTGGCCCGGTAAGGTTCAGGCCGACAATGATTCGACAACTCTCACACCCCGTTTAACCGAGCGGAGGCTCAGGACTCATGGAGATATCCTTTATCGAAATGTGGGGCGACATTGGATGGTTTGCCCGCGGGATCATCATCATTCTGATCCTCATGTCCATCCTATCGCTTGGCTTTGCCGTGCAGAAGTGGTGGCGGTTCCGCAAGAGCCGGAAGGAGACGGCGAAGTTTGCTCCGGAGTTCGCCCGGTTCATTCAGGAAGAGCAGCTGGATGCCGCCATCGAGCTGGCCGAGAAGCAGAAGGTCTCGCATGTGGCCCGAGTCCTGGGTGAGGCCCTCGCGGAGGTGAAGCCGCTGTTGCGTGACCGGGCAACCATCACGACAGCGGACATCAACTCGGCGGAGCGCGCGATCGAGCGCCAGATGCTGATTCTGTTGGCCGAGCTGAAGCGCGGCCTGGGTCTCCTGGCGACGGTGGGCGCAACGGCACCGTTCGTGGGTCTCTTGGGCACGGTGTTCGGCATCATCAACTCGTTCACCGGCATGGCCGTCACCGGTTCCGGTGGTCTGGCGGCTATCTCTGCCGGTATCGCCGAGGCGCTATTCGCCACCGGTATCGGTCTTGGCGTGGCGATTCCCGCGGTCTGGGCCTTCAACTACTTCCAGACCAAGGTCGAGAACTTCACGGTCGAGATGACCTACACGTCAAAAGAACTGATTGATTTCTTGATCAAGAGCGTAGGCACCGAGTTCGGTCGGTCGATCTTCACGAAGGAATTCAAGGCCCAGCAGGCCGCCGCCACCGGTCACGTCTCCAAGTAGGCTGGCATTCACGCCCAAAGGAGGACCTGATCTATGGGAATGCAAGTCGGTGGTGGTGACGAAGGCCTGAAGGCCGAACCCAACGTGGTGCCGATGATCGACATCATGCTGGTGTTGCTCATCATCTTCATGATCGTGACACCGGTCATCTCAGCGGGCTTCCAGGCACGGATGCCAATGGGACGCAACATCGAGTCGAGGCCGGAAGAATCCGGGGACGTCGTGCTCGGTATCGACCAAAGTGGTCAGTTCTACCTCGATCCGGGAACCGGCGAGACCGGTCTCGTACCCGAGGGACAGCTGGAAGAGATGCTGATGCAGATCTACGGCGGCCGCACGACGGACAAGATTCTCTATTTCAAAGCGGACCAGAATCTCGAGTTCGCGACGATTCAGGAGGGGATCGAGATCGCCCGGCGCGCAGGCGTCCGCGTGATCGCCGCCATTACCGAAGAGCTGCGCGAGGAGAGTGGGCTCTTCGGAGGGGGGAGGTAGCTCATGGCCATCTCCGTTCCGACGGGCGGTGGTGGGTTCACTTCTGAGCCCAACGTGGTGCCGATGATCGATATCCTGCTGGTGCTCCTGATCATCTTTATGATGCAGGTGCCGCTGTCGCGGAAGGCGATGGATGTGCAGGTGCCCCCGCCCACGCCACCCCAACAAACAGAGCAACCGAACGTGCAGAGCAATCAGATCGTGCTCGAGCTCCGTGCAGATGGTTCGTACGCGGTGAACGCGCAGCCGGTGCTCAAGTCCCAACTGGATGCTCGCTTGCACGAGATCTACGACAATCGGCCCGCGAAGCTGATGTTCGTCAAACCGGCGGGCAACCGCCGGTATCAAGAAGTCATCGAGGTGATGGACATTGCTCGTGGGGCTGGGGTTCAGGTCATCGGGTTCACCCCGGCCGAACAAAACTGATCGTCGGTTTCATGCAGTCCGCCGAGGCGCGAGGGTTCGCACGAGCTCTCGCGCCTTCGTGTACCAGGGAGCAAACAGGGGTGGCTCGCATGCCCGGTCGCTACCGTTTCGGCGGGATGGAGTGAAGCTCACGCACAGAGAGACGCTTCGTTCCGAGCGCCTCGGGCCTCTACCGTCGCCCACCAGAGCCTCTGCTATGCAACCCAGGAGAGTCCTCCAAGCCACCGGCATCGCGCTGGCGCTGAGCCTTGGCGCTGTGCCAGGTGCGGCCCAAGAGATCGAGGTCGATCTCCCGAGCGTGCTGCTCCGAGACATTCCGTTTTCCCTAACCGTCCGAGCGGCCACCGCGCTCGACTCGGTCCCCATCGTCATTCGGGCGGCCACCGGTGAGCTGCTCGCGAGGCTCGTGGTCCCACCGGTTGGGGAACGCACCGTCAACGACCTGGAGATCACGTCCGCAGATCAGTTGCCCATCACGGTCACGGCGGGCGCCACGGTCACGAGCTTGGACCGGCCCCTCATACCGGGGTGGTTTAGCCTCCTCCCGCCACTCGTGGCCATCGCGCTGGCGCTCATCTTCCACGAGGTGGTGAGCAGTCTCTTCGTGGGGGTCTGGCTGGGATGTCTCTTCGTGGCGGGGTACAACCCGTTTGCGGCCGTCCTCATGACAGTGGATCGCTTCGTCCGGCCTGCCCTCGCCGATGCCGACCATGCGGCGATCGTGATCTTTTCGTTGCTGCTCGGCGGCATGGTAGGGGTGATGAGCGCCACCGGCGGCACCAAAGCCATCGTGCAGGCCGTGACGCCCCTGGCCACGTCGCGGCGGCGCGGTCAGCTGGCAACCTGGCTGGCAGGGCTCGCGATTTTCTTCGACGATTACGCCAACACGCTGATCGTCGGGAACACCATGCGCCCGCTCACGGATCGGCTCAAGATCTCTCGCGAAAAGCTCGCCTACATTGTGGACTCGACGGCAGCTCCCGTGGCTGCGCTCGTGTTTGTCTCGACGTGGGTGGGGTTCGAGATCAGTCTCATCGGTGATGGGCTCCGACTCGCCGCAGAGCAAAATCCCGGCGATGCCGCGCTGGTCCAGGGACTCACGTCAGCGTCACCGTTTGGCGTCTTTCTCCACAGCATCCCGTTTCTGTTCTATCCGATCCTGGCCATCTTCACCGTGGCGCTTCTGATATTCACGGGTCGGGATTTCGGGCCGATGCTTGCGGCGGAGCGTCGAGCGTCATCCGGCAATGGGCTCTACCGCGACGGGGCGCAGTTGGCCGCCGATACCGAGGGCGACCTCATGGAGCCTCCCGAGGGCACGAGGCTCCGCTGGTGGAACGGCGCGCTCCCGGTCATCGTCGTGGTAGTGACGGTGATCCTCGGCCTGCTCTATACCGGAGCACAGGGCCTCGCCGCTGACGAGCCGCGAACCCTCGCGCGGATCCTCGGCAATGCCGATCCGTTCAATACCTTGCTTTGGGGGTCACTCTTGGGATGCGTGACGGCGATCGTATTGGCCGTCGCGCAGCGGATTTTGAGTCTCTCGCACACCATCCGGGCCTGGGTGGGTGGGATGCGAGCGATGATGTTGGCGATCATCATCCTGGTCCTCGCGTGGTCCCTGGGTGAGGTCACGACGGCTGTGGGAACCGCGTCCTTTCTCTCGAGTGCTCTCTCAGACCGGATGCCGCTGGAGCTCCTTCCCGTCTCCGTGTTCATCATCGCGGCGGTCATCTCATTTGCGACGGGGACGTCATGGGGCACGATGGCGATCCTGTTACCCTTGGGGATCCCATTAGCGGTGGCGTTGGGGGGCGGCGTCTCCTTCGACGGAGGGGCCCATTACACCGTGCTGCTCGGCGTCATCTCCTCGGTGATGGCGGGCTCGATATTCGGGGATCACTGCTCGCCCATCTCGGATACCACGGTCTTGAGCTCGATGGCGTCGGGGTGCGATCACGTGGACCACGTTCGCACCCAACTCCCGTACGCCTTGCTCGTGGGGTTCATCGGCATGCTGGTAGGTGACATCCCGACGGCCTTCGGCTTCTCGCCGTTCCTGTCCCTGCTGATCGGTGCCGGGGTGATCTTGTTGATCGTGCGGTTTCTGGGAAAGAAGAGCGAGATGATGGAGGGGACGCGGGAAACTGACGTGCTGGGGAGGCTGGATTCCGCGTAGGCCCCGACGGGTTTTTCGTGGTCCGCCGGTTTGACGTGTCTGTTACGACACGAGCCCCGCAGCCATGGCCAGTGCCCCCATCGGTGGATCCACCCGCGTCTCGAGCACCTGGATCCGGGGGAGCCGTTCCCTCACGATTTCGATCAGTGCGGCTCGCACCGGTGAGGTCGGACTCAGGACCCCCCCACTCAATGCCAGGGGCACGCTGTGGCGATCGGGGAAACGGCGCAGCAGGGCCTCGAGGTGGTCGGCCAGGTCCGCTGCCGCCTGATCGACGAGCCGTCTGGCTGGGACGTCACCGTGGTCTGCCACGTCACACACGTGTGGGGCCAGCGCCGCCACCGCCGCGCGGTCGGCAGTCTGCGTCCAGCGAATCAGGTCATCGAGCGTCCCGGCCCCGATGGCCTCCGCCAGCCGATGGGTGAGCGCGGTTCGGGGACCTCGGCCGTCGGCGGCGCGTCCCACGACTCCGAGGGCGGCTCGGACGAGGGCATAGGCGCTGCCGTCATCGCCGAACTGCCAACCCAGACCGCCCACGCGCCACACGACCCCCGCAGGATCTCTGGCGTACGCGATCGAACCCGAGCCAGCATTGAGCAGCATACCGGGCTGGCCATGAAACACCGCCTCCAATGCAATGGCCGCGTCTGTGGTCACGTGGAGCCTGGGTGGAGGAAACCCGAGGGCTTGCTGCAGCGCGTTCTCGAGCCCCACGCGTTCCGTTTCGCGACCTGCCCCGGCGGCCCCGACCACGAGGGCGTCCGTGTCGCTCTCCACCTCGGCAGCGGCGAGCGCGTCTCGGACGACTTCGGCGATCGCCTGTGCCGATCGAGCTTCTCCACCCGGCTCCAACGCGGCCCCGTGGCCTCGACGGCGCGCCAAGGGTCGAATCGCCTCGTCGGCGACGACGACTTCCGTGTGTGAGCTACCGACGTCGACGCCCACGAGAATCATGTGTGGTCCCTCTGTCTGCGCAAAGTGGTCGAGATCCAACCCGCAGCCACGGTGATGAGTGTCCCCAAGGGGACATACCACGGCCACGCCAGACTGGCAAACGGGCCGGGCTTCCAGAGGAAGATGAGAAGCATGGCGCTCGTTGCAACGACGATACCCAGCACGGCGTCCTTTTGCACCGCCCGGCGGACGACGCCGCCCAGGATATAGGTGCCCAGGAGGCTCCCATAGGTGATGGACGCGATCGACAGGGCTAGTTCCACAACCGGCTGATCATTCGATTGGAACGAGAGCGCGCCAGCCGCGAGAATCACCGCCCAACCCACGGTGGCCCATCGGCCCACGCTCAAGAGATGGCGCGGTTCGCGACGGTTGCTCATTGCGGCATAGAAATCGTGGGTCGTGGCGGACGCCAACGAGTTGAGGGAGGAACTGACGGTACTCATGGCCGCTGCCAAGAGACCGGCCACGACGAGACCCGCGAGGCCGGCGGGAAGTTGCTCGACCACGAACGCCGGGAAGATCTCGTCGCCTGGGCGAATACCGTTGTCGGCCCCGGCAGCCCAGAGGAACGTCCCCACGAGGAGGAAGATCGCGAATTGCAGGATCACGAGTACCCCGGAACCGATCAGTGCCCGGCGAGCCTCCGTCACCGCTCGCGTGGCGAGTAGCCGCTGCACGATGAGATGATCGGTGCCGTGCGACGCGGCAGAGAGCAGCGCACCACCGATGAGACCGCTGGCGAACGTGTAGGTCGTGGTGAAGGAGAGACTCCAATCGATGACTCGAAGCTTGCCAGCATCCTGTGCGGCAGCAAAGACATTGGCGGCACCCCCGGCCAGCCCGGCCGCGACGACGATGGTCACGATGCCCCCCACCACGTAGATGCCGAGCTGCAGCACGTCCACCCACACCACGGCGCGGATGCCGCCGGCCCACGTATACGCAAGTGTCGCGAGCGCCACCACGGCGATGCTCACCGGAATCGACCATCCCGTGACAATCGTGAGGGGTATCGCCGTGGCGAAGACCCGCACGCTGTCTCCCAACGCGCGGATCACCATGAAGATCGCCGAGGCGATCTTGCGCGTCCCCACGCCGAATCGCGTTTCCAGCCGGGAGTACGCCGTCTCTTGGTCGCCGCGGAAATAGCCGGGCAGCAGCCACAGGGCGACGCCCACCCGACCCACCAGATAGCCCAGGGGCAGCTGCAAAAAGGTGAGATCGCTCCGGGCGCCGATGCCGGGAACCGATATCACCGTCAACGCTGACGTCTCCGTGGCCACGATGGACAGCATGACCGCCCACCAAGGCAACGAATGCCGGCCGAGAAAGTAGTCCTCGGCATCGCGCTGCCGCCGCGCGAAGTAGACACCGATGGCGATGACGGCGAGGAGATAGGCCGCCATGACAGCAAGGTCGACGACGGTCACGAGAGGTGGGCCCTGCAAACGACAGGGCCTGCGAAGCTCGCAGGCCCTGGGGCAACCTTCATTGGCGCTACCACACCGTCACGCGGAAAACGAACTCCCGCACCCGCACCCGCCCGTAGCGTTCGGATTGCTGAATGTGAATCCTGAGCCCTGCATCGAGGAGACGTAGTCGATGGTCGTGCCTTGGAGATACTGGGCACTGAAAACGTCCACGAAGACGCGGAGGCCGCTAAGCACCAAGACGAGGTCGTCGTCCTCGGGATGGTCATCCACGGTCAAGCCGTACTTGAAGCCCGAGCATCCACCGGGGAGCACGGACACTCGGAGACCCGCAGTCTCCGCAGGGACATCCTCATGCTCCAGGAACGTCCTCACCTGCTCGGCGGCGTTGTCCGTAAGTGTAAGTGAAACAATTGCTTCTGGTCTTTGGGTCGTGCTCATTCCAACCTCCGCTCACTGCCGTCGAAACTATCACCGTCCGGGGAGGGTGTCAACGGAGGCTGCCTGAAACTGCTTGTCATTGCGTAAGTTACGCGCAATGATCGCGAAGGCCACCGCCGCCGCTCCCAACAACAGCATACCCGCAAGGGGTGTACCCAACAGGAGCCTCCCCACCCCGGCCAAGGACGCGTACACGGCAACGCACCCCGCGATCCAGTTTACCCAGGAGAGCGCACCTCCCGGAATCTGGTCGTCGGCAAACCCCAGGCGCGCCGCTATGCGGCGCCATCCCGGTCCCCCGGGACGCACCCGGCGATAAAAGCGCTCGAGCGTCTCAGCGGGTTCCGGCGCTGTGGCGAATGTGACCGCGATCCACACCACGGTGGTCACGCCGGCCGTTCCGAGCATGACGATGGCATAGCCGCGGCCACTCGGATCGGCCGCATCGAGTCCGCCCAGGTCCTGAAGCAACAACGCGGTCACGAACGACGCCGCCATCGCGCTCAATTCGGACCACGCGTTGATGCGCCACCAATACCACCGTAGGATCAGGACGGAGCCGGTGCCCGCGCCGATGGCCAGGAGGATCTTCCATCCCGCCTCGACCGATTGCAGGAACGCCATCGTGACAAGCGCCAGCGCCATGAGCGTGAGCGTGGCGAGGCGGCTGACCAGCACCTGTTCCTTGAGCGCCGCTCCACGGCGGACGAACCGGAGGTACACGTCGTTGACGAGGTACGAGGCCCCCCAGTTGAGGTGCGTGCTGATGGTACTCATGTAGGCCGCGGCAAATGCGGCGATGAGCAATCCCTTGAGGGGGGTGGGCAGCAGCTCCACCATGGTGAGCACGTAGCCCTCTTCGGGATTTTCGAGATTGGGATACCGGATTGTCGCCACCATGGCCACCAAGATCCAGGGCCACGGCCGCACGGCGTAGTGCGCGACGTTGAACCAGAGGGTCGCGAGCAGACTCTGCCGCTCGTCTCGAGCGGCGAACATGCGTTGCGCGACATACCCGCCGCCGCCCGGCTCGGCGCCGGGGTACCACGCGGCCCACCACTGGACGGCCAGGAACACGAACAGAGTGGTCAGGGGAAGCCATGGTGAATCGAGCGGCGGTAGCACGCCGAAGGCGGCATCCGCGCTACCAAAGCGCTGGCTCGCTTGGTCCACCAGGGCGTCCATGCCGCCCACGGAGCGCACGGCCACCACAGCGAGGGCCACCGAGCCGGCCATCGCCACCAAGAACTGGAGGAAGTCCGTCAGGATCACCCCCCAGAGACCCGCGACGACGACGTACGCGGCCGTCACGGCGAAGAGAATGAGCGCCGCCGTCGTGCCTTCGATGCCCAGGGCGACGTCCATGATGGTGATCATGGCCCGCGTCACCCACCCCATGATGATCAGATTGATGGGGACGGCGAGGTAGAGCGCTCGGGCGCCGCGCAGCACCGCAGCGGGTTTCCCGCTATAGCGGATCTCGACGAACTCGACGTCAGTGAGTACGCCAGCCCGACGCCACAACCGCGCAAAGAAGAAGACGGTGAGGATGCCGCTCAGCGCCCCGTTCCACCACAACCAATTGCCCGCGACGCCGTGACGCGAGACCATCCCCGTGACGGCCAGCGGCGTATCCGCGGCAAACGTTGTCGCGACCATCGACGTGCCTGCGAGCCACCAGGGGAGCGCGCGCCCGGACACGAAGTAGTCGGCGAGGGAACGCTTGGCTCGACCGGCGAACGCCAAGGCGATCGCCGCCGCCACCGCGAAGTACGCGACGACGACGGCCCAGTCCAGCGCTCTCAGTTCCATGCAATGGTCCTCGGGTTACGATCGCCGTTGCCGTTGCTGCCGTGTCTGTGCCGCCCCGCGCTCCTACCCTCCGTCCACCGCTTTCACGACCGAATCGGCCACCGTGCTGCGAACCCGCCGTATCGCGGTATTCTCGCGCGATGGATGAACCCGATTCGTCAACAGAATGATGAACAGCTCTCGGTCCGGGTCGATCCAGATGCTGGTGCCGGTAAACCCCGTGTGGCCGAAGCTCGTGGGGGAGAGGAGGTGCCCGGCGGATCCGCCGCCGCCCGGCGTGGGTGTGTCCCATCCGAGCGCACGAGTGGATCCCTCGGGGCCAGGCTGCTTGCTGGTGAATTGCCGTACGAGGTCGGCAGACAGGTGGATCGGAGCGTCCTCGGACAACCGGTCGTGATAGACATCCAGCAGCCACCTGGCGAACCGCGACAGGTCCGGCGCGGTCGAGAAGATCCCGGCGTGCCCGGACACTCCCCCCAGTCTGGCCGCGTTCTCGTCGTGGACCTCGCCCCGAAGCACCCGACCGCGCCACGGGTCGTCTTCGGTGGGCGCGATGCGCGGCCGCCAGCTTGCCGGTGGTCGAAACCGCGTATCGGTCATGCCGAGAGGCTCGAACACGCGGCGGGCGAGCAGGTGTTCCAGGGACTCTCCGGCCACGGTTTCCACGATCTGCGTCAGGACGATGGCTCCGAGATCGGAGTAGGCGTACCGTGCGCCGGGAAGAGTCTGGAGCGGAGCTGCGAGCACCCGATCCAGCGCTTCTTGCCGGCTGTGGGTCTCTCGATAGAACGGCTCCCACGGCGCCAGTCCGGACGTGTGGGTGAGCAAGTGGCGCACCCGCACCTGGTCCTTGCCCTCGCCAAGGAACGCGGGAACATACGCCGCGACGCTGGCGTCGAGGTCTAACACCCCATCCGCCACAAGGAGCATGACTGCGGTGGTCAGCCCCACGACCTTGGTCAGGCTGGCGAGGTCGTAGATGGTGCTGTCGGTGACGGGTCGGAGATCGTCTCGACCGTAATGGCCCACGGCGGCGAGGAATTCGGCATCCCCCCAGCCCACGAGCAGCACGGCGCCGGGAAAGGCTCCGCGGGCAGCTTGCGCGCTCAGATAATCGCGGGTCCAGGCGAGACGCCCGCCATCCAGCGATCGCCGGGCCATCGATTCCTGGGCTGCTGATGTGCCTGAGGTGGCACACAGTGCGCCGAGCAGCAAGGTGATGCTGATCCTCATGGAGCGCCGATGCGGATGCCGTGACCGTGCGGAAAGCTGCTGGACAGGGTGATGGGAAGCCGGCCGGTAATGGGTGCTCGCGACGCGAGGGCTCGAGCAACCGCAAGTTCGGTGGCCGGCACGTCACTCCACGCCAAGAGATACCCGCCAGCAAAGCCCGGGATCTGAGCCATCAAGTACGGACTGCCGAGCGACGCCAACATCGTGGGACGGCGGCGATCGGTGGACAGAATCAGACCCGCCAGGGCTTCCGGAAGATCCACGTGTCCCCGGCCTGCAATGAAACGCACGCTCACCGCAAACACAACGCGGGGATAGCCCGAGATGACGACCCGCGCGGAGTCGTAGGACATTGGGCCGGACGCCGGATACAAGCGGAAGGTACCCACGGTATCGCCCCAGTTGCGAAGCTCACGGATGAGCGTGTTACCGATGCTGAGGTTCGATTCCTCCGCATAGGTGATCACCGCGGTGCGGCCCCGTGTAGATCGGAACGCATTCACGGGACCCCGCTGCACGAGGGTGAGTGCTCGGGCGGCCACGTCGTTCGCGAGTTCCTCGAAGGCACGCTGCCCGACGATGGCCGGTACGCTGTCCAACGGGACCGTGCGCTGGCGATAGAGCCCAACGCGCTGTTTGAGCGTCAACACGCGCCTCACCGATTGGTCGAGTCGCGCCATGGACACCCGACCACTCGCGACGGCCTCGACCATCGCTCGATGGGCCAGCCGCACGTCGGCGGGTACCAGCAGCAGATCGTTCCCGGCGAGAAACGCTCGGACGGCGCTCTCGCCGGCACCGTACCCATTCACGATCGCCCCCATGGACAGGGCGTCGGTGACGACGATTCCGGCAAAGCCGAGCGAGTCGCGGAGAACCCCGGACACCACCGCTGGTGCGAGTGTGGCCGGCACCGAGCCAGCCCCATCCAGGCACGTGAGCGCGAGATGCGCCGTCATCACGGCCGTGACCCCTGCGTCGATGGCGGCGCGAAACGGGACGAGCTCCAGGGTGTCGAGCCGGTCCCAACACGCCGCGACCACCGGTAGCTCCGAATGCGAATCGCTGCCGGTGTCGCCGTGACCGGGAAAGTGCTTGGCCGTCGTGAAGAGCCCATGTTCCTCGGCGCCGCGAATGTAGGCGGCCACGAGCGCCGCCGCGCGCCCGGGGTCCTCCCCAAAGGAGCGCGTATTGATGATGGGGTTCTTGGGATTGTTGTTCAGATCCGCAACCGGGGAAAATGTCCAGTGAATTCCCACCGCCCGGGCTTCCAGTGCGGTGACTCGGCCGAGCTGATAGGCGTCCAGCTCGCGATCGGTTGCCCCGAACGCCATGGCAATCGGGAAGGCCGTGGCCCCGCGAAGCCGCATGGCGGCTCCCCACTCGAGGTCGGCGGCAATGAGCAGCGGGAGTCGGGAGTGTTCTTGGAGTGCGTTGAGCTTGGTCGCAACGTCGAGCGGCGATCCCACCGAAATGATGATGCCGCCGAGGTGCAGCTGATCGATCCACGTCCGTAGCGTGTCGTACTCATCGCTTTCGTAGGACGCATAGTTTCCAAGCAGCCAGGGCATGATGACCTGGCCCACCTTCTCCTCCACGCTCAGCGTATGGAGGAGAGAGTCGACCGTTATCTTGGGACTCCGTTGGGGGACGAGCATCGGCGGAATCGGTGCGTATGGATCCGGGACCGGCGGTGGTGGTGCCGGTGTAGTGGGCGATGCCGCCTCGGGTGGTGGCTGGATCGTCGGCGGCGACGAGGAACACGCGGACGACGCGATGACAACGAAGGAGGCGATCAGGCCGTGGCGCATAGGGCGTTGGTTTGGTGGCTGATGTGGGGAGCCCTCGGGTGCACGCAGGCCAGCCAGGGGGCGGCTCCGGTGCTTCCGGGGATCGACGTGCTGCTCCGGGATTCGAGTGCGCTCGTCACAGGTCGGCGCGTTGGCCTCCTCACGAACCAAACGGGTGTTGACCGGAGCGGCACCGCGGATCTCGATCGGCTGCTCGCTCGAGGCGTGCAAGTTACTGCAATCTTTAGTCCCGAGCACGGCTTCCGCGGCATGCTGGACCAGGAGGGCATCGGTGATACCGTCGAGGGTCGAACGGGGATCGCCATCTACAGCCTCTATGGTGCGGTGCGTGAGCCGAGCTCAGAAATGCTGCAGTCTGTCGATGTCCTCGTCATCGATCTCCAGGACATCGGCAGCCGAACCTACACCTACATCTCCACAGCGCTCCTGGCCATGAAGGCCGCGCGGGCCCATGGGCGTGCCGTGGTGGTACTGGATCGGCCGAACCCGATCGGTGGGACCCACGTCCAGGGACCGGTGCTGGATTCGGCGTTCGCCACCTTCGTGGGCATGCTTCCGGTGGCGTTGCGGCACGGCATGACGTTCGGCGAGCTCGCGCGCATGGGGAACGACGTGTTGGGTCTTGGGGCTGATCTCACGGTCGTTCCGGTAGTGGGATGGTCGCGAGACCGCTGGTTCGACGCCACCGGTCTTCCGTGGGTTCGTCCGTCTCCCAACATGCCGAGTCTGGAGAGCGCCATGCATTATCCGGGCATGGTGTTGTTCGAAGGCACGAATCTGTCGGTCGGGCGGGGGACGCCCATCGCGTTTCAGGTGATCGGGGCGCCCTGGCTGGATGGCGCCGGGGTGGTCGAGGCGGTGGGGGACCAGGCGGGTGTTGTCCTCTTCGACACCACGATCACTCCCCAGGACCCGACGGACGGCAAGTACGCCGGGGCGAGGATCGGGGCCGTGGGGCTCAGAGTCTCGGTTCGCGAGCGATACGATCCGACCACCACGGCGGTGGCGCTCCTGGCGGCGATTCGGAACTGGCACCCAGACAGTCTCACGTTCGGCAGCACGTTCGATCGTCTGGCGGGGACGGACGGCGTGCGACGGGGGCTCGAGCGGGGGCTCGCCGCCGAAGCCATTGTCGGGGGCTGGCGGGCGGACTTGGCAGCGTTTCAGCAGTGGCGAAAACGCTACCTGCTCTACCCCGAATAGGCCGGGGCCAGGGCCCCGGGGCCCGCGATTGCCGTACCCTCAAGTCGCAGTTATTCTTAGCAGCCTATTCCCACTGCGAAGTGCGTATGTTGATCCCCGGCTTTGTCCGGCGGGGCTTCGAAGCCCTGCTTCAACCGCTGGTGGCGCGGCTGGTCGCCGTTGGGGTGACTCCCAATGCGATCACCAGCGTCGGCACGCTGCTCTTGGTAGCGTCCGCGGTGGCCTTCGGCTTCGGGTGGGTGCGCGTCGGCGCGGCGCTGCTGCTACTGAGCGGGACCTGCGACATGCTCGACGGCCGGGTGGCGCGCACGGCGGGGTCGTCCTCGAAGTTCGGGGCTTTTTACGACTCTACCCTCGATCGGGTGGGGGAGTCGGCCCTCTTCATCGGGATCATCGTCTTTTTTGTGAACGGCGGGGTCAGCGAGCCGTGGGTTCTGCCGGCCGTGGCCGCCGCGGCGGTGGCCCTCGCCGCCGGATTGATCGTGTCCTACGCGCGCGCGCGCGCCGAGGGGCTCGGGCTGGAGTGCACGGTCGGCATTGCGCAGCGAGCCGAGCGAGTGCTGGGCTTGGGGATCCCCACGTTGTTTTTCGGAGCCGGGCCTCGGGGATTGCTTCTGGTGGCCGTGGTGGGCCTGCTCGCCGCGGTTGCCGTCGTGACCGTGGTGCAGCGCATCGTGCATGTTCGCAGATCGACCGGCATCGTTCGCCGTCGGACCCAGCCACGCTGGACCGAGCCGGCGGAACCGATCTTTGCCGGTTCTACGAGTTCATCGAGGAAAGGACGAGCAGGTGAGTGACCCAAGTAAGCGGTCGATAGCGCCCGCCGAGGGAAAACTGGGCGTGTTGCTGGTTGGCCTCGGCGCCGTGGCGACGACCTACGTGGCGGGCGTCGAGAGCATTCGGCGTGGGCGAGCCAAGCCGATCGGCTCGCTGGCCGAGATGGGGACGATTCGGCTGGGAAAACGCACGGAGCACCGTGTCCCGCGGATTCGGGATTTCGTGCCTCTGGCCGGGCTGGACGACTTGGTGTTCGGGGCGTGGGATCCCATCCCCGACGACGGATATACCTCGTGTCAGGTGGCGGGCGTATTGGAGAACGAGGCCATCGCGCCCATTGCCGAGTTCCTCCAGGGCATCAAACCGATGCCGGCGGTCTTCGACCGGAACTACGTCAAGCGGCTCAATGGGTCCAACGTCAAGACCGGAAAGACCAAGCGCGACCTCGCTGAGCAGCTGCGCGACGATATTCGCGAGTTCAAAAACCGCAATGGATGCGACCGTTTGGTCATGATCTGGTGCGCCTCCACGGAAGTCTTCATCCCGTCGGGGCCCACGCATGAATCCCTCCCGGCGTTCGAGAAGGCCATGGAGGAAAACGATCCGTCGATCGCGCCATCGATGCTCTATGCATGGGCGAGTCTCATGGAGGGGGTACCGTTCGCCAACGGAGCCCCCAATCTGACGGTCGACCTGCCCGCGCTCCAGACGCTGGCTCTGAATCGCGAAGTCGCCCTGTGCGGCAAGGACTTCAAGACCGGGCAGACGTTGGTGAAGACGGTGATCTCGCCCATGCTCAAGGCCAGAATGCTGGGACTCTCGGGGTGGTATTCCACCAACATTCTCGGCAATCGCGACGGCGAAGTCTTGGACGATCCCGAGTCGTTCAAGACGAAGGAGGAGTCGAAGCTCGGTGTGCTCGAGCACATCCTTCAGCCGAGCATGTACCCCGATCTGTACGGCAAGGTATATCACAAAGTCCGCATCAACTACTATCCGCCACGGGGAGACAACAAGGAGGGGTGGGACAACATCGACATCTTTGGGTGGCTCGGCTACCCAATGCAGATCAAGATCAACTTCTTGTGCCGTGACTCGATCCTCGCCGCACCCTTGGTTCATGACCTGGCCTTGTTTCTCGATCTGGCCCAGCGGGCTGAGATGTGCGGCATTCAGGAATGGCTCTCCTTCTACTTCAAGAGCCCGATGGCCGCGCCGGAGCTGACCCCGGAGCACGATTTGTTCATCCAGCACACCAAGCTGAAGAACACGCTGCGGTGGCTCATGGGTGAGGAGCAGATCACCCACCTCGGTATCGAGTACTACGACTACCAGACGGTGTGACGGCGGTCGATGTCGTCGTTGTCGTGCTCGGCGTGGCGCTCATCGCCGGGGAACTGTGGTTCTTTCTGGGTCCGCGGTCTACGCCGGAGCGCCGACCTGCGGCTTCGGTTGACACGGTCCAGGAAGTGCGAGTTCTGGTAAAGGGCGGGTACGATCCAGAGACGATTTTCGTGGAGGCGGGCCGACCGGTCCGCCTCTTATTCTATCGAGACGAGACCGCCGATTGTTCGGCCCGCGTGCGGTTCCGTGACTTTGCCATCGACCAGCAGCTCCCGGAGTTCGAAACGACCGTGGTGGAATTCACACCGCCAACGCCCGGGGATTATCCGTTCTCCTGTGGCTTGGGCGTGATGAACGGCCGTGTCGTTGCCCAGATTGGTGGGGAGGGGGCGCGAGCGAATCTGGGCAAGGGGCACTCCATCCATGCCTGAGACCCGCATCACCCTTCCCGTCGAAGGCATGACCTGCGGGGCCTGCGCCACGACGGTGCAAAAGCGGTTGACACAGGCGCCAGGAGTCCGCGACGCTGCCGTGAACTACGCCACTGGAAAGGCGACCGTCCGGTTCGACGACGCGGCCACCCAGGTGGCCGACTTGGTGCGAGCCGTGCGAGACGCGGGTTACGACTGCGCGAAGGCGGTTGTCACCTTTCCCATCGAAGGCCTGCACTACGCGTCGGGCGTGGGACGGTTGGAGGACGAGCTTGGAGGTCTTCCGGGGGTGCTGGCCGTGGCGGCCAACCAGGCCAGCGAGCGCGTACGCGTGGAGTACGTCCCGGGTCTGGTCACCGGACAAGATCTCGAGCTGGCGGTCGCTCGTGCCGGCCTCACGGTGGCCGAACCGGTTCCGGCCGAAGATCCGGTGGCGCGGGAGCGGCTCCGTCAGCGCAAAGAAGTCCAGGGGCTGTTCTGGCGATTCGTCGTTGCCGCGGTCGTGGCCCTCATCACCATGGTGGCCTCCATGCCGCTGATGGTGGGGATGAGCACGAAGGAGCACGACCTGGTCGCTCGGATCTTGGCACCGTTGAACGGCGCCCTCTCGCGTCTGGTGCCAGGCCTCTACGACTTAGCGGCGCGCGATCCGCAGCTCGTGAAGCTGAGCATGCTGGTGCTCACGATCCCGGTGTTGGCGTGGAGCGGCCGGCGGTTTTTCCAGGGCGCGTGGTCCGGGATCCGGCACCGCACAGCTGACATGAACACCCTCATCGCCGTGGGAACAGGTGCGGCGTTTCTCTACTCGGCGGTGGCGACGCTGACCCCGTGGATCTTCGTGCGGGCCGGTCTCCCCGCGGATGTCTATTACGAGGCCGCCAACGCGATCATCGCACTCATTCTGCTCGGGCGCTTGCTGGAAGCCCGGGCCAAAGGTCAGACATCGCAGGCTATTCGCCGGCTGATGGGGTTGCGTCCCAAGACTGCGCGTGTGCAGACCAATGGCGAAGATCGGGACATTCCGATCGAAGAAGTTCAGGTGGGGCAGCGCCTGGTGGTCCGCCCCGGCGAAACCATTCCGGTGGATGGCGTCGTCACTGGGGGAGCGTCGAGTGTGAACGAGGCCATGCTGACCGGCGAGCCCGTGCCGGTGCTCAAGGAGGCTGGCAGCCGGGTGATGGGTGGGACGATCAACACCACGGGGTCGCTGATCTTCGAGGCCACCGCGGTGGGCCGTGACACCGCCCTCGCGCAGATCGTTCGGTTGGTGGAAGACGCTCAGGGCAGCAAAGCGCCGGTGCAACGGCTCGCAGACACCGTTGCCGGTGTCTTCGTTCCCATCGTCATGGCCGTGGCCATCGCGGCCTTCGTGGTCTGGTTTGTAGTTGGACCGTCCCCAGCCATGGTCTTCGGAACCGTGGCCATGGTCACCGTGCTGGTCATCGCCTGTCCCTGTGCACTCGGGCTCGCAACACCCACGGCCATCATGGTCGGCACCGGGAAGGGGGCCGAGCACGGCGTGCTCATTCGTGGAGGCGAGGCGCTCGAAGCGGTGGGCCGCCTCGACACCCTCGTGTTCGACAAGACCGGCACCGTCACGGAAGGGCGGCCAACGGTCACGCGCGTCGTGGGAGCCAAGCGGTCCGACGGAAGTACGGTGAGCGCCAGCGAGATCCTCCGTCTGGGCGCGTCGGTCGAGGCGCGTTCCGAGCATCCCCTCGCCGGCGCCATCGTGGAGGCCGCCAAGGCCAAGCAGCTCGTCGTGGAACGCGTTGAGCGCTTTGTGGCCATGGAGGGGCGCGGCGCCCGGGGGATCGTGGGAAAGTTCCTGGTCGAGGTGATCAGTATCCGCCACGCTGATGAGCGCGGTATTGATTTGGGATCGCTTGGCGCGGATGCGCAGCGTCACGTGCTGGCGGGACGCACGCCGGTGGTCGTGATCGTGAACGACGCCGTCCAGGGACTGATTGTGCTGGAGGATGCCATCAAGCCGGACGCCAAGCCGGCCCTCGCGCGGCTCAAGGCCATGGGGCTCCAGCTCTATCTGCTCAGTGGAGATAGTAAGGCGGCCGCAAACCTCGTGGGTCGCGAGGTCGGAATCGAGCGCTGCCTGGCGGAGGTGGACCCACGTGACAAGACCGATGAGATCAAACGGCTTCAGCGGGAGGGTCATCGCGTGGGGATGATCGGCGATGGGATCAACGACGCGCCGGCGTTGGCGCAGTCCAACGTGGGGTTTGCGATTGGAACTGGGACCGACGTCGCCATGGAAGCCTCGGACATCACGTTGATCCGAGGAGATCTCGGGGCCGTCGTGACGGCGATCGAGCTGTCCCGCCGGACCTTGTGGACCATTCGAGGCAATCTGTTCTTTGCCTTCATCTATAACGTGTTGGGGATACCCCTGGCGGCAGGCGTATTGTATCCATTCACTGGGGTCCTGCTCAGCCCGATCCTCGCCAGTGCGGCGATGGCTCTGTCCAGCTTGAGTGTGGTGGGGAACAGCTTGCGACTCCGACGATTCACTCCATCCATGGCGACCTGATTGTATGCGATACTTTCACCGCACCTCCGTTTCCATCGACAAGGTCCTGGAAGAGGCCGACCGGTATTTCGGCGAGCGTCTGGAGCGCCAGTCCGTCGAGGATCGGGAACGGAGATTTGCTGGAGCCATCGGCCGGGTCACCGTCGCAGTGCGCGCGGAGGGTGGCCATTACACGCTGATCACGATTGCCACCGATCAGGTTGGGGAGAGTGAGCTGGATAAGCTCGCCAAGCGCTTTCTAACTCTTGTGCACACGAAGGCGGACACGGATCACGTGGCCCGAGGGGCGTACTAACGAAACGCTCGGCACCTCCGCTCGGCGGGGGCAGGGGAGCACAACGAGAGACGCTTATGGCATCGGTCGAATTGTCCGTGCGCGGTATGACATGCGATCACTGTCGCAAGACGGTGGAGGTGGCCTTGCAGGAGGTGCCCGGCGTCTGGGGTGCGAGCGTGGATCTCGCGGCGGGACGGGCCGAAGTGCAGTGTGACCCCAAGAAAGTGGCGGTTGACCGGCTCATCGATGCCGTCGTGAACGCCGGATACGAGGTCGAGGGTGTAACGTGACGGATAGCACCGCGACTCCTGCGACCATCCCATCCGGCCTCACCCGGGAACAGCTGCTCGAGATCTACTACTACCTCCGACTCACCAGGTCGCTAGAAGAGCGGCTCGTCAATCTCTACCGTCAGGGAAAGGTGATCGGTGGCCTGTACCGATCGCTGGGCCAAGAGGGCGAGAGCGTCGGGAGCGCCTTCGCGCTCGATCCCGGCGACATCATGTCTCCACTCATCCGCAATCTGGGCGCGATGCTGGTGCAAGGCGCTCAGCCCACGGAGATCCTCCGGCAATACATGGCGAAGGCGACGAGCCCCACGACGGGCCGAGAAATGAACGTGCACTTCAACGATCTCGACTTGGGTTACCTCGGTCAGATCTCACACCTCGGCGACATGGTTCCCGTGATGGCGGGGATCACGCTCAGCTTCAAGTTGCGAGGGGAGCCGCGCGTGGGGTTGGTCTA
This sequence comes from Gemmatimonadales bacterium, assembly GCA_041615815.1. Lineage (GTDB taxonomy): Bacteria > Gemmatimonadota > Gemmatimonadetes > Gemmatimonadales > GWC2-71-9 > JBDHDH01. The sequence goes on along the minus strand of JBFJCP010000032.1, from coordinate 6,723 downwards.
CGTTGGGGACGGAGCCACCAGCACGGGTGCGTTTCACGAGGGGATCAATTTCGCCGCCGTGCAGCGGCTGCCCCTGGTCGTGGTCGTGGAGCACAATGGTTATGCATACTCGACACCCACCGCGCGGCAAACGGCAGTGAAGCGTCTCTCCCATAAGGCGTTGGCGTACGGCATTCCCGGTCATACGGTTGACGGCAACGACGTCCTGGCCGTGTATGCGATCACCCGGGACCTGGTGGACCGGGCGCGGTCCGGCGATGGTGTGAGCCTCCTCGAGGTGGTGACGTATAGAAGGAAAGGCCATGCCGAGCACGATGACCAGCGGTATCAGCCCCCCGAAGAGATTGCCGAGTGGGAAAGAAATGACCCGGTGGAGCGCTACGTGACGCGGGTGATCGAGGAGCGGTGGGTCAGCAAGGCGGAGCTCGAGACCCTCGACGCGCGGGTCGGTATCGAGTTGGCCGCCGCGGTCGAAAGCTGCGAGCACGACCCTCTGCCGGACGGGCCCAGCGCGCTCCCCAACGTCTACGCCAATCTGGCAACCGAACGTCTTTGGTTCCGCATGATCGATGGCTGAAGTCACGTATTTAGAAGCGCTCCGGCAGGGCTTGGCGGAGGAGATGGAGCGTGACGAGCGGGTGTTCATCCTCGGGGAGGATATTGGCCGCTACGGTGGCGCGTTCAAGGTGACCGAGGGGTTCCAAGCCCGTTTCGGAGACGCTCGCGTCATCGATACACCCATCAGTGAAGCGGCGATCGTGGGCGCCGCCGCAGGGGCCGCGCACATGGGATTCCGGCCGGTGGCCGAGATGCAGTTCATCGATTTCATCTCGTGCGCCTACGACATCCTCACCAATTACGTTGCGACTGCGCGGTACCGCGCCGGGTTGGCCACGCCCATCGTCGTGCGCGGTCCGTCGGGTGGGTACGTACGCGGTGGCCCCTTTCACTCGCAGATGCCGGAGGCGGCCTTCCTGCACACGCCCGGTCTCAAACTGGTGTGTCCGGCAACGGCACGCGATGCCAAGGGCCTGATCAAAGCCGCGATTCGCGACGAGGACCCCGTCATCTATTTCGAGCACAAGTTTCTCTATCGCCGTATCAAAGAGGACTTGCCGGAGGGGGAAGACATCCTCACTCCGATTGGGAAGGCTCGGAGGGCGCGTGAGGGACGAGACCTCACGATCGTGACGTGGTCGGCGATGGTGTGGAAGTGTCTCGACGCGGCGGAACAGGTCGAGCGGGACGACGGGGCCTCCATCGAAGTGCTCGATCTCCGCTCGCTGTTGCCCATGGACGAGGAGGCCATACTGCAGTCCGTCAAGAAGACGAACAAGGCGCTCATCGTGCACGAAGACACGCGAACGGGAGGGGTGGCCGGCGAGATCACCGCCCGCATCAACGAGAAAGCGTTCGAGTGGTTGGATGGGCCCGTGCTCCGAGTAACGGCTCACGACACGCCGCTCCCGTACTCACCGCCGCTCGAGGATTTCGTGCTCCCGCAGACGGAAGACGTCGTCAAGGCGGCGCGCTGGCTGCTGGCGTATTGACGTGAAGCAGGGCCCTTTACGGTTCCGACGTCCGCCATGCGCCACGCGCGGTGTCGTGGGCAACCGGCCAGGAGGCGAGATCTGACTGCCACCCCCACAGCCCAAAGCGGGCCGCGCGGCGGCCCACGAGCCAACGCCGCACCGCGAGAACCGACGTCGCGCTGGAGAGGACGCCGCACCACGCCCATTCATCCCACAACCGCCGCTCCCATCGTGGCGCGAGACCCCGATGCCGCAACGCCGTGGCCGTCTGGCGCTGCAGCACACGAATGATCTCACTGCGCTGCACCGCCGCGGGGGCCCGCATGAGCAGGTGGATCTGACAGTTCGTGATGGCGATGGTATCGACCGTCCAACCGCACCGGGAACAACAGTCTCGCACGGCGCGCTCGCAGAATCGGGCGGCCGCAGGTATCTTGAACAGTTCGCGGCGGCGGAATGTGGGCCAGACGACGTGACACCAGCGCAGGGCGCCGCCCCGGTGCGTTGATCGCGCCATGGCGCGACGATGGCTCCCGCCGACCCAGGGCACATACCCGAAACTACGCACGCATAGCTCAAACGCCCGGCCTGGCAGACCGGGTCCGGTAGGAGAAGCCGCATGGCTCGAGTCGATGTCATCATGCCGCAGATGGGTGAGTCCATCGCCGAAGGCACCGTGTCCCGATGGCTCAAAAAGGTCGGGGACGAGGTGAAGCGAGACGAGCCGATCCTCGAGATCTCGACGGACAAAGTGGACGCCGAAATTCCCTCGCCGGCAGCGGGAGTGCTGGCAGAGATCAAGGTCGAAGAAGGCAAGACCGTCGAGGTTCAGACCGTGGTCGCCGTCATCGAGACCGAGAAGGGGGCGGCAGCAGGGGCAGGGGCGGCGGCGGACGCCGAACCGCAAGCGCAAACGGCAGGGGCGCCCGCGGCTGCCGAGGTGGTCCCCGCCCATGAGGAACGGGCTGCCGCGCGGGCCGCACCTCCCGCCGCTGCCACTTCGCCCGCGCCTCCCGTCTCTACCGCTGACGGCGTGGGGGACGGGCGGCAGGAAACCGCCGAAGAGCGCCTCCGCCGCCTGTCGACGCCACTCGTGCGCAAGATTGCGGCGGAGCATGAGGTCGATATCTCGCGAATCGAAGGAACGGGGTACGCCGGCCGGGTGACCAAGAAGGACATCATGGCGTATTTGGAGAGCGGGCCACCGACCGCCGCACCGGCCGCTCCCGCGCGAGCCGCCAAGGTGCCGCCCGAAGGTGTGGCGCACCCCGAGGTCCAGGCCTGGCCTGGCGATCGGGTCGAGTCCATGAGCCGGATCCGCAAGCTCACCGCGGATCACATGGTGCTGTCACGCAGGATCTCTGCGCATGTGACGAGCTTCTATGAGGTGGACTTCACCCAGATCGCGCGCATCCGAAAGGCAAAGAAGAACGACTATGAACAGCGGGGCGCGAAGCTCACCTTCTTGACGTTCATTGTGAAGGCCATCGCGGATCAACTGCGAAAGCACCCCGTGCTGAACGCGTCGGTGAGCGGCGACACCATCATCTACCGCCAGCCGATCAACATTGGCATCGCCGTGGCGCTGGAGTGGGGCCTCATCGTCCCCGTGCTCAAGCAGGCCGACGAGCTGTCGCTCCTCGGGATTTCCAAGAAGATGGCCGATCTGGCGGACCGGGCACGCACGAAGCGCCTGAGCCCCGACGAAGTCCAACAGGGCACCTTCACCATCACCAATCCCGGGGGCTTTGGGTCCTACATCGGCGCTCCGATCATCAATCAGCCACAGGTCGCCATTCTGGGCGTCGGCTCCATCGAGAAACGACCCAAGGTGCTCACGCTCGACGACGGCCAGGACGTGATCGCGATTCGGACCTTGGGCATGCTCTCGCTGTCCTACGACCATCGGATCGTGGACGGTGCCGATGCGGATCGCTTCATGGCGGACGTCAAAGCCGAGCTGGAAGGCTTCGCGGAAGGGGCGGTGTAGGGGATGGCCCGAAGGACCATCGAGGTCGAAGGGGAAACCTGGCATGTGTACCCGTCCGGTCGAGTGACCAACTACGACCGGGACGAGTTCGGGCTGGTGTTCGAGAAAGGCACGGGGCCCGATCGCGTCCGCCGGGTCACCCGCTTTTCCCCTCTGGGAGCACGGCGGTGGGACGCCGCGCTCGCTGAGCTGTCCACCCACCAGCTCCTGGAATACTACCACCAATCCCAACCAGCCCGGACGAGTCCAGAAATCCGCTACGGTCGCGCGGGCTGACGGTGCCCGGCGTCGATCTCCACATGCATTCGACCGCGTCCGACGGCGCGCACCCGCCGGGGGACGTCGTGCGCGAGGCTGCCGCGCTCGGGCTCGAGACCATCGCACTGACCGACCACGACACCCTCGGCGGTATTCCGGAAGCCACGGCCGCCGGAGCGGCTGCAGGGGTTCGGGTCGTGATTGGGTGTGAGTTCAGTGTGGCCGTCGGGTGGGGCGAGATGCACCTCCTCGGTTACTTCCTCCCGCGTGCCTCCCCGCTGCTCGATCCGTTCCTGGAGGACCAACGCGCGAAACGCCATGCGCGCGCCGTCGAGATCGTGCAACGGCTGAACCGTGCGGGCGTGGGGATTACCATGGACGACGTCCTGTCCGCGGCCCGCAACGGTGCCATTGGGCGGCCCCATGTGGCGCGCGCCTTGATGCACCGGGGTGTGGTGCGGGACATCCAGACGGCGTTCTGGAAATACTTGGGTCAAGGGCGCCCAGCCTTCGTCCCGAAAGACCTGCCACCCGTTGCCACGGTGGCCGCGTTGGTGCGGAGCGTGGGTGGACTCACCGCGGCAGCCCATCTCCGAGAGCGTGCGGTGCGATCCGTGCTCGCGGACCTGAAGGACGCCGGGGTGGACGGCGTCGAGGTACGCCATCCCGCCCACGATGACGCGACCGTGCGGCGGATCGACAGGCTGGCCGGGGCGTTGGGGTTGCTCAAGACTGGCGGCTCCGACTGGCACGGGAGCGATGGAACCGCCCCGGATCGCGCTCCACTGGGGTCACTCGAGATTCCGACGGCGTGGTTGCACGCACTCGAAACAGCGGCCGCCGCTCGAACACCGGCCGCATCGGACTCCTGACGCGCCCGGCCGCCCCGTGGTTGGCCTTGCTATCTTTCCCATGGGTATGCGAAAACCCCCCAAGAGACCGGAACGTCGCTTGGTCTCGGAGCCCGTGGATCGGCCCGCCCTCGCGCGTCGCGCCGTCGAGCGCTTCAACGCCGGCGCGTACTGGGAGGCCCACGAGGAACTCGAGCGCATCTGGCGCTCGATTCCCGACGACCACGAAGCCGCGGTGATTCAAGGGTTGATTCAGGCGGCCGCAGCGCTGCTGCACCGCGAGCGCGGGAACCGTCATGGGGTCGAGGTGATTGGAAAGGCGGGGCTGGAGAAGCTCCTTAAGCCCCAACATCCGGCCGTGGAGTTCGAGACCGAGGACTTCGCTCGCGGCTTGCAGCGGGCCCTGCGCGGATCGGCCCCACCACCCACACTACGGTTGAGGTATCGGTGATCAAGAACACGACAGGCGAGAAAACCCGCTACGACGTCATTGTGATCGGGGCTGGTCCCGCCGGCCTGTGCGCCGCCATGTATGCAGGACGTGGCATGTTGGATACGCTGCTCATCGAGCGTGGAGCTCCCGGAGGCGAGCTCCTGAACACCGAACTAATCGAGGATTACATCGGGTTCGAGAGCATTCTCGGTCGAGAGCTCGCAGAGAAAATGACGAGTCACGCCCAGAAGTTCGGCGCCACCATCATCACCGACACGGTGCTCACCGTGGAGAAGCGTGAGGACGGTGAGTTCGATGCAAAGACCGAGCTGGGCAAGACCTACCGGGCGCCGGCGGTGATCGTCACCGCAGGAGGAACGCCCCGCAAACTGAACGTCCCGGGAGAAAAGGAGTACGCCGGTCGCGGTGTCTCGTACTGCGCGGTGTGTGACGGCGCCTTCTTCAAGGGCGAGGTGCTTGCGGTCATCGGGGGCGGTGATGCCGCGACCGAGGAAGCAGATTACCTCACGCGATACGCAGAGAAGGTGTACATCATTCACCGGCGGGACGAGCTTCGCGCCTCTCCCATTCTCCAAGAGCGGGTCTTCAAGAATCCCAAGATCGAGGTGATCTGGAACAAGGTCGTGGAAGAAATCGAGGGGACACCCAAAGGGGTCACGCAGTTGCGCCTGAACGACACCGTCAACGGTGAGACATCGACGCTCGCCGTGGGAGGCGTGTTCATCTTCGTCGGATTCCTACCCAACTCCGGGATCATCAAGGGACATTTCGACCATGACGCCACGGGCTATATCGTCACGGACTCGAACATGATGACCTCGATTCCGGGGTTGTTCGCAGCCGGCGACCTGCGCGTGCAGCTCACGCGGCAGATCACGACCGCCGTCGGTGACGCCACCACGGCGGCCATCGCGGTACAGAAATACCTCGCGGAACGATCGTCGCAGGAAGAGGAAGCGCTTGCCTCGACCTAAGATCATCTGCCTCACCAACGGCACGTTTCAGGAGAACTGCTACATCCTCGCGGATCCGGAAACGGGGGAGGCCGTGCTGATCGATCCGGGGGAGGAGGTCGACCTCTTTCTCCGGCGGCTGCAAACCGAGGGGTTTGCGCTCCAAGCCGTCTGGCTGACGCACGCCCACTTGGATCACATCCTCGGCGTGGAGGCAGTGGTGCAGGCGACCGGCGTGCCCGTCGCGCTCCACCCGGCGGACCACCCGCTCTATCACGGTATCGCCAACCAAGGACAGTGGTTGGGCTTCCGGAATCTCGGCGCGCCTCCACCTCCCGAGCACGACCTCCGCCATGGCGAGGTCCTCACGCTGGGCCGCCTCCGGTTCGACGTTCGCCACGTCCCGGGGCACAGTCCCGGTGGCGTGGCGTTCGTTGGGCATGGGATCGCCATCGTTGGGGATGCCCTGTTTGCCGGCTCCATTGGGCGAACCGATCTGCCGGGAGGGGATACCGAGACGCTCCTCGCGGCCATTCGGGAGCAGTTGCTCACCCTCCCGGACGCCACCGTGGTCTACGCCGGCCATGGTCCCGAGACAACCATCGGACACGAGCGGGCCACGAACCCCTTCTTGACCGGGGTGGTTCGGCTTGGGTGAGCGGGGAGGGGGGGGGGGGGGGGGGGG
>JBFJCP010000031.1:0-52329 GCA_041615815.1 Gemmatimonadales bacterium | reverse complement strand
TGGCCGTTGGGGGGGCGGGCGCGATCGGGGCTACCGCCGCCGCGGCGGCGGCGAGGGCGGCGTCGGCTGCGAACCCATCCATCTCCAGAGCCTCGGCCACATTCTGGTAAAAGCCATCTGCGCCCTGTAGCAGTTCGTCGAGACGCTGGAGGAACATGCCGGACTCCGCACCCTGGATGATGCGGTGGTCGTACGTGCTGGAAATGGTCATCATGCGCGCGCCAGCAACCTCCCGAATTGCGCCCGTCGCGATGATCGACCCCTGACCCTTCATCAGGCGTGGTACTGATGCCGCCGTGCCGATGGTACCGGGATTGGTGAGTGTAACGGTGCCGCCCTGGTACGCATCCGGCATGAGTTTGCCGTCCCTAGCTCCCGCCACCAGCCGTTCGTACTCCTGGTAATACTCTGCAAAGGTGAGATGCTGCGCGTTCTTGATGACCGGCACGAGGAGCTTCCGCTTTCCGTCTCTACCTTCCACGTCCACGGCAAGTCCCACATTGATGGCGCGAGGATCGAGACGGTAGCGGTCGGCGTCCGCTTCGATCACAGCGTGGGTCATGACGGTGAGATCCCGGGCCGCGAGGACGATGCCCCAACCGATGAGATGCGTGAAGGAGAGCTTCTGCCCGCGGTCTTTGAGTTGCCGGTTGAAGGCCGCGCGGACCGCCCAGAGCGTGCTCACGTCCACCTCGCGATACGAGGTGGCCGTGGGGACCGCCAGGCTCGACTCCATGTTCTGGAGGAGCCGGAGCGCCGGACCCTTGATCTGATCGATCGTGCCCTCCGGGTGACCAGGGACGGCCGGAGCACCGGCTTTGGGAGACTGCGCTTCGGTGGCTGAACCGGGCTGAGTCGCGGCAGCCGCGGCGGGGGTGGGACCTTCCGGCGCTTCGCCCTGAATCCCGTTCTCGAACAGCTCGCGCCATTCGGGCGGAACCGAATCTGGATCCCGCAAATAGTCCTCGTACAACGCCTGGGCGAAGCCCGAGTTCACGGTTTCGAAGATGTTCTCGAACACGATGGATCGTCGCTCATGAGGAGGTCTAACGTTTTATCGTACCGGAAGATAACGTCTGCCGCAGGCAAGCGTCGAGTTGGGGTCTGGGTTCGCGGCGTCAAAGGGGCGAAATGGACCGCCGCTCGATATCAGGGAGCGATCACATGTTCAGAACCATACAGGATTTTGTGGAGACGTGGCAATACGAGACGACGGTCACCGCACGCCTGATGGAGGGTCTCAGCGACGACTCGCTGCGTCAGCTCGTCGCGCCGGGATACCGGTCTTTGGGAGAAATCGCGTGGCACATTGCGACGTCGCATCGGAGTATCGTGGAGCGGACGGGGCTTCAGTTCGGTGGGCCGAGTACGTCGACACCGCTCCCGGATCGCGCGGCCGACATCCTTGCGCACTACCTTGCCTCGGCTGCCAACTTGGGTCGGGCCGTCGAGACGCAGTGGACCGATCGATTGCTTCGCGAGACGGACGACGTATACGGCATGGAGTGGCCGCGGGGCCGCACGCTGGCCGTCCTCGTGAGCCACGAGATTCACCATCGGGGACAGATGTCCGTCTTGATGCGCCAAGCGGGGCTTCGCCTGCCGTCGATTTACGGGCCGTCCAAAGACGAATCTTAGGAGCCGGCTTTGCGGCTGCTCCGCGACACAAAGGCGCGGAGTCTAGCGGCGAACTCCGGTGCCTGGAGCGCTTCGATTTGTGCCCTTCCTTCGAGAGCCAGCTGGTCCTCCAAGGCGGTGAAATCCTCATGCCGCAGGAGCGTCTTGATTTGCGCGACGGACGACCGCGCGTTTTCGACGATCCTTACCGCCAAGGCAGCGGTGGCTTCCTCCACACCCTGATCGGGTACCACCCTGCTCACCAGCCCCAGGTCAAAGGCGCGACGGGCGTCCAGCGTCTCACCCGCCACCAGGACGGCCATCGCCCGCTCGCGCCCGATTAGGCGTGGGAGGGTGAACGTCGATCCGCCGTCCGGGACCAGGCCCATTCGGGCGAAGGCGGACGTCAGAACCGTGGATTCGGTGGCGAGACGGAAATCGCATGCCAGCGCCAGGTCGAGGCCAAAGCCCGCTGCGCTACCCTCGAGCAGTGCCACGACGGGAAGGGGACACCGGACGATGGCGCGGATGCTTTCCTGGAAATGCCCGAGGCCGTCCTCCAAGATTTGTGGAGGCGGGGTCGGACCCAGCGATAGGAACCACTTGAGATCGAGCCCGACGCAAAAATGGTTGTTGGCACCGCGCAGCGTGACGACGCGAATGCCCTCGTCGCGGCCGGCCTCGTCGAGCGCCCCGGCGAGTTCGCGACAGAGTTCGGGCGTCAGTGCGTTACGGTGCTCAGGCCGGTTGAGGGTAATGTGGCGGGTCTCCCCCACGGTATGGACGGTGAGTACACCCGACCTCGCCCGCGTTGCGTCGTGACGCTGCATTGCATCGGTCATCACCTTCATAAGATAGACTCCCGAGAAGGCATGGGCGAGCCTATCGCACGCTACGAACCATAGTGAGAGGAACGGATTCGGATGACGGCTTCGCGTCTCAGAGGGATTCCCGGTTTCTCCATCGATCGAGTGGCAGCGGCGGCCGGTGAGGATCCGGAGGTTTTACGGCTCGAGAACCTGGACACCGACGTCCCTCCCCCGCAAGCCGCCGTGGAGGCGACGCGCGAAGCTATCGGGCGCGACGCCGACAACAGCTATCTGCCGTTTACCGGCGGTGCGGCATTGCGCGAGATCGTCGCGAGACACGTGAATCGGCTCGTGGGCCGAGCGGAGTATTCGGCTGAGCAGGTCGTGATCACGTGCGGTGGGACCGAAGGCCTCTTGGATGTGCTGCTCGCCCTGACCGATCCGGGCGATCAGGTCATCGTGTCGGACCCAACCTATGCCGGGATGATATACCGAGTGCGACTGGCGGGTGCGGAGCCAGTCTTCGTGCCACTCGTCGTCGATGGAAGCGAGTGGCGCTTGGATCTCGATCGGCTACGATCGGCCGTCACCCGCCGCACGCGGGCGGTGTTTTTGATGAATCCGTCCATGCCGTCGGGTGCGGTCCTCAACGCGGCGGAATGGGAATCGGTGGCGGATCTCTGCCGGGACCGGGACCTTTGGCTCATCTACAATGCCGCCATGGAGCGTATCCTGTTCGACGGACGGGCGCTCATCCATCCGGTGTCGCTAGACAGCATGGTGGAGCGGACTCTCGTCGTTGGTTCCGTTTCGAAGGAGTGCAGAATGATCGGGTGGCGGATTGGGTGGGTGGTGGGCCCGACGTCCGTGATGGCAGATGTGGCACGCGTCCACATCTACAACGTCGTCACGCCCACGGGGATCGCGCAGGCTGGCGCCGCAGCGGCCTTACTCGTACCGGACAGTGACTTTGAGGCCGCTCGCGTGGAATGGGAACGGCGGCGAGACACCGTCACCGCTCAGCTACAGGACTTCGTCACGATTCCCGCTGCCGGAGGATGGTCGCAGCTGCTGGACGTCAGCGCCGTGAACCTGGATTCCTTTACGGCGTCGACGTCTCTCTTAGCTCGGGGTAAAGTGGCCGCAACTCCCATGCGGGACTGGGGCGATGTCAACGGGGACCGCTTTGTTCGCCTAGTCTTCAGCAACGAGCCAGTGGCGCGTTTAGAGGAGTTAGGTGCGCGAGTTGTGGCGGCTTTTGAGCACTAGAACACGTTTTTGACATGCCTCGAGGCCCCCACTAACTTTTGCGCGTTCATGGGCATCTTCGAATTTCGAGCAGTGCCGGATATCACGGGGACGGCTGTCCCTTTTTTCGTAGTGTCTCGCAGCCGAGCGGTGTCGGCTGCAGCCCGACGCGGGGGCCAGGTCCGCGGGTAGCGTGTAGTCGGGTCGTACGGCGGGGCCGGACACCGATTACGCATCGCAAAAGGAGAGGGGAGTACTGCATGCGTACCACCGGGAAGGTCAAGTGGTTCAACGATGCGAAGGGGTTTGGCTTCATCACCCCGGATGATGGCGCGAAAGATTGCTTCGTGCACTATTCGGCGATTCAGGGGACCGGATTTCGCTCGCTTCAAGAGGGTGAGCCGGTCGAGTTCGATCTCGTCGAGAACGACAAAGGTCCGGCCGCTCAGAACGTGACCCGAGTGGTCGAGTAGCTTCGGGCGCAGGTTCGGATCGCGGATCTCGATACAGGGCCGCTCCATACCGGGGCGGCCCGTTGCCGTTGCGGATTGGTTAAAGCCTTTAGCTTACGGCGCCACGTCGCGCCCTTTCCCCTGGTGGCTCGCGCGGTTGGTATTCGCGGCGGCGCTGACCCAACGTGGCTGACATGTGGCACACGGAGTTGGAATCCCGCGCGATGGGGAAACAGGCAGCGGTGTCGCGTTTTGGACGCTGCCCCGGTGAAGCCAGAGGCGGTACGACCGCGGAAAAACGCGAGGCCCGGTGTTCATGGCACCGGGCCTCGTGCATTTCGAGCTCTGGTTTGTTCAGAACTCGATGATCGCGCAGGAAATCCGATACATCCGCGAGGCATAGTAGAGCTCGGGCTCGATGTACTTGACCCCGCGGTACTCGTCGATGTAACCAAGCGCGTTGTCGACGCTGAATGAAAACCGGGAGAGATTGACGGGAACCCGGAACAGCTCGGCGACGGCAGATGTCAGGGCGGCGGCCTCGCCCGCGCTATGCAAGAGCGAGCTACCGGCCAAGCCAGTCTCACTTGGCACGGCCGAGGGCACCGCCGTCGGAGTCAGGAGTCTCGAAACGCTCGCCTTGAGAGTCGAGGGCCCGGACTGGGCCTGGAGCGTGGACGCACCGCTGGCGATCGTGATCGCCGCAACGGCGAGGATCAATCGGCCAGCTGGGTGCATGGTCCCTATGTAACCCCTGAAAGCGTGATGAACAATATTGCGCTAGTCGTGCCGCAGGTGCCGTGACAGCTGTCACCCGCTTGACGGATTCACGTCACCGAGTGGTTGCAACCCTTATGCCAGAGCATAACCTGTTGTCACGCTGCTACTTAGTCGGATGGAGGCTCTGTACGCAAACCACAAATCGCTCCAAAACGGTGCGTGGTGTGCCGAATCCAGTCGATTGCGAGAAACGCTCATGAGGCTCGGCGACCTGGATCTGGAGCGACACCTGCGGGATGCGGCCATCAAACAGCGTTATGTCACTGTCATGTTCGATCTCATTGCACCACGCTACGATCGATTCACGCGGTGGTTCTCTTACGGGATGGATCGTGGCTGGAAGCGAGAAGTGGTGCGGTCGGTCGCCGAGAGGGTTTCTGGCAGTGCGGTGATTCTGGATCTGGGTTGTGGGACGGGAGATCTCGCACTGGCGGTGGGCGCTGAGCGGCCTCTGGCCACCGTGGTGGGCATCGACATCTCCATGCGCATGCGCGGCTTCGCGGCCGCCCGTGCGAAACGAGCCGCCACAGACGTCTCGTTCTGTGGTGGCGACATGATGGCCTTGCCGGTGCGGGATGCGTCCGTGGATGCGGTGACGGTGGGTTATGGGCTCCGTAACACGCCGGATTACGAGCAGGCCTTAGCGGAGATTGCCAGAATTCTGAAGCCCGGGGGAGCGCTCGTCACCTTGGACTTCTACCGACCCACCAATCCGGTGTGGGCGAGTATTTTCCTGCGCTACCTGTCACTCGCGGGCCACGCGTATGGATGGTTGTGGCATCGAGAGCCGAACGCGTACGGATACATTGCCGAATCGGTTCGCCGTCACGTCACCACGCACACGCTGGCCGAAGCACTCGCAGAGAAAGGCTTCGAGGTGGTCCGGGTGAGGCGAAAGCTGCTGGGCAGCATCGCTATTCACGTGGCTCGTCTCGTGCGGCGTACGCGCGTCGATCAGGAACCATCGTCCAGTGCGAGGTCTACCCACACCAGCCGGTGATCGGACGCCGGAAAGGGAAACGTCCCGACGAGTTTGAAGAGCACATCATTCTGACGCGGCCAAAAGACCTGCGCGTCAACCATCCCGAGATCGGCGGACGGAAGCACGTAATCGATCCGGAGATTCCCCGGCGCGCTCCCGCGATCGGCGAAGTCCGCCGTGTCGAATGCCGGATTGCCTCGATGCGCGGTGTTGTTGCCACCCTGGCTGTCATGCTGCTCGACGCCACCCTCGCTGGACGGGGTGCGGCTCACGTTGACCCGAGGGTGTGAGAGTAAGAGCCCCGCCGGCTGGTCGGTACTGTCTCCATCGTAGGGATCGGCGTTGAGGTCACCCAGGATCACGAACGAGGCGTCGGCGGCGAGGCCGCCTTGGATGCCTCGGTCATCGTAGATGTATCGGGCATCATCCGGCGTCAGGTAATCCGCCCAGAAACGAATCTCATCGTGGTTGCGCCGTCCGTTGCGGTCCTCGTCGCCATCGAAAATTGGTGGTGTCGGGTGGCTCGCGAGAACATGAAGCACACGGTTTCCGATGACGATGGGAACGTCCCAATGGCTCTTGGACGAGAGCGGCAACGCTGCCAACTCCGCTTCGTCGTACCACGGACGGCTGTCCGGGCCCGTCGGGAGCAGGGCCCCAGGCATGTCGCGCCAGAGCAAGGTCCGGAACGTCCGCACATTCGCTGTATCGATGGGAAAGCGAGAAAGGAGCAACATGCCGTACTGGCCCGGGAACTGGCCAAAGCCCAGGGCGTCCCCGGCATAGGCACTTCCCACTCGTCCCACCGCACCGTCGTTGTCGAGGTCCAGACCGGAGGGCACACCGGTGTTGACGGGTTCGACGAGACGATGGGGGTAAGTGATGGGTTGGGAGGGCTCCGCACCGGAGAGCGTGTGACTGATGGCCAAGTAGTTGGCCTGGAAGAGCTGCGCCGCGCGCCCCGCTTCGTCGTAGTCGAACTCGTTGATCAGAATGACGTCGGGCCGCACACGCTGGATGATCTGGGCCACCGCGATGGCCTGTGAGTCATCCTTTGTGGTGAGATCGTGGGTCAACGCGCCAGGGGAGTCGCGGAACAGGGAGGCGTTGAACGTTGCGACGCGCAGCAGCACGGGGTTGGGTTCCCGAACACAACTCATCACCGTGATGATAAGTGCGAACGTGGAGACCGGCGGGCGTGCGGTGACCGGCATGGGGCGGATAATACGGACCTCGGGGACGGCCGTCGAGTGTGGGGCCATTGATGCTGCCGGTGGGAACTGTGGCTCACCCAAATGGGTATCGCAGGCGGACGAACCGGACACATATTTCAGCGCATGCCACTTGCCGCGTTTCATCCCGCCGTCTCCCGGTGGTTTTCGAGCCGCTTCCATAGGCCGACGCCAGCCCAACAGATGGGGTGGGAGGCCATCCGATCCGGCCGCCACACGTTGATTGCCGCGCCCACGGGATCGGGCAAGACGCTCGCGGCGTTTCTCATCTCCCTCGACGAGCTCCTCGAGGAGGGTCTCGGCAGCCATCTCCCGGACGAAGTGCGGGTGGTGTACGTCTCGCCGCTCAAGGCGTTGAGCGTCGACATTCACCAGAACCTCGCGGAGCCGCGTCGGGGGATCCGCAAGGTTCTGGAAGAGATGGGGCTCGATCCCATTCGCATCACGGCGGCCGTTCGTACGGGGGACACCCCGCAGTCAGAGCGCGCCGCGATGCTTAAGAAGCCGCCACACATTCTCGTTACGACCCCCGAATCCCTGTACCTCTTACTGACAGCCGAACGCAGTCGCGACATGCTCCGCACGGCGCGGACAGTCATCGTCGACGAGATACACGCGGTGCTCGAATCCCGCCGAGGAGCGCACCTGGCGTTGAGTCTGGAGCGTCTCGAGCACGTGACCCGAGCCCCGTTGGTGCGGATCGGACTGTCAGCGACCCAAAACCCTATCGACGAGGTTGCGCGGTTCCTCGTTGGGACGGGCAATCTGGACGCGGCTGGCGATGCGCGTTGCACCATCGTGGACGAAGGACACCGGCGAGATCTCGATCTCGCGCTCGAGCTCCCGAGGTCTCCCTTGGAGGCCGTGATGTCCGGCGAGGTCTGGACCGAGGTGTACGATCGGCTCGCCGAGCTGATCCGGACGCATCGGACCACGCTCGTGTTCGTGAACACGCGGCGTCTCGCGGAACGCGTGGCGCGCCATCTGAGCGAGCGCCTCGACGAGACGGTCGTGACGGCGCATCACGGTAGCCTCTCCAAGGACGTGCGCCAGGATGCAGAGGAGCGCCTGCGCGCGGGAACGCTCAAGGCGATGGTGGCCACGGCATCGCTGGAGCTGGGCATCGATATCGGATCGGTGGACCTGGTATGCCAGCTCGGCTCAACGCGACGAATCTCGACATTCCTGCAGCGAGTTGGACGTTCCGATCATACCGTGGGAGGCACACCCAAGGGACGGCTGTTCCCACTGTCGCGGGATGATCTCGTGGAATGTGTTGCGCTGCTGAGAGCGGTGCTTCGAGGAGATCTGGACCGCACGCGTTTGATCGAGAAGCCGTTGGACGTGTTGGCGCAGCAGATCGTGGCCGAGGCAGCATGTGAGGACTGGGCCGAGGACGAGCTGTTTACGGTCATGCGGCGAGCGTGGCCGTACCGCGCTCTGCCGCGCTCGGAATTCGACGACGTTGTGCAAATGGTGGCGCGGGGATTTGCGACCCGGCGCGGCCGCCGAGGGGCGCTCGTCCATTACGACGGCGTGGGCCGGAGGATCCGTGGCCGACGGGGGGCACGCCTCGCAGCCATAACGTCGGGCGGAGCAATCCCTGATACTGCCGACTTCCGTGTGGTACTCGAGCCCGAGGGCACATTCGTCGGGACGCTGAACGAAGACTTCGCCATCGAGAGCATGGCGGGGGACATCTTCCAACTGGGGAATACCTCGTGGCGCATCCTGCGAGTGGAGACAGGTGTCGTTCGCGTCGAAGATGCCCGAGGTCAACCACCGACCATTCCGTTCTGGTTTGGGGAGGCGCCAGGGCGGACCGACGAGCTCTCAGCCGAGGTTGCGCGTTTGCGGGCGGACATCGAGCACCGTTTGGATGACCGTGACGCGGTCATCGGATGGCTGCTCGATGCCCTTGGGCTCTCACGTGCCGCCGCCCTGCAACTCGTCGAGTACCTCGGAGAGACAAAGCGTCTCCTCGGAGCCCTTCCGACGCAGGAGACGTTGATCGCTGAGCGCTTCTTCGACGAGGCGGGTGGGATGCAGTTGGTATTACACGCCCCCTTTGGCAGCAGGCTGAATCGGGCGTGGGGACTGGCACTCCGGAAGCGATTCTGCCGGCAGTTCAACTTCGAGCTACAGGCGGCGGCCACCGAAGACGCGTTGGTGCTCTCACTCGGTCCTCAACATTCCTTTCCGTTGGAGGACGTGTTTCGATATCTGCATCCCAATACCCTGCGCGCAATTCTCGTGCAGGCGCTGCTCGATGCACCCGTGTTTCAGACGCGGTGGCGTTGGGATTCGACCATCTCATTGGCGATTCTGCGCAACCGCGGTGGCAAGAAGACGCCACCCCAGATCCAGCGTATGGAAGCGGAGGATCTCCTGGCGGCGGTGTTCCCGGATGCGGCAGCCTGTCTCGAGAACATCGCCGGCGATCGCGAGGTGCCGGATCATCCGTTGGTTCGGCAAACGATCGAGGATTGTCTCCACGAGGCGATGGATCTCGATGCGCTGATCGGCGTCCTCGAACGGATCCACGACGGCAAGGTGACCTGCATCGGGCGTGACACCCCGGAACCGTCACCCCTCTCCCACGAAACGCTGAACGCGCGACCGTACGCCTTCCTCGACGATGCCCCGCTGGAGGAGCGTCGAACGGCGGCGGTCTATACAAGGCGAGCGTTCGAACCATCATCGGCCGACGACCTTGGAGCGTTGGACGCGGCTGCGATCGAGCGCGTGAAGGATGAGGTATGGCCGATGGTGGGGCACGCCGACGAGTTGCACGATGCCTTGATGATGGCGGGGCTCTTGAGTGCGGGAGAAGTGAGAGACTTGGAGGCGGCAGAGGTGGCAATGGGTTTCGGCGAGCAGCTCTTGCACGCGGGTCGGGCGGGTCGGGTACTGGCCGCCGACGGGCGCGTGCTGTGGTTCGCGGTCGAGCGGCTGCGTGAGATTCTTGCCGTGTACCCGGATGCGGCCATTGAGCCAGAAGGTCTCGACGTTCCTGCTCAGACGGCGGAACCACCGAAGCGCGGGGCCGAGGGGAGCGGGGAGGAGGGATCGGGGAACGCGAAGACGGGTGACACCGCCCGTGCCGATGCCCTCCGGGAGCTGTTGCGTGGTCGCCTCGAGATTGTGGGTCCGACGACGGCGGTGGCGCTCGCCGACTCGGTAGATCAGGCGGTCGTTGACGTGGATGCAGCACTCCTCGCGCTGGAGGCCGAGGGAGTGGTGCTGCGGGGTGCGTTTACGCCGGGTGGTGTGCCTTCCAGCGTGCGTCCTCTCGAATGGTGCGACCGCCGGCTCCTAGCGCGCATTCATCGGTACACACTCAACCGGTTGCGGGCGGAGATCGAGCCGGTCTCGGCGGCGGACTTCATGCGCTTTCTGTTTGCCTGGCAGCACGTGGATTCCGAGCATCGAGTGGCCGGGGTCGAAGGGTTGGCAGCGGTGGTGACGCAGCTCGACGGTTTCGAGTTAGCGGCAGGTGCTTGGGAGCCGGACGTTCTCGCCTCCCGCGTGGACGAGTACGACCCGCTCATGCTCGATACACTGTGTCTCACCGGTCGAGTGGCGTGGGGAAGAGTCTCACCGCCGCTTCAGGCGGGGAGTGGGCCCTTCGTTCATGGGCCGCTCCGGTCGACACCGGTGGCGTTATTTCTTCGTAAGCACGGTGACTTGTGGATCGGCGATGACGTGGTCAATCATCCTCCGTTGTCGAGCTATGCCCAACAGGTCCTCGAGGTGTTGGAGCGCCGGGGTGCATCCTTCTTCCACGATCTCGTCGCGGGCTCGGAGCTCTTGGCAACGCAAGTCGAACAGGCGTTGGGTGAGTTGGTGGCCTTGGGTATGGTGACGGCAGACAGCTTCGCTGGGCTCCGCGCGCTGCTCACACCCTCGAGCAAGCGCCGCCCACGAGCCGGCGGACGTCGCAAGCACAAGACATCGCCGTTCGGGGTGGAGTCGGCAGGGCGATGGACGGTGCTACGAAGGGAGGCTGGAAGGACGGAAGGCCCGCCGGATGGCGACCGTTCAAACTTCCGACCTTCCAACGTTCCGTCGGAATCCCTAGCCTGGGCGCTCCTCCGCCGCTATGGCGTGGTGTTTCGTCGTCTGCTCACGAGGGAGAGCACCGCCGCTCGCTGGCGGGATCTCGTTCCTGTGCTCCGGCGCCTGGAGGCCCGGGGGGAGATTCGCGGCGGGCGGTTCGTGGCCGGAATGACCGGAGAGCAGTTCGCGTTGCCGGAAGCCGTGGGGCAGATGCGCGCCGTTCGGCGCAATGCCCGGCCGGGAAATCTCCATGCCATCGGAGCGGCGGATCCCCTCAACCTGACCGGCATCGTGACTCCCGGGGATCGTATTCCCGCGCTCGCATCGAATCGCATCGTGTACCGAGATGGCGTACCCGTGGCTGCCAGGGAGAGCGGCGAGTTTCGGCCGCTGGTCGAGCTCGATGCGCTCGAACGACACGATGTGGAGCGCGCATTGATTCGGAGAAGAGTGAGTCCTGCGTTGCGTGCTTATGTGGGGAACGTGGGATGAGAAAAGATAGGAGGGTGGAAGGTGGGAAAGTGAAAAGGTCAGAAGGTTAGAACGTTGGAAGGACAGCTATTGGTGCGAGCGAGGACTCATGGGAAAGGGAGTGGGCTCCTTGTCGGAGCGATGCTCGTGACGCTCGCGCCGGCGATCCTCGTAGCGCAGCAGCGCCATCCTTATCGGTCGCCTGAGCCGGTTCTGGTAGCGACGTTGTTCGCGCCGGGCGTCATCAACACGGATGCCGACGAATACGGTCCCGTCTTCGCACCGACCGGGCGCACATTGTATTTCACGAAGCGCGCCAACCGAGATGGAAACGAATCCATCGTCTTCTCGCAGTTCGAGAGAGGCGCGTGGACGCCGCCAACGGTTGCTCCGTTTTCGGGTCAATATTACGACAAGGAGCCGTTCATGACCCTCGACGGCTCCAAGCTCTTTTTTGCCTCCACTCGGCCAGAAGCGCCCGGGGGAGGCGACACGGCGTTCGATCTCTATGTCGTGGAGTGGGAGGGCAGGGTGTGGAGCACACCACGACGGCTGAGCTTGACGGTGAATTCGAATGACTACGACAACTATCCGTCTGTGGCCCGCAATGGGAACCTCTATTTCGCATCCCGCCGCCAGGGCGGGCTTGGCCAGCTCGATCTGTATGTCTCCCGCTACGCAGAAGGCGAGTTCCAACAAGCGCGCAATCTCGGTCCCTCGATCAACTCGCCCGCGACGGACGCGGACCCATTCATCGCGCCGGATGAGTCATTCATGATCTTCTCGTCCACCCGCGAAGGCGGATACGGGTCCGGCGATCTCTATATCACGTATCGGCGCAACGGGCAGTGGAACGAGCCCCAAAACCTCGGGCGTCTCGTGAACACGCCGGAGTTCGAGTATACGCCCTACGTCACGCCGGACGGGCAGTACTTGTTTTTCTCGCGCGGATGGGGGGAGATCTATCACATCGATCTCGACGTACTGGGGGTCGGGAGCATGGACTGAAGTTTGCCTCGTTCCAACTTTTTAACCCACCGGCCTTCCAACCTATGAAATTCTCTCCCGTCCCCCATCGCTGGAGCGTCAGTCCCACGCGGGCGGTCGCCATCCAGCGATCACTCGCCACACGAGTCCGCGCATCGGGTGGGCGTCGAAACTTTCGAACTGTAGCGGGTGTGGACAGCGCGTTCAGCCAGGACGGCGAGCGGTGTATCGCTGGGGTCGTGCTCTGGGATCGCCATTCCGGTGACGTATTGGAGGAGCGGGTGGCCACGCGACTACTGCGCTTCCCCTATGTGCCCGGTCTCCTCTCCTTTCGTGAAGCGCCGGCCATTCTCGCGGCGCTTCGCAAACTTCGAAGCGAGCCGGACACCATCATGTGCGATGGTCACGGGTTCGCGCATCCGAGGCGCTTCGGTATTGCCTGTCACATCGGGGTGCTGTGCGATCGCCCCACCCTCGGTTGTGCCAAGAGCCGGCTCGTCGGCGAGCCGGTCACGCCCGGAGTGCGCCGCGGCGCGTCTGTCCGTCTCCGTCACGATGGAGATGTGATCGGACGGGTGCTCCGAACGCAGGACGGTGTTCGACCGGTGTACGTGAGTGTCGGGCACCGGATCGACCTCGCGACCGCCACACGGGTCGTGCTCGAGTGCGCGACGAAGTACCGGTTGCCGGAGCCTACCAGGTTGGCGGACCATTTGGTGGGGCAGGCGAGAAAGGGCGAGTGACTCCTAGCCTTCGAGCCTTCTCAGCGCTCTCCCCGGTCTTCCATCGGTCCGCTCACGGTCTCGCATCACGAACTGTCCGTTCACCAGAACGTGGTGGATACCGGTCGGGTACTGGTGGGGTTGTTCGAAGGTGGCCCGATCCCCTACCGTCGCGGGATCGAAGGCGACGAGATCGGCGAACGATCCTTCGGCAATCGTTCCACGACCCACGAGCCGGAGCCTTGCTGCGGGCATCCCCGTCATCTTGTGGATCGCTGCCTCCAGGGTCATCGCCTTCTGTTCGCGAGCGTAGTAACCGAGGACCCGGGGGAACGTGCCGAAGTTTCGGGGATGGGGTGTGCCGCGGGCGAGCGGGCCGCTCGTGGCCAGGGCCGATCCGTCCGAGCAGATCATGCCCAGCGGATGAGACAGGAACCGCGCCGTGTTCTCCTCGCTCATGCCGAATCCCACCATGCCGGCGCGGTTGCGATCGCCCACAATGATCTCGAGCAGGACGGCGTAGGGGTCTTCATTCCGGTTCCGGGCCAGTACGCCGAGCCGACGTCCCACCGCCCAGGTGAACCCAGGAGAGCCCGTAGAAGTGATCTGTACGGCGTCCCACGAGCCGAGGCTCTCCACCTTGTCGCGGACCTCCGCTTCGATCCGCGGCGCCAGATCGGGATCCCGCAGCCGATCGAGAAACGCGTCGGTGCCGCCGTCCCGGGACCACACGGGAAAGAGGGAAGCGAGCCCGGTGCTGTACGCGACGTACGGGTATCGATCGTACGTGACGTCGATTCCCGATGCCCGCGCGGCCGTCAGCATCTCGAGCACCGGCTGCGCCTTCCACCAGTTGCGCTCTCCTTGCGCCTTGAGATGCGAGATGTGGACTGGGACACCGGCTTGGCGGCCCACGTTCAAGGCCTCTTCCACAGCGGCAAAGAGCCGGTCGTCCTCGTTTCGCATGTGACTGGCGTACGGTAGGCCCCATTCACGGAGCGCGGATGCGAGGGCTGCCAATTCGTCGACGTCGGCGAACGCGCCCGGCACATATTCGAGGCCGCTAGACATGCCACAGGCCCCCTGCCGGATGGCCTCGGCAACGAGCCGTTGCATCTGAGCGATCTCTTGAGCCGTTGGCTCGCGATCGACGCTACCTATCACGTACTCGCGAACCGTTCCGTGGCCCACCATACTGGCAAGGTTGACCGCAGCGGGGTGGCGCTCCAGCTGCGTGAAGAGTCCAGCGAGATCGGCGAACCCGAGCTCGACACCGTAGTCGGAGCGGTACGTCTGGGACATCTGCATAGCGCGCTCACGCCGCCAGGGGCCAATGGACGAACCGTCCTGGCCTGCCACCTCGGTGGTGACCCCTTGGCGGATCTTGCTCTCGGCCAGCGGATCCACGAACAGCTCTAGGTCGGTGTGCGAGTGGATGTCGATGAATCCCGGTGCCAAGGCCATACCGGAGAGGTCGAGCTCCTGCGCACCTGGGGCAGACAGGCGTGGACCAACAGCGCTGATACGATCCGTTGTGACGGCCACGTCGAGCTGCAGAGGTGCAGCGCCCGTTCCGTCAAACACGACCGCGTTCCGAAAGATCAGGTTGGCGTCAGAGACGGTCCGTTGCGGTGATCCGCGCAATATCTGGAACGCGAACGGTGAAACAGAGAGCGAAGCCGCCAAGGAAGCGGAGTGGGAGAGAAACTGGCGGCGGGTGAGGGTTGTAGGTTCGAAGGTGCGAAAGTCACAAGGTCCGGCGGAACATGACTTGGGTGCCTTCCAATTTGGCTCACGCACTTTCTGTCCGTCCGTCATTCCGCCTATTGCTTATTTCACCGTCCTCGTCTTGCGCCGCATGAAGTCCATCAGGATGTACTGCCCGAGCGTCATGGTATTGGTGAAGTACGCCTTCCCTTTCGAGATCTCGCAGACTTTCTTGACGAACTCCACCAGGGCTCGCTCGCGAGCCAACATGAACGTGTTGATCATGATCCCTGCCCGCCGGCAGATTGCGACCTCGCGGTACGTGGCCTTGAGGATTCGGGGATCGAGACCCATCGAGTTCACGTAGACTCGGCCATCCGGCAATGTGAGCGCCGAGGGTTTCCCGTCGGTAATCATGATGATCTGGCGCATGTCCTTCTTTTGTGAAAGGAGAATGCGGCGCGCCAGCTGTAACCCTTCGGCGGTGTTCGTGTGGTACGGACCCACCTGCGCATGGGCGAGTTTCCCCAGCGGGATCTCTTCGGCGCTATCGTGGAACAGGACCACACGGATGGTATCACCGGGGAACTGTGTTCTGATCAGATGCGTCAACGCCAGCGCTACCTTCTTGGCGGGGGTGAATCGATCCTCGCCATAGAGGATCATCGAGTGCGAGCAGTCGAGCATGAGCACCGTCGCCGCGCTCGATCGATATTCCGCCTGGTGCACCATCAGATCCGGGTAGTCCAGATCGATGGGTACCTTGAGACCGCCGCGGGCGATGGCATTGGCGAGGGTGGCACTTACGTCCAGGTTCAGCGTATCCCCGAACTCGTAGGGCTTGGAAACGGCCTCGGCCTCGATGCCGGTAGCGAGATACGGTGTCTCATGGCTTCCGAAGCTGGATTTGCCCACGCTTCCCAGGAGATGTCGTAGCGCGCGATAGCCCAAAAAGTCGATCCCCTTCTCGGTGAGATTGAAGTGCACCTGCTGCGCGGCCGAGTGGGCCTGTCCTCCGGGCCCGAACACCTGCTGATGTCCTTCGGGCATCTGGGGGGACTGGCTCATGTTCAGGTAGCCCTCTTCGATCAGACGCTGGACGATCTGGTCGAGCAAATCCGCCAGTTGTTGTTGGATTTGTGCGTCACGGTCCTCGTCACCGGTGGAGTCACCGCGGAGTACCTGCAACATCTCAGGGGTGAGCTTACCCGAGTCCATGAGGGCCTGGGTGATGGCTTGTTTGAGGGCATCGAGGGAGCGATCCCCCTCTTCGTCGCCGAATTGCCCCCAGTACGGATGATAGAAGGGACCGCCGGCAAAGCCGGACTGGAGGAGAAAATCGCTGAGCTGGTCGAGCAGATCCTGCATGTTGATCGCGTCGAGCAGCTCCGGGATGTATTTCGAGTATGTCGTGTACCGCATGACGCTCCTCGGTGATCCCTCTTCATTCAAAACTGTAGGAAGCCTTATGTTCCCGCAATGACAGACGGGACTCCACCACCCGATAGCGCCACCCCAGACGGCACGTCGGAAGGCTCGAAGGAGGGAAGGTCGGGAGGACACGCTTCCTCCTTCCGTCCTACTGACCGACCACCTTCCATCCGACCCCCCTCTCCCCGTCCATCTCCGTTCGCATCCTTCGGCCATCGCAATTTCCGGATCTTCTTCTCCGGCTACATCATCTCGCTGATCGGTGTGTGGATGCACCGTGTGGCGCAATCGTGGCTCGTCCTCGATCTCACCGACTCGGCGTTCTACGTAGGACTGGCCGAAGCCTTGGGAACTCTCCCTGTTCTTCTGTTCACGCTCTATGCCGGAGCGGTCGCGGATCGGGTGTCGAAGCATCGACTGGTGGTGATCACGCAAGCCAGCGCGATGCTCCTGGCCATCGCCCTCGCCATCGTGGTGCTGCTAGGTGCGGTGGAGCTGTGGCATGTTCTCCTCGTAGCCACGCTTCTGGGTACCGTGACGGCGTTCGACATCCCGGCGCGGCAATCGTTCCTGGTGGAGCTGGTTGGAAAGCGCGACCTCATGAACGCCATTGCGCTCAACTCCTCCGCCTTCAACGCAAGCCGGGTGGTGGGTCCAGCCATCGCGGGAGTCATTATCGTCGCCGTAGGAGTCGGCGCGTGCTTCCTCGTGAACGCGGTCACCTTCCTGGCCGTGCTCGTGGCGCTATTCGCGATGCGGCTCGCTCCATTTCGGCCGACTCCGGAGACAAGCTCCACCTGGGGTCGCATACGTGACGGAATACGCTATGTATCGTCCCATCATCCCACGCGGGTCTTGGTGTCGAATATCGCCGTGCTCAGCTTGTTCGGTTTTCCGTTTGCCGTCCTCTTGCCGGTGATTGCCCGGGACGTGCTTGACCGCGGGCCCGAGGCATTCGGGTGGATGACCACCGCCGTGGGCGTTGGCGCGCTGATTGGGGCCCTTGGGCTGGCGATCATGGGTCATCAGGTTCCCAAGGGTCGAGTGGTGGGATGGACCTCGGCCGCGTTTGGGCTGTTGGTGGTGGCTATCGGCCTCGCTCCATCGATCGTACTGGTCCTCGTGGCGCTGGTGCTCACTGGCTTCGCGCAGATCATCACCACGGCACTCACCAACACCCTGCTACAAACGCTTGCGCCCGACGAGCTCAGAGGCCGGGTCGTGTCGTTCTATACGTTTGCGTTTTTGGGTTTCGCGCCATTCGGGGCGCTGGGGGTTGGCGCCGCGGCCAGCCAGCTCGGAACTCGGTTGGCTCTGGTAGTCGGAGGGGTCTTGTGTACGGTGTATGCACTGGTCGTGGTGGTGAGGGCGGGGGAGTTGAAAGACGGAAGGTTGGAAGGTTAGGAGGTTAGAAGGAAGGATATTGGTTGTGTGAAAACCGTTAGAAATCTGTTGTCAGCGGACACTTGGAAAGCCTTGGATCTCCAACGTGATGAGGCGGGGCAAGCTCACCTGGGGTCTGTACAGATCGCTGGATTGCGACAGCTAATCCGTTTTCTCCCACTTCCACCCGTCCAACCGTCTATCCTCTCACCCGCCTACCCTTTCAACCTTCTATCTTTCCCACCTACCGCCATCCCTTTTTCTCCACCGCTGCTGCAATCAAGTCCGCGATCTGCTCGTATGAAAAGACATCGCTGTTGAAGACGAGGTGGTAGTTGGTTGGGTCATCCCAGCGGCGATTGTAGTGTGTCTTTACGTACCGTTTTCTGCCTTCGTCAATACGGTCGGCACAATCACTGGCTTCCTTCTCGGTCATACCGAGTCGCGCGGAGGCCGCGCGAATGCGGTGCTCGCGGGAACCCACGATGTACACGTGGAGCGTATCTTCTCGCTGGCCCAGGTAGGCTTGAGCCCCGCGACCCACGAGGATGACGTTCCCCTCGCGGACCGTCTGCGTGATGACGGCTTCGGTCATCCGCACGATTTCCTCTTCTTTGGCCAGGGCACCGTCAGGGGGCTCGCCGGTGGCCACGAACACTTCTGGAGAGGAGATGGCGAGCGCTCGCGCGAGGCGCTCGATGAGTGTGGGCACCCGCTCTTCCCGCTCCTCGACTTCTTTGGGTGAGAGCCCCACGCGAGCGGCGACGCGGTCGACGAACTCATTGTCGATCAATGTCCAGCCGAGACGCTCGGCGAGCAGGCGCGCGATGTCGGAGCCTCCCGACGCGTATTGTCGGGAGATGGTGATGGCGGCCACGTCCCTGGCTTATGCGAAGAGGTTGGGGTTGCCTCCGCCGTGTCCCTTGCCAAACGGCGGAGGGCCGTCCGGGCGAGCGCGTGCGTAACCCAGCTCGTCCGAGCGCGAGATCCGCTTATGGGCGACTAGGCCTTCCAGAACCAGCTCGCAGGCCGAGACCAGGGTGGCGGGATCTTTCTTGGGTGCGAGCTCAGCAGTCTCGACGGCGTCCAGCAGTCCTGGCACCGTCGAGAACCCCTTGAGGCAAACGTCAGCCCGCTCGTTGGGCGACACCTTTAGCGCGCCTCCCTGGTCGAACCACTCCACAACGGCGTCGCAATCGACGTGACCCACCCGAGCCTCGAACGTCTTACCGGCGGCGCGGCGGACCAGCTCGCGGGCCACGGACTCGGCGCCTTGGAGCTCGCCCTCGTACTCGAGCTCGATCTTCCCCGTGATGGACGGCAGCGCGCTATAGACGTCGGATATCCGTGGGACGACGCGCTTCTCGCGTGTAATGATGGCCCGGTGCTCCGCGTTCGACGCCACGTTCTCGAGAACGGTGATCGGCACTCGCTGACTGACGCCGGAGCGGCGGTCGATGCGTTTGTCCTCCCGTGCCTCGAACGCGATCCGTTCGATGAGCTCACGGATGAAATCCGGTACCTCGAGCGGACGCCGCGTGCGATCGAGCCATGCCTCTTGTCCGGTGATCTCCATGCCGTGATCGATCGTGGCCGGATAGTGTGTGATGATCTCACTGCCGATCCGGTCCTTCAGCGGCGTAATGATCTTGCCGCGGGCCGTGTAATCCTCGGGATTGGCCGTGAACACAAGTAGGACGTCCAGCGCCATCCGAATTGGGTAGCCTTTGATTTGGACGTCGCCCTCCTGCATGATGTTGAACAACCCCACCTGAATCTTGCCGGCGAGATCGGGCAGTTCGTTGATGGCAAAGATGCCGCGGTTGCTGCGCGGTAGGAGCCCGAAATGAATGGTCAACTCGTCGGACAGAATATGGCCACCGCGGGCGGCCTTGATGGGATCAACGTCCCCGATGATGTCCGCAATCGTCACATCCGGGGTGGCGAGCTTCTCGACATATCGATGGTCCCGGTGGATCCACTCGATCGGCGTGCGGTCGCCGTGCTCTTCAATCAACTGGCGTCCGTACTTCGAGACTGGTCGAAACGGATCGTCGTTCACCTCGCTGCCGGCGAGGATGGGGATCTCTTCATCCAAGAGATTCGCCAGAGCCCGCAGGATGCGGCTCTTCGCCTGACCGCGGAGTCCGAGCAGGATGAAGTTGTGTCGCGCGAGGATGGCGCTGATGATCTGCGGGATGACGGAATCCTCGTACCCCACGATGCCCGGGAAGACCTCACGCCCCTCCTCGAGCAGGCAGATCAGGTTCTCCCGCATCTCGTCCTTGACCGTCCGCGCGCGGCGACGCGGATCCGCCCATTCGGATTGCTTCAGCTCACCCAACGTTCTCGGTCGATCGATCATTCGTCACCCATCGTGAAGGCCTTGTACAACGTTGCCCCAGGCAAGGCTGTGTCGGACACTCCCGAGATATACCCTGACCTGCGACGTGCGTTCAACCCCCGACGCTCAACTGCACGAGTCGGACCACGGCCACCGACCCCGAAGCGATCCGGACGAGGATTCCCTCGCCCAAGGTTCCATCCACGGGGCCAATGTCTCGTTCGACGAGATCCACCCGTCGCGCATCTTCAAATTGCAGGAGTCCTGGCTGGACGGAAACGAGTTGTGGCAGCGTGTCGTGATTGCGCAGGTACACGATCACTCCGTCACCGTTGTCCGCGGTCTTGATGCCGAGCACGCTCACGTTTCTCTGGTCGACGAGCAGGAGGGAGGCGGCGGTGGGGAGCAGACCCGAGCCGGCGCGCGGCACGGGGACGGACACGAGCGGTTCGGTCTCCCAGCCAAATCGCCATGGGGGCATGCTCGCTCTTCCTTTGCGATCGAAGGCCAAGCGGTAGTTGCAGTGCCCGGTTGGTGCATGACTCACCACGGTTGCATCAGACGTGACCGAACTCAGCGGCGCGTCGAAACCCCGGACGAACACGCGGTCTTCATCCCCTTCGACGAGCATCCAACGTAAGTGTGCGAATTCTTGGATAGGCGGGGTGCCGGTTCGTTCGCCTGCCGGAACGTCCCAGCTCATGCGCGCACCGTCGACACGATACGGAAACCGATACTCGACTACCCCGCCGCCCCGGAAGCCGGCCTCGTTCTCGACGTCGAGCCATGGAAGTCCGTCATACAGGCGGTACGTGGTGGTCAGACGCTCGCCGCCTAGGGTGCGGCGCTGCGCCGTGAGCTGCGTGCCGACGTTCGAGATCCGCTGCACGGTGAGGTTCTCGAGCACGGTGCCGTCCACTCCGTTCAAGCCGCCCACACCCGTACGGACCCGTTCACGACCGTCGGCGTCCAGCACTGATTGAATGGCGCCTGAGCGCGAGTCGATCTGCAACGAGAT
This sequence comes from Gemmatimonadales bacterium, assembly GCA_041615815.1. Taxonomy (GTDB): domain Bacteria; phylum Gemmatimonadota; class Gemmatimonadetes; order Gemmatimonadales; family GWC2-71-9; genus JBDHDH01. The sequence goes on along the minus strand of JBFJCP010000031.1, from coordinate 31,087 downwards.
ATCCCTCCCGTGAAACCGAGTGCTTGGATCGGGCCGGAGCTCCGCTTCGCGTGCCGCTTGACCAGTGTCCCCTAGCGACTCGACGACGAACGCATATCCGAGCGGAGGCACGTCGGTCACGATGGCGCTTGTGCCGTCGCGCAGCCGTACCACATCCGTGCGCGTGAAAGGAGTCGTGTTGATCACGAGTGTGCCGGGAAAGCTGGCGCGCAGCGCGGAGGCGAGACCCATTGTCGCTGGCCCGGTCTTGCCCAAATGGGTGGCCAGCGGGGTGATGAGCCCGTTCACTCGCTCCTCGAGCATCCTGGCCCGTGCATCCGCCAGGCCGGCTACGCGCTCGTGCACCAGCGGGAGGGGTCGTCGGAGCGTCGTGACTTGTTGCGCGAGAGGAGTTGGATTCGGTTCGCTCTCTCGAGGAGGCGCCGGGGCCGACCCCGTCACGATTCTGGGATATGCAAACCGCGTGTTCCACTGGCGGACGGCGGTGTACATAGCTGGCGCGGGTGACGGTGCGTTTCCGATCACGAGCACGGTCCCGGGGCTGTTTCGCTGACTCACCGCAAGGGCGGTGAGCCATCGTTCCACCCGGCGCGCCATCTCAGCCAGGCCATCGGCGAACCCCAGCTCCGCGGGGTCGCTCCCAGCTGGCAGCGGAAACACCGGCAGTGCCGAGCCGTCCGCCGCGGGCCACCACGACGCTGCCGCATGCCGTTCCGGAACCGCCACGGCCTGGACGCCAGCACCCTTGAGGGCCATTGCCACGTTCGGAGCCAACTCCGTCCAGTCCTCGAGGAGCGCCACCGGGCTCTGAATGACGCCGAGGTCGGATTCCACGTGCGCGGCGGGGAGGGTGAGGCGAAGGAATGGGATGTGATCCATACCTTCGCGTCGCAACGTGGAGAGCAAGGGGTTGGCGCGGATACCGGCGGCGCGGTAGAGGGCCACCCGTGCAGCGCGACGCTCCGGACCCAGCGGGGTCAGCTCGGCCCGCAACGTGTCCGGATCCACCACGGTGAGCCAGTGGATCGTCCAACGCCGCTGAGGGTCGACGGTGTGGTAGTCCCGCCTGACTCCCCGAAGCCCCGGGGCCTCGAGCTCCGTGGTGAGCGTCGTGGAACGGTCGAGGGGGAGCCACAGCTCGCCGTACAGCCCGTCACCGGCAGGGAGGACCCCAGCGGTTCCGAGGAGTTGCCGATTCCGCCCGTACACGCGAAGTCGCCCGGCGGGTGCGGTGAGCTCTCGCACGAAGAATCTGAGGAGGGTGGTGCGGCCGTCGGGGTGCCCGTGGAATATGGTAGGCTGGACGTGGACCGTCGGCGACCCGCTCATCCAGGGCGCCGACAGACCACCGAGACCCGAAAGGGCTACCAGGAACTCTCGCCGGCTGGTCATGTCGAAAGATTGGGCGGAGGTAGTTTAATGAGAAAACGGGTTTGGAGTCGGGAATGGAGATCACAAAGGTCAGCAGGTGGGACCGACGGAAGGTCGGAAGGTGAGAAAGCCGGACGGTGGGAAGGACGGAAGGTAGAAAGGGGAAAGGTGAAACAGCTCAACGCTTTGGCGGTGGTCCTTGCTGGCGTCGTGACACTGGCCTGTCACGAACCGGCACGGGAGGTGGAGCAAGAGACGCCAGTCGGAGTCGACTCTGCAGCGACACCTGTGCCGCTGCCGCCGGACACGATCATGGCGCGGGACACGGCGGGAATAGGATAGAGCGGGCTGGAAGGTGTGAAGGTTGGACGGTGGGACGGTTCGTGAGACATTTCCGACCGCCCTCCCCTATCCGACGTTTCACTTTCCAGCCTCCCAAGCCTTCTACAGTCCCACGACGTTCCTCTCGATCTTTCTGAGCCCCCGCTCTTCGGCCCAGACATCCAACTCGACCGAGGCGATCTCGTCCACCACTGAAATCGCTCGTCCGTCCTGCCGTAAATCCACGGATTTGATGTACGTGCGGCAGGTGAGGCACTCCTCGACTCGGAGATGCAGCAGGGTGTCGCTGGCGTGATAGACGATGTTGTCGGTGTTGGTCTCGCCGCATGCGGCGCAGGTGGATCGGGGGTACGGCCATTGCGTTCCGCAGAGCGAACAGGTGAGAAATCGCCGTCCTTTGATCTCGGGCTCGTCACGCACGAAGGTCACCTGCGGAAGCCTGCCGCACGTGGGGCAACGGCGATGCTGCCGTGTGGCGGTGGCGATCCGCACCTTCGCCGCAAACGCTTCCGCTATCGGCTGCAGCAAGGCTCGCGGGAAGAAGCCGATTTGCAGTGGTTCGGCCTCGAGCTCTCGTGCCAAATCGTCGCACGATTCCCCCGCCGAAAACCGCTGTAACAACCGCACGAGCAATGCTGGGTCCGCCCTCGCAAGCTTGCCGGCCACCGCGTTTACGGTGCCCGTTCCGAAGCCCTTCAGGTCCCCGAGGAACCTCCGGAGCAGTGAGAGGATGTCGTCGATGGGGAGTTGCTCGAGGCGGAGCGGAGGCGTCGCTTTTGCCTTCACCACCCCTTTCGCCCACGGGGCAGCCAGAGCCTCGCGCCCCAAGGGCTCCTGGATCTCGAGGAGATTGATATAGAAGATGAGGATCTGTTCGGCGTGGGGATGGCGATCGAGCAGCTCGTTGGCCCTGAGCTTTCGTTGCTGGAACGTGTGCTGCAGCGCCTCGTCGGCGTCAGCAGTCAAGAACCGGTCTTCTCCCGGTGCCACTGCGGATGATGCAGCTTGGCCCATCCGCGGGTGACCTTGCCGTCGATCATGCCGCGAGCCGTGCCGGGATAGGCTACCGTGCCGAGGTAGACATGCACGATGAGGAAGAGCCCACAGCCAAGCGTTGCGAGGTAATGCAAGAACCGCATGGCCGATAGCGTGCCCCGGCCAAACGGGTCAAGCCCAAGAAAACCTTCTGGAAACCAGAGTAAGAGTCCTGTCACCAGAAACACGACGCCCGACACACTCTGCACCCAGAAAAAGAGCTTCTGGCCGGCGTTGTACTTGCCGGCCGGTGGAACCTTGTCACGCTGGTGAGCCACGTAGTGACGGATGGCTTTGAGCCACTCGACGTCGTGGCGGTCCAGGAACATTTCGCGGATCCACAGCACGACCATGAACACGAGCCCCACGGTGAACACGATGCCCACCCACGGATGGAGAACACGTGCGACCGCACCACCACCCACGAGGGACGTGAGCCAGAACAGCTTGGGATACGAGAACGCGAGACCGGTGAGCAACAAGAACACGAATGTGACGCCCACCACCCAGTGCACCACGCGTTCCGCATAGGTGAAGCGTTGGATCTCGTTCGCCCGCATCAATTGCCCCCCGGCACGCCCGATTCGTTCTCGGGAGACTCAGGACCCACCGCCAAGAGATGCAGCAGTGCACCGACAATCCCAAAGCCGAAGAGGTAGGATCCGATCTTCTTGACGGTCCCGAGTGCTGCTATGGGTCCGGGGCTCGCGACCGGGTCTTCCGGCAGATCGTACTCGGCGAGACGGTTACCGTGAGGCACCACGTACATCATGTGAACGCCACCCACGCCCGTGGGATCGTAGACCGCCGCGTTCGCGAAGCCGCGTTCCTTGAGTGTCTCGACCTTCCCCGTGGCCAGCGCGAGCATGTCGTCCTTGGTGCCCCATGAGATCGCGTTGGTGGGGCAGGTCTTCACACAAGCAGGCTCGAGCCCTGCTTCGACCCGGTCGATGCACATGTTGCACTTGTAGACTCTTTTCGTGGTTTTGTCGAACCGGGGAATATCGAACGGGCAGCCGCTGACACAGTACTGGCACCCGATGCAGTTCTCTTGATTGAAATCGACGATCCCGTTCTCGTACTGCACAATGGCCCCGGGCGCCGGGCACGCGTAGAGACACCCTGGTTCTTCACAGTGAAGACATGCGTCCTTCTTGATGAGCCAATTGAGGTTTCCGTCGATCTCCGTTTCACGGAACCGCATGAGCAGCCACGTGTCCGGCGAGAGGTCCTCATGGCTCTGGTAACTTCCGAAATTGACGGTGGGCTCGACCTTGAGCTCATTCCATTCCTTGCACGCCACCTCGCACCCTTTGCAGCCAATACAGCGTGCGATGTCTACCAGTTTCGCGTACTCCGGCGACGACCGGATGGTGGGTGGCGGTGTGGGCGTCGCCGAGATCCGTTTGATCGCGAGCGCGTTGCTCATGCTCTCTCGACGTTCACGAGGAACGCCTTGAACTCGGGACACTTGGTATTGGCATCACCGATGAACGGTGTGAGCTGATTGGCCATCGATCCCTGAGTGATTCCCACGAAACCCCAGTGGACGGGGATCCCCACCGTCCAAAGTGTCTTCCCGTTCACCGTGAGCGGCTTGATACGCTTGGTCACGATGGCCGTGCCCACCACTTCGCCGCGCTTGGACCTCACACGCACACGGCCGCCGTTGGGGATGCCTTTCTCCAGCGCCAACCCCTCCGGAAGTTCGACGAAGAAATCCGGCATGAGCTCTACCAGGTAGGGCACGTTGCTCGTGACGAAGTGCTCGCGCTCCACTACCCGATAGACCGTGCACGCGTGTGGGAATTCGCCGTTCGCCTCAGCTAGTGTGTCCTTCACGCCGTCGTACCAGCGAACTACCGGATTCACTGGCACGTTCTCGTGCAGCAGGTTAGCCGTGGGGCTTTCGGCGGGCTCGTAGTGCTCGGGGATGGGGCCGTCAGTCAAGTAGTTACTGAACAGACGGGCCACGCCCTCTTCGGTCATGATGAAGGCGCCCATCGCATCCGGCCGTGTGGTCCGCCCGTAGTCGGGAACGTCACCGATCCACTCACGGCCGTTCCACTGAATCCCGGCGCGCTGCGTATCCCACGGAACACCGTCGGCATCGGCGGATGCGCGGTTGTACAGCACCCGTCGATTCAGGGGCCAACTCCACGCCCAGTCGTGATGCATACCGAGGCCTGTGGAATCCTCGACGCCGCGGCGCGCCATCATGTTCCCCTGCTCGGTATAGCTCCCACAGTAGAGCCAGTTGCCACTGGCGGTGGAGCCATCAGCCTGCAATTGCCCGAAGGACGAGAGGAGCTGGCCCGTGGTGAGATCGTAGCCGTTGATCTCTTTGGCCAGCTCCACCAGCGTGGGCTCTCGCGGATTCAGGTAGTCCCACGTCAAATGGGTAATGGGCTCGTGGTAGGCGCCGCCTTCTCTCTGGTAGAGCGCTTTCACCCGCCAGAACAACTGCGACAGGATCCACGTGTCCGACCTGACACCCGGTGGTGGATCGATCGCTTTTTCCTTCCACTGTGCCCACCGGCCGCTGTTGGTGAACGAGCCGTCGCGCTCGATCCAATGTGTGGCGGGGAGATAGAGCACTTCGGTCTCGATCTCTTCGGCGATCATCCCAGGAGCCTTCCAGAACTCCGCCGAGTCCAACATGAAGGGATCGATCACGACCTTCCACTTGAGGCGTGACATCGCCCGGAGGAGACGCGGGATGTCGGGCCCCGCTAGCAACGGGTTGAACCCCAGCGCGATGAAGCCCTCGAGCCTTCCTTGGTGGGCCTGATCCCAGATCGAGAGCCACGAAGCGTCGTCCGGTGGCTTGGCGAGATAGTGATAGGCGTAATCGTTCTGAGGCGACGCATGATCACCAAACCAGCTCTTCATCTGTGATACGAAGAACTTGGGGTAGTTCCCCCAGTAGTTCATCGTGTCGGGACGCAGAGCGCGAGGCGTGGACTCCTGGAGGTGTTGCGCCAACGACATCTGCGAGGGGTCTGGCACTTTGAGGTAGCCGGGAAGTATGTCCGCCACAATGGCGTGGTCGGTGGCCCCCTGCACGTTGGCATGTCCGCGCAGCGCGTTGATTCCGCCGCCTGGCCGCCCGATGTTGCCCAGCAGCAGCTGGAGGATGGCGGCCGTCCGGATGATTTGGCTCCCCACGGTGTGCATCGTCCAACCCACCGCGTACATGATCGTGCCCACCCGGTCGGCCCGGCCGGTGGAACAGATGATCGCGGAGATCTTGAGAAAGTCGTCTTCGCTGCAGCCGGCGATCTGCGCCACCATCTCCGGCGTGTAGCGATCGTAGTGGCGTTTGAGGAGCTGGAACACGCAACGGGGATGCTGCAGCGTCAGGTCGCGTCGCACGTAACCGTCGGGTCCGCGCTCGTAGTCCCAGGATTGTTTGTCGTATTGCTGCGTGGCCTGATCGAAGCCGGAGAAGAGGCCGTCTTGAAAATCGAAACCTCGACTCACGATGAACGACGCGTTGGTGTGCAGCTGCACGTAGTCGTCGTGCTGCAGGTCGTTCTCGAGCATATAGCGAATGAATCCGCCCAGGATCGCGATGTCCGAGCCTGGCCGGATCTGGAGATGATGATCGGCGACGGCGGAGGTGCGGGTGAACCGCGGATCGATCGTTACGAGCTTGGCACCGCGCCCATCCCGTGCTTCAATGGCCCATTTGAATCCGCAGGGATGGTTCTCAGCGGGGTTGGCTCCCATCACCAGAATGACATCGGCGTTCTTGATGTCCTTCCAGTGGTTGGTCATCGCTCCTCGACCAAACGTGGCGGCCAAACTGGCCACCGTAGGGCTGTGTCATATCCGGGCCTGATGGTCGATATACATCAACCCCAGGCCTCGCATGGTCTTCGTAATGAAGTAGGCGTCTTCGTTCGAAACGGTGGCGCTGCCCACCCACGCAATGCCCTCACAGCGGTTGACGGTCCGGCCGCGGTCGTCGCGCTCCACGAAGGTGGCGTCCCGGGAGTCCTTGAACCGGCGGGCGAACCACTCCATCGCCCGGTCCCAGCTCACTTCCTTCCACTCGGTGGCGCCGGACTCCCGGAACATGGGTGTCTTCCCCAGTCGCGGGCTGATGGCCAGCTGCATCTGCGCGGCACCCTTCGGGCATAGGGTGCCGCCGTTGATGGGGCTATCAGGATCGCCCTCGACGTGAATGACGGTCTTGGTGGTGTTGAGCCCGCCGCTTCCATGGACGTACGCGATGGTCCCGCAGCCCACCGCACAATACGGGCAGACGGTCTTGTACTCCTTGGCGTGGCGGATCTTGAGCTGGCGGGAAGCGGCGTACGCCGGTTTGAGATCGAAGCCGAGGGCCGAGACACCGAGCCCACCAGCCACAGAGACCTTGAGGAAGCTCCTTCGGGAAATCGCCATGGTCTCTCCCGCGCTGGTTCACCGAAGCGGCTGCTAGTGGGTGCGACCGGCGAGGGCGGGGCCGCGCCGGGAATCAACGCACTCCGGGAGATACAGCTACCGCGGCGGCCGTCGAGAAGCAACGGCCGTGACCGCAGGAATTAACATGCAAGACCCGAGGGGAAGACGCCAGGGGACGGTGAGCGAGGTGGGGATCACGGGTGCCTCCTGTTTCCCGGCCCGCTGTCCCTTCTTACACCCTCCGCTTTCCCTGAACTCCGTCCCGACACGGTTTCACATTCACCACACATACCTTGAGTTCGGCGGTCTCGGTGATCGGATCGTAGCCCGAGCCGGTCAGTACGTTTACCGGGACGTCAGCGAAGCTGAAACTCGCGAATACTGTACCCTTGGGCGAGCGGCGCGTTGCTTTCACCTTGATCTCGATCGAGCCACGCGGACTCGTGAGCTGACACCAGCCACTGTCCTCGAGACCGTACTTCGCCACGTCGTCGGGATGAACTTCGAGCACCTCCTCCGGGAGGAGGTAGTCGATCCCGGCGGCGCGCCCGGTCTGTGTGCGCGTGTGGTACGATTGGAGCCGGCGACCTGTCGTGAGCCAGAGGGGGAATTCGCTGTTGATGGTCTCGGCGGGATCGCGATACTCGATCAATTTGAAAACCCCGCGGCCGTTGATGAACCGCTCCTCGTGCAGCCGCGGTGTTCCCGGATGGCCTTTCTCCGGTACCGGCCAATGGTACTCGCCGTGCTCGATCCGGTCCCAATCCAGCCCGTGATAGGTGGCGGACAACTCGCACAGCTCGTTGAAGACTTCCTTCGCCTCGGTCCATTCGAAACCGTGGATGCCGAGCCGCTTGGCGATCTGAGCCACGATCCACCAGTCCGGCTTGGCTTCACCCGGTGGGTCCACGGCTTTCCGCAGTCGCTGCACGCGCCGCTCGGTGTTGGTACACGTGCCCTCGGTCTCGCCCCAGGCAGTGGCTGGGAAGACCACGTCGGCCAGGGCCGCCGTTTCGGTCAAGAAAAGGTCGATGACCACGAGATGGTCGAGGCTCCGAAGGGCGTGCTCGCAGTGTTTGCGATCCGGATCTGAGACGACCGTATTCTCGCCGTCGATGACCATCGCGCGGATCTGGTCGCCGCACAGCTTGAGTGCGGTGACCTTGGTGATGCCCTTCTCAAGATCGATTTTGGTCCCGTACGCCTTCTCGAACTTCGCTTGGTTGGCAGGATCGGTGACCGGCTGGAACCCGGGATAGTTGTTGGGGAGTGCGCCGGTGTCCCCCGCGCCCTGGATGTTGTTCTGCCCACGCATGGGATTGATGCCGGTTCCCTCGCGTCCCACGTTCCCCGTCATGAGCGCGAGGTTGCACAGGCTCTGCACATTGTCGACGCCGCAGATATGCTCGGTGACACCGAGCGTGTAGTAGATGGCCCCCCGCGCGGCGTTGCCGTAGAGGAGTGCCGCGGTCTCGATGTCCTTGGCCGGCACGCCGGTAATGGTCTCCGCCCATTCGGGCGTGAAGCCCCGAACGTGTTCGAGAAACTCTTCGCTTTCGACGGTACGCTCGGCGATGAAGCCGGGATCCACCAGCCCCTGGCGCTCGATCACGTGGGCCATGGCGAGGAGCAATGCGACGTCAGAGCCGACCCGGAGGGGCAGGTAGACTTCGGCGAGATCGGCAAGATCGATGTGCCGCGGATCGGCGACGATCATTTTGGCGCCCTTGGCCAGTGCCCGCTTGATCCTCGTGGCCGCGACGGGGTGACACTCGGTCATGTTGGTGCCGATACAGAAGATCACGTCCGGCTTTTCCATGTCGGCCAGTGGGTTCGACATGGCGCCTCGTCCAATCGTGGCTGCCAGACCGGCAACCGTGGGGGAGTGTCAGGCCCGGCTGCAGTTGTCTATGTAGTTGGTCCCGAACCCCGCACGGATGAACTTCTGCATGCTGTAACCGGCTTCGCACGGGGCACGACCTGAGGCAATCCCATAGACACTGTGTCTTCCATGTTCCTGCAACGCCTTCCTGAACCCATCCGCTGCTCGATCGAGCGCCATGTCCCAATCGGTTTCGTGCAGCGCCCCGTCCTCGCCGCGCACCATAGGCCGCTTCAGGCGATCGGGGTGCTGCACAAAGTCATACGCGAACTGTCCCTTGATGCACAGAGCTCCTTCGTTGGCCGGTCCGTCCATCGCCGGTTGCACGCCGACCATGGTGTCACCTTTCGTGAGGATGTCCACCGAGCAGCCGACACCACAATACGGGCAGATGGTCCGGGTCTTCTCGATCCTGCCCGGCGTGTCCGCGTGCCGCATGGCCTTCCGATCCGCCAGGGCACCGGTGGGACACGTCTGCACGCATTGCCCGCAGAACGTGCAGGCCGAGCCCTTGAGCAGTCCGTTGAACTCCGTCGTGATCTGAGTATGAAATCCGCGGTTCATGACGCTGATGGCGTAATCGCCTTCCTGCTCCGCGCAGACACGCACGCAGCGGTAGCAGGAGATGCAGAGGTCATAATCCCGCAGAATGAACGGATTGTCGTCGTCCAGACGGCTCGCGCCGGACTGCTTGCCGGCGAAGCGTCCCGTCTGCGCCCGATACTCGTTGACCAGCTCGGTGAGTTCTTGGGAGGCATAGCCGCGCAGGGGATCGACATGCAGCTCGCGGTTTTCCGAGACCACCATCTCGAGCAACGTGGTGCGCAGGTCTTCGATGGCATCCGTCCGAGTTTGCACCACCATCCCCGGCGTTGCTGCCACCGTGCAAGAGGCCACGGGGTTACGCTGGCCTTCGACGTCCACAACGCACATGCGGCACCCGCCAAACGGCTCGAGGCGCGGATCGTAGCAGAGCGTCGGGATCTCCTTGTGATACCGCCTAGCGACTTGGTAGATCGTTTCGCCCTCGGTAAAGGCGACCTCGACGCCATCGAGGGTCATCGTGGCGGTGGTTGTCTGTGTGGTGGGTTTGATCATATGCCCCTCACCCCTGGCCCCGGCCCCCACGAGGAGCGACCTGGCCGTTACTTACATGCGCCGCAAGGCGTTCTGGAAAATACCTTATCAGGCTGTCCGTGATCAAAGGCGCGGCGATACCGAGCCCGCAGGCGCTCATGGCTTTCATGGCGCGGCCGAGGTCGGTCACCTCGTCGATCCAGACTGCAACGTCTCGAGGACCGGCGGTGCCGGCGAGGCGTTCAGTCAGGCGTTGGGTGCCGATCCGGCACGGGAAGCATTTTCCACAGGATTCCTCGGCAAAAAACTCCATGGCATCTCGCGCCACCTGCACCATGTCCCGACTGTCGTCGAACACCATAATCCCGCCCGCGCCAAGGAACGACCCTTTGCTGCGGATGCTGGGTTCGTCCAGGGTAATGTCGAGATCGTCTTTGGCCAGAAATCCGCCGGAGAGTCCAGCCATTGTCACGGCCTGCACGGACCGGCCGGGTGGTGGACCACCTGCCCACTCGTGAAGGAGCTTGCTCAATGGCAATCCCAGGGGCACTTCGTAGTTGCCTGGACGTTGAACGTCGCCGGACAGGCTGATGACCTTGGTCCCTGCATGCTCGTTCTTTCCCAGTCCACGATACCACTTGGCGCCGCGCCGAACGATAGCGGGTGCCGAGGCGAGCGTCTCCACGTTGTTCACCACGGTGGGCAGGTTCTCGTACCCGTGGGTCACCGGGAAGGGAGGCCGGTTCCGCGGAAACGGGTGTTTCCCCTCGAGGCTGTTGAGCAACGAGCCTTCTTCACCACAGATGTAGGCACCGGCGCCACGGCGCACGTAAAGCTCGAAGCAGAAGTCGGTGTCCAGGATGCGATGTCCGAGCAATCCGTTGGCGGATGCCTCGCGGAGGGCTTCCTCCAGAATGCGGTAGGTGTCTGGATACTCGTACCGCAAGTAGATGAATCCGCGGGTGGCGCCGGCGGCATAACCGGCCAGTAGCATTCCTTCTATGACGGCGTGTGGATCGTAATCCAGGATCGCGCGATCCTTGAAGCAGCCGGGTTCGCCTTCATCGGCATTACACACCACGGTTTTCGGTCTTCCGGGCGCGTCGGCAACGGCGCGCCATTTCCGACCAGTGGGGAATCCGGCACCGCCGCGGCCGGCGAGCCCGCTCTCGTCGATGACCGAGAGCACCTGGTCGGCACGCATCTTCGTAACGGCACGTCGCAATGCCTCGTACCCATCGGTACGGCGGTATCCGGCCAGGCTCCGGCGGTCGGGCTCCCGAATGGCGGCGAATACGCACTCCTCGCCGCCGCCGGGGTTCGGTGGCGGGAGCGGCGAGGGGCGTTCGGCGAGCCTGTCGGCGGTGGTTCCCACCGAGACTCGATCTCCCCGCAGCACCGGAACCGGTTCGTCGCAGCGTCCGGCGCAGGGCATTGGTGTGGCTCCCGCCTGTTGCAACGCCCGAAGGATCTCCGACGCTCCGCGCAGGCAACAGACCGGTCCGGTACACACCCGCGGGGCGTGGGCGCCACCCGGCGTGCGAGCTAGATGGTGGTAGAAAGTGACCGTGCCGAAGAGATCCGCGATGGGGAGCCGTAGTCCCTTGGCGATGCTCTCCAACGACTCCTCAGAGAGGTAGCCGTCGCGTTCATGAAACGCGTGGAGCACCGGCAGCAGCGGTGACGGCTCCTGCCGCCATCGGCTCAGGAGCTGTTCGTTGGTCTCGAATGTCATGGTCGATCCAATGACCCCCAATCCCGGTCAGGAGCAAGCGAAATAAGTGGGCGCATGACCTTGAATGGGTAATGGGGGACGGGCCGGGTGGACAGTACCGTGCGGTTCACCGCTCGCCGTCCTTCCCGACGTTTCGAGCGATGATGGGCAGGAGGAAGAGCAGGGGCAGCAATGGCATGAGCGGCAGGATGGGCAGCAGCGGGAGCGGCGGCAAAGGGGGAAGGGGCGGGAACACCCGAGGACGCGGCGATCTCATAGTCACTCCAGGTGGTCACCACCGGCATAGACGTTGAACTGCCGGCCTCTCGAGAACCCAACCAGCAGCATTTGCAGGGACTCCGCCAGCTCCACCGCCAGAGAGGACGGTGCCGACACCCCTACCACGGCTCCGATCCCAACGACCGCGGCCTTCTGGACGATCTCGAAGCTCTGCCGTCCCGACACGACCAAGACGGCGGGAGGGATGGGCCAGTGGTGTGGGGCCGTGGCACCAATGGCTTTGTCGACGGCATTGTGCCGACCCACGTCTTCGCGGACCGCCAACACCTTGCCCACGAGTGTAAACAGTCCTGCGGCGTGGAGACCGCCGGTGGTGTCGAACGTCGGCTGCCGCTCACGCAATCGTTCGGTGAGCGTGGACAGCACGGTTCGTCGAATCACGAACGGCCGCGCGGGTTTGGCGAACAGCTGCACGGCCTCGATGGACGCCTTGCCGCAGACTCCGCACGAACTGGACATAAACAGGTTCCGCTGGAACCGGGTCGGGTCCACATCCACACCCTCGCGAAACCGTACACTCACACGAGAGTCGTCCAACCGCTCGAGCGCGGCGATCTCGGCTGGATCGATCAGAATGCCTTCAGTGAGCAAGAACCCTCGGACGAGATCTTGGTCGTCTCCCGGGGTGCGCATCACGACCGCTAAGGGGACGTCGCCGAGACGGATTTCGAGAGGATCCTCGACGGCAACCGGATCCGTGGTGCGCTCAGTCTCCGCCGTCGAGTGGCGCTCGACCGGTACGCTCCGACTCTGCTCGGTCACCGTATCCGCTCCAACGGTCGCGCGTGATCCGCGGGGCTGCTCAGCTCACGCCTTTGCGGAGATAGTCCAGGAGCAGGTTCGTCATGACCCGGATCCCCACGGGAAGCGCGCTGTCGTCTGCCTGGAAGTTGGCGGTGTGATGATTTCCGGAGGTCGTCCCCGGCTTCTGCGTGCCGAGACGGTAATAGAACCCGGGAATCTCGTTCGCGAAGTAGGAGAAATCCTCAGCCACGGTGGCGGGCTCGAGGAGCTGCACCCGTTCGGAGCCCAGAACCTGCGCCATCCGCGGTGCCGCCCATTCTGAGAGCGCGATGTCGTTCACGGTGGCCGGCGTAAAACGATTGTAGGTGAGCTCGTAGCTGCCGCCTCCGGCTGTGGTGATGCCCGACAGGATTTCGTTCATGCGTCGTTCCACGAGATCCTGCATCTCGGTGCTGTACGATCGGACGGTGCCCTCGAGATGCACCTCATCCGGAATGATATTCATGCGGGTGCCGCCCCGAACCAGCCCAATGGTCACGACACCAGGCTCGAGGGGAGGCATGTTCCGCGATCGGATGGTTTGAAGCATCGTGATGGCCTGGCCGGCCATCACGATGGGGTCCGCGCTCAGGTGTGGCGACGCCCCGTGCGCGCCCTTGCCGCGAAGCTTGATGATGAAGGCATCCGCCGCGGCCAGCGCCGGGCCGGGTGTGTAGCCGACGGTGCCCACCTCCATGTTCCACAACGTGTGGAGCCCGAAGATGGCCGCCGGCGCGGGGTTCTGGAGCACCCCTTCCCTGATCATGAGGTCGGCCCCACCCTCTTCGCCCGGTGGCGCGCCTTCTTCAGCAGGTTGGAAGATGAATTTCACCGTGCCGGGGAGATCGGCACGCATCGACGCCAGCACGTTCGCCACACCCAACTGCACCGCGGTGTGAATGTCGTGTCCACAAGCGTGGGAGACCCCGACCTCCTGGTCCAGATAGGTGGCTCGCACCGTGGACTTGAACGGGTATGGGGTATCCTCGGTGACAGGCAGTGCATCCATGTCCGCCCGCACGGCGACTACGGGTCCCGGTCGTCCCCCCTTGAGGATGCCGACCACACCTGTGTGGGCGATCCCGGTTTGCACTTCGTCGAAACCCAGTTTTCGCAGATAATCCGCCACCAGGTTGGCAGTTTCGAACTCGCGGTTACTGAGCTCGGGGTGCTGGTGCAAGTGGTGGCGGATCGCGGTGATTTCGGGCACGATCCGCGCGATGGCGGCGTCCACTTCGGGAGCCTGGGCGCGGGCAGAAGTGGCCGTGACAGCGGCGATGCCCAGGAACAAGAGCAAGGAGACCAACGGACGGGCTGGCATAAGACCTATGCTGACAGAGATGAGGAGTGGTGTGTGACTGTCTTACTATGCCCTCATGGGAGGAGCGACGCTAGCGTTTCTGGCCGGTCTGGGTATAAGGAGAAGGACCCCCGGGGCGTGCGATTGCGCCTCTGGCTGGCAGGTAGGCGGACCGGCTTGACGCTCGGTGTGGAGGCGGATATCCATCAAGCTTGGAGGATTCGTCCGAGCACGGCACCCTCCTGCCCGTAGGTTCTTTCCCTGAAAGCGGTTGCGCTGGAGGTCGTTGATGTTCCGCCCGTTGCGGTTGTTGATACCCGCCGCCACCCTCGTGTCTCTGGCGGGGTGCGTGCAGGTGCAGGCCCCGGCACCGGCACCCCAAACGACAGCCCGAGCCGCCGAGGACACGACCAAGAAAGACGAGAAGGGCCCGTTCAAGCCGTGGGACGAGGTTCTCAAGGACACCCGAGCCATCCAGGGATTTCTCACACTCCATCTCAAACGTGACAACACCCTCTATCTCGAGATCCGTCCCGATCAAGTCGGGAAGGAGTTTGGGATGGTGATGCATTACAGTCGCGGGATTGGGGATTACAACATTCACGACGGGCTGTACTTGGACGATACGCACCTCATGCGCATCGAGCGCTCGGGTGATCATCTGTATCTGGTGCGCGTGAATCCTCGGTTTACAGCGGACTCGGCGTCGCCCATGCGGGCGTCTCTCGACGAGAACGTGGGTCATTCGATCGTGGCAGGGTTCAAGATCGAAACCGAGCACAGCGAGACCAAGAGTGTGGCGGTGGATGTCACGAGCTTCTTTGTCTCGGACTATGCGGACGTGGTTCGCTGGATCAAGCTCTACTATGGCAACAAGTCGGTCAGTCTGGATAAGGGGCGAAGCTACGTGGATCGCGTCCGTGCGTTTCCTCGCAACGTCGAGCTCGATGCCGCGCTGACGTTCCAAGCGAGTGATTTTCCAGTCGTGGGTGGGGAGGGCGTGTCCGACTACCGATCGATCCCCCTGAGCATTCGCTATTCCCTATTCGCGCTTCCCGACACGCCCATGCAGCGGCGGCTCGCGGATGATCGGGTGGGTCACTTCCTGGATGCGCAGCGTGATTTCTCGCGCGATCGGGAGGAGGCCACCTTCGTGCGCTACATCACGCGGTGGCGGCTGGAGAAGAAGGATCACGCGGCAACGGTCTCGGAGCCGGTGAACCCGATCGTGTACTACATCGACCACAGTGTTCCGATGGAGTACCGGCGGTACGTGAGGGAAGGGATCGAGGCGTGGAACAAGGCCTTCGAAGCGGCGGGGTATCGCAACGCCGTGGTGGCACGCGACGCGCCCAACGACAGCACGTGGAGTGCGGAGGATATCCGCTACTCCACGGTGCGGTGGACGGCCGCCCATCGAATGGGCTACGCGATTGGCCCGTCGCAGACGGATCCCCGCACGGGCGAGATCCTCAACGCCGATATCCTGGTCTCGTGGTCGTTCGTTCAGGGGTGGCTCTACGAATGGCAGGAGCTGTCCGGTCCCGACGAGCTGGTACGTCGATACCGCGAGGCCATCCGGTTGCAGCGAGAGCTCCCCACGCACATGGCGTCACGGATTTGCTATGCCCAGTTTGGCATGCAGCACCAGCTGGGGATGCAGCATGCGATGCTCGCCAGCCTTGGCATCATCGACGGCGGCCAGCCCCTCCCGGAACGGTACCTTGGTGACGCCATTCGGGACCTCGTGATGCACGAGGTCGGGCACACCCTCGGGCTCAGGCACAACTTCAAGAGTTCGGCCAGCACTCCGAACGAGCGTCTCCACGATACGACGTTCACCCGCCAGCACGGAGTGACGCTCTCCGTGATGGACTACCCACCGGTCAACGTCGCAGTCGACCCCAAGCGTCAGGGCCACTATTGGAACCCGACGGTTGGTGATTATGACCAATGGGCCATCCAGTACGCCTACATGCCCATCTACGGGCACGAGGTAGGGGGCGGTGGCTCGTCGTCGGGGTCCTCCACGGACAGGGCGCCCGTGCGCACTCCAGAAGACGAGCTTTCCGTCTTGCGAAGGCTCGCGGCTCGCGCATCCGAGCCCTTACTTGCCTACGGCACGGATGAAGACAACTGGTTGGGTCCCTTCGCGCTGGATCCGCAGACGAGCGCATGGGACTTGGGCTCTCGGCCGGTGGACCATGCGCGTGACCGGATCGCCGTGATCAAACGGGTGCAGCCCAATCTCGAGCAGCGGCTGATCGCGGATGGCGAGGGGTATCAACGGCTTCGCGGCGCGCTCACCGGGTTGATCTTCGATCGATTTCTCGCCCTCTTGCCGGTAACCAAGACCGTGGGGGGAATTGCCACGTCGCGCGCACACAAGGGCGATCCCAACGCGCCGCTGCCGTTCACGCCGGTGCCCGCAGCGACACAACGTGCGGCGGTGGAGCTTCTCGTGGACGAGCTTTTCTCCGAGCGATCGTTCGAGATCGAAGCCTCGTTCCTGAACAAACTTGCGCCCGCCCGTTGGGCGCACTGGGGACTTCCCTTTTTCACGGTCCCGCTCGATTACCCGATCCACGGGTACGTGGCCGTCGTCCAACTAGCGCTGTTGGATGAGCTGATCAGTCCTCCGCGGCTCGTCCGCATGATCGACAATGAAGTCCGCGTGCCGCCGGGTTCTGGCGTCTATCGAATGAGCGATCTTCTCGGTACGCTCACTCGCGCGATCTGGTCCGAGCTGGAGGAGACGCCGGCCGAGGCGCGGGCGATCGACTCGTTTCGCCGCAACCTGCAGCGGGGATTCATCTTCGAGTATGCCCGCTTGCTCCATCCCGCGACGATCGGGGTGCCTGAGGACGCACGATCCGTGGCGCGGTACGAGCTGGGCCGCCTGTCCGAACGGATCGGCCGCGTTCTCGAAAGCCGCCCCTCATTGGACACGATGACACTGGCACACCTCTCGGAATCGAAGGCGCAGATCGATCGATTGTTGGAGGTGTCTCTCACCGTACAGATGGATTAGTGGAATAGAGGAGAGCAGACCGATGCATGCAGGAAGACGGATAGTCTGGGGCGCCGTGAGTCGAGTGGCCCTCTTGGGGCTGATGGCCGTGGGATGCCGCGCCATGGCCGATACCAGCGGCGCGCGGGAGATTCGAAATGCGGATATCGCTTTTGCAAAAGCAACCGCGGAACGGGGGGCCGAGGGGTGGACATCGTACTTCGCGGAAGACGGTGTGATGTTCCAACCGGGCGGGGTGATTGCCGGACGTGATTCGATTCGTGCGGTGGTGACCCGGTGGTTTGCCGACGACCACTTCGGGCTCACCTGGGAGCCGACCAATGCGGAGGTGGCTGAGAGCGGAGACCTGGGCTACACGTTCGGCCGGTACCACACCACCGGGCGCGATGCGACGGGCAACGCAGTCCAGGTAACCGGGTCGTATGTCACAGTCTGGCGCAAACAGGCCGACGGCTCATGGAAGGTGGCGCTGGATATCGGGAATCCTGACGGAGGCTAGAATAGACGGAAGGCTAGAAGGCTAGAGGTGTGGGGGAACGTGCTTCTGGACTATCCAACGTTCTCAGGTTCCAGCCTTCCAACGTCAAAATGCCAACGCCACCGCCCGTATCCCGAGGACCGCCGTCAACAGCACGACGGCCCCTCCTGCCAGATTGCCCTTCCACCCGTTCACGTGCCTACCCAAGCGCCCACGGTCGTTCATGGCTACGAGGAGGATGAGGGCAACCGCGGGGAGTACGAGACCGTTCACGACCTGCGCAAGGAAGATCAAGGGAATCGGGCGGAGGCCCAGCAAAGCCACTGTTGCTCCCACTCCAACACAACCGAGCGAGATGATGCGGGCCGTGGGAGTGCGAACATCGCGGCCGCGACCCAGAGTATCGAGCACCGTGTAGGCGGCCGCCAACGGTGCCGTGATCGCGGATGATACACCAGCTGCCGCGTAGCCGGTGGCAAACGAGTGACTCGCCCACGTGCCGAGCAGCGGCTCGAGCTGCCCAGCCATATCCGAGGCGGACGTGATCTGCGTACCGTCCAGGGCGGCCGCCGCCGTTACCACGACGGCGCTGGAGACGAGTCCGCCGAGCCCGATGGCCAGGACGAGATCCAGGCGCGCCGCAGGAAGATCGTCCGAGGCATTCCAGCGTTCCCGAACCGCCGCCGCATGGAGAAACAGGTTGTACGGAACGATCGTCGTCCCGACGAGGGCGAGAGCCGTGAGCTCGCTTCCGCGGGGGAGTTGAAAGGTAAACGCGCCAACCGCAAGCTCGCCGAGGTTGGGCAGCACCATGACGGCGGTGGCGAGGAACATGAGGCCCATCACGGCGACACAGGCTGCCAGCACTCGTTCCAGCACGCGGTAACGACCGGTCCACAGGAGGATACCGGCCAGGAGCGCACCGGCGGACACCCACACCGGTAGCGGAAGGCCGGTATTGCTCTCGAGTCCCAACGCGGCGCCCGTCAGATTCCCGGCCTCGTAGGCGGCGGCTCCAGTCACCACTGCCGTGGCGGCAAGCCCCGCCAGGATCATCCCGAGCCACGGAGCGCCGGTGGCCCGTAGGGCCTGTCCAAGACCCGCCCCGGTGGTGAGACCCAAGCGGGCGCTCATTTCTTGCAGCACGATGGTCGCAACCGTCGCGAACAGCAGCGCCCAGAGGAGCGTGGAGCCGTGCCGCGCACCGGCGAGGGTTGCCGTGGTCACGGTCCCGGGTCCGATGAAGGCGGCGGCCACGATGAGCCCGGGACCAACGCCGCGCCAGCGGGTCACGCGCCGACGGATAGCGGGAGCAGCGACGTGATGGCGGGAGCGCCCGCGGCGGTGACCTCGTCACCGATCTGGACCTCACGCCGCACCAGGCCGAGACCGATGAAGGTCTCGAGCCTCGGGATCCAGGCGACTGCGGTGACGCGGCCGACAGGACGATCTCCGCGCACGATAGCCGATGACTCGGCGGGGGCTGGTCGTTTCTCCCACACCAGACCGGTGAGGTATCGATTGGTATGTCCCCGGAAATGCAGCCGTGCCACGGTTTCTTGCCCGGTGTAGCAGCCCTTGGAGTATGACACACCGTCAATGTCGTCGAACCGCACTTCTTGGGGGAGCGTCTTTGCATCGATTTCAGTGCCGAGCTTGGGCCACCCCGCTACGATTCGAGCGAGCTCGAGTGCGAGGGGAGGCGTTTCGGTAAAGCCGAAACGACCGAGCGTGACCCCGACCTTCTCCGCGCCGTCGCGGGGCACCAGAATCTGGACCGAGAACGGCGCGGCGCCGCTGGGGCGGGTCACCTCGCACTCGACGTCACCGAGCATGGCGTCGGCGGCGCGGCCGGGGTGCGGTAGGGTGAACCCCGCCATGGCTGCCCTCCCGAGGACTTTGGCACCGGTGAGTCGAAACAAACACCGTTCGGCGGTGACGTCGGACACTCGCGCGAGCCTGGGCGGAAAGTATCGCATAAAGATCTTCTCGAGACCCGCGCGAGCTTCAGGCGGAGCGACGAGCGTCATCCGGTCGCTCCGGCGCGTCACCCAGAGATCGGCGACGATCTTGCCCTTGGGGGTCAGCACAGCGCCGAACACCAGGCTGTCGGGTCCCGGAGCTTCGACGTCATTGGTCAGGACTCCCTGGACACACGTGACCACGCCAGCTCCGGTGAGGTCGTACACTGCCTGGTCCACCCGGGCAACTGCCGCGCCGTTCAGGACCGCATCGACGTCGCGCTCATCCAGATGCTCTGGCCCCACGACCATCGGCGGCTGGAGACTGTCGGCTGTCGGCGACTCAGTCATAGTATCCTGCCCGCCGATACGAGCGATCCAAGAGTTCCACGGGGTGGAGGACCGGCGCGGAATACCCCACCGCGATGAGGCCGGCACCGATTTGCATGGCACACCCAGGATTTCCGGTGGCGACCACATCGGGGGCCGCCGCCGTCAAGGTGGCGATCTTCCGATCGAGAATGCTTCGCGAGAGGGTGCGCTCCGTCAACGAGTAGCTTCCGGCGCTTCCGCAACAGAGCTCGGCGTCCTCATGCTCAACCAGGGTGAGGCCTGGAATGGCGTTCAAGATCTTGTGCGGCGCGTCAGCCACGCCCTGAGCGTGCAGTAAGTGACAGGGGGGATCGTAGGCGACGCGAAGCGAGAGGCGCCCTCCTTCCCGCGGGCCCGATTCGGCGAGTACTTCGGTCACGTCACGCACCCGAGCCGCGAGTGCCGCTGCATCGGGATCGCCACTCAACAATCGATCGTAATCCTTGAGCAATGCACCGCACCCGGCGCTGTTGACCACGATTGTGTGGCTGCGTGCGCCAGCGTAGGCCTCCACATTGGCACGCGCGAGGGCCACCGCGGCATCGTGTTGTCCCGCATGTGCGTGGAGTGCGCCGCAACATCCCGCGCCGGAGACCGATTGGACATCCCACCCGTGGGCGCGAAGCACGCGTTCCGTGGCGGCGTGCACATGGCCGAAGAGCCCATCCATGATGCAGCCCTTGAATACGGAGGCCGTGGTGGAAGGAGAGGCAGGAGCAACTGCCGGTGTGGCTCCCCTCCGCCTCCAGCGTTTCCGTGCATCCGAACCATCGTCTAAAGGTTTGGTCGCCGCGAGCATACCCATGCCGAACGCCACCGTCGAGGAGCCGGCGAGGCGAGATGCCAACGGGCGAACGGCGCGCGCGATCGCCAACAGTGGCCGGCGAAGCGCGGGTTCCGCCATGACAGTGTGAACGACGCGCGCGGCAAGCGGCACGGGGCGCGCGATGGTGAGTCTCTGACGAGCCGCTTCGAGAGCCGGACCGTAGCGTACCCCTGAGGGACACGCCGGCTCGCAGGCGCGGCACCCGAGGCATCGGTCCAAATGGGTCACCACGTTGCGGTCGTTGGCTGGGAGTTCCCCGGTCTCGAGCCGTTGCATCAGGACGATCCGACCGCGTGGACTGTCGGCTTCGTCTCCGGTCACGAGGAAGGTGGGGCAGCTCTGGAGGCAGAACCCGCAGTGAACGCATGCATCGAGGCCACGGAAGGCGTCCGTCACCCGTTGTCGCCTCGGGCCACGACGAGCACACCGGCGGGGTCGAAGGTGCGCCGCAAGCGATCGACCAACCGTCCCACCCCCTCACGATAGGCACCGAAGTGTCCGAGGCCGTTGCGAACGTCCCAGGGGGCCCGCTCCAGGGTCACCGGCATTTCCAATTGGGCGGCCTGGTGACGAAGAAGCTTGAGGTGCTCGGCGGAGGCGTGCCCGCTCCAGCGGATGGCTCCCGCAGGCACGGTCACGCTGATCCACTCCTCGGAGAGGTGGTGCGTGATGAGGTCGAGGGCATCATCGAGCGCGGTCGAGAGCGTGCCGAGTCGCACGGTGAGTGGGGCACCCACGGCCCTGACGGCAGCTTCACGCCAGACGGTGGTTGCCTCCGCGGAATCGAGCTCGCTCGCACGGTCGACGATACCCCTAATCGCGTCTCCGGTCGTCCGCACCGCGATCGGCGATCCGCTGAGCCTGACCGTCAATGCCCAGGCGTCCCGTCCGGCGGCCTGCGGTGAGAACAGTTCGAGGGCGGCTGGTGTGTGACCTGCTTCGAGCACGGCCCGCGCTTGCTGGAGAAGGTTATCGCGGGACCCGGTGGCGACGAGCGTGAGATCCTCGCGAGGAACGGCGCGGAGTCGGAGGTGAACGGTTGTCACGACCCCGAACATCCCGAAGCTTCCCGCCACGACCTTCGTGAGATCGAAGCCTGCGACGTTCTTGACGACCCGTCCCCCCACGCGAATGACGCGACCGTTCCCAGTGACGACGGTCACGCCTAGGAGCTGGTCGCGGACCCCTCCGAATCCGGCGCGCAAGGGGCCGGCGGTTCCCGTTGCCACCACCGAGCCGAGGGTCCGGCCGTGGCCGGGTGGGTCTGCGGCAACCCAGGTGCCGCGGTCCGCGAGCTGACGGCGTAGGTCATCCCATGGCATCCCGGCCTCGGCACTGGCCACGAGGTCACCGGCGTCCAGATGTGACATCGCGGTGAGATCACGGGTGGTGAGGACGAGATCGCCGGGGCCATCGCCGTGCTGCCAGGAGCCGGCGCCCTCCACCCGTACGGTCCATCTGTTTGCCGCCGCCGTTTGAAGGACCAGCGCCACGGCGTCGTCATTACGCGGCGCCACTCGCGGAGGTTCGCCCTCATGGGCTTCCACGACCGCCTTGGCGCCCAATACCGACCGCATGCGTCGGACGATCTTCAGTTCGCTGCTGGCCATGGGCCACCCCCCCGCCGGTTCACGCCACCCCCAGCGTCGCGGGGTCCCGAAGCCGCGGGCTCACCCACCATTCGCGACAGGCGTGTACGGGCACGACTTTGCCGGGGTTGCACCTTTCTTCGGGATCGAAGACGCGACGAACGTTGCGCATGGCAGTCAGTGTATCGGCGTCGAAAATGCTTGCCATATAGCGAAGCTTGTCGATCCCCACGCCATGCTCTCCGGTGATCGAGCCGCCGGCAGCAATACAGACGTTCATGATGTCGGCACAAGCCTGTTCCACCCGCTTACGGGCATCAGGCTGGGCCCGGTCGTAGTTGATATTGGGGTGGAGGTTGCCGTCACCCGCATGAAAGACGTTGCTGACCGGCAGGCCATGCTCCTTGCCGATCTCATCGATCCGTCCGAGCACGTCTGGCAGTTTGGACCGTGGGACCACCGCATCCTGCACTACGAGATCGGGACTGATCCGCCCCAGGGCACCAAAAGCTTTCTTCCGACCCTGCCACAACCGGGCACGCTGCGCGGGATCGTGGGCCACCTGCACGGTTCGAGCGCCGGACTCACGTAGGAGGTCGCCCACGGTCCGGGCTTCGGCATCCACGGCCTCTTCGCAGGTGCCATCGAGCTCTACCAGTAGGACAGCGGCCGCATCCGTGGGATAGCCGGCCGCATACGCGGAGGCCTCCACCACGCGAACGCAGTTCTGGTCCATCATTTCGAGCGCGGCCGGCACGGTGCCCGTCGCAATAACGGCGGACACCGCTTCGCCCGCCTGCCGGATCGAGGTGAAGTCCGCCAACATCGTGCGGATAGCCACGGGCGTCGGCGTGAGGCGTACGACGATGCGTGTGGCGATCCCGAACATTCCCTCACACCCCACGAATAGCCCCACGAGATCGGGGCCCCACGGGTCGCCGTTGGGCGATCCGAGGTCGATCACCGTCCCGTCTGCGAGTACCACGGTGAGCTCCAGGATGTGATTGGATGTCACGCCGTACTTGAGGCAGTGCGGTCCACCAGCGTTCTCCGCCACGTTGCCACCAATGGTGCACGCCGTCTGGCTCGACGGGTCCGGTGCGTAGTGGAGTTTGAAACGTGCGGTGGCGGTGGTCAGACGGGCGTTTACCACCCCGGGCTCCACGACGGCCCGGCGATTGGCGATGTCGATCTCGAGGATACGATTGAGTCGAGTCAGCACGATCAACACCGCATCCTCCGAAGCCAGCGCGCCTCCGGACAACCCGGTACCGGCTCCTCGGGCAACGAACGGGACCTCGTGGTGCTCGAGCACCCGCAGGATCCGGACGATCTCGTCTTGGCTCCCGGGCAGCACGACGGCCCCAGGTTGCGCCCGTCGAGTCGGCAGTCCGTCGCTCGCATAGGTGTCGAGCTCGGCCGTGGCAGTCTTGAGCCACGAGGGCCCGACGATGCCTTGCAGCGCGCGGATCACGAGATTTGGAAGACTCATTCGCCCATCGTGACCGAGGACCCGGTCTTTCCATTGCGTTTGACTCGGAGGTGTAAACTCACTTGCCGGTTCGCATCGTCGGTCAGATGGTGCAGCATATCCTGCAGCTTTTGCAGTCGTTCGGACGTCGATCGAAGCTCGAGGAGTTGTTGTTTGATTTCCACCGAGATGTCTAGTGCTGCGGCCACTCGGAAGGAGAGTGCTCGCGGATCGCCTGGCAGCTCGATAGGCGGCGTCACCCCGCCGAGTGTACCGAGCGTCTCGACCAGGCGACTGAAGTGTTGCCGAACGCTCCGAGCCGGTCCGTCGAGATCCTCCTCTTCGTCATCGTCGAAAGGTTCCACGACTCCGACATGGTAGAGGCGATCAGTCTCGACATAGGAGCGCAACACGTATCGATCGCGCCCGACGGTCATGATGTTCGCGCGGCCGTCGGGCAGGTGATGGACGGCTTGCACCTGTGCCATGCAACCGACATCGCCCGGGCTCGGTGTACCGTCCGCGGTGAGGTCTTCCGAGATGAACGACAGACCAAACGTCCCATCCGCGTCTTCGCAATCGGCGAGCATCTGCCGATACCGCGGCTCGAAGATGTGGAGTAATTGCGGTGTCCCTGGAAACAGGACGAGCGGGAGAGGGAAGATCGGTAGCTGACGCGGGGCCATGTAATCAAAATAACGGGGAGCGGGGAGCGGGGAGCAGGAATGACTTCCCGCCCCCGCTCCCATCAAAGCAACGAGCCCGGCCGCCGCGTGGCGATCCGGGCCCGTACCGGATTCTGGACGGTATCGGCTCGAGGGCTACGCCGCCATCCAGAACCCTTTCAGCGCTTCTCCGTCCGGGCTGTCGCGGAGCTTCTCGAAGGCCCGCTCCCGGATCTGGCGGATCCGCTCACGGGTCACACCCATCAGCGCCCCGATCTTCTCGAGCGTCATGCCCTCGGATCCCTCCTCCAACCCGTAGTACAGCGAGAGGATCTTCCGCTCTCGGGGTGTCAGGTACTTCTTGAACACCCGATCGAGGAACTCCCGGCGGAGCTTTCCGTCCGTGTCGTCCTCGATGTCGGAGCCCTCCTGACCCGCAAACCGCTCACCCATCGTAGCGGCGTCTTTGTCCGTCCGGTCGATGGGTGCGTCGAGCGAGACCTCGGCCGCCGTCATACGGCGCGCGCTCCGCACGTTCTCGACCTTGTCGTCCAGAGCCCGCGCGATCTCGCTGTCCGTCGGCTCCCGGCCCAGCTCCTGTGACAAGTAAGTCTCGGTGCGGGACATGCGGATGAGCTGACTGTTTTGGTTCAGGGGGATACGGACGCTGCGGGTCTGTTCGGCGAGTGCTTTGAGCACGGCTTGCCGGACCCACCACACCGCGTAGGAGATGAATTTGACGCCCTGATCCGGATCGAACTTCTTGACCGCCTTCAGCAGTCCCTCGTTGCCAATGGCCACGAGCTCGGAGAGATCGAGGCCATGACCTTGGTATTTCTTGACGTAGGAAATGACGAACCGAAGGTTGGCGGTCACCAGGCGTTCGGCCGACTTCCGATCGCCTCGCCTGGCACGACGGGCGAGACGGCGCTCCTCTTCCGGGTTTTCGATCAGCGGGAGCTTCTGGATGTCCTGCAAATACTGGTCGAAAGCGGACGACGCGTGGGTGCGAAAGAAACTGAAGCCCTTCTTCCTGGAGCGAAGCTGGGTCATGTACGCCTCTAGCTTGCGTCGGACCAATGGAGGGTGGGGGCTGCCCAACGAAAAACAGTCAAAATGACTGACTAGGCGGCGCGAATATAGGACACGCGCTCCCGAGCGTCAAGCAAAAAGAGTTTTCCACATCACAAATCGTTTGCTCTCTTTAGCTTCGGGAATTTGTCCACGCGCCTGACCATTCCCCGGGTGAAATTGCCCAACAAATCGTGGCGTAAGTCGTTGTTCAATAGTCACTTACGAAATGTTGATGACCGGTTGGTGTGTGGACAGTGTGTGGATGCTTATGTGGTGAGACCGGCGTGGGCCAGGGTCTCCCGGACGATCTCCGTTGGGGCTGCAATGGTCCATTCGCCTTCGGTACCGCGCACCATTGCTCCTGGTTTGCTCGGAAGTGCAAACCTGACAGTCCCGGCCCGAACCTTCTTGTCTTTGGACATGATGTCCAGCAAGTCGTCGGCGGTGGCCTCGACGCTCAATTCGGTAGGAAGTGCGAAGGCCTCCAAGGTGTCGACGAGTTGCGCTCGCGTGGCACTCGCCGTCACGCCCAGCCGAACCCCCAGATCCGCCTCCACGATCATCCCCAGTGCCACCGCTTCGCCGTGGAGCAGCCCATATCCACTGACCGCTTCCACGGCGTGCCCCACCGTATGGCCAAAATTGAGAATGGCCCGGCGGCCGTGCTCCCGTTCATCGTCGGCCACGACACCGGCCTTGATCTCGATGCTGCGCCGCACCGGCTCGGTGAGCGCCTCGGCATCCGCGCCCATGATGGCCTCCCGACGCGAGAGCAGCATCTCGAGGTAGTCCGGATCGGCGATGAATCCGTGCTTGATGGCCTCGGCCATTCCCGCCGCGCGGTGTACCGGAGGGAGGGTAGTGAGCGTCGCGGTGTCGGCGATTACGGCGCGGGGTTGGTGGAATGCCCCGACGAGATTCTTCCCGTGCGTGGTATCGACTCCGGTCTTGCCGCCAATCGAGCTGTCGATCATGGCGAGCAAGGTCGTGGGCAACTGCACGTAGGGAATGCCTCGTAGGTACGTGGCCGCCACGAAACCCGCCAAATCCCCGACGACGCCACCGCCGAGGGCCAGCACGGCACCATCGCGCCCGACACCGGCGGCGAGGAGTTGATCGGTCAAGGCGCTCCAGGTTTCTCGCGTCTTGTTCCATTCGCCCGCGGGGAAGTTGCAGACCGTGCACGGCGTGTCGCTCCGCAGCAGCGTGGTGACGCGCTCGGCATAGAGCGGTGCCACCGTGGTGTCGGTGACGATGGCGTAATGGGTGGCCGGGCAGACTGCGGCAAGGCATGCTGGCAGTGTTTCGAGCGCACCCGGTCCCACCAGGATGTCGTAGGAGGCATCCCCGAGGGGGACGTGCACGACCGCCGGTTCTATAGTTGAACCTCGCCGGTAATGACGGTCACCGCCTGCCCGCCCACCCGGACTTCGGTGATCTCGCCCCCATTTCCGACCGAGATCTCCACATGCATCCGGCTCGGTCGGCCAATTTCCAGCCCCTGCTCGATGACGAAGCTCGCGACGCCGTCGTGGGGACGAACGATGCCGTGCCAGACCAGATACGACCCCAGGGCCCCCGCCGCGCTCCCCGTGGCCGGATCCTCTGGCACGCCAAGCCCGGGGGCAAACATGCGGCAGTGGACCGTGGCTCCGTCGCCCTCCGTCTCGAGTGTGTAGCACATGGCACAGTCGCTTCCGACGCTCCGGAGGATCCGGCTCAGCGCCGCGCCGGACCCTCCGCTCGGGAGGCTCTTGATGGCCTCGAGCGACGTGATCGGCACCATCAATTGGGGGATTCCCGTGGACACGACCTGGGGAGCGGGATCCGCGAGCATACCGGCTCGTGCGCCGAGCGCGTCTCCGAGATCCTCCAGATCGATCGAGGTCTCCTCGAACACGGGGAGGGGTTGGACCATCACCACCTCCGTGGGGCGCCCGCCCGACATGTGGATGTCCACCGGGAGCACCCCACTGCCCGTCTCTTGACGCACCCGGCACACACCATCGTCCGGGATGTCGAGGCGCCCCAGCTCGGCGAGTGTCCACCAGGTGCCGATGGTGGGATGCCCCGCGACCGGAATCTCCGCGGTGGGGGTAAAGAACCGGACGCGCCGGTTCGCCTTGGACGATGGAAAAACGAACGTCGTTTCCGACAGGTTCATCTCCCGAGCGATGGCCTGCATCTGCGCGGGCGTCAGATCACCAGGCTCTGGGAACACCGCCAGCGGATTCCCGTGGAGCGGTGTCGTTGCGAAAACATCGAGCTGATAGAACGGGTATCGGGTCATGCTACCACGTCTTGTCGGCTATCCCGGCCCGGTGATTCGCCAGGCGTGCCAGGGCGAAGAGCACGTCCGAGAGCCTGTTGAGGTACTGGAGGATGACGGGCGGCACCGTCTCCTCCCGGTCGAGGTGCACGACGGAGCGCTCGGCGCGGCGGCACGCCGTGCGGGCGATGTGTAGGAGTGCCGCCTTGGTCGTGCCACCGGGAAGCACAAAGGCTTTCAGTGCTGGAAGCTCGGTCTCCATGCGATCGATGGCTCGCTCCAGCTCTTCGATCCGCGACGGCGGGATCTCGGCCTTCTCGAGCGCTCTGGACACGCGGTCGGGTTTTGGACTCGCGAGCTGCCCACCGATCGAGAAAAGGTCTCGTTGGATCGCTTCCATCAGGCCGACCTCGAGATCACGTGGCTCCGTCGCCACGACCAGTCCGAGCGTCGCATTGAGCTCGTCGACCTCCCCGTACGCCACCACCCGTCGGTGGTCTTTCGGCACGCGCCCGCCGCCAAAGAGTGACGTTTCGCCGGTGTCGCCCGTCCGCGTGTAGATCTTGCTCATCGGGGGCAAGCTAGGGGTGCTGAAAAGGGGCGGCAAGACAGAAAGCTACTCAATCAAGATCCTCTGTTCCGCCGAAACGAAGAGCACATCGTTCAATCCCGGGTGCCGGGCGAAGAGCTCGCTTCCCTTCTCCCGCAGACGGGCCTCTGTGAAGCCGAAGATCACCAAATCGGCCGTGGCCGAGCGAGAGAGGACCAGGCGATCGAAATCGACGCCGTCATCAGTGGGAATGATGCGGAGGTTCTTCTCGCTGATGGGCAGCCGACCAGAGCTGATCATTTCGTGCAGGCGTTCCCGCTGATCCTGAACCTGCGATTGCGGAAAGGCGGCGAAGATACGGATTTCGGCGTCGTGCCAGTCCGGATGACCCAGCAGGATGTACGACAGGAGGATCATGAGGTTGGCGTTTCGGTAGTCGTGCCACGTCAGCCAAATGTGGAGATTGCGTCGCTGTCCGAAGAAGGTCTCACTGTGCCGAAGCACGAGACTGTTCATACGGGTCGCGCTCGCCATGGCGCAGCCATCCAGAGCCTCCTGTACTTCTTCCGGTCCATCGTGCCTGGAGAATTCGAACAAGATCGTGTTGTTCTCCATCCCGGTGACGCCGGGGAGCTGCAGGGCCTGGGCGAGCGCCGAACGCATGGACGGAGAGATCATCGTGTCCACGTAGATGGCGCTCCGCCGCGCCTGGGTCATCTCGATCAGCCGGTTCAGGTGCTTACGGCTCTCGCGAAACGTCTCGGTGTTCAGCTGTCCCTTGATGTAGTGCAAGTACGTACCGAATCCGTACCGGTGGGACAGCCAGCTGAAGAACTGCAGGGGTGCCGTGCGACCGAACGTGCGGCCGTTCACCATGATGACGC
This sequence comes from Gemmatimonadales bacterium, assembly GCA_041615815.1. GTDB lineage: Bacteria > Gemmatimonadota > Gemmatimonadetes > Gemmatimonadales > GWC2-71-9 > JBDHDH01. The sequence goes on along the minus strand of JBFJCP010000031.1, from coordinate 1,703 downwards.
TGGGCCGCCATTCGTCCGTGCGCTGTCGGCTGGCGCTCGCTTGCAGCTTGATCTGCGAGTACCGGGTGGCTTGGGTCATCACCCCCTGGAAGATGGCGGCGAGATCGTCCGATCCTCGCGTGGCTCTGATTCCTCGATAGATAGCGATCATGATGACGATCGCGACGATGGCGTAGAAGGGGTCCATCTGGAACAACAGGAAGACCGACATGACCGAGCCGAGGGCGCTCAGAAACCATTTGGAGCGGAAGCTCGGACGGTAGCTCGGGCGAGCGGCGAAGTGCTCGAAGGCGCTGATCGTGCACAGCGCGCCGTACGTCACCATGAAGAACATGGAGATGATGCGGGCCACGATATCCACGTTGCCGGCAGCGACGGTGACCACGGCGATGATCGACGTGATGAGCGTTGCGTTGCGCGGCTCGTTCGTGGCCCCAATTCCCTCGGCGAGGAACCGGTTCACTTTCGCTGTCGGGGCGAGACCGTCCCCTCCCAAGGCTTGGAGCGTGCGCGGAGCCACGAGGATCGATCCGATGGCCGAGGAGATCGTCGCGCAGGCTAGCCCAATGGGGATGATCGGTCCCCAGAGCGCGATCTGCGACATGACCAACTGGTCGTCGGCGAGGAGATCCGGGGTGGCTGACGTGGCGAGCTTGTACGCGACCCACACGTAGGTGAGCATGCCCGCGAAGGTCGCGGATAGGACCCCCAACGGAATGGACTTGCGGGGGTTGGCGAGGTCGCCCGACAACCCTACCCCAGCGGTCATCCCCGTAAAAGCGGGGAACACGATCGCAAACACCAGAATGAACGGATCCGGGTCCCCCACGCGGTCCAGGACGCTACGGTCGGAGAGATCGAGTCCTTCCGGCGGGGTGCCCACGGAGAAGAAAACCAGTGAGACCACGAGGATGGCGAAGACCGCCCACAGGGCGCGCACACCCAAGTTGGCACCTCGGGTGAGGACGAGCGCTGCGAGTCCCGCGGTGGCCGGGAGCGAGACGATGCGCGGGTCGAAGCCGAATCCGAAGATCGCCTCGAACCGAGGTGCCAGTGGCTGAAAGGCCTCGGCAAAGGCGATCATGTAGAAGGCTACCGAGATGGCTTGCGACAGGTACAGCGAGATCCCGATGGCACCACCGATACTGGTGCCAAAGGAGCGGGAGATGATGAAGTACTCGCCCCCGCCCTCCACACGGCGGTTGGTCGCGATCTCGGCGATGGCGAGGGCCGTGGGCACCGTCACCATGTGGCCCAACAGGACGATCAGCAGTGTGCCCAAGAACCCGACGTGCGCCACCGAGTACCCGAACCGCAGGAACATGATGGCGCCGAGGATGGTGCTGATGGAGGCCAGGAAGACTGGTGCCGTGCCGAAGCCGTGGCCTGCGGCTTCCGGTCCCGATTGCGGTGCCCTGGCTACGTCGGTCATGAAGTGGTACGCTGCCTCACTCGTCTGCGCTGGTTCAGTCGGACGCCACAACAATAGATCCTGGAGGGGAAACATGCGCCAGATGGGGATTCTGATGACTGTTCTCACGCTTGCAGCCATGCCACTCGGGGCGCAGCAGACACCAGAAGGGGTGGTCAACCGGTTTCATGAGCTCCAAGCGGCCGGGGACAGTCTGGGGTCACTCGAGTTGTTGGCGTCCGATGTCGTCATTTTCGAGAGCGGGGGCGTCGAAGCGTCGCGGACGGAGTAT
>JBFJCP010000030.1:0-52342 GCA_041615815.1 Gemmatimonadales bacterium | reverse complement strand
GTGGTCGAGAACCCCATCGTCGACCAACACCTGAAGGAGGCGCTGCGGGTAGCCCTCGACCGGTGCGGCGAATGTGGCGGCACCGAACCGGTCGATCTGCGCGGAGAGGGCAACGAAACGGTCCAGGTCGCGACGGTACCAGGCGGCGAGCAGCGCCGCGATCACGTCTGTGCACACGGCCGCGATGCCCACCAACGCCGCGTGAGCGCCGAGCATGAGGGAGTATCCGAGAAAACGATCTTCCCCCGTGATCAGTAAGGCATCCGGAAACCGTTGAACGACAGAGGCCACCCGTTGGAAGGTCACGACGCTGTCGAGCGTGGCCACCTTGATCCCGATGACGCGGTCGAGTCCGAGCAGCCGTTCCAACACCGTATCCGGATAGCCGACACCTCCCGCCGCGTCATACAGATAGAATGCGATGGTGGGGAGTCCAACGTCGGCGACCGCACGATGCAGCGCCACGATCCGGTCGTCCAGCCCCTCGAGCTCGCGCAGCGCGGTGGGTGGATGGATCATGACCGCGGCGGCGCCTCCCCGCTTCGCCGCCTCGGCCAGGCGGACAGTCGCCGCGATCGCGGCGTCCGTGCGAGCACGCGCTTGCGTGGGGAGCTCCACATCGTGCGGCACGCCCACGCCACAGACGATCAACAACTCGGGGGCGTCGCGCCGCCATGCCGTGAGCACGTCGCCGCGACGCTCCTCGGTCAACAGCAGACCCCGTCCGGTGTGCGCCCACACGGCCACGCCCGGCACCCCCTGGTGGGCCATCCACCGCACATACGTGCGTTGCGCGTCGGTGTCGATCGCGTGCTCGTCGCGGTACGGCACCGGCACGGCAGGAATCACCTGTTGTCTGAGCTGAGCGATCAACGCCACGCTCACTGTGGCCCCAGCCACCGCAGGAGGTTCCCACTCAGAATACCGCGTCGCACGTCACCCGCGACCTCGAGTAAGTCCAGCTTGGCGAACGGGGTATCGGGAATGCGTAGCGGCATGCCGGTTCCCAGCACGAAGCGATCAGCTCCGACCGTATCGAGGACCAAGGCGAGGTGATTTTCCGGTGGCCCCCAGATCCACGAGATGTCCCACAGGACGCGTGCGGCTTCGGCCGGCGTGAGCCCAAAGTGCACTTCTTCCACGTACGAGCGATCTGCATGGGTCACGATGCAGCGCAGCGACGAATCCACCCGCATGAGCGCGCGCACCGCCGCGGCCGGAAGGTCGAGCGCAGTATCCGAGGGATGCCGCTGGCGTGCGTCCTCGAGGCGCACGGTCAGCAGGAGAGGCAGGCCGAGCGTTGCCATGGTCGCGACCACCTCTCGCATCAACGGACCGGCGGGATCCACCCCGTGATATTGCGGCATGAGGCGCACGGCCGGTGGCTGCGCGGCCTTTGCGTCTTGGAGATCGTGCCTCCAGGTGGGCGATGCCGGGTTGAGGATGGGAACAGGGAAAAGTCGCTCGTCGTATGGTGCCACGAGATCCCGGAGTGCTCGCGTTCCCGATGCGGGGTCCGTCAGCAGCAGCGAGGGGAAATGACTGACCCACGCCCGCTCGATCCCGAGCCGGTCCATCTGGGACACGACCCACGCCGGGTCGTCATGCGTGAGCGACCGGTAGGGGTAGGCGCCGACGAACACTGCGACATCAGTGACCCCCATCGAAGGCTCCAGCGGGAAAGATGGCTCTGGCGTTGGCGTACCGGATCGCCTCGAGATCCTGGTGCGGAACACCCAGAGACTCGAGATATCGGAGCTTCGCCCATCCGGTGTCGAGCGTGAGATCCGCTCCCCACAGGAGACGCGGCGCCCCGAGGGCGGCGAGCGCGTGCTCGATCATGTCCACATCCACGCCGCTGCCGGAAAGGTCGATCCACACGTTTGCTACGCTCGGGATGACGCGGAGCGTGTGCCGCCAGTCCCCTCCTCCACCGAGATGCGCGAGGATGAAGCGCGTGCCCGGATGCCGCGTGGCCAGCTCGCCCAGCTCCGCGCCGTCGGACGCCTCTTGCCCCGGCCAGTCCTGCCGGCGGTGCTGCCAGACGTGGTGGAGAATGGGCACGTCGAGCTGGCCGGCCAACTCGGCCACCGGGTCGAGCAACGGGTCATTGGCACGGCGACTCGCCGCTAACTTCACCCCGATCATGCCGGCGCCAATCCGGCGCTCGATCTCCTCGAGAGTGTGGCGCGTGTAGTTGGGATTGACGACGCAGTAGCCGTACACGAGCCCACCGTGCTCTTGTTGCAGCGCGAGCATCGCGTCGTTGGCGTGCTCGACATCCGGTGGCGAGGGAAAGTACGTGGGGGAACGCCGTCCCCAGGTCCCAAGGATGGATGCCACGTGCGCGGTGATTCCCATGCGACGTCCCGCGGCGAGTCGTGCCGCGTTGAGGGCGTCCCAATCCGCTCGGCTGGACTGCGGCGTGTAGAAATGGGCATGGACGTCGATCAGCACGCCCGCACCACCTCGTGCAGCGAGTCCTCGAGACGATCGAGGACCGTCCCGACAAGTTCCTCCGTATGGGCCCAGGAGACGAAGTTGTACGCATTCCGCTTGAACAACACGCCTCGCTCGGCCATTTCTCGCGCCACCCTCGCGCCGTGTTCCTCCGTCTTCCACGTGAAGAAGCTCATCTGCGGGATCCCCCGCACGTCGGCGATCACGCTGGTATGAGCGCGCGCCAGGCGCCGCATGCCGTCGAACAACATTGTTCCAACCCGTTCCAAGTGCCGGGGGACGTCCCGATCCTGGTAGATCTCGAGCACCGCCCGACACGCCGCAAGACTCACATACTCGGTGGCGAGCGTCGAAGAGATCCACGTCTTTGCAGCCCCGTCCATGACATCCCGACGGCCACCCACCGCTGCAATGGGGAATCCGTTTCCCATTGCCTTCCCGAGGATCATCAGATCCGGCACGATTCCGTACCGTTCCGCCACACCACCACGGGCCAGGCGGAATGCCGTCTTGATCTCATCGAACACGAGCACGGCACCCGCCCGGGACGCCAGTGCTCGCGCGCGCTCGAGCCAGGCCGGGGATGGCAGGGCCTCCACCACCGGCTCCAACACGATCGCCGCCGTGGGCGCACGCTCCACGGCGGCTTCGAGTGCTCCGGGGTCGTTGAACGGCACCGCCGTGGTGAGCTCCGCAACCACGGACGGCACACCCGCGCCCCTGCTACACCAGTCGAGCCACCCATGGTAACCGCACCGAACGACATGATCGCGCCCGGTCACGACCCGGGCGATTCGCACGGCCGCGGCGGCGGCTTCAGCCCCCGTCTTAAAGAAGCGCACGCCTTCCGCCATCGGGAACGCGGCCCGCACCCGGTCCGCCACCTCCGCTTCGAGCGCTGGGGCCAGGGATCCAACCGTGCCGTCTCGGATGGCGCGTTCCGCCGCTGCCACCACGTTGGGGTGCGCGTAGCCGAGCCCCACCGCCCCCAGGGCCATGATCGTGTCGAGATAGACGCGGCCATCGACCCCCCACACCCGGCAGCCTTCGGCGCGACTCATGTGTGCCGGTTGTGCAGCGGGGTCCCCAAACAGCGCCTCGGGTCGCTTGCTCCCGGTGGACGTGAAACCTGGGATCACCGCACACCGACCCGCTCGAGGTACTTCACGACCTCGATGCACATCGCTCGAAACAGCTTGGCCTCTCTCGCGTCCAGGGTGGTGCGATGAGCAACTTCGCGCACCGTGCGCATGATGGCCGTGGCATTGTGTGTCTTGAAGAACTCGATGGCGTCGAGCGCAGCCTCGGCATGCCGGAAGATCAGCTCAAGATCGTCGCGGGTGGCCGGTGACGCGGATCGTCGTGGAGCTTTGAGCGGCGGTATCCCCTGCGCCAAGAAGAGCTCGTACGCCATGATGGTAAAGGCGTGGGAGAGATTCAGCGCCTGATATCCACTCGTGGGAATCGTGAGGGTACGATGGCAGCGATCCAGCTCTTCATTGGTGAGCCCGCGATCCTCCGGTCCGAGCAGAATCGCTGCCCGGCCCATACTGGCCGCCTCGAGGATCTCCTCCACGGCCTCCCGCGGTCGCAACGCGTTCCGCTTCACCCTTCGTTGCCGCGCCGTCATGCCCGCAACGTACGTGCGGTCCCTCAGTGCCTCGTCCAGCGTCTCATGAAAGGTCACTCGCTTGAGCACGTCACCCGATCCGTGGGCGATGCCTTCGATGCGACGCACATCATACTCCTCAGGCGCCACGAGCCTGAGATCCCTCAGTCCAAAGTTCTTCATCGCGCGCACGACGCTGGCGATGTTCACGATGTCCTGAGTCCTGCACAACACAATGACCAGGTTCACGACACCTCCGCCACAGCGGCCGTCCACGGCGACTCCCGGTCGCCGCGGAGGTACACGTACCCCCCTCCACCAGCGAGCGCGAGCTGCCCGGCGCGACGGCTTCGGTGCCCGTACATCTCGTTCACGATCAGGTTGACGCGGAATCGGGTCCCGGTCACCGGAGCACCACTGGTCCTCACAGTGACCACGAGAGCGTAGCCGGTGGGCGTTTGGCACCAGGTACCGTGTACCCGGGCGGCGTCTCCGGCGGTGCCACGCACTGAAAGTGCTCGCACGGCGCTCGAGCCCACGACGGGAATCACCACGTACCCTTGCCATCCATCCACCCCCAGATAACACTGGATCCCGTCAGAGTGAATGTCCGGAATCTCGTTGTCCAAGTGGGGGTCCGGCGCGTCGGGTGCGCGAAAGCACAGCGACGGCTTCGTGACATCGGCCGCGAATCCGACCCGGTCATCCACGGTGAAGATCGCCACCGCAGCGGCAAACGGAATCGCGTCTTGGTATGCGCGTTCGGCGCGACGGTAGTGCGTCGCTCCAAGCGTCTGGATGGCGGTCGCGGGCACCTGCTGCCTCCACGATTCCACCCGAGGCATCGCATCCAGCCGGGGACACGGCACCACCAACGGCGGTGGGGGTGACGCGCCCGCGCTGGCACGGTGCGGCGGCTCCATCGTCCCCCCGAGACGCCATTCCCGCCCGCCGCTGTCCGTCACGACGCACGCGTCGGGTTCGAGCGTCACTCGGTCGACACCACCATCGGCAGCTTCGACCTCGATGGCTGCCGCCTGGGTGACCCGGGAAACGACTCCCGCTCGGGCGTAGGTCTGGATCCACACTCCCGGGCCCGATGCGCGCCGGACCACGAATGGCACCACGTCACCCTCTCGGAATCGCGGGTCGGACGGCCCCGGGGCCTCCGCCATGAAGAGGGTCTCGCCAACCCGAGGCACGAGCCGCACAACGCGACCGTCGGCACCGAGCACCACATCTCCGTTCGGCTCGAGGACAGCGACGTGGGCCAAAGCATCGTAGCCATGTTCATGACCGGATCCAGGAGCGGAGCGGAGCTCTGCGGCCCGAGCCGGCCGGTCCGGGACATCCATGCGGGGGAGCGGGTGGATTCCGAGATCCACGACGACCTCCCGCGGGCAGGCCACCTCGAGCACGTCGAGCACGAACGCAGGACCAACAACGACGGTGCGTTGGACGCGCGTGTGCGGCCCCAGCAATTCGGCGGCGACCGCGCGGCACCAACCCCAGGTCTCGATCTGGTCGAACGCGGCACACCACCCCCACCGGGACTGCTGACCGACCCCGGCGAGCCCGGGCGCGTTGTGTGCAAGCGTGGACCGGTACCAGTGAAGTTGCGGCGAGACGTACGAACCGGTTCCCGGATCCATCAAGAACGGCCCATCCCAAAACACGGTGACGTGGAGCAGGTCCGGATGACCGTGACCGCCGGTTCGTCGACCGCACTCGATGGACACGTAGTGCCCGGCGGACGGTCTGAGGACGGCAACGCCGGCCGTGGGAAGGAGGCGAGCGCCACCCTGCCAAGCCCCTCGGGGAGCGGCCGGCGGTTCCGGTCGCATCCAGAGCAGGGCCTTCCACCCCAACATGGCACGGGCCACGGGCCCCGGTGGCCGATTGATCTCCTGTTCGGCGATCTCGGCGAACCCCGGATCGTCTCCCGGAGGCGCATCGGAATCCGCGGTGTCATAGAGCGTGGCGAGGAGGCTTTCCGACCGCCGCGAGCCCGTGCGTGCCCATCCCAGCTCCCACAGCTCGGCGAAGCGCGGCTGGCGAATCGACACGCCGTAGGGCGCGTTTCCCCGCGACGGCAGCGTTAGGTCCGGAAGCAATGTCTCGAGCGGCGCGTCGAACATGGCGGCAAGGGTCCTTCGTGCTTCGCCGCCGTACCAGTCGACGCCGGCGGCGCGGAGCACCTCGGCTGCCAGCAGAAAGCCGCGGAGCGCAAAGAAGTGGTAGTTCTCACCTTCCCACCAGAGTCCGTCGCCGGTGACACCGCGCGCGAGCAGTACGGTCAAACCGGACGGCCCATCGAGACCTCTTGCCACCAGCTCCGCATCGGCGAGCCAATGACCGGCCGTCACGATCGCCGTGCTATTCCATACTTGCCGGTTCGACAAGCCCTCGTCGAACGACGCCACGAGCGCAACGGACTCCTCGATCATGCGCCGTACGGGACCGTTCGTGTGGGCAGAGACCAACGATGCGGCAATGGTGACTTGCACGAGCCAGATCGATTCCAGATACGTCGAGAAGAACAGCCGGGTTGGCCCGAGCACGTTGTCTTGATTGGGGAAGTCGTGGTAACGCCGCGCGTATTCCTCGAGAATCTCGCCTGCGCGCCCGACGAGCGGCTCCTCGTCCAGCAACCGGCCCAGCAATGCCAGATGGATGGCGCGCTCCGAGAGCCAGAGCTGATACGGCCAGATCCACGTCCGGTCATGCTGCTCGCCCTGGTAGACACCACCGCAGGCGGCACAGCGGTGCCGGTGGGGGCTCGAGGGATCGAAGGTCAGTCGGGTCCCGTCCTTCGGACATCGTCCGCCGTCACGCGAAAGCTCGGCCTTTTCGGTGGGCAGGTAGATGGATTGCTCGAGCAAGGGCTCGACGAACGCGCGGAGGCGGCGGGCGAGGACACGCAGCTCCGACGATCGCTCCAGGTCTGTTCGCCGAACCGCCAGGTCCTCAGGTGTCACCAGCATCCACCGCGTCCCAGACCGCCACCCCATCGAAGTCGAACGCAAAGTCGAGCACGCGGGCGCTTTCTTGCACGGCTGCGTGAATGACCGCGTCCCGCTGGTCCGGCGGACACAGTACGACCAGACAGCCACCAGCACCGGCCCCCGTGGCCTTCACCCCCAACGCACCCGCCCGCCGGACGGCGGCTTCGATCCGAAGCCCGTGGGTCGTCGCGATCGTCGAATCGAGCCGTTGCTGCTGGCGCCAATTCTCGTTCACGATGGCGGCAAGGCTCTTCCAGTCACCAGCCGTGATCGCTCCCGCCGCCCGATGGCCCAGATCCTTGATCGCCGCGAGTGCCTCCGAGACTTCAGACGTGCGATCGGCGTAGGCTTCCCACACCCGCTCGTGGGTGGCCGGTGAGAAATGGGATTGCCCCGTGTACACGAGGACGAGATGCCGCTCGAGGTCCCGCGCGGCGTCCTGCGAAACGGCGAGACGGCGATGCGCAGCTCCATCGCCACTGAAGGTGAGCTCGTGAAAACCGCCGAGGGCCGCGGCGTATTGATCCTGTCGCCCCCCCAGGAGATGGAGTTCGCTGGTTTCGAGCTGATAGCCCAGCTCCGCCAGCTCCACCCCGTCGACCCCTTCCTCCCGAATGTGCGCGAGCCCGGAGAGGAGTGCCACGTCCAAGGCGCCTGAGCCACCGAGTCCGGCGCCGGCGGGCGCATCGGAGCGGGTCAGAATCTCGATGCCGCCCGTGACCGGGAGCATGTTGAGCGCGGCCTTATGCAGATCGAGCACGCCGTCGTAGACGATCTCGCTGGGGGACGCAAGGCTCAGGTGTTGCTCCAGATCCTGCGCATGCAGTCGAATGCGGTTGCCGCCAACGAGGAACTCGGCCCGCGCGTAGAGGGTGATGGCCGCGTTCGTCACGATACCACCCGACGAACTGGCAAACGTCTCGACGTCGGTCCAGCCCCCGGCAAAATCGATTCGCATCGGCGCGCGAACGTGCACCGTCATTTGCGCCGCCCTTCGGGTCGTCGGGACTCCCACGCCGCGACCGTCGCGAGCTCCCCGCGCAGATCGAGCTTGACGTTGGCGAGACGATTGGTCGCACCCTGCAAGCCACGGGCGTGATAGAGCCACGTCGTGGGATGATCGGTAGCGAGAATTCGCTGCGCATCCCGCCACGCCCGTTCCAACTCCTCCGAGGACGTGGCGCGCTGGGCCCGCTCCACGGCCGCATCGAATTCGTCGTTCCCGTATCCGGGATACGCTAACGGTCCCGCCGCCGTGCCACCGAACATGGCGGCGACGTATCCAAGCGAAAAATCGCCCGGCACGAGCGTGACCAAAGCATCGAAATCGCGGTCTGCGCCCTGCGCCACCGCCAGAAAGGTGCTGAGCTCCAGCTGTCGAATGCGGACTCCCATCCCCACACCGCCGAGCTGACTCTGGATCATCTGCTCGAGGGCGTTGTCGCCGCTCCCTACCGTGAGCAGCTCCACCCTGAGAGCCCGCTCTCCCCGCACACGAATGCCGTCGGGCCCCATCCGCCAACCGGCGCGCTCCAACAGATCGCGCGCCGCGTCCGGGTCGGCTGGCAAGCGCGGCATGGCTTCAAACCACGGATGTTCAGGCGGTACGGGACCATCGGCCACCTGTCCGAAACCGTACAAGTACGCGTCAACGATCAATTGTCGATCGAGGGCCAGGGACGCAGCCCGGCGGACGTGCTCCTCGTCGAAGGGGGGTCGCCGCATGTTCCAGATCAGCGCCGCCACCAGCATCACAGGATAGTCGAGCACGCGGAGATCCGGATCTTCGGCGACGAAACGGGCATGCACTGGGGCGATTCCGGCAAAGTCCAGCTCCCGTGCCGTCAACGCGGCGAGCTTGGTGGCCGGTTCGTCGACGACGACCACCACGAACCGGTCGAGGTTGGGAAACCCCAGGTCCACAGGGAACGATTCGTGTCGTCGAAAGACCCACCGTTGGTTGGGACGGTAGTCACTGAATGCGAACGGACCGTTCCCAACCGGCCGGCGGTTGAACTCCGCGGCGCGGAGAGCCGCCGGGGCTACGTCGGTGAAATGATGCGCGGGCAGAATGGCGAGATCGGTCAGCACATCCGGAAAGGTAGGTTGCGCGTGACCGAACCGCACCCGCACGGTTCGGTCGTCGAGGGCGGTCACTTCCTCGATCCCCTCCAGATCCCGGGCCCGGGGATATGCCACGGACGGGTCACGAGCCATCCGGAGGGTCCATTCCACATCGGCGGCGGTAGTGGGCGTGCCGTCGTGCCACTGCACGTCCCGCCGCAGGGCAAACGTCAGCACTGTGCGGTCCGCACTCCAGTGCCACGTGGCCAGCCGCGGCGTGGGACGGAACGCCGTATCGTAGGTGGCGAGTGTCAGCAGCAGCAGATGCTTTTGCACCGCCTTGGCCAGGGGATGCACGGTGAGGAGTGGGTTGATGGACTGTAGGTCGGCGCCGGAGGCGTAGAGGACGGTCTGCTCGCGCACGGGACCGGGAGACGCCACGCAGCCGAGTGCGAACAGGACGTAGGAGAGGCGGCAGCGGTGAGAGAGTCGGCCGCGGCTCCCTTCCCTTCCTCTTGACTCAGGTCCCCGCGGCAATGGACTGTTGCTCATGCTCCGGCATGTGACGCGCCGGATGGTGCTGGGCGCCGCGATCGTCTTTGCCGTCATCACCATCACGTTCGCTCTCATCAATCTCGCCCCGGGCGACCCGGCCCGGCTCTGGGTTCCGCCTGGCGCCGGGGAGGCCGAACTGGCCGCGGCCCGCCGCGCATTGGGACTCGACCGTCCGTTACTCCTTCGATACGGAACCTGGCTCCTCGATTTCGTGCGGGGCGACTGGGGGGTGAGCCTCGCCCAGCAACGGCCGGTGCTCCGCGTCATCGCCGACGCGCTGCCGCACACGATCGTCCTCTCCGGCGCATCGCTGTTGATAACATACTTGGCCGGCGTCACGCTGGGTGCCTTCCAGGCCCTGCAGCACCGCCGACTGCCGGACACGGGCCTCACCGTGAGCACCCTCCTCGTGTACGGGCTCCCCTCGTACTGGCTCGCGCTCGTCCTGGTACTCGTCTTCTCCTACGGCGCCGCCCGCTGGGGCTGGCCGGACTGGCTCCGTTTCCCGGCCTTTGGCGTCACGTCCGTGGACGCCGAGTTCCTGCCCGCCTGGCCGCGATTGATGGACAGGCTTCGGCATCTCGTGTTGCCCCTGATCACACTCGGCGCCATCGGGGCCGCTGGGATGGCGCGGTTCGCCCGCGGCGCCGTGCTCGAGGTCCGGAACGGACCGTTCGTGCGCGCCGCCCGCGCGAGAGGGCTGGGCCGGTGGCGCGTGGAAGCGGTTCACGTCCTACGCAACGCCCTCCTTCCGATTATCACACTGCTCGGGCTTTCGCTTCCCGCCCTGGTCTCCGGCACGGTCTTCGTGGAGGTGATCTTCGGTTGGCCAGGGATGGGACGGGCCATGGTCGCTGCGGTGAATGCGCGGGATTACCCCGTGGTCATGGGCACCACAGCGGTGTTCGCCATCGTGGTGGTCCTGGGCAATCTGCTCGCGGATATCCTCTACGGGCTCGCCGATCCACGCCTTCGACGGGAGGACGCATGAGTCGGGTGCCGCCGCTCCTTCGGGACCGCCGAACGGCGGTGGGCCTCCTCATGCTCGGCATCATGGCGCTCGCGGCGGCACTCGCGCCACTCATCGCTCCCGCCGACCCCCTCACGCAGACCGACGTGCTGCAAACCCGTTTCCTGCCACCGCTCACGGCAGGGCCCGACGGCATCATGCACTGGCTCGGCACGGATCGATTGGGACGCGACGTCCTGTCCCGGCTGCTCTACGGCGCGCGAATCTCGCTGGTCGTGGGACTGCTCTCGGTGGCGCTGTCCGTTTTCATCGGCGCCGGAGTGGGATTCGCGGCGGCCCTGTTCGGGGGACGGCTCGAGCGCTCGCTGATGGGCGTCACTGATGCGGTGCTCGCAATGCCGAGGATCGTGCTGCTGCTGGCCCTCGTGACGTTGTGGGAGTCGAGCCTCGCATTGGTCATTGCTGTGCTGGGGCTCACGGGCTGGATGAGCGTCGCTCGCCTCGCGCGCGCGGAGGTCAAAGGAATGCTCCGCAGGCCGTTTGTGGATGCCGCGCGAGCCGTGGGTGTGGGCCAGTGGCGGCTGCTGCTGCGCCACCTGGCACCAAACGCGCTCACTCCCATCATCGTCGCCACGGCCCTCGCGGTGGGCAACGCCATCATGCTCGAGGCGGGGCTGTCGTTCTTAGGACTCGGTGTCCCCGCTCCCGCCCCCTCGTGGGGCAACATGATCGCAGAAGGACGGGACGCGCTCGTGAATGCCCCGTGGATCGCGACGCTTCCGGGTTTGGCAGTGGCGCTGGCAGTGATCGGCTGCAATCTGGTCGGGGACGGACTCCGGGACGCGCTGGATCCTTCATTACGACTCCGCTCCGGCACGGAGGGGGATAGATAGAGCGATGGAAGGATCGAAGTTTGGAATTCGGAAGCAATTCGGAGGCGGCCAAGCGTAGCATGCCGCGACTGAAGCCGCGACTCGGCTGATGTCGCGGAAGCCTGGCGGTCTCTTCTCCGCTCCGTCCGCCCCTTCCGCTACTCCCACTCGCTCAGAATCGTCACCACTTCCCGAGGTGCGGCCGTGAATCGAACGACCCGGTCATCCTGCTCCAGTGCGAGGGTGGCCGCGGAACGTTCGTCGAGCCGCGCGCGCCGCGCGCGCTTGATCGCAAACGGGAAGCGCCAAGCTCCGACCGTGGGCGTATCGGTGAGGTTGACACATCGTAGCACCAAAGCCTCGCCACGCTCGGCCAGTTTCAGCGCCTTGAACGCGAGGCCGTGGCCTGTAAGCGCCGGACCCGTCACCGCTCCCGGGACATCGATCCCGTAGCGGAGCATGAGGCCCGCCAGCGGCGCGTGGAATTCCTCGGCGAGGCGCTCGAGCGCGGTCCAATCCCGCGGCGGGCTTCGAGGCCCGCCGGTCTCGAGGGCAAGTGCGAGCTCGACCCGAAACGATCCGCGCTCGTTCGCCTCCGGCGTTGCCGCGGGCCACGCCGCGTGCCCGGGTCGCGCCGCGAGGTCTCCCCGCGACAACTCACCCACCGCCCGAAGGAGCGTGACGGCGAGTGCACCGCGTTCCCCAATCTCGTACTCGAAACGATCCCGCGCGAAAACGGTGATTCCGCCGGGGACGCTCACGTAGCGATGCATCGGTGCGGTACACACAGGCCACTCCCGCGGATACGCCTGGCGATCAACGGCAGAGTGCGTACGAACGACCGGCCCGTATTGCATATCCGCCACGTGCGGTTCGCTGACGACCCCGGGCGGCAGCGGGAAGAGGGCACGCAATCGGTGCTGCCCGTGCCTGTTTACGCCTTCCATCACGAATCGAATAAGCCGCGAACCGGCATCGAGCCTCGCCGTGACCGTACCGCGCACACGGTCACCGATGGTAAACCGTCGGCTCAGGGCACCCACCAGCGGGCCGTCCCACCGGACGACCGCGGGGTGCCATCGCGCTCGGTGTGGGGCACGACCCGTGGGTTGAAAGGTGTAGGTATCTCCCTCGTCATCCTCACTCAGTAATTGGAAAAGCCCGCGTCGAGATGGGCCATGCTTCGGATGGAGGAGGAATGCCCCCGACGGGTCCGCCTCCACGCGACACCAGTCCGAGTCCACCCCACGACGACTGACTCCCACGCGTGATGCGGGACGGGCCAAGTCCTGGCCCGTCGTTACCGTGTAGGCCGCGCACCCGAATGGCGGAGCACTCGCCACGGCCAACGCCACCCGAAACGCGCGGACCTCGTCCTGCCGCGGATAATCGCTGGGGCTATCCAAGCGCTCGTAGGCGCGATACTGCCCGAGGACCTGCACGGGGATCGGGACGCCCTTGCCGGTCACGAGTCCAGGAGCCGCGGCAGGTAGTGGATCCTCTTTGTGAGCTGGGATGGCCGCGCCGGGTCCCACACCAACTTGTTTCCGGAGCACCGTGATTGTCGCTTCCAGTACCCCGCTTCGCTCGAAGGGCGAGGGGTTGACGACGACGAGCGTCGGTGTCCATCGGTGTTCGGCCCGCCGCGCGACGGCGCGGTCTTGACCGAGTCGCTCATGGAGCGCATCAACCATCGCGCCTCGAGCCTGGACTACCACCCCGGCGGCGCGGTTGGCGGCGTCTCGAGCGACCGCATCGCTCGTGGTTCCGGCGAGCGTATCGTGGAAATGCCCGCGCAGATGATCTCGCCACGCCAGCGCCAGTGCCGGACGGCGATCGGTGCCGCCGGCGGCGCGGGCAAGCGCCACTTGCGGCTCCGCCCACCTGAGCAATAGTCGATCACCCTCGGCTATCGCCGCTTTCACGCGCACTCGGGTGGCGTGGACCCCCTGGAGCGTCCACGTATAGCGATAGGAAAACCGGAGCTCCCCGGACACCGCGGGGAGATTACTGGCCCCGCTGACTGCCGCGAAGTAATCGGACGGTCGCGCGATCACGGGATCGTGGTTGCGATCGAAGCGGCGCACGAGCTCGAGTGCGCCCTCCAGGCTGGATTGGGGTGCGTGGTGGTCGGCGCCGTTCAAGAGGAGAAGCGGACGGTCACCGGCACGTGGGCTGAGGCCGTCGACGATCCGCTGCCACCGGCTCGCCAACGCCTCCGGATCCGCCGGCAGATTGGCACCGAACTCGTAGCCGTCGGGCGGGAGGTGGTGCGTGAGGACGGCGCTGCCGTCCGGTCCTACCCAGCGAAACAGATCGCCCTCCTGCCCCGGCTCGCCACCGTAGCCCCGCCACAGGATGGCGTGCTCGATCCCAAAACCCTGCAGGATCGTCGGCAACGCGGCCGGGTGCCCAAACGCATCCGGACTGTATCCCACCGGGGTCGTGCCACCGAGGGTCTCACTGTCCCTGACACCGACGAGCAAGTTTCTCACGAGACACTCGTCACTCGACAGCAGTTCGTCGGACAAGACGTACCAGGGACCCACGCACAGTTTTCCCTGAGCCACCAACCCGGCAATGCGGGAGCGGGCGTCGGGTCTGACGGCGAGGTAGTCCTCGACCAGGATCGTCTGGCCATCGAGGAAGAATCGAAAACGTCTTTCGGGCTGTTCCAACACGTCCAACACGTGATCCACGACATCCACCAGACGTTGGCGAAACCGCGAGACTGGTTCGTACCACTCGCGGTCCCAGTGCGTGTGCGGGACGACGAAGACCGGCCGGCCGGCCCGGGGAGTCACACCGTCTCTTCCTGAATCACGATGTTCGAACGGATGCGTTCATGAAACGCCCGTGTGATGGGATAGAAAACGCCCACACTGATGGCCACGACGTTGCAGACGATGGGTCCAGCCACGTACAGCGCTTTCAACGTGACGACGGCATCCCCTGGCTGCGCGGCTGCTCCCGCCACGTAGCCGGCGCGGTCCAGCAGCGGGAAGGCGATGGCGGCACCCACGGCCATCGCGAGTTTCTTGGCGAGCGCCCACAGACCGATGTACTGCCCTTCGTGCCGAGTGGCGGTACGCCACTGATCGTAGTCGATGACGTCGGCCTGCATGGACGGTGGGATGGCCAACGCGCCGCCCAGACCCACGGCCGACAGCGACACGAGGATGCCGAAGGCGAGCGTGTCGCCGGCATCCAGAAATGCCACCCCGCTAAACGCGCACGTGTTGACAGCCAGCGCCACCAACCACGCCGGCTTCTTCTCCCAGCGCTTCGCCAACTGCACCCACAGGGGCAGGAACACCGCGCCGAGACCGAGATACAGCACCAGAAAGAGCGGACCGAGCCCACTCTGCAGCACATACTCGACATAGAACAGGATGACGGTCGCCGCCAGGGCTCCACCCAACGAGTACACCGTGTATGCCACGAGGAGGATCACAAACGGCCGATTGGAAAACACAGGCCTGAGATGACGCCATGGGCTTCCCGAGGGACGTTGCGCCTCTCCCCATCGCCGCTCGTGCACCACCAGCACACACCACCCCACGAGTCCCACGATGCCAATCCCGTAGACGAGACCCAGCGTCCCGTAGCCCCCCAAGCGCCCCGACCCCTCGGGCGTGAACAGGGCGGGGAGGGCGGCGCCCACGAGGGTTCCCAACAGCACCGCGGTTTCGCGCGCGCCGAACAGCCGGTTCCGGTCGTCGTAGTCAAACGAGATCTCGGTGCCGAGGGATTCGTATGGCACCGCCACGATCGTCCAGCTGAGGAAGAATGCGAACGCCAAGACGGCAAACCGCAGATTGACCGCAGCGGCGTCGCCGGCAGGCGGCGTGAGCAGCAAGTAGAACGTGAAGCCCAGCGGGATGGCCGCGACCGTCATCCAGGGTCGCCGACGACCCCAGCGCAGACGCGTGCGATCCGAGAGGGCGCCGATGGCCGGGTCCGTAACGGCGTCCCACAGACGGGAGCCGAGCACGATCACCCCGAGCGTGGTGAGGTCAATGCCGACGCGATCGGCGTAGAACTTGGGGAGGTAGACGTAGAAGGTGATGCCCAGCGCGGCGAGCACGATGGCGGGCGCCGCGTACCCGACCAGGATCGGAACGCCGAGGCGATCCCCTGACGTCTTAGGGGAGACCAAGCTCCGCGCGAGCGTCGGGTGGCAACAAGGGAATGAGGAGGGGGATGGGGACGGCGAAGCCCAGCCCGGCGGCCTCCCGCAATCCCGCCCGGTGAACCGCGACCACCGCGCCGTCGGCGTTGAAGATCGGGCTTCCGCTCGACCCGCCCACCGTAAAGCCGTCGAACTGAATCAGGTCCGCCGTGATCTTGCTGAAGACGCCGGCGCTCATCGAGGTGCGCACCGTCTGATCACGATCGAGAGCGGCCGACAGCCCAGCCGGAAACCCGATGAGCGCTGCCGGCTCACCCTGCTTCGCGCTCGTTCCAGACCAATCCACTCGGCTGACGGTTGGGCCGGTCGAGCCCCGGATCCTGAGCAGCGCGAGATCCGGCCCGCCCGGCTGCGCCACAGCAACGATATCGGAGCGCACCATGAACCGCTGATCGGCCATCGTGACAAAGAGCGAGTCCGCCCGGGTGCCCTGCTCGGTCACCACGTGGCGATTCGTGACGAAAAGTCCCGACGGAGTGATGGCGAAGCCGGAGCCATCGAAGATCTCACCCCCGAAGTAGGCCGTGACGAGTCCCACCGCGGCCTGGTTGGCCTGCGCCACGGCCGCGAGGTTGACGCCTTTCACCGCGCGAACCTGCGACGCCAGCGCTGACGCGCGCGCCTCGGCAGCACGCACCGCGGACCGAAGACTATCGACCTCATCGGCCGACACCTGCGTCTCGCGGGCCCGCCGGAGCTCGGTGCGCAAGCGGCTCAAATCACTCTGCGCTCGACGTTGCATCGAGTCGCCCGCCGCCACCTGTTGGGCAAGATCGGTCTGCGCCCGCTGGAGGGCCTCCTCGAGGAGCGTGGTGCGGTCCCCCGCTTCCTGCAGGGCCGTTCGCAAGCTCTCCACCACAGCGACCGGTGCTGCCGCCATCTGCGCCTGCACCAGCTGCTGCTCGAGACGTGTGTACTCCTCCCGCGCTGCCTGCCCCAAGGAGTCCGCGGTGGCCTGCGCGGCGAGCATTTGTTGTTGCTGGACAGCCAAGAGGGTCGCGGTTTCCTGTGCCCGGCGTTCCGAATGCCAGTAGAGGACCGAAACCGCCGCCGCGAGGAGGCCAACGAACGAAAAGACGATGATGCGTTGACGGCGGGCAGATCGACGGCTCGACTCGGCGAGCTTCTCGGTGAAGAACGTGGTGCGGCCCCTTCCACCGAAGCTCCGGCGGAGGGGCTTGGCAACCGCGGCAGCCGCCGCCGCGGGCGGCGTTGGAACGAGCCGGTCCACCCGCAGCTCGGGACCCAGCTCACCGAGCTTGACGAGGTCCCCCACCCGAAGCACGTGATCGTTCGTGAGCGGCGTGCCGTTCACGAGCGTCCCGTTCCGGCTGCCGGCATCACGGACTACCGCGACGCCATCCTGATTCAGGAGAATCTCGGCGTGGACGCGGGACACCGACGTCTCGTCTGAGGTGGCCGGGCGCACGGCACAACGGCGGCCGCGTCCGATCTGCACGGTCTTCCCGCTGGCGTGAAAGACCTCCCGGTCGCCTAGATCGGTGAGGGTGATCGCGATCGACACTGCGGGCGGTGTGGGGCGCTCCAGGAGATCGGTGGGCTGGTCTTCCTCAGGTGCCGAGGCGTCCCGGAGCGCATCGAGGATCCCCGCGGGCGCCTCGGCAAGCGTCTCACTGATGCGCCGCTCCTCAACCGCTCCGATTTCGAATCGCACGCCGCCACGCCCTAGTCTCACGATGTCACCGCTCGAGACCGGCACCGTTTCGCCCATCCCCAACCGCCGATCGCCCACGAACGTGCCATTGCGACTCCCGGCGTCCTCGACCCACCAGGCGTCGTCACGAAACACCACACGCGCGTGCGTCGCCGAGACCACCTCGCGCCCCTCCCCCACAATGACGAATTCGCACTCGGGATCACGACCAATCCGGATCTCGGCGGCCCGAAACTCACGGGAATCGCCGGAACGAAGGTCTCTCAACCGCAGGAATGGCATGGCTCGGGAACTTAGTCGTGCCCCACGTCACGTGGAAGCCGGTGCGTCGTCGCCCTCCCACGAGAGCACGATGCTACCGAACGTCCGGTTCTGCTCCATGTATGCATGGGCCGCGGCTGCCGCCGTGGCCGGGAACACTCGATCGAGCACCGGGACCAATTGCCCGGCCGCGAACAGCGGGAGGACCGCTCGGCTGAACGAATCGATGACCTCCGTTTTTTCTTGGCGAGACCGGCTTCGCAGCACCGTACCGATCAGGCTGAGCCGCTTCGTCAACAGCATCCCCAAATCGACCTCGGCCACGCGACCGGCCGTGAGCCCGACAACCACGATGCGCCCGCGGGGGGCCGCCGCTGCCAAGCTTCCGGGCAGATAATGTCCACCCACCAGGTCACCAATAACGTGCGCCCAGTCACAAAGGTCGCGCGGAGGCTGAAAGCGCTGTTTCACTAGCACCGGGTGCTGGAGCCCCAACGTCCGTGCGCGCTCGAGCTTGTCGGGGGTCCGCGACGTGCCCGCCACCGTGGCACCCGCCGCCCGCGCCAGTTGCACCATGGCGGTTCCGACACCGCTCCCAACCGCGTGAATCAACACGTGCTCGTCGTCCCGGAGATCCGCGCACCGGATCAGGGCATCGTGCGCCGTCACGAACGCTTCCGGAACCGCCGCCGCCTCGGCGAACGCCCATCCAGCTGGTATCGGGATGGCGTGCTCGGCCGGTAACGTCAGATACTCCGCGTACCCACCGCCGGCCACGATGCCCATGATCCGGTCACCCACGCCCCATGGCAGGTCGGCTCTACCCAGGGCCTCGACGACCCCGGCAAACTCGAGACCCGGGATGTCCCGAGGAGCACCAGGCGGGGCCGCATAGCGCCCGCGGCGCTGGAGCACGTCCGCTCGGTTGACGCCCGAGGCGTGAACCCGAACGAGGAGCTCATCGGTGGACGGCACGGGCCGGGGGACCTCACGCATGGTGAGGACCTCGGGCCCTCCCGAGCCACTCAGGGTAATCGCTCGCATGTGTGTGAGTTATTTTTGATCACCATGGAGCCCGCAGCAAGTCTTGGGTCTCTCATCTCCTCGGAGATCGACGCGGCGGCACTCTTCGAGGAGGCCAGCCAGACGTTTGGCGACCTCGTGGTGGTCGAGCAGCTCGTGGCTGCCTCGCCGGTGCGTGCCCTGTTCGTGGCGCGGGATCGCGTGCTCAAACGCCGAGTCGCGCTGCGGATCCACCTGGCGCCGGACAGCCCCACACGACCGTGGTTCTCGTGCGAAACGGAGCTATTGGCATCGCTAGATCATCCCGTGTTGCGGCCCGTGTACTCCGGCGGACACCGAGGACACTGGGTGTATCGGGTCACCAAGTGGATCGATGGCGAGAGCCTGCGGGACGCGGTGCGCCGCGGACCCCGACCGATTCCCAGCACGCTGGGGCTCGCCCGCGATCTCAGCAGCATGTTCGAGTACGTCCACTCGCATCAACTCGTGGTGCGACGGCTCGTTCCCGAGACGCTGATGCTGGAGGTGACCGGGCGGAACGTCGTCACGGATCTGCGTTATGCAAATCGATGTCTGGACCTGGTCACGTATTTCGACCCAGCGAGCGTGCCGTTCTTGGCCCCGGAGGTGCGGGACGGGAGTGCCGGCGACCCCTCCAGCGACATCTTCTCCGCGGGTGCACTCCTGTACTTCGCCGTCACTGCACGGGAGCTGCCTCTCGATCCCAGCGCCGCGCCTGACCCGCGGAACCTCAGGCCAGCGTGCCCGCAGGCCCTGGAACGGGTGATTCAGCGCGCCGTCCGAGTGAATCCTGATGAACGCTATCTGACGGCCATGGAGATGGGCCGGGATCTGGTGTCGGATCTCGGCGACTTCGAGGTGCAGATCCCCGTGGCCCCACCGCTGTGGGCGACCACGGAAGACGCGCGGGCGTGGGAAAAGCGGCTGCGCCGCGCGCTGGGCGACGACTACGAGTTGCTCGAGGAGCTCGGTTCGGGCGGGTTTGGGCGCGTCTATCGGGTCCGAGATCTCGGATTGGAGCGTGAGGTGGCGCTCAAGATCCTGCACCCGTTTTTGACCGCGGACCCCGCGGTCGTCGAGCGATTTCGGAGAGAGGCGCAGTTCGCCGCCCAGTTCGTGCACCCGAACATCGTGAACGTCTTCGACATCGGCGGGCGCGGCGGGCTGATCTGGTACACGATGGAGTACGTGCGCGGGATGAATTTGAGCCGGCTCGTGGAGGTCCACGGACCGCAGCCGGTAGAGCGGGTCGTCGAGATTCTCGAACAGGCTCTCTACGCCATGCGCGCCGCTCATGCCGAGGGCCTCATGCACCGAGACCTCAAACCCGAGAACATGCTGATCGAGGCCGCCAGCGGAAATCTGATGATTACGGACTTCGGCCTTGCCCTCGCCCTGGGTGGACCCGATGGGCGTGCGGGCTCGTCCGCCCGCTCGGGAACCCCGGAGTATGCGGCTCCCGAGCAGCTCCTCGGCGAGCCGGTGGACCATCGGGCAGACCTCTATGCCCTGTCGCTGGCAGCCATGTTCGCGCTGACGGGCGAGGCGCCGTTCGGATCGGGGACCCCCGAAGCCATCCTGGCGCGGAAGCTCTCCGGGCAGCTTCCGGGGGTGCGGGATCGCAGGCCCGACGTTCCGGAGAAACTCGTGCGGGTGCTTGCCAAGGGTGGCGCGCGACAAGCGGCGGATCGGTTTCAGACCGCAGAGGAGTACGAGCGGGCCTTGCAGCGTGTTCAGGGAAGGCGGCGGCTCAACCCCCTTCGCTGGTTGCAGTATTTCATTCCGAAACGTTGACCGAGCTGCCATGGACCGGGGTCAGCAGAGGAGCGTAGAATAGCAGACGCGTGTGCCCGAAGCACGCCCCGTTCCCCCTCACCATCCCACGTTCGCGAGGCAAGCACGGCGGATGCGATCGGTCCCACTGATTCTGGCCAGTTCACTCATCTTCGCGTCGTCCTCCGGTGCCCAGGACCCAGTGGCGTATCATGTCGTCATCAACGGAGGGGTGGGACTCACGACGACGAGGACCGTGGCTCGGGCGCTCGCCGTGGCATCGGAGGGCACGGGCGCATTGCTCGTGCTCGAGCTCAATTCCGCCGGTGGGCAGTTTGCAGCCGCACAGCTGATCGCCAGTGATCTTCTGGCCAGCGATGTTCCCATCTATGTCCTCGTCACGACGATGGCGTGGGGTCCGGGGGCCCTCGTCGCCTTGGCTGCGGACTCGTTGTTCATGGCCCCCGAGTCTTCTATTGGCGCGGGCGAACGCGACGGTGACGCCGAGTTGTCCCTGCCGGCGCGCACGGCGGTGGAGCAAGAGTTTCACTCGCTGGCTGCGCGGCGGGGTGTGGAACCCGACGTGGGACTCGCCATGGGCCGATCGCCCAGTGCCACCGGAGCCTTGACGCTGCCGGTGTCGGAGGCGGTGGACCGCGGAGTGGCGCACGGTGAGGTGCGCCATCTGGGCGCATTGCTGGCCCGGGCCGGGATGGACAGCACACACCTGATCACCGTGGGCTCAGACTGGGCGGGGACCACCGTCGAGATCGAGAACAACAACACCCGCGACGTCAGGGCGTATGTGCTCCGGGGTGGTACCCGCTACACCCTGGGGTTGGCCACGAGCATGCGGGTCTCGACGTTCACGCTCCCGGTCGATCAGCTGTCGGAAGGTTCTCACATCCGGGTGTTCGTCCAAGTGGTCGGATCGTCCGAGCAGCGTTTGACCGAAGAAATACGTGTGGAGCCCGGGCTGGTGATTCGCTGGGCGCTCGAAGATCCGCTGCGGTATTCGAAACTGTCGTATTTCGTTCGGTACTACTGAGGGGCGAGATAGCCGGCAGGGGCGGCAGAAGACAAAACCCCGCGGCTGGTGTGCCGCGGGGTTTTGGTCTGTCTCGAATTCTCGTGTGATCAGCAGCCCTGCGCGGGCGGCGTGGCGCGCGCGTCGCATTCTTGGACTGGGAACGGATAGCGCTGCGCAACCGTGAAGCTGGCGGGCTCGCCTACCAACAGCTCGGCGAGCTTGCCGTAGCGCCGCCAATCGATCCAGCGGTGACCGCCCTCCCACCACAGGGAGTAGCGCTTGTTGTAGAGGAGCTCGTCTAACCGTTGCTCATCGGTCAGTGCCGCCCACGCACCGGCATCGATGGCATCGAGCCCACCCGAGTTTTGACGAATGAAGTTGATATCCACGAGCGCGGCGTCGGAATCACCGGAGCACGAGATGGCGCCCGCTGTTCCGGCGCACCCCAGATTCGCCTCGGCGCGCAAGAGAATCAGCTCCTCGTTCTTGATAATCGGTACCGGCGCTGACGGACTCGGATAGATCGTGAAGTCCAGGTCGCTGAAGATACCTATGCTGGCTTGGTCGCCGACTGGGTCGGCAAGCCGCAACGTCTTGTTTTGGAATCGCCGGTCCGGCTCGCCGCTGCCCTGGAGCTGGGCGTCCGTCTCGAACGAGGGATGCGCGATGCGCACTTCCGACTGATCGAACAACGCGTTGGCCACTTCGCCCGCGCCCACGCCGTAGTTGTAATACACGCCGGTGCTCAACGCAGAACCCGTGTTCAAGAACGAAGCAACCAGATTCGTGAGGGCCGAGGCGTAGTTTTGCATGTACACGTCCACGCGCGCTCGCAAGGCCCGGTTGAACCCAAGGAACGTGGCCGGCGTATTGGCGATCGCGAAGCCGCTCGGCATTTGGAACACGAAGGAGCTACCCGCGTTCCCGAGGTCGCTCTGGGCGTCGTCCAGCAACCGCGCGATCTCGGTGAACGCCTCCGACTTGCTCACGATCGGCGGTGGATCGCCGGTCGGATCCGGGTTCACCGTGACCGCGATACCGTTCTCGTCTCGCGTATTGAGCAAGAGGAGGAGATTCAACGCCTGCATGGTCTTGATAAAGCCCCGTGCACCTGCTTTGTCGGCTGGCGCCATTTCGGTATCGAGAAGCTTGTCAACGCCATTGAGCGCGTTGAACTCGTCCCGGAGCTCCTGATACCGGGGGAACCAATGGTTTCCGCCGAACGCCGGTGTGCCGCCGTCCAGCGGGCCAATGAGCAACTCGGTGACGAACCGGGGATCCGAGGCGTCAAAATTGTAGGACTCGCGTCCGATGATGCCGAGCTGCGAGACCTGTCCGGCGGCATTCGCGATGTTCGACCGTGCGTCGATGAAAATCCCCTGCACGGCGGCGATGACTGCCGATGCCGTCGGCGTGCCGGTGAGTTCCTCGATGCCGGGATTGTTGAAATCCGGCACCGTGAGGGTTTGACAGGCGCTCAAGCCGAGGGCCGGCAGGAGCACCGCAAGATAGCGATACGGTTTCATCTTCTGTGCCCTTTCCAGTCTCAGCATGTTAGAAGCCCAAGTCCAGCCCGAACCAGAAGCTCCGGCTCGGCGGGAAGGGCGCGACGTCGATATTTCGACCGCTCGGTTGGTTACCGAAGTTCGAGACCTCGGGATCGACTCCCGGGTAGTCCGCGATCGTAATGAGATTCCGCGCCTGCGCGAACAGTCGCACATTGCGGAGGGCGCCCCAGAAATTGGCGACCGCCTCGTCGGGCAACCGCCACGAGAGGGTGACCTCCCGCAGCTTGAGGAACGATAGGTCCTGCACGTAGATGCGCGTGTCCCCCGCACCGACGAGCGGTCCGTTTGCGCGGCGTGTGGACCCCGCCGTCTCGAAGTCTGCACTCAACGACCCGATGTCGTACAGGAGCTGGGTGAGGTTGAGCGCATCACTTCCCTTTTGCCAGTCGAACAAGAAGTAGAGATTGACATTCTTGTACGTGACATCGTTGGTGAACGACCACTTGAAATCGGGATTCACGTCGCCCACGGTGGCCTCGATGGGATTGCCGGAAGCGTCGAATCCCGTGTTGCCGACGATCTGCGTGGGAGACTTGTTCTCCTCGATGCGAATCGTCCCCAGACCGATGCCAAATCCCGAGCTGCTGGGAATGAACGTCGGGACCGGCAGGTTGGTGACCTTGCTCCGACTGAGGAAGAAGTTGGTGCGGAAGACCCAGTTGAAGTCCGCACTCTGCGCTGGTACAAGCGCGAGCGAAACTTCGGCACCACGCGTCCGCAGCTCGCCAGCGTTGATCAACTCGTTGGCGAATCCGGACGTGGGAGCCAGCCGCCGGGTCAACAACAAGTCGCTAATGGTCTTTTGATACAGGGTCAACTCGAACGTGGCTCGACCCCCGTAGAACGAAATGTCCATGCCACCCTCGATCTCGCGCTGGCGCTCGGGCTTGAGACCCGGCGAGCCGACGATCGCGAAGATCGTACTTGGGGGGACGATGATCCCGGGAATCCCCTCGATGTTGAACGTCGCATCCAGCGGCGTGAACTTCTGGCCAAACAGCGGCTGGTTGCCCGACTCGCCGTAGGCGGCCCGGAACTTCACATCATCGAGTACCCCACCCACGGGAATCCGATACGATCCCGAGAACTTGGGGAAGAAATAGAGCTTGGTATCGTCCGCGTTGGCGCTGCTCTGATCCGCCCGGAACCCGGCAGTGAGCAGCAGGCGATCATTCAACGTCAGCACCTCTTCCTGCAGGAAGAAGCCAAGATCCTCGACCCGCTGGCGGTCCTCGTTGACCGCGACATTGGTGCCCGCGTCGATGTTGGGCTGGCCGGCAGTGAGCCCACGGCTGACTACCCGGGAGATGTTCAAATCCCGCGTCTCGTACTGTATACCGGCCGACGTGGTGAACGTAGCGGCACCGCTGGTCGGGGCAAACGTGAAGACCGCGCTACCATTCACGTTGATATTGAGGTTGTCGCTGTTCCCCAAGAGCGATGTCCCCGGAAAGCCGTCATCGTCCTCAAATTGGAGTTCCGCTGGAAAGAACAGCTCGTTTTGCTGCTGGAAATAATCCGCCCCCGCCAACCCAATGAGTCGCAACTCACTGGTGTTCGTTCGCGCCGCGGTGAACTCGAGCCGACCCGATGTCGTGAACCGCCAGACGTCTTCGTCGTTTTGCATCAAACCGAGCGTCTGAATCGGGTTGCTCCGCTCGAACGGGTTGGTGGGATACGTCCCGTCTGGCCGGCGGCTCAGATCCACGACGTTGGCCGTGAACGGGAACACCATGTATGGGCTCACGCCGGCGTTGTCGTTGTTCTGCAGGCCGCGCTGCGCCAGGCTATGCACGATGTTGGTACTCAGACTGCCGCGGATCCGCTCGCCCACATTTTGGTCGACGTTGAATCGGAGCGACTGCTTCTCGAACCCGGTGTTCTCCATGATCCCGGCATCGTCCTGCCAGAGACCGGACAAGAAGTACTGCGTGTCCTCGTCCCCACCGCTCAAGTTGAATGAGGTCTCCGACGACAGAGCGTTGCGACCGGCGAGCTGCTCCTCATGGTCGAAGCTCACGCCGGGCGTGAATCCGACGGACGCCGCCGTGCCGGCCCCAAACAGGCCATCGAGCTCTGCGGCGTCTTCGAAGGTCCGCGATCCCAACTTGTTCGACAGATCAAAGGTCCCGAAGCGCTGGGAAACGTTGAATCGCGGTGGCCCGGCCCGGCCGCGGCGCGTCCGTACGATGATCACACCGTTGGATGCCTTGGACCCGTAGATGGCCGATGCCGACGCGCCCTTGAGGATCTCGATGCTCTCGATGTCTTCGGGGTTCAGGTCCGCGATCCGGTTGACCTGACCGTCCTGCGTCAACGACGGGTTGTTTCCCCCGGTCGCGGCCGTGACCGCGTTCTGGTTGGACGGGATCGCGACGTCACTCATGAGCACGCCGTCCACGACCCACAGCGGCTGCGCGGTGGCGTTGATCGACGTGGTCCCGCGAAGCCGGACCTGCACACCACCGCCCGGCGCGCCGGAGTTTTGCTGGATGTCGACCCCTGCCACCTTGCCCGCAATGGCGTGCTCGACGCTCTGCGAGGTGACCTCGGCCACGTCTTCACCGCTGATGGTCCCGACGGCGTTCGCGAGATTCTGTCGCGACACACCGGTGGCAACACCCGTGATGACCACTTCCTCGAGCTGCAGCACGTCGCGCTCGAGCTCGGCGGTGACGTTGTTCTGGCCAGCCGGCACCGTCAGCAGATAGCGCTTGTAGCCGATCCGACGAATGAGGACCTGCACCGCGCCCGTGGGAACACCGAGGGTGAACGATCCGTCGTCGTTCACGAACGTGCGAATGGCAGTGTTGGGCACGGTGACTTCCGCTCCCACCACCGGCTCACCGGTCAGGGCATCCGTTACCCTTCCGGAAAGCACGCGCGTCTGCGCCTCGAGGCTCGTGGCCCCGAGACCAACCAGAAGCGCCAGGAGTAATACGAATCTGGATTTCATACTACCGATCCTCCTTTTGGGGCTGAGATACTGAGACGCGACCAACAGCCCATTCGGTCGCGCCGGGAGGGAGGCGACAGATGAGACCCACCAGGATTGCATGGACCATTTGTGAAGACCGTACACTACCCGTCGGATCGTGATTCGGCAAGCGACCCCCGGACCGCGAGCAGACGGGGGACACATGGCCCGCGCCCGTGGAGGAGGGAAGGCTCCTAAAGCCCTCGCGCACCCGACGATATGGTCGTGCCTTGATGGAATAGAAACACTCGGGGTCGAGGTCGGTTCCCAAGTCCGGCGTTGCGGTCAGCACCATTGCATAACCTATTATGAATAAAGGAATTACCGGCGTCGCCGGCCACGGTCCGCTGCTCCCGTCACCCTCTCTATTAATGAATAGGCGGCTTCACGGCCTTCCGGATCCCGCGAACAACCCCGTGGTACTACATTCCACCACTTCTTTCTTGCCGCACCGAGGACCCGATGCGCATCGCCCTGGCTCAGCTGGCCACCGGCACCGATCGGGACGAGAACCTTCGTCGTGCCTTGGGCGCGATGGACCGGGCCAAGGAGGCCGGCGCCGATCTCGTCGCGTTTCCGGAGCTGGCGGTGGATCGCTTCTTCCCACAGCAACCGCACGACACCACCGCGCGGGACCGCGCGGAACCGATCCCTGGACCCATCACCGACTGCCTTGCCGAACGGGCGCGCAGCCATTCGCTGGTCACGGTCTTCAACATGTACGAGGTGGACGAGACCGGACGTCACTTCGATAGTTCCCCCGTGGTCGACGCCGATGGAAGCCTGTTGGGGGTCACCCGCATGGTTCACATCACCGAGTACGCCTGTTTCCACGAGCAGGAGTACTACGATCCCGGCGATCGGGGCGCCCCGGTATATGAGACCGCGGCTGGGAAGATCGGCGTCGCCATCTGTTACGACCGGCACTATCCCGAGTACATGCGAGCACTCGGCGTGGCCGGTGCCGAGGTGGTGGTGATTCCCCAGGCGGGGGCGGTGGACGAGTGGCCGGAGGGACTCTTCGAAGCGGAGGTTCGCACGGCCGCCTTTCAGAACGGCTATTTCGCCGCACTGTGCAACCGCGTGGGTGAAGAAGAACGACTCACCTTTGCGGGTGAGTCGTTCGTCGTGGATCCCGAGGGACAGATCCTCGCACGCGGGCAGCGACTTGCGGACGATCTGCTCGTGGCCGACCTCGATCTCACCCGTTGCGCAACGAGCACGGCCCGCACGCTCTTCTGGCGGGACCGACGGCCCGAGCTATACCGTCACTGGCTCGGGTGACGGATGCTCGCCCGTCCGGGTGGGCACCTCCTGCCTCTCGACCGCCGGCTGACGCTTGAAGTGCACGGCGACCCAATCGTCCACGTCGTCGAGCAGTGAGTACATCACCGGGACCAGGACCAGCGTCAAGAACGTTGCAAAGGTGAGCCCGGCGATCACCGCAATGGCCATGGGGCCCCACCACGCGGCGTTCTCACCACCCCAGTACGGATCCGGACTGAGACTCGTGTACAGACCGAAGAAATCGAAGTTGAGACCGATGGCCAACGGGACGAGGCCAAGAACCGTCGTGATCGCCGTGAGAATGACCGGCCGGAATCTCGTCACGCCACCCTGGACCAGCGCCTCTCGTCGACGCAGACCGTCCCGATGGCGGAGCTGCTCTACGTAGTCGATAAACACGATGGCGTTGTTCACGACGACGCCGGCCAAACTGATGACCCCGACGCCCGTCATGATGATCCCGAACGGCATGCGGAAAACCATCAGGCCGATGAGGACGCCGATGGTAGATAGCACTACCGAGCTCAGAATGATCAACGGCTTGGTCACGGAGTCGAATTGTGTGACCAGGATGAACCCGATGAGAAAGACCGCCGTGAAGAACGCGCCCAAGAGAAATGCCTCGGATTCCTGCTGCTCTTCCTGCTCTCCCGTGTACGCGATGTTGTAGCCCGGCGGCAGCGAGGAGCGGAAATCACTGAGCGCGGCCTGGGCTTCGGCAAGGACCACATTGCCGTTGTACCCTTGCCGCACCTCGGACGACACGGTGACGACCTTGTCGAGGTCTTTTCGGTTGATGTCCGCAAAGCCTTCGCCCACCCGCCACGAGGCGACGGACGAGAGCGGGATCTGTCGGCCCTGCTCGTTGACCACCGTGAGGTCACCGAGGGCGCCCAAGTCGTCCCGGTACTCCCGTGCCACCCGCACCGTGATGTCATATTCGTCCTTGCCATCTCGGTATTTGGACGCCTCGGTCCCGTTGATGGCGCTTCGCACGGTGAACCCGACGTCACTGGTGTTCAGACCATAGAGCGCGGCCCGCTCCCGATCCACGTCCACGATGAGCTCGGGCCGCCCATCGGCCATGTCGCTCTCGAGACCATCGAGCTTGGCAAAGACCGGTGAGCGCTCCAAGATCGTGACCGCCTCGTCACCGAGGCGCTTGAGTACTTCGGGGTCGTCACCGGTGATCTCGATGGTCACGGGGAGGCCGGTGGGTGGGCCCATTTGCTGGGTTTCGACCGAGACGTCGGCGCCGGCGATCTCGCGAGCCAGCTCGCGTCGCAGCGACTCCAAAAGATGCGACGCCTCGACGGTGCGGTCTTGATAGTCGATGAGGTTCACCGTGACCGTCGCGAGATGCGTCCCCCGGCCACTCCCGAAGTCACCGCTGACCGCTTGTCCCACGGTGGTGACCACGGATTCGATGTTCTCCCGCCCGTCGAGGTTGGAGACCACTCGCTCGACCCGCCCAGCCAACCCGTCCGTCTGTTCCACACGTGTCCCGATCGAGGACTCGATCTGAATGAACGCCGTAGACGGGGGGATGTCTTCAGGAAACAGTTCGATCCCCGCATTGAGCGCGCTGAAGGTGAGGACGGCGGCGACGAGGGCCGCGCCCGCGCCCGCGAGCATCCGGAACCGATGCACGAGAGCCCATCGGAGAACCCGCTCGTAGTATCGAAGTACCCCTGGCAACCCCTTGCCCATGAACCAGTGCGCGAACGGCGCCATGGCGTGGCGGTGGAGATACAACAGCAATACCGCGGTGAGGCCCAGCAGAATCGTGGCTAACCAGTTGACCACGAGCCCGATCACGACGGCGATCGCCAACGCTCCATAGGTGAGCCTCTTCGGGGTGGGTGGGAGCACCGTCTTTGGAGCGTTCTCCGGGTCGAGCCACAGCGAGCACAGCGTCGGGTTGATCACCAGCCCCACGAACAGGGACGAGCTGAGGGTAATGATCAACGTCAGCGGTAGGAACTTCATGAACTCGCCGATGATCCCCGGCCAAAACGCCAAGGGCGCAAACGCCGCGAGTGTGGTGGCGGTGGACGCGATGATGGGCATGGCCACTTCACCCGTCCCCAGCTTGGCCGCCTCGACCCGGTCGTGCCCTTCTTCGCGGTACCGGAAGATGTTCTCCACCACGACGATGCCATTGTCGACCAACATCCCCAACGCGAGGATCAGGCTGAACAACACTACGACGTTCATCGTGAATCCCAGAAACTGCATGACGCTGAACGAAATCAGCATCGACAGCGGGATCGCGATCCCCACGAACGAGGCGGTTTGGAGTCCCAGGAAGAACAACAGCACGCCCACGACGAGAATCAATCCGGAGATGATGTTGTTCTCCAGACTGCTCACCATGTCGTGGATGTCTTCCGACTGATCGGAGGTGATCTTCACGATCGTGCCTGGTGGGAAGGTGGGCTCCAACGCGGCGATGGCCGCCCGGACTCGCTCGGACGTCTCAATGATGTTCTCCCCGCTTCGTTTCGACACGGAGAGCGTCACGACAGGGTTCCCGTCCAGGCGCGCGAAGCTGTCGCGCTCCTTGAAGCCAAAATCCACCGTGGCGACGTCGCGAATGTAGATGGGACGCCCGCTTCGGGTGGCCACGACGATGTCCGCGATTGGGGCGGTGGCTTCGAATTCGCCAGGGACGCGCACCAGATATTTCATGTTGCCGACGTCGATGGAGCCGCCGGGAATGGTGACATTTTCATCCCGAATGGCATCGATCACGTCGTCGAAGGCGAGATCGTAGAACTTGAGCTTGGCCAGGTCGACGTCGACCTGCACCTCCCGCTCGAGGCCACCCGCGAGCGAGGCTTCGAGGACGCTGGGAATCTGTTCGATACGATCCTGGATATCTTCCGCCACCTCACGCAGGCGGAACAAATCGTAGTCGCCGGAAATGTTCACCTGCATGATGGGAAAATCCGAGAAGTTGATCTCGAAGATCTGGGGCTCCTCGGCGGCACTGGGCAGCTCGGGCTTGGCGATGTCCACCTTCTCCCGAACCTGCTGCAGCGCCTCGTTCATGTCGCTGCCGGCGGTGAACTCGACGTTGATGCTGGAATACCCTTCGATGGACGTGGAGGTGATGGTCTTCACGTCCGCGATGGTATGCAGCTCGTCCTCGATGCGCCGGGTGATCAACGTCTCGATGTCCCGGGGCGCCACGCCGGGATAGACCGTGTTGACGATGATGTTCGGAATCGTGATCTCTGGGTTCGACTCCCGGGGAATCGCGACGTACGCCAAAATTCCCGAGATGATGAGAATCGCCGTCAACACGAGCACGCTCGTGGGATGATCCACGGCGAGCGAGGTGAGTTTGAACTGTTTGAATTCGCCGCGGCGTTGGACTCTCGCCATCTCAGGAACCCTCTGTCATCGATTGATCGTCGTTCACGATGCGGATACGACTGCCATCGTCGACCTGCTGATGTCCCAAGGTGATGAGCCGGTCGCCTACCGCCAGGCCATCCACGATCACCGTGCGATTGGCGGCGCTCCCACCGAGTTGAACCGAGCGCGCCACAGCGAACCACGCTCCATCCCGCTCGGTCGCCACGAACACCTTGTACCCGTCGGCCGCGCGGAGCACGACCTCCTGCGGGACCACGATCACATTTGCGAGGCGCTCACTCTGTACGCGCACATTCGCCACCATGTGCGGCTTGACCACCCGATCCGGGTTGTTCATGACGATCTCGATGGGAAACGTCCGATTACCCGGATCGACACTGCTACCCACGTACCCAATGCTTCCCTCGAACTCCCGGCCCGGGAAGATGTCGAACCAGATCTGCGCGGGACTCCCCACGCGGACCGAGCGTGCGAACCGTTCTGGCACTCCGGCGGCGATCTTCACCCGGGAGGTGGCAACCACCCGCGCCACCGGCGCACCGACGGCCGCCATCTCGCCTTCCTCCAGATACTTCTCGTCAAAAACCCCCGCCACCGGTGCCGCAATGACCGTGCGGGCCAGCCGTTCGTCGAGTTGCGCGAGCCGCGCGGCCGCCTGCTCAGCCTGATACTTGGCTTGGAGGTAGGCAATCTCGGTTCCGATCTTCTCCTCTTCCCAGAGCTGACGCTGCCGCTCGTACTGCTCCTGGGCGAGCTGCGCCGAGGCGCGGGCCTCGGCCGCCTGCGCCTTCAGGAGCTGGTCCTCCAACCGGGCCAGGGCCTGGCCCCGCGCCACTCGCTGCCCCTTCTCGACGAGGAACGCGGCGATGCGTCCCGACTCCTCGGCAGCGATCGTGACGTCATGAAACGCCTCGACCTCCCCCGTCACCCGGATGAAATCGGTGAATTCGCCCAACGCGACGTCCGCGACCTCCACGTTGACCACCCGGGCCCCAGTCTGCGCTTGCGCACTCTGGGACGTATCGCCGTCATCACCCTCGGCCGGGGAGCAGGCCTGCGCTCCTGGGATAGCGCCCACGAGCAAACCCACCACCACCCACCGCGGCAGGCTGCGGGCCCTCACTCGATAACTCGTCATGACTCACTCCCCGGCAGTGCGAGGGCGCCGGCCTTGTCCGGCACACGGCCCACCGCTGCCTCGAGACGCGCACGCGCACTGAGATAGTCGTACACCGCACGCGCGTAGTTGAATTCCGATTCTCGCAGCGCAACTTCCGCATCCGTGATCTGCAGCTGCGACCCTACCCCCGCATTGTACTCGGCTGAGGCAATCTCAAAACCTCGCTGCGCCTGCGCCACCGCCCGCCGCTGGGCGGCCGCCCGCGCCCGCGCCTCCTGCACGGTCTCCAACGCCGTGCGGAGCTCACTCACCACTTGTTGCTCGGTTCGTACCAGTCGCGCCTCGTTTTGCTTGACGCGCGCCGTCGCCTGTGCAACGCGGGCGGACCGGGAAAACCCGGTGAAGATGGGCACTTCCACCCGCAGACCTGCCACGCTCGCGGTACTTCGTTGATTCGATCCGGCACCGAAAAAGTTCAGCGATCCGTTCTCCTGCGCCGTCACGTCGTACGAGGAAAAGACGCTGAGACTCGGAAAGAATTCCGCCCGCTCGGCCGCCCGACGTGCTTCTTCGAGCGTGATCGTGACATCCAGCTGTCGGAGATCGCTGCGGTACCGCATGGCCAGTTGCTGGAGCTCGTCGGTGTCCGCGGTGAGCAGATCCTCGGCCCCGGCCACTGCAAGCAGCGCGGCGTTGGCAGCGACGTTTTGCTCGAACCGCTCGAGATCGATGGTGCTCAGGCTTCCTTCCAACGTGATCGGCTGGCTCGGATCCAACCCCATCTCGACCAATAACCGCCTTTGGGCCGCGGCCACGGCGTTGGAAGCCCGCTGCAAGTTGGGTTCGAGATTGGCCAGCTGGACTTCCAAGCGCAGCACGTCGTAATCACTCGCGAGACCCGCCCGGTTGAGTGCGCGGGTTTCCGTCAACGTCTTGCGAACACGGTCGACGCTGTTCTCGGTGAGCCGAACTTCCTCAGCTGCGAGGAGCGCATCGAAATAGGCCTGACGGACCGCCGACACCACCTGCTGGGCCGTGCCGCGGACCTGCTCAGCTTGGAGTTCTTGGAACCGACCCGCCGCGCTGACCCCGATGAACGCCTGGGCCTCGAACAGGGGCTGGTCGAACGTCAACCCCGCCCGCCACGTGTTGTCGGAGCCAAAGCGGACCGGGATGAGGTCATTCGGCCCCGCATTGGGATCGAAGATGAACGCCGGCAGAAACGCCTGTTGCACCTGAAGGTTCCGCGAGTACGACACCGAAGCTCGGATATCGGGCATCACGGCACTCCACGCTTCGCGTACCTGTTGCCCAGCCTCCCGGAGCCCCATCTCCGCTTCCTCCAAGGTCCGGCTGTTCTCGAGCGCCATTTGAATGCTGCGCGCGAGCGAAATGGGCGCGGACCCATCGTCCTGCGCCCGGCCGGCCGTGACGCCGCCCAGCATCAAGAGAACGGCCGCCGTGCCTGCACGCCGCGAGGATCGGAGCGCCTTAGGCATGGTGACCTCCCGACGATGCGGGGGCCCGGATGCCGTACGCGATGAATGGACTGAAGGCTTCGTAGAGCTGGACCGGTGACATGGGCATGCATTCCCCTTCGCACGGCGGTTCCGCGCACGACAGGGTGAGGGTGACGAGCCCATGAACGGCGCTCCACAGATACAACGACATGAGGTCGGGATCCGCCCGGCGCAGTGTGCCAGCCTCCATGGCATCCACCACGCTCTGGCGCAAAAGATGATACCCCCCACCCTCGGGGAGATCGGCCATGGTGCGCTCCGGCTGCGGCTGAATGCTGAAGATGACTCGGAAATAGGCCTGGTTCTCCAGCGCGAACCGGAGATAGGCCTCGCCCAGCGCGTGGACCCGCTCCAGCGATCCCCGTGGGTAGTTCTCCATCCCGTGCTGGAGGTACTCGCCAAACCGCTCGAAGCCCAACCGGACGACATGCTCGACGAGGTGCTGCTTGCTCTCGAAGTAGTGGTAGATGGCCGTCGCGCTCACACCGACACGGTCGGCCAACGCACGCATGGAGAGCGCATCGACACCTCCCGAGGCCATGAGGTCGCGGGCGGCTTCCAGGATGGCCGTCTCCTGCTCGGACCGCTGTGGCCGCGAGGCCGTAGAGGTCATCGTCATCGGTCGAGCTCACAGGGCTGGCAAAGCATTGTCGAAGAAAAATCCTCTAGAATTGGCATTGTCAATAGAATGCAGAGGTTTTACGGTCCGTTACATAACTTAACGCTGTTAACCTAACGGCGTTAACCTAACAACGTAAACCTACGGATGGAAGGGGAAATGGGTTTCAGGCACCGGGCAGACAGGAGGGAGGGGCGCGCGGGCCCGCATCAGCTCCAACGGAAGATTCTGAGGGCAACGAGAAAACTCCCAACGCCCCACGCGAGCACGATGCCGAGCAGGGGTGAGGTCGCGGCGAAGGTCGCGCCATCGAGCATCACCGCGCGCAGCGCGTCGTTCAACGCCGTCAGCGGCAACGCCAGAAGAAACGGCTGCATGACCTCCGGGAAGTTCGAATAAGCAAAGAAGACCCCCGAGCAGATCCACATGGGCACCATCACGACGTTGAGCAGTCCCGAGATACCCTCGATGGTGCGAGTGCGGCTCGCCACGAGGAGTCCGACCCCGGCGAAGGCCAGCGCGCCCAACACGCTGATGGTGACGATGCTGAAGAGCGAGCCTCGCACCGGGACGCCGAACACGAGCGCCCCGAACCCGAGGAGCACGGCCACTTCGAGGCCAAGGAAGAGAAGTCGGCTGAGCATGAACGAGATCATGAACTCGTGGCGGCGCATCGGCGAAGCCACGAGGCGCTTCAGCAGGCGCTCTTTACGCGTTTTGACGATGCCGAATCCCACACCCCACATACTCGTCCCCATGATGCCCATCCCGATGAGGCCGGGAAGCAGAAAATCGATATAGCGCGTCCCCGGCTCTGTGATGCGCCGTTCCCGGATGGCTCGTACGTCGTGTCGGCCGCCGGCTTCCTGGATCACGCGGTCGGTGATCAGCCTGGCCAAGAGGCTCTCTTGCCGGGTGGAATCGTACGAAAAGACGAGCGATGATCCTGGGTGGACCACGAGCGCCACGCGCCCGGTGCGTAATCGGCGCCCCGCTTCCACCGAATCCACGAGCACCGGAGCCACGTTCGGTGCGGAGTCGAGCACCGCCATCAGCTCCACCGCCCCGGGGGCGTCCTCGACCGCGACCTGGACCACCGCCTCTCCACGGTTTTTGAACGCGAGGCCGAGCGCGAGCGCCAACGCCACGGGGAACACGAACACCCAGAAGAGCGCCTCGGGTTCCCGCGTGAACTCGCGCACACGCCAGAGCGTGAGATGAAACAGCGGACGGCTTCGCAGGCTATTCATCGCGCAGGTGCCTCCCGGTCAGCGACAGGAAGACATCTTCGAGCGTCGCGTGGTGCGTCACGAGCTCACTCAGCAGGAGGTCGCGATCCCGCAACAAGTGCATCAGCGCCGGAACCGTCTCGTGGACCCGGCTGACGGTCAGACGTGTCCTGCCGTTGTCCTGCGCCACCCGCTCCACTCCCGGAAGGACATCGAGCACGCGCTCCTCCACCTCCTCGGCATCGGCCAGCGCAAACTCCACGACATGTTGCGCTCCCAGCGACGTGATCAATTCGAGGGGAGAACCCAAGGCAATGATGCGTCCGTGATCCATGATCGCCACCCGATCGCACAGACGCTGGGCTTCCTCCATGTAGTGCGTGGTGAGGAACACGGTCCCGCCACCCTGTCGGAATCCCTCGATGACGTCCCAGAGCTGCCGTCGCGATTGCGGGTCGAGCCCAGTGGTGGGCTCGTCGAGAAACAGGAGATCTGGCACGCAGACGAGCGCGCAAGCGACGGCGAGACGCTGCCGCTGTCCGCCGGAGAGCTTACTGACCCATGCGCCCCGCTTTTCCTCGAGCTGCACAATCTCCAGCACCGCATCCGCGGTCGTGCCCTCACGGTAAAAACTGCGAAACATCTCTACGACCTCGCCGACGGTCAGTTTGTCCGGCAGCTGCGTTTCCTGGAGCTGCGTTCCGATGCGCTGGCGCAGCTCATTCACGTGCCGATCCCACGTCAGCCCCAGGATTTCCACGGACCCGTCGTCGGGCGGAATGAGTCCCTGAATGATCTCGATCGTCGTCGTCTTCCCCGCCCCGTTGGGACCCAGCATGCCAAAGCATTGGCCTCGAGGTACATCGAGATCGAGACGGTCCACTGCGAGTACGTCGCCATAGCGCTTGACGAGTCCGCGACAGGAGATCGCTACGACGTCATGCATACGCCGCAATCAATGGGAAGCCTGTCACCGATGCAAGACGTCACCCCAACCACTGGACTGGCGTCAACGGTCTGCATTTCTCACCTTGCCGTGCATGACCATTGGGCTGGCGCTCGTCACGATCCTCGCGGCCTGGGTGCTGCTCGCATTTCAAGTCGATCCGGTGCCGACGTGGTTCTACGTCTTTGTGTGGTATCCGACGCTCGTGCTACTGGACGGGATCGGAAGCGTTGCGCGGGGCGCGACCTCATACCTGCGACGACCCACTCGAACGCTGTCGCTGTTCATGTGGTCTCCGGTCATCTGGCTGCTGTTCGAAGCCATCAACTTTCGCATCACGAATTGGTACTACGTGTTTCTCCCGCATCATCCGGTGGAGCGCTGGATCGGGATTCTCGTGTCCTTTGCCACCGTCGTTCCCGCCCTGGTGCTCGCCGAGCGAGCGTTCGCCGCGATGGGCGTAGGCATGAGCTGGCGTACCCGGCCCATCATCGCTCAGCCTCATCACCTGCGCGCCGCCACCCTCCTTGGGCTCGGTACGCTGGCCCTCGCCCTGTTGGACCCGCAGCGGTTCTTCCCCCTGGTCTGGGGGGCGGTGTGGCTCATCACCGACCCTATCGTGTATCGGCGCCAACAGGCGTGGTCACTGCTGGCCGACATCGAACGGGGATCGTGGGGACGGATCGCCCGACTCATGCTTGGCGGCGCAGCGATTGGCATTCTGTGGGAGTTCTATAACGGCTGGGCTCGTGGGAAATGGATCTACACGGTGCCGTGGCTGGAACAGCTCAAGCTCTTCGAGATGCCACCCTTTGGCTTTCTCGGGTTTCCGTTCTTTGCCCTGGAGGCGTGGGCGCTCTACCACCTCCTCGCAACCCATGGCCTGGCGGTACCGGCGGATGAGCGGGGAGATGAACGCAGCGGCGGACACGGGCCATGGGGACGACTTGCCGCCGTGGCAGCATGCGCCGCTGCATTCAGCGCAGCGACGCTCCTCGGCATGGAACGCTGGACGATCAGCTCGACCGACCCGCGACTCGTAGACCTTCCGCAGGCGACGCGAGCTGAGATCGCCGCGTTCCAGGAGCTGGGAATGGAGACACCGTTCGCGATAGCCGCCGCGGACACGGCACGATTGGCCAACGCCCTGCCCGATGCCCCCGAGCGAGTCGACTCAATCGTGCAAACCGCGCGGCTCGTCACGCTGCGAGGAATCGGCACAGCGTACAGCTTGGAGCTGCGAGATCGAGGCGTGTCTTCCGTTTGCGATTTGAGTCGTGCAGATCCAGCTAGATTGTGGCGCGGGTTGCATCCAGACGACACCGTCTACCCGACCTCTCGACCTCCCACGC
This sequence comes from Gemmatimonadales bacterium, assembly GCA_041615815.1. Lineage (GTDB taxonomy): Bacteria > Gemmatimonadota > Gemmatimonadetes > Gemmatimonadales > GWC2-71-9 > JBDHDH01. The sequence goes on along the minus strand of JBFJCP010000030.1, from coordinate 14,830 downwards.
GTCCAACCGCCGCCGAGGTGCGCGTGTGGGTTCGCGCCGCACAGCGTGCGTGCCGCCCCGCGTCTCAGGCGAGCGTGAGCGTCTCCGTTGGAGCCCACGCACCGGAGTCGGTCGCTCGATAGTCTCTGGAAAACACCCGTTGAACTCGGCGTCCCCACAACCGCCACCAGCGATATCCGCGGGCGCGTTTCTTCCCCAGGGCGCGGGCCAGCCGCGCCGCATCGGGCCAGCGGTCGTCCGGATCCTTGGCCAGGCACCGCGCGACGATGGCTTCGAGATCTGCCGGAACATCTGGCAGATAGCGACTCACCGGTGGGGGTTCGATCGCCACGTGCTGTGCCGCGAGCTCGCGGGGAGAGTCACCATTGAACGGGAGGCGCCCGGTGAGCATGTGAAACCCGATGACGCCAAGGGCGTAGAGATCGCTGCGGCCATCACACTCCTGCTCGCCAAGGGCTTGCTCGGGGGACATGTACGGCGGCGTGCCGAACGCCTTGTGAATCTCCGAGCGGGAGTGATCCGAGGTCGTGAGCGTCGCGACCCCGAAATCGGTGAGCATGGGACGCCCCAGCCGCGCGTCGAGCAGCACATTCCCCGGCTTGACATCACGATGGATCACTCCATGGCGATGCACGCAATCGAGCGCACCGGCCAAGGCTGCCAACAACGCTCGAGCCTCGGCGGGCGGCACCCGGCGCTCGCGGTGCAGCCGTTCGGCCAAGGTCTCACCGGCGATATATGGCATGACGGCGAAGGTGATGCCGTCCGACGGTTCGAAGGCGTAGACCGGGACGATGTTGGGATGATGAAAGCTGGCCGCAATCCTCGCCTCGCGACGGAACCGCTCACGATCTTCGAGCTGCCCGGCATACGCCGGTGACAAAACCTTGATGGCCACGCGCCGGTTGAGGGCGTATTCCCAAGCGACGTAGACGGAGCTCATGGCACCACGACCAATGAGACCCTCGAGCTTGTAGCGCCCTTCTAGCACATCCTCGAGCAGCTCCTTGTCGTGTTCCGGTAGCCCCACCGATTGATCCATGTCCCCTTCACCGTCCATTTCGAATCCGGTCCTGCCCCCGCGGGCGAGCTATTCCCCCATACGGAAAAACGAGGCCATGGTGTCAGAACGACGCAACTCGTGCCATGTCGGGCGATTACGCGGTTGCGTCAGGAACGCGTGCAACGTCGGAATGGTTCAACCGCGAACGCCAACGTCCCGGAAATGGGACAACAGAAAGTTGGAGGGGGAGTGGGTGGGAAACGTACAAGGTGAGGTGGCTAGAAGGTGCGAACGCCTCAACGACAAAGACCGCTTCGCGGTCCAGCCTTCCATCCTTCGCACTTCCCCACGTTCCGACATTCCATCTTTCTATCCTTCCATTACCATTCACCCCATGCTAGCAACTGTTCTCAAGATCCTCGCTGCGCTGCTGGTGGGCTACGCGCTCGTGGTGTTCCTGGCGTGGCGTTTTCAGGATCGGCTCGCGTTTCCGGCTCCTGACGCGCCCCTGCCACCGCCGGGAGCGCTGGGATTGGCCGGCGGCGAGGTCGTGACGACGACGACGAGTGACGGCGTCACCTTGCGCGGTTGGTACATTCCTCCGCGGCCCGCACCGCCGAGTGGGCAGCGGGCACCCGGCCTGCTCTGGTTTTACGGCAATATGGAGACGGTCAGTGGGCTCGCGTCGGTCTTTCGGGAGTTCCGTCCGCCGGGGGTTGGCCTGCTGGTCTTGGATTACCGAGGCTATGGGCAGAGCGGCGGTACGCCGACCGAGGAGGGGCTCTATCGGGACGCGGAGGCCGCATGGGCATTGCTTTCGGAGCGCGCCGACATCGACAGCACGCGGATTGCCGTCTATGGGCGCTCGCTCGGGAGCGCTGTGGCACTGTATGTCGCAACCGAGCATAGGGTGCGGGCCGTGGTCCTCGATTCGCCGTTTTCCAGTGCGAAGGAGATGGCGGACCGGCATTACGGCATCGTTCCCAGCGCGCTGCTTCGGCTCCGACTCGACAATCTGGAACGAGCCGGGCGCCTCGAGGTGCCACTGCTCGTGATTCACGGCTCGGACGATCGGGTGGCGCCCATGGTCATGGGCCGGGCCGTGGCGGACACCGCGCCCAAGGGGCAGCTTCTCGTACTTCAAGGAGCCGGTCATAACGACACCTATGCGATGGGTGGCGAGAGCTACCGGACGGAGCTGCACGCCTTTCTCTCGCGACACCTCGAACCGTGAACGCCTCGAGGATCATTTCGTTGGGGCACTCGCGCCCTCGGACCGGCATCAGTAGGTTCTCCCGCGGCCCTCGTTTCCCTCTTGGAGCCGTCACCCCCATGTGTGTCTTGCGACAGTTCCACAGGATGTTGGTGGTAGGCAGCGCGCTCGCCTTCGTTGCCATGCCTGCCTGCGGGCAGCAACACCCCACGGCGTTCACGTCGGCGCTCGCCCACGACCCTGCGGTGCGAGATGCGATCAGCTACATCGACGAACACTTCGCCGATCAGGTCGACGAGTGGATCCGGATCACGGAGATCCCCGCGCCGTCGCGCGAGGAGGGAGTACGCGGCCGGTACGTGCGCACCCAGCTCGAGGCCTCGGGTCTGGACGTCCACACCGACTCCATCGGTAACGTGATCGCGCGGCGGCCCGGTGCGGGTACGGGCCCCACGGTGGTCTTTGCGGCACACCTGGACACCGTGCACCCCATCGACACCGACGTCACCGTTCAACGTCGCAACGGCCGTCTCTACGCTCCCGGCGTGTTCGACAACAGCGCCTCCGTGGCAAACATGTTGGCCGCGCTCAGAGCCATGGCGCATGCCGGAATCCGCACACGCGGCGATCTCGTGTTCATCGGCACCGTACAGGAGGAGCTGGGCCTTCACGGCATGGAGTACTGGCTCGACCAGAACCCGGGCGTTGCGAGCATGCTGATTGCCCTCGATGGCGGACTTGGGCCGGTGAACTACGGGGCCCTCGGCATCTATTGGTCACGCATGCGGTTTCGGAGCGCGGGGTCCCACACCCTGTATTCGCGTGGCAAGCCGCACCCTGCGCGCGCCGCTGCCCAGTGTATCCTGGACATCTACCGCATACCCCTACCCCCACCCGATGCCGCGGTCGGAGCCGTGTACAATGTGGGGATGCTGCACGGGGGCGAGGTCGTCAACGCCATCCCGCAGGACGTGTTCTTCACAGTGGATCTCCGCACGGTGGATCCCGCGTTGCTGAGCGACCTCGACGCGGCCATTGTCAGCGCCTGTGACCGCGCCGCGGCGGCCGAGAACGTGCGTTTCGAACGCGAGTGGATTAGCCGCGGTGAGGCAGGCGGTCGCCCCGAGGACCTCGTGGACCGGCGGTCGCATCCGCTCGTCCAGACCGCAATCGATGTGCTCGAGTTCCTGGGATACGACTTTGACGGGCAGCCGCCAGCCCGAGCCACTGGATCTACCGACGCCAACGCTGGCGTGATTCGTGGACTGCCGTCGATCTCGGTCGGTCGCGCTCGCGGTGGCGATCAACACACGCGGCAAGAATGGGCGGAGGTCGAATCGGCACGCATCGGAACCAAACAGATCGTGCTCTTGGCGGCGGCCCTGGCCGGACTGGATACCAACGACCAATGATCGCGAGGAGCAAGATGCTGCGTTCTCTCGTTGTCCTTCTCACGGTGTTCGCGCCTACCCTGTTGGCGCAGGACCGTCCTGCCGATCTCGTGGTGCTCAACGCGCGGATCTACACGGTGGATGCCGGCCGTCCGCTCGCACAGGCGATGGCGATCCGCGACGGGCGAGTCGTCTATGTGGGTAGCAACCGGGGCGCCTTGGCCGTCTCTACGGCGCAGACCCAGCGGATGGATCTCGATGGCAAGACCGTCATTCCGGGAATGATCGATGCGCATGCCCATCTGTTGAGTTTGGGAACCGCGCTTCGGAGGGTCGATCTCGTCGGTACTCGCTCCTACGCCGAGATCATCGAGAAGGTGGCAGCGCGGGCCCGAACCATGGCCCCGGGCGAGTGGGTCCAGGGTCGGGGATGGGACCAGAACGATTGGGGAGACACACGATTCCCCACCCATGAAGCCCTTTCCCGAGCCGTGCCGGATCACCCAGTGTACCTCACGCGCGTGGATGGGCACGCTGCGCTGGTGAATGCCAAAGCGCTCGAGCTGGCAGGCGTGAACGCCGCGACGCGGGACCCGGATGGCGGACGCTTGCTGCGTGACGACGCCGGGAATCCCACGGGCGTGCTCATCGACCGCGCCCAAGGCATCGTGGCGCGCGTGATTCCGGAACTCTCCACGACGGAACTCCGGGAAGCGACGTTGGCGGCTATCGCCGAAGCCAACCGCTGGGGGCTGACGGGCATCCATGACGCCGGCGTGGGACCGAGGATCATCGACCAGTACGAAGCCCTCGCTCGGGAGGGACGCTACAACCTCCGCAACTACGTGATGATCGGCTCCGACGACGCGACGTTGGACCGTTATTTCCGTCGCGGCCCACAGAATGGTCTCTACGACGGAAGGCTGTGGATTCGCTCCATCAAGATCAGTGCGGACGGTGCCCTGGGCAGTCGTGGCGCGGCCTTACTGGAGTCGTACAGCGACGAGCCTGGGAATACCGGATTGATCACCGTGCCGTTCGATCGCGTCCGCAACGTCGCGGTCCGCGCCCTCGAGCAGCGATTCCAGCTCAACGTGCATGCGATCGGCGATGCCGCCAACCGGATGGTCCTGGACGCGTTCGAAGCCGCGCTGGACCAGGTGCCGACTCCGGACCATCGGTTCCGTGTCGAGCACGCCCAGGTCATTCACTTCCAGGATATCCCACGCTTTGCGCAGCTCGACGTGATCCCCTCAATGCAGGGGAGTCACCAAACCAGCGACATGTACTGGGCCATGAACCGTCTCGGATGGACGAGGGTGCAGGGCGCGTACGCGTGGCGGTCGTTGCTCAAGACTGGCGTGGTGATTCCCAATGGTTCCGACTTCCCGGTGGAATCCGCGAATCCCTTGATCTCCTTCAAGGCTTTCGTGACGCGGCAGGACGCGGACGGGTGGCCCGCCGGTGGGTGGTTTCCCGAGGAGCGAACCACACGCGAGGAAGCACTGACGAGCATGACCCTCTGGCCGGCGTACGCCGCGTTCATGGAGGACATCGCCGGATCGCTGTCCGCTGGGAAGTACGCGGATTTCGTGGTGCTTGATCAGGACATCATGACCATCGACCCAGATCGGATTCTGGACACCAAAGTCCTGATGACGGTCTTGGGCGGGCGGATCGTCTTTCGGCGCAATGGTGACCCCACAACGGAATGATCGACTGTGGGAAGGTCGGAACCATGGAACATCGGGAGGTAGGGCCCTGCCCTTCCGAGCGCCCGTCTTTCTAACCTTGCATCCTTCGTACGCCGCATGACGATCGACCACCTCCAGGAGCGGCTGCGGGCCGCGCTCAGCGACCGGTTTGCCGTGCAGCGGGAGATCGGTCGTGGGGGCATGGCCCGCGTGTATCTCGCCGAGGAGCGCCATCCGAGGAGGCAGGTCGCGATCAAGGTCATCGATCCCGACCTTGCCCCCCACCTGATGCGTGAGCGGTTCCTCCGCGAGATCGACGTCGTCTCCAAGCTCGCACACCCACACATCGTGCCGGTGTTCGCCGCCGGCGAGGCGGATGGCCTTCTGTATTACGTCATGCCGTTCGTCGAAGGAGAGTCGTTGCGGCATCGGTTACAGCGCGAGGGGGCGCTGCCGGCAGATCAGACCGTGCGGATCGCACAGGAAGTGGCCAGCGCCCTCGAATACGCACACGCCCAGGGGATCATCCATCGCGACATCAAGCCCGAGAACATCCTCCTGGCCGATGGACACGTCATGGTAGCGGACTTCGGCATCGCCCGGGCCGTGGGGGGTGGATCCGGCCGGCAGTTGACGCAGACCGGGCTCGCCATGGGCACGCCGGCCTATATGAGTCCCGAGCAATGGACGGGAAGCGGAGCAATCGATGGGCGATCGGACATTTTCAGCCTCGGGTGCGTGGTGCTCGAGATGTTGGAGGGCCGATTGCCGCCGGATGCGTTAGGGCGCCGTCGCGGCAGCGTACGCAGCATGCTACGATCGTCCGCCAGCGGAAGTCACACCCCAACGGGGATTCGGGGCGTGCTCGAGCGGGCCCTGGCGATTCAACCCAACGATCGTTATCGCACGGCCGCGGCGTTCGGCGAGGCACTTGGTGGAAGTGGGTCGCTCGGGGCTGGCGTCCGGGGCGTGCTTCCGCCGCGACGCGTGGCCGCCGGCCTCCTCGTGGTAGCCATGCTCGCGGCCGCGGTGCTGCTCGGAGTGGTCTTGCCGCGGCGCGGCCGCGCCGTGGTTCCCAGCCGAGTGGTCGTTTCGCTCTTCGAGAATCGCACCGGCGATCGCTCGCTCGCCTCCTTGGGCATGATGGCGTCCGACTGGGTGACGCAGGGGCTCGCCCAAACCGGACTCGTGGAAGTCGTCGGCACGCGGACGGCGATGGCGTCACTGGTCGTCGACGAGGCCGCACGCGGCACGCCACCCATGCCCGATCGGGACGGTGCCGCCGCGCCACCACCCCCGCGCGGACCCGCGGCGGCACTCGGACCCAATGCCGGGATCTTGGGTCTCGCATTGGCGGAGGAGACGGGCGCCGGCATCGTGGTCTGGGGTGCGTACTACCAGCAGGGCGAGACGCTGCAATTCCAAGCCCAGATCACCGAGGCAAGGGAGGGCAAGCTGTTGCGCGCGCTCGAGCCGGTGACGGGCCCCGTGGACTCCCCGCTCGTAGCGGTGGAACGCTTGCGCCAACGAGTCATGGGAGCACTCGCCACGTTGTTCGACGATCGGCTGAGCTCGTGGGCCAACAGTGCGGCACAACCGCCATCCTTCCAGGCCTACCAGGAATACATCGAGGGAATGACCCTCTTCATGCGTCTCGAGCAGCAAGAAGGCATTGCGCATCTGTATCGTGCAGCCCAATCCGACTCGACGTTCGTCACACCCCTGCTCTTTGCGGCCTTTGCCCACGCCACGGTGGGCGAGTGGGCCGCTACGGATTCCATTGCGCGAATCGTGACTCGTGCCCGGGATCGGTTGTCGCCCTTCGATCGCCACCTGTTGGACTGGACGGTCGCCATGACCGAGGGCGACTACGATCACGCGCTCACCGCGGTGCGGCGCGCCGCGGCGATCTCCCCTGGCGCCGAGCCGTTATCGCTCGTCGGCCTCACGGCGCTCATGGCCAATCGGCCGCAGGAGACGCTCGATGCGTTTCAACAACTCGATCCCAACCGCGGGCTGATGCGGGGCTTCTTCCTCTACTGGCACTATCTCGGCGCTGCGCATCACGTGCTGGGCAATCACCGCCGTGAACTCACCGCGCTGGAGCAAGGTCTGCGACAGTATCCGTCCAACCCCATGCTGGGGCACATGCGTCTGGTTGCGCTCGCCGCGCTCGGCCGTACGCGAGAGCTTCAGCAGACGCTGGACCGCCGACAGGCGAATGTCCGTGCCTGGATGCACGCCCCGGCCGTCCAGGCGTGGGGTGATCTCCTCCGGCTCCTGGCGTTGGACCTCAGTGCGCATGGCCGGGCGGACGCATCCCGTGAGATGGTGAATCGTGCCGTCGTGTGGTATCGGGCGCAGCCCGGGGATTCTCTGGCCGGTGAGGCGTTCCGCTACGGGCTTGCACGAACATTGTATCACGCGGGGGAATGGGACGAAGCCACGGCCCTCTTCGAAGAGCTGGCGCTCGCCCAGCCGGACAGCGTCGCGTACCGGGGGTACCAGGGTGCGATTGCCGCACGACGTGGAGACCGGGCAGCGGCGCTCGCGATTTCCGAATCGCTGGTCGCGCTCGAGCGCCCGTTTCTGTTTGGACTGATTCCCTACTGGCAGGCACGGATCGCAGCGCGGCTCGAGGATCCCGAGCGGGCCGTGCGGCTCATGCGACGTGCATTTTCAGAGGGGCTCGTCTACCACGACCGGCTGCACGCGGATGCTGATCTCCAGACGCTACGGGACGATCCCGACTACCGCGCGCTCATGGAGCCCAGGGGTTGAGTCAGGCGCCTGCCTCCGGCTGGGGTGCACCGGCGAGGGGCACCCGGAACGCCAAGATCGTCACTATCCCTACCACCATTGCAGCGATGTAGAACGGCACCCCCTGTCCCAGACCTTGAAAAGCCGCCGTGGCCCAGATGGGGGCAATCACGCGCGCCACGCCGCCAAAGGCCTGTTGGACACCGAGGGTTTGGCCGCGCTCGTGGTCGGCTGCCCGCTGGGTGACCAGCGCCGTTACCGAAGGGAACAGACAGGCGGTGCCGATGGGTACCAACGCGATCACGATGCCCAGCACGACCACAGAGCGTGGCAGGGGGATGGCGGCCAATCCGATGGCAAGTAACACAGCGCCGATGCGCATGACACGTGTCTCGCCAAGCCAATCCACCAGTTTGCCCAACACGATCGCCCGCATGACGACCGAGAGCGCACCCACGTACACGAAGAAGATGCCAATGGTGCTTTCGGTGACACCAAAGTCACTCTCCAGGTAGAGGGCGAGCACAGCGGTCATCGACATGAATCCGAGCATGCCGACGGCATAGATCCACACCAGCCGTGCGACGTCCCCCTGTGGGGCGTGGAGAAAGTCGAGCACGACCGTCTTCACAGACCGGATGGGCTCCCGCATGGACGGATCCGCGGCGCCGGGACGCTTGTCGGGATGAGACTCCGGCAGCCAGCGCGCAGCGAATCCGATGTTCAGGACGCACAGAGCCGCCGCGACGAGTCCCGGGGCTGCCGGACCGAGATTGAAGGCCAGCGAGCCGATGGCCGGTCCGATCATCACGCCAGCACCCGTGGCTGCCGAAAGCCAGCCCAAAGCTTTGGCCCGATCTTTGGGTTCGGTGACGTCCGCCACGTACGCCTGGAGCACACCGGTGGTCCCGCCCCCGATCCCCTGAATCATGCGGGACAGGAAGAGCATCCAGATCGTCACGGCAAACCCGAACACGACGAATGCCGCCGCGGACATCCCCAAGCCGAAGAGAATGGCCGATCGCCGCCCGTAGTGATCGGAGAGCCGTCCCCACAGGGGCGCGGCGGCGAGCTGCATGATCGAGAAACTGGCGATCATCCATCCAATGATCCACTCCTGCGCGTCGAGTCGCAGCGCGTAGAACGGCAGCAGTGGGAAGATCATGGCAAAGCCGAGCATGTCGACGAACGCTGCCGCCATCAGGACGGAGAGTCGCTTCATCGGCGCGTGCCCACCACCATCGCTACCGCCGAGAAAAACATCAGCAGCACACCATAGGTCGCCGCCATCCCGACGTCGAACTGACGCAACGCTCCGAGGATCTCGATCGAGATGGGTCGGGTTTCGAACGTGTAGAGCACGATGGAGGTCACGAAATCTCCGAGCGCCGTGGCGAACGCGAGGGCACCACCCGCAAGGATGGCAGGTCTGAGGAGCGGCATCGTGACTGTGCGCAGCGTCCGTACGCGTCCGGCGCCCAGTGACGCTGCTGCCTCGTCGAGCGATGGGTCGAGCTGGCGGAATCCTGCCAGGATCGATCCGGAAACGATCGGGATGTTGCGCACGAGGTAGGCCAACGGCAGGATCAATGCCGTCCCGACGAGCACCCACCGGCCTACCCAAGGCGCACGGATCGAGAACGTCGTGGCGAGCGCGATGGCCAACACCGTTCCCGGAACGGCCCATGGGACGTTCACCAGGGTCTCGATGACCTCACGCAGCGACGCCCGCCGCTGCACCACCAGCCGTCCTGCCCACAGCGCAATGCCAAGCGCGACGACAGTGGCACCCGCTGCCATCCACAACGAGTTGAGGAGTGGGCGCAGCCGCTCGGGCTCCGCAATCATGGCGACGTAGTTCCCCACGCTATAGGTGGGTGGGAAGAGCTGCGTGGTCCACGTTCCGACCGGAACGAACGAGACCAGGATCAGGGTGAAATGCGGGAGTAACAGCACGAGGCCAAGCACCCAGCCAAGGGCGGCTGCGCTCCACCGCGCCAACGGCGATGTCAGGATCCGAGCGGGGGGCGGAGTCCCCTTTCCCACCGCTGCCACGAGGTCCGTCCCCTGCGTGCGGCGCAACAACGCGAGCCCCACCAACGCCACCACGGCGAGCGCGGCCGTCTCCACCGTGGCCATGGCGAGATCCCCGTTCAGCTTGCTGCTGACGATCTGCGTCGTCATTACCCGAAAGCCACCACCAAAGATGTACGGTGCGCTAAACGATCCCAACGACGTCATGAAGGTGAGGAGCGCGGCCGCGGCCAGTTGCGGCCGCAGGAGTGGAAGCGTGACGCGGCGAAGCGTTGCCGACGGTCCGGCGCCAAGCGATTGCGCCGCCTCCAGCATGGATCCGTCGATTCGTGCCAAGCCTGCGCGGGTGAACAGGTAGAAGTACACGTACATGGAGTACGCGTGGACGAGGAGGATCGCCACCGGACCACGCAGTTGCCACGGTGGCTCGTCGAGTCCCAAGAGGAGCGCGACCGTGCGGGCCACGAACCCGCTCTCGCCGTAGAGAAAGAGAAACGCGATCACCCCCACTAGCGGCGGCAGCACGGCCGGAAGCGCCACGAGCGCCCCCAACACCCGGCGCCCCGGAAAATCGACGCGCTCGAACACGAAACCCAATGGGATGCCCAGCACGGCGGCCAAAGCCACGCTGAGAATGGAAATCCAGACGCTGGCCCACATCGCCGCCCATTCCCGCGGCTCCACGGCGAACGCGATCAGGTACTGGGTGGTCCACCCCGCGTCACCCCGCACGCTCTCGAGAAACACGAGGCCCAGCGGGTAAACCACGATCCACAGCAACAGCAGCGTCAGCCAAATACCGCGGGCCGGTCGGCTCATTCCTTCCCTCGCCGAAACGCATGCGCGCGCTCCGCCACCACATGCACCGCATCCCCCACGTCGGCTGCCCGCACGGGCGCCTCGACCTCCACCATCCCCTGCCGCAGCGCCACCACAAACAGCGCTCTCGACCCAGTGTAGCGACGCTCGACCACCGTGCCGGGGAGACCGGCATCGGCAAACTGCAGGGCTTCGGGACGCACGACGACGGTGACCGGAGCCCCGGGCGCGAGTTGCCCCGCGGTCTCGACCACCCAGTCGGCACCCGCATCGAGTCGTGCGCGCCCACCGGAGCCCAGCATCCCCGTCAACCTGGAGGCGCGACCCACGAACGTGGCGACGAATAGGGTCCGCGGGTGTTCGTAGAGCTCGATGGGGGTTCCCACTTGTTCCAGGCGTCCATCACGCAACACGGCCACCTGGTCTCCCAGCGCGAACGCCTCTTCTTGCTCGTGGGTGACCAGCACCGTCGTGATCCCGATCTTGGTCAGCGCGGTGCGGAGTTCCCGCCGTGTGCGCTCGCGCAACCCTGGATCGAGGTTGGACAACGGCTCGTCCAACAGCAGGATCTGCGGCTCCGGTGCGAGGGCCCGGGCAACCGCCACTCGCTGCTGCTGGCCACCAGAGAGCTCGGTGACCTTCCGTTCCTGGAACCCGGTCAGATCGACGAGCTTGAGCATTTCGGCAACGCGGTCTCGACGCGACTGACCATCGCGGCCCGCCAGACCGAAGGCCACGTTCTCCGCCACGGTGAGATGCGGAAAGAGCGCGTAATGCTGGAAGACCATCCCGAAGCGGCGTTGGGCTGGTGTCAGCGACGTGACGTCGGTGCCATCCACGTGGATGGCGCCGGCATCCGGCCGCTCGAACCCGGCCAAGAGACGCAGGGTGGTGGTTTTGCCGCTCCCGCTCGGACCCAGCAAGGCCAGGACTTGGCCGCGGGGAACGGCAATTGACAGATCGGCGACCGCCACATGGTCGGCGAATCGCTTGGTCAGATCCTGGAGTTGGAGAAACTCGTTGGCCATTCAGCGCCTGGCGGCGGCTCCACGCCCTCGCACGTGCCGATCCCAGTATTTCATCCACTCCGAGCCGCGGTCGCTCAGCAACTGCCAATCGAGCGGTTCCGGCACGAGACCGTCCTTGACTGCGCGCGCCCACGCCGGGAGTGAGTCCAGGGGAAGGTCGGTCCGCGCGGGGAGGCGAAAGGTCTCACGCGCCGCGAGCAGTTGTGCCTCCGGCGATCCCACCCATTCGATGAACCGGTGCGCCGCTTCGGGATGGCTCGTCCCGCGTACAACGGCAATGGCGTCCTCGATGACCGGGCTCCCGCTCGAAGGCAAAATGAAGGCGAACGGACTCCCCTTGTCGGATTCCACCAGGATGTCGGGAAGGTCCCACAGCGTGACGAGCCCTTCCTGCCGCAGCAGCTTTTGATGCAGCAACGCCGGGTTGAACACATACTCCTTGGTCTGGGCATCGAGCCGTCTGAGCCATTGGAACCCGGCGGCGGTATCGCCCGTGGCCCGCAAGCCGCGCTCCACAATCATGCCGAAGATGGTACGCATGGTCCCCGACGCCATCGGCTCTCGGATCAACACCTGGCCGCGCCATCGCGGCTCCAACACGGCATCCCAGTCCTGGGGCGCGTCTGCACGACTCAAGGCATCGGAGTTGTACGCGATCACGGCTGGTGTTTCGTACGCCGCGAAGTAGAGATCGGCCGGCCCACGAGCCCGTGGTGGAATCGCATCTGCCCACGTGGGACGGTAGGGAGCCAAGAGGGACTCGGCCGCTGCCCGCAGGAACAGCGTGGAGGGGGCACCGAACCACACGTCGGCCTGTGGGTTGGCGCGCTCGGAGCGCACGCGATCGAGGGCATCCTGCGAGCCCATGTCGAGCCAGCGGACGTCGATGTCGGGATTGGCCGCCTCGAATTGGGTCTCAGCCAGCTGCAGCAGGTCGCGGCCGTGAGGCGAATAGATCACCAACGGCGTACGGCCGTCGGAACAGGCGAGCAACCCTACCACACACATCCCCAGCAGGACGGAAGGATGGAAGCATGAATGAATGGAACGAGGGAATGCACGGCCCCTTCTCACAGAACGCGACACGTTAGACGCCGACGGCCGCGCTGCGTGCGTTCTCTCGACTGTTTGACCTTCCGACCTTCTGACGTTGCAACTGTCCGTCCTATCCGCCATCGCTCTCTCCCAACGCCAACAGATTCAGAAATAGCCGATAGGCACCGGGAACCGCGGCCGGGAGCGCGCGAAAGAAGCTGAGCCCGGTGTACACGTAGACGCCGTCGCCGTAACGAGCGACGAGCAGGCTCCCGCGTTTCGGCTCACCACCCGGATCGGCCATCTCGAGGAGCGGGGTATACGCTGCGTCCCACGTGCGGGGGAAATAGAGACCCCGCTCCTGCGGCCATCCGCGCCAGTCCTCCGACGTCATACGGTTGGGATGCACCATCGCCGGGTGTGAGGGGTCGAGCATCGTCACTGCAGCGGTTTCATCAGTCACGCGATCGTGGGGCCGGCCAATCTCCAGCGGATACGGTGCGTATTCACCTCGCACAAACTGGTACTGCTGGTACTGCACCACCAGCACACCACCCTCCCGCACATAGGCGAGGAACCGATCGTTGTGCCGTACCAGCGCCGAATCCGTTTCGTACGCCCGGCTGCCGATGATCACGGCATCGAAGCGATGCAACGCGGCGCGTTCGATGGCATCGGCGTCCAGCAGCTCGATGGGGAGACCCACCTGACGCAACGCCTCCGGCACGGCATCCGAGGCCCCCCGGACATAGCCGACGGCGTGCAGTTGCGGAGCCCGGATCGGACCCAGACGGATCTCGGCCGTGGCCGGGCGGACCCAAGACACCGGTCTCACGTGCGGGTAGGCAATCGTGGCGACGCCATGCCGATACTCATGGCCTTCCCGGTCGTGGGCCGTGGCCTGAACGGTCGCAGCGCCACGGCGGAGACCGGCTGGACGCCGCAGCGAGCTCGGGAACGAGCGCTGCTCACCGGGCCGTTCCAGTTGAAATGCTGCGGGAGATGCGCTCGACCATCCCGGGACGTCGAGCACCAGGGTGCCCTCCGCGCGCTGACGCGTATTGTTCGTGAGGGTCACCGTAAAGGTCTGCTCTTCGGGTCCTTCCGTGGACCACACGAGGCGATCGGGCTCCAAGCGCACGTCGATGGCGGGCACGACCACCAGTTGCTCGCGGATCTCCCCCATGACTTGGTCTCGCACACGGGCCGTGACCTCTCGAGCCAGCGGGACGGTCACGCCCCCGATGGTGACGGAAACCGTGGCGCTCGCCAGCGGAGGCTCGAACGGACGGCCGCGAACCGCCGGCGGCGCGTCGTTCCAGTCGTAGAGTGCCCCCGTGGGTGGGGTTCGAAGGAAATACGGTCCTACGACGGACGCTGCGGCATCGATCCGTAACCCGCACTCGATGGCGACGGATCGACCGGGCGCGAGCGCTCGCGGCAGCTCGGGGCGTGCGTCACCCGGGCACGGTGTCACCATCGGGGGCGAACGAATCGAAAAACCGTCGATGAGGACGGGGTATGGCCCGGCGTTGTAGATCTCGAGCTCGAGCGCTACGGAGTCACCGGGCACCAGACGCGACGCGGACGCTCGGGCGTCGAATACGAGTCCAGCAGCAATGGTCAGCGCGCGTTCCAGGAGCTCGAGTCGTTCTGGTTGGATGCCGGCGCGTCGCGCGCGCACCAGCGCTTTCGTGAGCTCCGGGACGGCGTCGGAGAGACGAGACGCAGGAACATGGCGCCTGAGTGAGTCTGCAAAAGCGGCGAGCCACGAGGTGTCCGGTGGGATGCCGTCAAACAGATCTCGATCTGCGCCAGTCGGGACGCGTGCTGCCAACAGGGCAAACCGCGTT
>JBFJCP010000029.1:0-55473 GCA_041615815.1 Gemmatimonadales bacterium | reverse complement strand
CGACCTTCCGCTGACACCGAAGGTCGGCCTGGACCCTGTCCATCCAAAGCACGCAATGTCCTGGGAGACGGACACAGAACCCAATCCTGCAAGCGCTTTAAGTGATTGTTTTACAATAAGTTAAGTTCCTCCATCCTTCGGAACAAAGTTTGCGGCATTAATGATGTCGTCGCCAACTACCGGAGTTCCCGCGAGGAGGCACTCGTGAAGCCCTCCCACCCAGCCATTGCCGTCGCTGCCCTCGTCACGCTAGTTGTGCTCTCCCCTCCGTCCGCTCGAGGTCAGGATTTCATTGACGCCCGGCTCAGGTTGGGGTACCCGACCCAGTACGACGACTACGTGGTGGTGCACCCGGGCGAGCGACTGCCGCTCTATCTCGAACTGTCCGATCCGGGGCACGTGGTTATTCTCGAGCTTACCCCGTCTCATTGGCTTCGGGTTCTCCACCCGTACGACGCAGGCCCACCGGTCGCAACCGCTCGGGGCCAGCACCTCGTACCGATGGTGGGTGCAAGCGCGGGCCACTGGATAGCCCCCCGTGCGTCCGGGTTTGGGTATCTGCTGGCGATCGCCGCGCCCGAGGCGTTTCCGTTGAAGCAGCAGCTTCTCGGCCTCGGCTACCTGGGTCGGTGGCGGGCGGATTTCCATTTCTCGCTTCGCCCAGCGAGCTTGAATCCTCAGCGGACCATAGACGATCTGGTGGCGCGCGTTGGCGGGCCGGGCGCGGTGGTCGCGGTGCTCAGCTACTACGTGGACGCCCCTTTGGTGCACGACGCCGATCGTTTCGCCTACTTATGCACGAGCACCGTCGCCCCAGGTTCCGTGTATCCGGTCTCTTATTCGGATGGTCGTTTCACGTACTGTTCGGATGCTGTCCCCGAAGACGCAGCACCTCCGGAGCCACGGGACAGCGCGACGGTCGATACACTGATCATCGACCCGCCACCATTTCCCAAGTTTCCGCGAGATGTGCTAGGCGGACCTGTCGAGGCACGTCATGTTCAAACCAGCGTCGTGCAAGTGAATCCGCCACCGATTACGCCCGCGTCGCGCGTGTTGTTTGGGGACGATGAGGCTGACATCGCGGGTCAAGCGAACGGGGGTTTCAACACGAACGAGCAACCTCCCGTGCCGTTCCCTACGGCGTCGGAGCGATTTGAGCGCTCGCGACGAGGCCTCCGGCAACCGATGGGGTCGCCATGGCCACAAGCGTGGCCAGACCCCTTCCCGCGTACCAACAGGGGCGGGACGTTTTCAGAAGCCGGTTCGCGGCAGGCAGACCAGGGCGCTCGGTGGGCAATACCTTCGTCTCGGTCCTCGACTCGTAGCGTCTCGCGGACGTCCCGCGCGTCGCCACCGGTGAGGTTTTCCAAGCCTCGACGCCCCAACTGACTCCTCGTTTGGCGGCTCCGCGGTCTGCCGCCGGACCTTCTCACCACGCCGCCACTGTGGCTCAGATGCCGCACGTGTGACCAGTTATCTGCATTTTCTGCGTTTCTCTGGATTCAGACATGCATATTACGGCTCGTGATCAGCCAATTAAGCTAGAATTTTTGCATCTGGCGCAAAAAATGCCTGACACGATGGTCATGCGACCCCCGTTGTCGACCCGGCGTGGTGGCTTCGGGCCAGGCAGGGCGGGTCGCCCCCGAGTGCTATAGCGGCCCGGCCACCGTTTTCGAGGAGAACACATGACCGCCATCCTTCCCCCACGAACCGATGGAAACGGTACCGCCCGTTCCGTCTCACTCGACGCCGCGGCGGACGTCATCCACCGTGCCAAGGAGGCGGGCGTCAAGGTGGTCGATGTACGGTTCGCCGATCTTCCCGGCCAGTGGCAGCATTTCTCCATTCCGGCCCGGGAGCTCACGGCAGAGGTCTTCACGGACGGACTCGGGTTCGACGGCTCGAGCATTCGTGGTTTTCAGGCGATACACGAGAGTGACATGCTGCTGCTCCCCGATCCAGCCTCGGTCTTCGTCGATCCATGTTTGGAAGTACCGACCCTCGTGCTGATCTGCGATATCGTCGATCCCACGACCGGTGAGCGGTATAGCCGCGACCCACGTCATGTAGCGCGCAAGGCGGAGCAGTACCTTCGGGAGACGGGCATTGCCACCACCTCGTATTGGGGGCCGGAAGCGGAGTTCTACATCTTCAACTCGGTGCGGTTCGATCAGAACGCACACGAGGGTTACTACCACATCGATTCTGAGGAGGGGATCTGGAACTCCGGCCGCGACGGGGGCCGTCCGAACCTCGCGCACCGACCTCGTCACAAGGAGGGGTACTTCCCGGTGCCACCGGTGGACAAACTGCAAGACCTTCGTTCGCGGATCATGATGGCGTTGGAGGAATCCGGGATCGAGGTCGAGGGCCAGCACCACGAGGTCGGCACGGCGGGACAGGCGGAGCTGGACATGCGATATGGAACGCTGCTTCGAATGGCGGATCAGATCATGATGTACAAGTACATCGTGAAGAACGTGTGCCATAAGCACGGATATACCGCCACGTTCATGCCCAAGCCCTTGTTTGGTGACAACGGCTCGGGTATGCACGTCCACCAGAGTCTCTGGAATGGCGGTGAGAACTTGTTTTACGGCGCCGAAGGCTACGCCGGTTTGTCAGATCTTGCACGATTCTACATTGGCGGGCTCCTCGAGCACGCCGGTGCGATCCTGGCATTCGCGGCGCCTACCACGAATTCGTATCGACGTCTAGTTCCCGGGTACGAAGCCCCCGTCAACCTGGTCTACTCCAAGCGCAATCGGAGCGCGATCTGCAGGATCCCCATGTACTCGGACTCGGCCAAAGCCAAGCGCGTGGAGTTTCGAGCGGGCGATCCCTCCTGCAATCCGTATCTAGGATTGGCAGCAATGTTGATGGCGGGACTCGACGGGATCAAGAATAGGACCGAGCCGCAGGCACCCATCGACCAGGATCTCTATGAACTCGATCCGGACGAACGTCTCTTGGTCCGAAACACACCCCGTTCGTTGGAGGAGGCGTTGGCAGCCCTCGAGTCCGATCACGCGTTCCTTCTCGAAGGCGATGTTTTCACGAGAGATCTGATTGAGACTTGGCTCACCTATCGCCGCGAGAAAGAGTGCGGACCGGTCATGCTTCGGCCCCACCCGTACGAATTCTTTCTCTACTACGATGTGTAAGGTGGGATAGGGAATGGAGCGGTGGAACGTGGTGTTGTTGCCGCCCAATCGTAACCCACGAATGCCCTAGCGAACGGAAGTTGGGGGCGGCTGGTCACCTGCCGCCCCCAACTTCCGGCTGTGCCAGGCGGCGGATCTGGCTTATTGCCTGCCAGTCATCACGGCGTCCGCTTCGGCCTCGGTGGGAACGAGGCGCCCGGTGGTGAGTTCCAACACGATGCGATCCGCGTCATAGATGTCATCGAGCGCTTCCAGAATTCCTCTCGCGTGCACGGCCACCGCGCGGTTTTTCTCAGGCGCATAGATGTAATCGCCAGGTAGGCTTTCGATGTTACCGTCGAAGATGAGACCTACGAGGCGTTGCTCTCGGTCGATGACAGGGGAGCCCGAGTTACCGCCGATGATATCGGCGGTTAACACGAAGTTAATGGCCGTCGAGAGGTCGAACGATGGTGGAGGGCTGAGCCACCGAGGCGGCAGGTCCCACTCATTGCCGGAATGCGAGTAGTAGCGATCGTACAGCCCATAGAAGGTGGTGTGCGTTGGTGCAACGGTTCCATTATAGTCGTATCCTCGCACCACGCCGTCGGCGATGCGCAGCGAAAAGGTAGCATCGGGTGGTATGCTCGTGCCGAAAACATCGAACCGGGCCCGGCCCAGCTGGTTTGCCAGCTCATTCTCCTGTTGGAGCAGTCCGGAGAGGCGCTGTTGGTATCGCGCGAGCCGCGGAAGGATGAGCCCGGCCGCTTGCACTGCCGGGTCTGATCGGTTGAGTGAGCCACTCGCGAGTGCCGCCGCAGTGTTCGTGGAATCGCGCAGCGCGGATGCATCCACGAAAGCGGCAGCGGCGTCGTCTGGGCTGCGGCCCTGGAGGAGCTGCGTCACCATCGTACTCGAGGGGCCGAGCGATCGTTGGATGTCGCGCAGGCGGGCGGCAAGCAGCGCAGCCTGTAGATCCCGTGGCTGGTCCTGCACACCCAAGATCTCTCCTTCGATTTCTCGGAGCACGGCTGGCGGCGCACCGCCTTCGCGCGCGCCTAGATACTGGAAACTCTTGAAAGCCCGGAGCAAGGTCGTTGACGTGAAGCTGGGATTTCCGAGCGCCAGAAAGGCTCCGTAATCCGCGGCTAGCTCGTGTTTGTCTCGTTGGATTTGCGCCATCCGGTCGAGTAAACTGCCGTACTGCGCCTGGAGCCGGGCATCGTTCAGGATCGCCGTGCGGAATTTGCGCTCGCTGTCTCTCCGCCGTGCCATGATCACCGGGTCGTTCAGGCCCTGCCACATCCCGCGATACGCCTTCTCGGAATTGCGGAGGCTGAAGATCTCATTCACGAGATCGAGTTCCGCCGCTGCCGCGGGATGGGTATCGGCGAATGCCTGCAACGCATCGGCACGGCTGGTTAGTAACTGCAGAATCGCTTTATCCTGAACGTCCCTTCGGAACTCGAGTTGTGCCGTGGTTTGAAGGCGATTTGTCGATCCGGGGTTACCGATCACGAAGACGCCATCTCCTTCGTGGACTTCCCGATCGCTCCAAGAGAAGTAGTGCTCAGTCTGAAGTGGCTCGCCCTGGTCGTCGTATATGCGGTAGAACGACATGTCCAGGTTGTATCTGGGATAGGTGAAATTGTCGGGGTCACCGCCAAAGAAACCAATCTGGAGCTCTGGTGCGAGTACCAAACGCACGTCTGTGTACCGACGGAAGACATATGCAGAATACTTGGCTCCATCCCAGAGCGAGATCACTTCGACGACGTGGTCGCTCTCTTCGCCTCCATATTCAGCCAAGATCTGCTCACGAATGGTTGCTGTAGCCGCTTCACGGGCCGCGGCCCGCGCCGAGTCACCCAACACGCCTGCCAGAGCCGCCTCGACGTCCGCCGTTACGTCGCGGATCGTGATGAGCTGATCGGCATGCGTTTGTTCGACCCGCCGCTCCTCGGTGACCGACGGAGCGTAGAATCCAACATCCAACAAGTCCTCACCCTCGCGGGACACCTCGGTCACGCTTTCTCGAGCGCAGTGGTGGTTCGTGAGGACGAGGCCATGGGGTGAGACGAAAGACGCGGAGCAGTTGGGAAGGCGGAGCGCACCCAGCCGCGCCCGCGCAAACCAGGCGGAGTCGGGAACGAACGCGTAAGTCTCCGCAAAGTACTCCAAGGGCGGATACTCGAACGTCCACATCTTGCCATTGTCAAAGCGGCCGGCGCGGACCGTATCGAGATTGACGCCCGGGAGTCGCGCGGGCTCGCGTCCCGTCACGACGTTCACGGAATCCATCTGGACTACCTGCGTTGGAATCTCCGTCGGCACCACCGGTTCGGGGGCGGCCTGTTGCGTGGAGGATCCACAACCCGCTGCGAGAAAACCGATGCCGAGAAGGACGAGTGCTCGGGGTTCGGTGAAGGCGTGCGATGTCATCTGATGCCCTTGCTTGAAGGCCGGCCTACGGTGGATCGCGAAAAGTAATCGAACGGCGGGGCGGTGGGGTGGGGAGCTTCTGAGGCGACCCTGGTGCGCTCATGCGGGCCGGCGAAACCGGAGCCAGCCCAGGAGCCCAGGCACGACGATCCACACGACGAGGGTCACGGCAGCCAGGGCCGGTGTGCCGACCGGGCCGAAGCGATCCATGACTTGCGCGCCCACTGGTCCCAGCAAGCTGAGATCTGCGTCCAGGATGCCCACGATCCCCAAGCGAAACGCTTCGACCGGATTCGCAAACGACCACAACACCAACAGATTCTCCGAGATTCCCCATCGTACGAATGCGACGAGAATTCCCAGGCTCCCAAGCGCGACGAGGATCAACCACGTGAGCACACCGAGGGTGGTTGCGCGAGCTCGGGAGGTAACGAGGGTGGAGATCAGCAGGCCCACGGAGACGAACGCGAGCGCCAGGAGGACCACGAAGCCGTACAGAGCCACCAGCAGCGCGACAGGAACACCTCGCATGACCGCCACAGTGCCCGCGGCTCCAAACCCGATGGTCAGCGCGAGGAACACGGCCACACTCACGCCGCCCCATTTCCCGACGAATGCTTCGCCGAAAGTGATCGGTTGCGCCAGGAGATACTCCAGAGCGCCGCTCTCACGCTCCTCTGCGATTGCTGCGGTGGCAGGGAAGAGTGCCATCAGCGGGACGAAGAGCAAGGCGAGATGGACGAGTCCCGCAAACGCTCGGGCGAAACCGCGATATCCATGGATGGCGACGTCACCGGCTCCGAACGCCGCCAACAACAGTCCACTGACGAGAAACGCAATCGAGTACACCAAGAACCATCGGGCCCGGAATGAGGCAGCAAGCTCTCGCTGCACGAACAAAACCGTTCGGGGGAGTTTCTGGCTAGGAGTGGGCATCGACGCCTCCGTGCGGGCTGAGAACACCCTCCAAGAGATCTTGGAGAGAAGGGCTCTCGGTCCAAAACTCCTCCACGGGAATCCCGGCCTTGCGGAGGTCCACCAGAACGTCTGCGCCGCCGCCGCGTACTACGCAGACACCGAACGCGGCGCCGTTGGCAGCCGTGGAGGGAAGCTGGTACCGGGTACGCAGGCGATCCCGCGCCTCGTCCCGGACATTGGGAGGGACTCGCAGCCAGAGTGTGACGGTAGCTCCCACCCGCTCCCAGAGCTCATGCATGGTGCCGTCGAACACGAGACCGCCGTGGTGGAGCACCAGCATGCGTTCAGCCACGGCCTGCACATCGGCCAGGCGATGCGACGCCAACAACACGGTGGTTCGTCGATCTACGCGGCGGAGCGCGCGGAGAAACTCGTGACGCGCGCGGGGATCGAGATTCGCTGTCGGCTCGTCGAGCAGCAGCAAGGGTGTATCGTCGCCAAGGGCCAGTGCGAGCAGCAGTTTTTGGAGCATACCCCCGGAGAGGGTGGCGACGGTCTTGGATCCGTGTTCAGCGATGGAGAGCCCCAACGAGTCCAGCCGCTCGAGCACTACGTGGCGTTCGATCCCGCGGAGCCGCCCAAAGAACTCGACGACCTCGGCCAGCGTGCCATCGAAGTGCGGTGCTCGCTGCGGTACGTATCCCAGCAGCGCCCGAGCCTCTCGTGGTTCAGCGCGAACGTCCCGCTCGCCGATGCGCAGGTCTCCGTCGTACCGAATCAATCCGAGGAGGCACCGCATCAGCGTCGTCTTTCCAGCGCCATTGAGGCCTAGCAGGGCGACCCGTTCACCCGCCTTCACCTGGAGGTCGATACCGTCGAGCACGGCGTGTGAGCCGAACCGCTTCGTGACTCCTCTGGCTTCGATCATCCGAGTCTCCGAAACGGGCGCCGGAGGCGAGTCACCAGCGTCACCGCGGCGGCGCAGACTAGGAGGAATCCGAATGCGGCCGTGTGCCGGCTCGATGGCGCAGCTGTTGAAATCCGTCGCGCGTCCGAGATCGTTAGTCGCGGGAATGAGTCGATGATCACCGGTTTCGGCGTGAGGAACGGGAGAACGCGCGTCAGCGTGTTCACCAGCTCCAGCGCCGGACTCAGATTCAGCATGAGTAGATCGTCATGCCTGGCCAGCAGATCGTCAGAGAGCCGCTCGTAGACGAACGGTGAATCCCCATGGCCGTCGTCGTCGGCGTCGAATCCCGCGTACTCACTCCAGTAGTTTCCCCGCCAATCGTTCGCCAATGCGGTCCCACCGCCCGAGACCGTCACGGGCCGCATGTTGTCTACAAAATCGTTCCCAAGAAATATGTTGGAGTGGACCGACGGAAGCATGACAACGGCCACGTCATTGTAGGCGATCAGATTGTCCCTGAACTGATTGTGCACGCCCTGAGTATGAGGGGAATTGTCGATCGAAATCCCAACGGCGTTTTTGACGAGAACGTTCTGCTCGGCAACAATGTTCTCGGAGTCCTTGAATCCCAAGCCCCGTCCCGTCGTGCCTCGGGCATCGGCGAAGAGATTGCCACGAAAGTGGATGTCGGATGAGTACATAATGAACGCCCCGACGTGATTCCCGATGAATTGATTCTCCTCAAAGGAATTCCGGTTGCTGTACATATAGTGCAGCCCATACCGGCCATCGCGAACCATATTGCGACGGACCCTGGTACCGTTGGAAAACCAGATCACCACATCGCGCGTGCGCTGGACCACATTGTCTTCTATGCTACCATTATGGCTATACCAGAGCCGTATGCCATCACCGCGCAGGGGTATCGCAACGTTCTTTCCTCCGATCGTGTTACCTCGAATGATGACGCTGTCGCTTTGCTTCACGTAGACGCCAAAGAGCACATCTTCGAACGTATTGTGCTCGACCCGGAGGCCGCCGGATCGCTCCGCCAGGATCCCCGCATCTTCTCTCGCCTGGTTCGCCCCCGACCCTCTGATGGTGAAGCCGCTGATCACTGCCGGCGCCGTTACGTAGAGCACGACTCCCCTGCCGTCGCCATCGATCACCGCCCCCGGCTCCCCGAGTAGCGTCACCGCACGATCGATCATGAGGTGTTCATGATAATTACCGGCAGTCACGCGGACGGTATCGCCGGCGCGAGCTGCTGCCAATGCGGCAGTGATGGACTCGAATCCGCCGGCTCCCACCACAACGGCTGCAGCCTGCGCGAGGAGCGTTGTGGCGGCAATCATCCCGGAGACCGCCGCATGCGCCGCCACTCAAACAGCACGATCACCGGACCGATGAGGCCGGCCAAAGCCATGAGGATGGCTCCGGTGGCCGGCCAACTCGCCACGGCAAACTGACCCACGGTCGTGGTCCCCAGCAGGTTGGGCGCGAACGGATCTACCTGGAGCGGCGCGTTTGGCGAGAGGTTCTGCCCGAACTCATAGAGCCAATGCTGCATGGTGTAGAGCATCACCATCCCGAAAAGCACGAAGTCCATCCAACCCAGCGCAGCGATCGGCATACGGCCAATCAGAGCGGTCAGGAGCGCAAATCCGAGAAACCGAAGAATGAAGAAAGGGATGAAACGAAATTCCGGGAACTCGTCTGCCTCGATCTCGTGCATCCCGATATAGTGGTTCAGGATGTTGATCTCGCGCACGTCACCGCCCACGGTATTCGGATAGATCGTGAGCTCGAGGCCCTGCGGATACTGTGGTGCCCGGAGCGTAATAGTCCACGTAGGCAGAAAGATGCTTGGTAAGATCGCGAGCGTCGCGACTACGATGAGGATCCGGCTCGTATTGGAGAGCTGGCCCTGAAAGAACGAAGTGAGTTTGTCCATGGTTGTTGGTGTCTCGCCCCTTCGGCCATCCCGCCCATCCCTCGAGCCTAGCGGGGATGGGCGGGATAACGGGGGAGTTGATCTGTCCTTCGTTAGCCCCTCGGCTCTACCAGGAGATAACCCGTCATCTCCAGGTGCAGCGCCGAGCAGAATTCGGTGCAGTAGAAGGGGAATACGCCGGCTTGATCGGCCACGAACGTGACGGTCTGAGACTCTCCGGGCTCGAGGCTCAGGTTGATGTTGTATTTCGAGATCCCAAAGCCATGGGTCGCGTCGTGAGCCTGCTCGATGCTGGTGATATGGATCGTTACACGATCACCCTGCCGCACACGGATGTACTCCGGTGTGAAGTGACTACGGATCGCCGTCATCCGTACGGTCACCTGATTGCCGCTACGCTGGATGCCCTCTTGGCCACCCATCACGGCGTTTCTGGCGGCGCTCATCGTGCCGGGGTCATAGCCGATCTGCGGGTACACGCGGAACGGTTGCAGCTTGTCCGCCTTGATCATTTGCGCGTAGTGCGGCTCGCCGATCCCGATCGGCATGTCGTACAGGAGCTGCATCCGCTCGCCCGAGATGTCGATCAGCTGGAAGTTCTGTGGGAGGAGAGGGCCCACGTCGTTGAACCGATCGATGGACCACTTGTTCATCGAAATCAGGTACTTCCCGTCCGGTGAGCGGGTATCACCCTCCGCCGCCGCCAAGTGCCCGACGTTGTAGTGCACATCGATCTGGTCGACCACCGCGAGCGGATTCAAGCTCCACTTCGTCACCTTGGTATCGAGGAAAATGCTGGTGTACGCGTTCCCCTGGTCGTCGAACTGGGTGTGCAATGGGCCCAGGCCCACCTCGAGCTGTCCGTCGATCACCGAGCTGAAGTCGATCACCGGCACCCCGTAAGAATCGGTGCCACTGAAGTTCTTGGCGTCGATGGCCTGCTTGATCTTCTCCCATGAGTAGACCGTAACATGGGGATCCAGCTTACCCGAGACGATGATGTAGCGGCCGTCAGGCGTGACGTCTGATCCGTGAGGGCTCTTGGGCTCGGGGACGAAGAAGAGCAGTCCCTCGTCAATGGCGGTCTGGAGCGGAATCACGCGTTGGCCCCGCGCCATGCGCGTTTTGCCCGCCTGCGCTGCCACCTGGGCCGCCTTTTCCCAATTGATGATATGGAGATAATCCATGTCGTTCTGGGACGCGCCGGCTTCGAACGGTGGGTTGCCGGCTTCGATGCCGCCAGTGGCCATCTCGGTATTGAACGAGTTCAGGAATGCCCACCCAGCCGAAGGTCCTTTTCCGGCGTCGGACAGGTCGTGCCAGTACGGCGGTAACTCGATCGAAAAGGAGCTCGCCTGGTCGATCCGACCGCGTTGCCGGTCGAACTTCCACAGGGTCACGAGACCGCGGTAATCCTCTTGGTAGCGATCCACGTCGGCGTAATCGGTCCAGAGGGGAACCGCGTATTGCGCCCCCTCGATGACGTACTCCGTGTTTGGCGTGACGAAGGCGCCGCCGTGGTTGGTCCCCATGTTGGGATTGGTGACGATCTGCTTGGTCTCGAAGTCGCGGAGATCGATCAACGCGATCCGAGGGTTGGCTTTGTCGTTGATGAATAGGAACTGCCCATCGTAGTCGCCATCCGTCTCCGATAACGCCGGGTGATGGGTATCACCCCACGTGATGTCGTGACCGGACATCCGACCGCTGGCCAGCAATGTCTTGTGCTCCTCGGCGCCGTAGGCGAACCCCTGCCAAGGCTCTGGCGTGAATGCGGCAATCACCTTGAGGAGCCGCATCGAGGGCACCCCAATGACCAGAACTTGTCCGGAGTGTCCGCCGGAGCCAAACAGGATGTACTCGTCCATTCGGCCCGTGGGCTGATAGGTCTTGAGGGCCGCCACCACATCGGCATCGGTGAGATTTCGTTGCCGGGCGATAGAGCTGACATCGGTCGTTGCACCGGGCCCCGCGCAAGATTGCGCGCCCACGACCGCCAAGACGGCGACAACGGCAGCCGAGGAAAGGGTCCACAAGAATCGGTTGGATCGCATCTGGCGCTCCTAAAAAATGTTGTTTGGATGGCGCGTCAGTTCGCGCCAGCGGCTCTTCTGAGATGTTCGTATATCGCTCGTGCTTCCTCCGGTGTGACGCCCATGTTCATCATGGGGGTCATGTACTCGGCGAACAGCTGACGTGCCGTAGCGTCGGCTTTGAGCATCGAGTCGGGATTGATGATCATGGCCATGATCCACCCATACTCTCGACGGGTGGTTACCGCCTGGAGATCTGGCCCGGTGAGGCGGCCTCCGCCGATCGTGTGACACCCGATGCACCCTTTGCTCTGGAAGAGCTGCTCTCCGCGAGTCGCCAGAGCTTGGTCGATGGGGCCAGTCGGTGGTGGGGCGACTGACGCTGCGGCGGTCGTGGTCGTTTGTGATACCGGGGGTGCAGCTTCCTCGCCGTCGCCGCCGGAGCAACCGATGGTCACCAGGACGGCACACGCCGCCAGAATTCGCAGGGACATGCGGTAATCGAACTCCTGTGTGGGTGATAGGCGGTTCAAAAACACGGAGGCGCCCAGGCCCCGCCGGGTCGGTCGGCCGAGTCTTGGTCCGGTGCCGTTGCCCGGGCAGCAAGTAACGGGGCCCGCCATGAAGGAGGTGTGGCGGGATTATGAAGACTTTTTAAAGAGTCAGAAGTGCAAGTAAGACTGAACCTTAAGGGAGTACTCAGTGTCTCCGACCCGTGGCGACCAAACGTCCACGTTGGCCGCGATCTTGTTTCTACCCACGAAATGAACCACCAGCCCGCCGGTGGCCAAGATGCCGTCGTCGTCAGCCGTGTCGGTGTCGGGATCGGCCCAACTGACGCGGACGACCGGCTCGATGGCCGAGGCGAGCCGGTTGGGCTGAAAGGGCACCTTCCACGTGAGGATTCCCTGCGCGGTCAAGAACGACGTGGGCGTTCCGGCCGCGAGGTTGAGCCAGTTGTCGCCGGCAGCCACACCGCCTTGGAAGTGGATGCCGCCATCGTAATTGCCGAGTTCCACGTCGCCCCCGAAGGCCACGGCGTACTCATTCTCCGCCACCGTGGGAGTCACCGGCAGCAGGTAGTCATGAGCAGCGACATTGCCGGCGACCGTGACGTTGGGAAACGGAGTCAGCTCGATCCGACCCGTGAAGGACTTCGCCCCGTTCTCGTCTTCGGTGTTCTGGCCGGTCCCGTTGGTGACGGAGACCATGTACTGCACCAGCCCTGATGGGTCGGTCCCGTCGAACATGACCCCGATGTCACGATCGGACAGTTGGAGTTTCTCCGTGAGGCGGCTGAACGAGCAAGTACCACCAGGACCGCTGCAGGTGTCCACGCCCCGCACCTCGCCGGTGCGCTCGATCACGAGGATCTGTGTCGAGCTAGTGAGCTCGAACAGATCAAATGGGCGCTTGAACTGGCCCATGGTGGCGCGAAACGCAGGATGGAAGGTGAGCCGCACGAAAGCGTCCTTCAACGAGATCTTCCCCTCACCGTAGTCCGGCTGGATACGGCCGCTGACGAAGTCGTTGATGGTGACGTCCGCAGTGAATCGCGCGCGGCGGACGAGAAACTCGGCGTCGGGCTCGTCCAAGACGGAAGTGGTATTGAATTGGGCGTGGAGTCTGCCCGTGAGCGTGATTTCGACCGCACGGGAATTGACTTCCACCTGCGCCTGGCCCGTGTTGACTGCTACACCGGCGAGCACCATTAGAGCTGCCAATCCACACGCGCCGGTGACGGTGGCGCGGCGCCAGGTCGTGCACAATGACACGGACGTTTCCCTTCCCGTTCTGGGTTGCGTTGCGAGCGGTCGTTACTTCTTGGCCCGAACCAGACTCCAGACGTAGGCCGCAACCGCTTTCAACTGATCGTCGTTGAGGTTGCTCCCGCCCTTTGGTGGCATCGCCACGCCGCTGGTGGACTTGTCAGCGGTGACACCCTGCCGGATGGTCTCGAGAATGCCGCTGTACGAGCCGTCACTGTGCGTCCACTCTGCGTCCGTCAAATCGGTCCCCAGATTGGGGATGCCTTTGCCCTGAGGACCGTGGCAGGCAACGCAGATCCCCTGGCCGGAAAACAGCGTGCTCCCGTCGGACACCATCTTTGCCGTGACCCCTTCCGGCAGCGAGTCGGGAACCTGAGCGAGAACTGAGGAAGCGGTGAGGACGAGCCCAACCACCACGAGCATCGAGACTATTCTGCGCACGGCCTCTTCTCCTTGTAGAAGTCCAGCACGACATGCTTCGAGCCACCCACCGTGGCGGAAGCGGTCGGTGTCATGAGGCCGGAAATTAGATGAGGAGGACCCATCGACGCCACCCGCGGACGGGGGGCCGGACGGATCACGCGTGACCCGTCCGGCGATCGCGCTGAGAGTCGATGCCCAGCACTCGATACAACGGGCAGCTCCTGGTCAGTGCGGTTCCCACCAGGATGAGTGCTGCGAGAGCGGCCGCGAGAGAGACGAGGGAGAGATGGTTCAAGATGGCAGCCATCCCAAATAACAAAACGGCCAACCCTCCTCGAATCCAAGCGTCCGCCCGCCCAACGTTACGTTGCATGGCTTGTCTCCTGCGCTCGAGCCAAGTCTCTCTCGGCAACGTGCAAATCGTGCTGTGAAGTTTTTTGGAACGTAAAGTGAAAGCGGCTCAACTCTGGCGGAGGAGCGGCAGACGGATCGTCACACGTAGACCCCCCAACCGGCTCCGGGCAGCCTCGATCCTGCCGCCATGCGTGCCCACGATGGCCGAGGCAATGGACAAGCCGAGTCCAGCTCCGGCCGTTCGGGTCCTCGCTGTGTCGTCTCGATAGAACCGGTCGAAGAGCCGTTCCAACCCCTCGGTGGGGACCCCCGGGCCATCGTCATCCACGTCGACTCTGGCCCAGCGGCCGTCTCGTGTTATGGAGAGCTCGACCGCGGTTCCGGGTGGAGTGTGCTGTAGGCAGTTATCCAGCAAATGGTCGAACACGATCGTCAGCATCCGCTGATCGACCTCGACTTGTGGGATGGCCACCGGCGACGTCAGTCCGAATGTGCGGTCGCCTCCTCTAGCCTGTGCTCGCCGCACCGCTCCCTCGAGCAAGTCGATGAGATCACAGGGCACGGGGCTTGGAACGAGGGTGCCGCCCTCCACCCGCGCCAGGAGCACCAGGGACTCGGAGATCGATCCCAGTCTATCCACCTCCTCCATGACACTGTGAAGCACCTGGCGATATTCGTCTGGCGATCGCGAGCCTCGAAGGGCCACTTCGATCTCCCCCCGCATGGCCGTGAGCGGGGTACGGAGATCATGGCCAGCGTCTGCCACCATGCGCCGCTGTGACTCCAGCATGCTGTCCAAACGCTTCAACATGCCATTCAGGACTCGCACGAGTCCCTGAAACTCGGCCACATCCCAGTGAGCAGTGATGCGGTGTCCGAGTCGTCCCGTGCCGATCTCCTCCGCCTGGGCGGTGATGTCCATGACCGGCTGGACGGCGGAGCCCGCGAGCCATGCGGCTCCGAGCGAGGTTGCCACCGTGCCCAAAAGCACTGTGCCCAGCATCAAAAAGAGGATCTCTCGATTGGCGGCCCGTAGGGGAATCAAGGACGCGGATACCTGGATCACGCGGCCGTCCGTGCTTCCCGGAACCGGGCCGTACACGGAGCGGATCCGTTGGCCTTTCCATCGCTCGGACTTCCAGCTGCGGGCGCCGCCTCCGGCCTGGGCGACGCTCACCGGGTCGGCCGGAAGGTCCTGGGCTAGCGGCGTGTTGGTTTGTCGGATCGAGCCGTCGGCGTTCCTGATCGCGACGAAGCGGTTGACCGTGGCGACGAAGCGCTCGAGGTCTTGGGGTCCTGGGTGGGTGGGCAGTTCGAGACCTGCGGCCAAGACCGCGCCTTCCAGTTCGCAGGCCGCCGCTAGGCCGCGGTCCAACTCCGCACGCAGAATGCGCTGTGCACCCAGATAGGCCCACAGCGCAATCAACAACAGCGCAAAGAAGACGGTAACACTAAACCGCACCGCGAGCGTGCGGCGCAGCGAACGCATCAGGCCTCGTCGCCGTCCGGCACCTTCAGCTGGAATCCCACTCCACGAACCGTCATGATGATTCGATCGTGGCCCGCTTCGCGGAGCTTGCGTCGCAGATTACCGACGTGAACATCGACGACGTTGCTCTCGGGATCGAAGTGCATATCCCAGACCTTCTCGAGCAACTCCGTACGGCGTACCACGTTCTCGGGATGGAGCATGAAGTGCTCTAGGAGTTGAAACTCCCGAGGCGTGAGCTCCAGGCGTCTGCCTCCGGCGAACGCGCGGTGTTTCAACCGATCCAACTCCAGCGGCCCGTAGGTGAGTCGTTCGAGCCTCGCACTCCCGCCACGCCGCACCAGCGCGCGTACTCGGGCCAGCAGCTCGTCAAACTTGAAGGGCTTGGTGAGGTAGTCGTCCGCACCGGCATCGAGGCCGCGCACCACGTCTTCCGTAGCATCGCGAGCGGTCAACATGAGAATGGGTGTGCGGCGACCCTCACGCCGAAGCTCGGACGCCACCTGCAGGCCGTTCTTCTTGGGAAGCATGAGGTCCAACAAGATGGCATCATAGTCGTTCACGTGGGCCAACGTGGAAGCCTCATCGCCGTCCTTGGCGACGTCGACGGCGTAGCCCTCTTCGCGAAGACCCATCTCGATGAACCCGGCGACCTTCCGGTCGTCTTCCACGATCAGGATTCTCATGCGGAGAAGGCTATCCGCGCATGGCTGATCCCCATTTGAAGAGGTCGTGAACCGGTCTTCATGATTGCGACCACCGCGGGATTCGCAACGTAAACCTTGCGCCAGCACCAGGTTGACTGGCAACGGTTAGGTCGCCACCCAAGAGGTGCGCCAACTTCTTGGACAACGTGAGGCCCAGTCCCGTCCCCCGCTCCTGGTCAGCGCCGGCCCGCTCGAACGCCTCGAAGATCAGGGCTTGTTGCGCCACGGGGATCCCCTCGCCTCGATCCACGACATGCAGCTCCAGACTCGCGTCGTCTACGCGCAGCTCGACCGTCACGGTCTCGTTTTCCGGGCTGTGCCGCACAGCGTTGCTCAAGAGATTGACCATGATCTGTCGGATGCGTAGCGAGTCAGAACGACAGAGCTGCGGGTCGGAGGCCCCGACGGTTTCGATCCGAACGCCCCGGTGGTGAGCGGCCGGCTCCAGGGACGCGACCGACTCCCGCACGACGCCGCCCATCTCGACATCTTCGATCCGGGGCTTGAGCTTGTCCGCATCGAGTCGACTGAGATCGAGCATATCCTCGAGGAGGCGGATGGCGCGCTCGGCCGACTCCGTCACCTCCCGGGCTGCCCGTGGCGGGTTGTCCCCGGCCTTGCGGAGCCAAAGCTCACTCCAGCCGTGGACGGCCGTGAGCGCATTGCGCAGCTCGTGGTTGATCATGGCGAAGAACCGGTCTCGGGAAACCTGAAGTCCCTTCAGCTCGTCGAGGAGTCGTTCCCGCTCTTCGTAGAGCCTCGCGTTCTCGACGGCCACTGCGACGTGGGCGGCGAGCATCACGGCCAAGGCTTCGTCCTCCCGGGAGAACGCCTCGGCGCCTGTCTTCTCGGTGAGGTAGAGATTGCCGATGGGACCGTCCCGGCCCAAAATGGGCACCCCGAGGAACGAGTGCATCGGTGGGTGGTTGCGAGGGAATCCAAGGGCGCGGGGGTGTTCGCGTAAATTCTTGATTCTCAAGGGCTTAGGTTGCTCGATAAGCACCCCGAGCAACCCCTTTCCGGTGGGCAGGTCTCCGATCCGCTCGTACTCTTCCTTACTGAGTCCGCTCACCACGAAGGTTTCGAGCGCGGTCCCCGACGAATCCAAGACGCCGAGCGCGGCGTACTTGGCACCGATGACTTCGCGGGCGGAATCGGCCACCTCTTGGAGCACACGATTGAGCTCGTGCTCGGCGGTGATGCGGATCGCCGCACGGCACAGCCGCTCGACGCGTTTCCAGAGGGCGCCTCGCTGAACCGAGGAAACCTCAGGCATATGTGGGGAAGCTTACCCAAGGCCCGGCTGGGCTGCCAGGCTGGCGTGACATCCGAGTTCAACAGGACTACTGTCTCAAGCGACTCATGTGGTACGGCTCATGGACCTGACCCTCATCGTCCTGCTCTACGCGTCCATCGCCGCCGGGATGGCGGCGCTGGGTCCACTTCCGCTGGTGTTCAGGCCCCGCCCGCCAGCATTCTGGATGGGGTGGGCCAACGCCTTGGCGGCGGGGCTGATGCTCGGCGCGGCGTACACCCTCATGGTGGCGGGGTTCGATCATAGCCCAGCCGTTGGGGCGGCGGGAGCAGTTCTCGGGGTCGCCTTCGTCTACTTCACGCACGCCGCGTCCAAAACTGCCGATCTGGATCTCAACCGCATTGGCGAGACCAGTGCCGATTACGGCTACAAGGTGATGCTCATCAACACCCTACACGCCGCTCCAGAAGGCGTTGCGATAGGCGTCGCGATGGTGGTGAGCGTGCCCTTTGGTGTGTTCATGGCTCTCGCCATCGCCGTCCATAACGTTCCGGAAGGGACCGTCCTGTCCGCCATTCTCACCAGTCGCGGCGTTGGGCATTGGGAGTCTGCTGGCCTCGCGGTGGTGACGAACGTCAGCCAGATCCTGCTGGCGGTGTTCACATACGCGATCGTGCAGGCGGCCCCATCCACCCTGCAGTGGGCGCTGGGCTTTGCCGTGGGATCGCTGGTCTATCTGGTCATGGTCGAGCTGCTCCCGGAGTCGTATCGGCAGGCCGGACCAACCACGATCGCCCTCGTCACGATCCTGAGTATGGGCATGGTGGTCCTCTTGGTGGGAATTGGCCCATGAGGAGCGCGGCCCTCCGGTGAGTCGCTGAATGCATCCGGCATTGGTCGTCCTGATGTACGGGTTGATCACCGCGCTGGCCACCGGGCTCGGTGCACTGCCGTTTGCCTTGGTCCGGACGGTATCGACCCGACTGGTCGCGTATGCCAATGCCACAGCGGCGGGGCTGATGTTAGGAGCCAGCTTTGGTTTGGTGGCGCAGGGTACCGCGTTCGGGGCCTGGCAGACGATCGTGGGCGCGACGGTGGGGGTCGTGTTCATCCTGGTCACTCAGCGAGTGCTGGGGCATTACGACATCCAGTTCGGCAGGGCGCGTGGAGCCGGTGCTCGCCAAATGGTGCTCATGGTAGTGGTGATGACGGCGCACTCCTTTTCAGAAGGCGTGGCCGTGGGTGTGGCATTCGGTGGGGGGGTGACGCTGGCCGTGGTAATTACAGCGGCCATAGCGGTGCACAACGTCCCCGAGGGGCTCGCGATCAGTGCTGTGCTTCGTCCGCGGGGGGTGTCGGTCTTGGGGTGTGCCGGATGGAGCGTGGTATCTTCTCTGCCGCAACCCATCATGGCGGTCCCGGCATTTCTGTTCGTGGAAGCGTTTCATGCGGCGTTGCCCTACGGGATCGGCTTCGCGGCCGGCGCGATGGTCTTCATGGTGCTGGTGGAACTCCTGCCCGAGGCCTACGGGCGAGCCCGCAAGCCGGCCGTTGCCCTGTTGGTGAGTCTCACCTTGGTGGCCATGGTGCTCTTCCAGCAATCCCTATGATGCGCGCAGAGCGGGGGAGCGGCGATGTCGCCGTCCCCCGTTCATGGCTCCCAGTGCCTGTTTCAGAACGGCCGGAATCCGGGTGAACCAAACCGCTCCAGTTGGAGATGTTGGATGAGCGGATACGCATACGCGATGACGACCAGGACGATGGCCACACCCACCCACAGACCGATGCGGTCCCAAACCCCTCGCCGCTCCGGCGCGCCCTCGAGAGGCGCCGCGAATTCGAGGGCCGGTTGTTCTGCTCGCCGCCCGGCCAGCACGGTGCCGAGCATGACCAAGAGGAAGAACGCGGCACTGAGAAACAGGAGAATGCCACCGACGGCCGATACGAGCGTGAGTCCGCTCCACTCGGCCGCAATGGCGCTCCCGCCGTAGCTCGCGTCGTACACGCGGCGCGGCATCCCCATGAGCCCGGTGATGTGGTTGGCGATGGAGAAGAGCAGCATGCCGAGGAACCACAGATACGGCTGCACCTTTGCCAGGAGACCCAATTCGAGGTCGCGTCCCACGAGCTTCGGGACCAGCCAATATGCGACGCCCATGAAGGTCAATGCTGTGGCGGTCCCCACCGTCAAATGAAAATGTCCCTGGATCCACGCCGTGTTATGCACCGTTGCATTCATTCCAAACGCGGCGTTGATGCTTCCCCCAAAGCCTCCCACGGCGAACAACAACATGCTGAGGAGAACGCTGGCCACGAGCGGATCGCCCCACGGCAGCTTTCCGAGCCAGTCGAACAAGCCCGTGGCGCCCCGCATCCGGCCTGCGACTTCCAATGAGGCCACGATGGTGAACGCGGTGACGAAGCTCGGGAACAGGATGCCGAAGGTGTTGAACGTGTGGAAGAGCTTCCAACCCGACTGGACGCCCGGATCCATGAATTGATGATGGAAACCAACGGGAGTCGACAAGACGATGAAGAGAATGAACACCATGCGGGCCAGCGGATCACTGAACAACCTGCCACCGGCTACCTTGGGCAAGACCGTGTACCAGACGACGTAGGCCGGAATGAGCCAGAAGTAGACGAGCGGGTGCCCAAAGTACCAAAAGAGAATTCGCGCGAGCAGCGGGTCCACGGTGTCCGTGAGCCCCAAGGACCACGGGATGAGCTGCAGCAACATCTCGGCGGCAACGCCGACGGTGGCGATGAGCCATACGATGATCGTGGCCAGCATGCCGTGTACTGCGAGGGGCACCGGCGTCGCCGGGTGCTCCCGCCGCCACGCGAGGTACGTCGCGATGATCACGATACTCCAGAGCCATGAGCCGACCACGAGTAGGGTCAGGCCAATGTAGAAGGCGGGGTGGGCTTGGAGCGGCGGATAGAACGTATAGAGGACCGTCGCTTTGCCCCAGAAGATTGCCCACAGGGCAGCGAGCGATCCTACGAGCCCAAGCCAAAAGCCCACCCAGCCCAGACGGGCGAACCGGAGTGGGCGATCCAACGCTCTGGTCGTGAAGGCGACACCCATCCCCATGATGAAGAATGTCGTGAAGACGAGAGCCATCAACACTCCGTGGCCCGTGACCGAGAGGTAATACATCCGGGCGGACCGCCCGGGCAGGTCCAGGTTGGCTCGGGAGAGCGCTTGCATGAAGGCCATGAATGTGGCCAGCGCGAAGGCGCCCACTGCAACGCCGATATTGGCCGTGGCCAGCCTTCGATTGGGAATCATGATGCCTCTTCCACGATCAGCTTGCCGAACATGCCGTGGTGGCCCAATCCGCAATACTCGTTGCAGACGATGAGATAGTCACCGGGGGTGTCGAACACCATGGTGAACTGACTCACGTACCCAGGGACCACCATGGTATTGCCGTTCGTGCCGATAATCTGGAATCCATGTACCACGTCCGCGGCGGTGATGCGAAACGTCACCGGTCTCCCGGCTGGGATGCGAATCTCCGACGGTTGAAACGCGAACGTCATGGCGATCATCGTGACTTCGACGCCGCCGCCGGGTTGGGTCCTCACCCCGCGGTCGGCGAATCGCGCGTCGGTCCAAACGGTTTGCGGGTCAATCGTTTCGACGTGGCTCGGGGGAACCCGTCCTTGTGAGACGGTCACGAACGCGGTGATAACCAGAAATCCCGCGATCATGATGCCTGCGGCCCACATCCAGAACTTCTCGTATAGGTCAACATGCATGGGTCACCTCGTCACGGCGCCGCGCGGTAGATACACGAAGAAGAACAGCGCCAGCCACCCGAGCACGAACACCACGCCGTACACGGCCATGATCGCCAGAGTACCGCGCGGATGCTTTCCAACATCGCGATCGAGGTCGCTCATGAATTCCTCCGGTCTTTCCGGGAACGACAGGATAGACTTACAGTTTTGCGGTCGCCACCGCGCGCACGATGTCGCTTTGTGAGACAACGCCAACCAGCTCGCCGTCGTACACGACGAACAGGCGGTGGACATCGAGATACAACATGCGCTGGGCTACTTCCTTGATGTCGTCATCGGGTTCGACCGTCTGCGGTTTCGTGCTCATGATCTCACGCACCAGCGTGTCTTGGAACAGCCGTTCCCGCTCTTCTGCGTTCGCCGCTTCCGCCTCCGCCTGTAGCACGTCCGTGGTCGAGAGAACACCCACGAAACGGCTTTGGCGGTCCAGCACGGGCATTGCGGAAACGTGGGCATCGGCCAAGGTGACGACGGCCTCGGCCACGGTAGTGTCATCCATCACCACTTTCAGGTTCGTTTCCATCAATTCGGCGACTTTCATGGCAGCCTCATCCGTCACACCTTGGCCCGTTTAGTTGTTGCGCCGGTGAGTCGCAAGACGGTGCTTTGCTCCGCGGAAGCCCGGACGGGAACGACCAGCAATGACGTGGGCAAGTGGTTGATGAGCCGTTCCGTGGTGCTGCCGATCAGCAGCCGGTCCACCCATCCCCGTCCATGCGAGCCGACGATAACCAGATCTGCATCCCAGGAACCACTCTCGTCAACTATGACTCTCGAGGGTGTCCCGGAGTGCACCGCATGCTCGACCTCGCGGTCGCCCAATACCCGTGCGAGCAGCTGTCCGAATTGCTCCATGCACTGCCGCCGGTAGTCCTCCGGATCGATCTGCATCGGCAACTCGGCCACGTACGGAAGTTCCTCGATAACGTGCAGGATGCGAAGCTGGGCGGAGAAAAGCTTCGCGAACTGGGCTGCGGTTTCGAGGGTTGGCTGTGCCGCATAGGAGAGATCGACGGCCACGAGAATGCGCCGCACGGCTTGGCGGGGGGACCAGGTGATCATCAGGGGCACGTCGACCGTTCGGACGACATGGTGGGCCGTGCTCCCGCCAAGCCATCGGGCAGGCGGCGCGTGGTGCTTCCCCCCCACGACCACGAGGCCGGCGTCGTGGTCTTCCACCGCGTGGCGGATGGCCCAGGCACCGTTCCCCAGCCGCACCTCGAAGTGCTCGAGCACTGCGGCTGGCACGGTACCACTCAGGATACCCTCCAACCGCGTCCGGGCAGCCTGTGTGAGCTGTTCGCTGAGCTCTGCCGGATCGAACGGGGGGAGCGGCGGCGCCACCGGGATGGCGGAGACCTCCCGCGTGCCGTGCACGAGATAGCAGTCGGTTCCCGCCGCCTGGGCGATCTTCCATCCGATGGCGGCCGCACTGGCGCTTTCGGTCGAATCGTCGACGCCGACGACAACGGGTTTCCACTGGATTTGAGTCACCGAGAATGCTCCTGGACGGAAAATGCTCTGACAGAGGGAGGGTAGACGGCATGCCATGAGACCCAGGTGAGCGCGGATTAAAAGGATCTTCATACGACCGGAGGACCCATACGTGAGGTTCAGCCGAGGTTCAAGTCGGCTTCACCCGACCGTTTTTATCGTGTGGCGTACTACGGAACCGGAGGGTTGCGATGAAACTCACCAAACCAGCACCAAGCGTTCCTCGGGTTCGGCCGGAATTCGACCGGTTCTTCGAACGATTGTTCGACATTCCATTCCGTCGTTTCGAGGCGCCGTTGGTCGAGACAGAGTGGGCACCGGCCCTGGACTGCTCGGAGACCGAGAAGGAGTTCGTCATCCGACTCGAGGTACCAGGTGTTCACAAGGAGAACCTGGATGTCAGCCTCGAGCAGAACGTGCTCACGATCTCGGGCAAGCGCGAATTCCGAAAGGAGCACGAGAGCGAGGAGTACATCTGGAGAGAGCGTGAGGAAGGGAAATTCATTCGGTCGTTGCGGCTTCCCAAGCCCGTTCTGGCCGACAAGGTCGCGGCCACCTACGAGGATGGGATGTTGACACTGCGGCTTCCCAAAACGGAGCCCGCCGTCAAGAGTCGGATCGCCATCAAGTAGCGGCTTCTGCCGTACCGAGTCGAACGCTTGAGCCCCCGGGGATTCCCGGGGGCTCATGTCAATGGCGGTCAGGATGCTACGATGCCGGCTCGTCCACCTCGAACTTGACCGAAAGCGCGCGGAGCCCGAGGGGAGGACCGACGTCGTCCACCAGGGCATCGCCTTCCGCCCGTACCGGATCCGGTCCATTGAGCGCTTGTGCGACCGCCTCCAGTGTCAGAAGATCTCCATCCTGCGCGACGCGGGTCTCATCCGTGAAGCGTACAATGGTCCCGCCAGAGAGAGTGAACGTTCTATCCGTCAGGTTCACCGCGTCGATCTGTCCTTCGAACTCCTGGGCTCCGGGGATGCCGTCATCCTCGTCTTCGATCTCGAACTCGACCTCAATGGCAATCACGACCAACGGATCGGCGGTTTCGGCGATGCCTTCCCCCTCGGCTTCAACGAGCTGACCCGCATCCAGCGCGGCGGCAACCTCTTGCAGCGAGTGGAGCTGATCGTCGTCCCCAGGCTCACGATCGATCTTCGTACGGTCCACGAGACGGATCACCGTGCCGTTCTGCAGGGTGACCGTTTGGTCCACCACATCGACCTGGGCAACGAGGCCCTCGAACTCGAACTCGTCGTCCAAGTCGTCCATCTCGGCCTCGATCTCGGTGACCCCCTCGGAGACCCGGAGTTCGATCATCAGTCCCAAGACGGCTATCCATCCATCGGGCGGTGGAGCGTTGTTGGTCACGAGGTTATCCCCGTCGACGTTGATCTCGATCTCCGGTTCATCGGCTTCGTCGTTCAGACGGAGCTCGGTCGCGAAGAAGCTCGGATCGTCCGGATCCTGCGGAACGAGTGGGGGAGCTCGCTTGGCCTCTACGGGCGGCATCCGGCCCTCCGCCAAGGCGGCGTCGATCCGATCAACGAATGCCGTGACGGTCAGATCGTCGCTCCCCTCGCTCCGAAAGCGTGTAGTCTCGTCGAAGTCCACTCGCAGGTTGCCGAGCGCGAGAATGAGGGTGCCGCTGCTCGCGCCGGATTCCACGCCCGCCACGGGGCTCTCGATCTCTTCGCGGTCGAAAAGCTCGTCGTCCGTCTCCAGCTCCACCTCTCGCGCGACGAGGCCCCCATCGGCGAGGATCTCGATTTCAATACGCGACGGGCCGGCGCTCAATGCATCGCCGAGCTCGGGTAGGGTAATGTCTCGCGAGAACTGTATCGCGCCGGATTCCAGCGATGGCGCCGTTGTGTCGCTACACCCCAAGAATAGCCCTGCGAGGACTGCGACCAGTGGGGCGTGCCTTCGATGTCGATGCGCGAACATCGGAAACTCCTCTGTGTGCGGTGTCGGTGGGGTGGTCGTGTCGACACCGGCCTGCCGTGCGAGGGGGCCGGTGACCCCTTCTTGAAAAGCAAACGGTGTTCCGGCGGTGGATGCTACAGTAAGTGTCTGTGGTAAAACCAGTTAGACGTTCTTGACGGTCTTCGTGGGCTGCCTCGGGACGGTACAAATGACACGAATCGGGACACTGGCTTCGCGCGCGCGCGGCACAGGGCGTCCTGGAACCCCGGTGCGTACGGCGATCGACCCGGGGTTGGCGTTGGAGCGGCCTCCGCGGTGACGTACCTTTCGGTTGTGGCAATCCATTCGGAGGCAGTCAGAATAATGAAGTGGTCATGGAAGCTCGGGAGAGTCTCTGGAATCAAGATCCAGGTGCATTGGACGTTCTTGATCCTGATCGCCTGGGTGGTCTGGGAGTACGCGTCACTCGGCGCAGATGTGACCCAAGTAATTCGAGGAGTGATTCTCGTGCTGGCCGTGTTCTCCTGTGTGGTTCTTCATGAACTCGGGCATGCACTGACGGCAAAGCGCTTTGGCGTTCGGACGCGAGACATCACCCTGCTCCCCATCGGTGGCGTGGCTCGGCTGGAACGCATGCCGGAGAAGCCGAGTGAAGAGCTGCTCGTTGCGGTTGCCGGCCCCGCCGTGAACGTGGTCATCGCCATCTTGTTGTTCACCAGCCTGGCTATCACCGGCCGGCTCGAGCCACTCAATCCACAGTTCTTCCTTACCGGAGCCATTCTCATTCCTCTCGCCTGGATGAATGTGCTGCTCGTGGCGTTCAACCTGCTGCCGGCGTTTCCCATGGACGGCGGACGTAGGTTGCGCGCCGTGCTGGCGATGAGGCTCAACTACGTACGCGCCACCCAAATCGCCGCCGGCATCGGTCAGGGTGCGGCCATTCTGTTTGGTCTCTTCGCCCTCGTGAACTGGAACCCGGTGCTGTTTCTCATTGCGATCTTCGTCTATCTCGGTGCCCAAGCCGAGTCGCAGCAGGTGCAGCTCAAGGTTGCCCTCGAGGGCATACCGGTAGCGGACGCCATGATGACCCGCTTCATCACGCTCGAGGGCGGTGATCCCCTTCACAGGGCCATCGAAGAGCTGCTGGCCGGATCGCAGCAGGACTTCCCCGTGACGGAGACCGGCAGGGTCATTGGAATGTTGATGCGGAAGGACTTGATTTCCGGCCTCAAGCAACTTGGGCGGGAGACGCCCGTGGCAGAGGTGATGCGTGGCGAATGTCCCACCCTACGGGAAGACGAGCCGTTGGAGCGGGCACTCACACATATGCGAGCACAGCAATGCTCGGCGCTACCGGTGGTGCGGGGTGGAGACCTCGTGGGGTTGCTCACCTTGGAAAACGTGGGCGAACTGATCATGGTGAACACCGCGTTGGGCGGTGCAACCACTCGAGGCGAGATCGTCGAGGCGTTGGCTACGGAATGAACCGCGCGGACATGTCTGGAAGACATCGATGACCCAAAATCCTTCGCGAACCCACGTGGCCGACGAGGTAGCCTCGTTGCGCCAACGGGTGGCCGAGCTCGAGGTGCTGGGGGAACAGTATCGGCAGCGGGCAGAGGAGGAACGCCGGCTGCGGCTGGAGCAGGACACGGCCTTTCGGCGCCAACACGGGCTCGTCCGCTTGCTGCAGTCCGTGGCGACAGCAGCCAATGAGGCGCCGTCGGTGGCAGCGGCGCTGCGCATCGGCCTGGACCGGGTGTGTGAGCATACGGGATGGCCGGTGGGACATGCGTACGTCGTTGAGAAAAGCCGACTTGGCCGACTCGTGCCCAGCGGTTCCTGGCATTTCGACGACGTCGAGCGCTTTGCCGCGTTTCGTCGCGAGTCTGAGAGCGTGTCGTTCGAGCGCGGGCTTGGGCTGCCCGGGCAAGTGCTCGATCGCAAGGAGCCGGTATGGGTGGAAGACCTGTCAGCCCAACTGCATTTGCCGAACGCCACTGAAGCCGTCAAGAGTGGATTGCGAGTCGGTTTCGCTTTCCCGGTGTTCGTGCGCGACGAGGTCGTCGCCGTGCTGGAGTTCTTTACTCCCAAGGCCATTCCACGCGATGACGAGTTTCTCGAGGTTGCTCGTCATGTGGGAACGCAGCTCGGTCGCGTGATCGAGCGGAAGCACGCGGAAGACGCGCTCCGGCTCACGAGGATGCAACAGCAAGCGCTGTCCCGCCGGCTGCTGGAGATCCAGGAGTTGGAGCGAAGCCGTATTGCGCGTGAACTGCACGATCAGATTGGTCAGGCACTGACAGCGGTCAAACTGAATTTCGAAGCCACGGCG
The DNA here is from genome assembly GCA_041615815.1 of Gemmatimonadales bacterium. Lineage (GTDB taxonomy): Bacteria > Gemmatimonadota > Gemmatimonadetes > Gemmatimonadales > GWC2-71-9 > JBDHDH01. Next base: position 28,505 of record JBFJCP010000029.1, on the reverse strand, counting down.
CAGGCGCACGCCACCCATCTGCGCAAAGAGGATGTGGCCGAGAGTATTGCTTTGATCGATCACGCCATCGAACAAGTCCGCACGCTTTCGTTTGAATTGCGGCCAGCGCTTCTGGATGATCTGGGGCTTGCGGTGGCGGTCGGATCATATTCGAAGCGGGTGGCTGCAAAGGCAGGACTCGAACTGCGGCTCGCGATCACCCGGATCGACCCGATCCGAAAGGAAGTCGAGACCGCCTGCTTCCGCATTCTCCAAGAGGCATTGACCAACGTCGTGCGACACGCCTCCGCGTCCATCCTGGAGATCGAGCTTCACGAGGCGGAAGGAGTGCTGGAATTGACGGTGCGCGACGACGGGGTCGGGTTCCGGACGGAGTCGCGCCGGCACACCAAACCCGCGCAGGAGCAACTGGGCTTGCTCGGAATGCGGGAACGTGCGCAGAACGTCGGTGGCGTTTTCCGAGCGGAATCCCGGCGCGGGGAGGGAACCGTCATCCGAGCCCGCCTGCCGCTCAGGGCCAGCCAGCGACTCGAGCGGCGTGTCGTAGCCCGTTGATGCGTCCCGTCCGCGTCCTGCTGGCCGAGGACCATGAGCTCGTCCGCTCCGGGTTCCGCGCGCTGCTCGAGGAGTTGGACGGTGTGGAGGTGATCGGCGAGGTTGCCAACGGGAGAGAGGCCGTCGCGTTCGTTGCATCGCGCCGTCCCGACGTCGTGCTGATGGACCTCACGATGCCGGAGCTCAACGGCCTGGATGCAGCGATGCAGATCGGCACACACTATCCCGACGTCAAGGTCCTCATCCTCTCGATGCACGGTGACGACGAGTACGTCGCTCAAGCCCTCAAAGCGGGCGCCGCCGGCTACCTCATGAAGGATGCCGGATTGGGAGAGCTGGAGATCGCCGTGCGGGCGGCTGCCCGCGGTGAGACGTACCTGAGTCCCGGCGTCTCCAGGTCGGTGGTGGAGAACTATCTGCGGGCCACTGCTTCGGGGGACTCGCCGCGTGAGCGGTTGTCTCCCAGGCAACGCCAAGTGCTGCAGCTCATCGCCGAAGGATCATCAACCAAGGAGATCGCGGGCAAGCTCGAGCTCAGCACCAAGACGGTGGAGACACACCGCGCTCAGATCATGAAACGGCTCGGCGTCCGTGACGTGCCGGGTCTCGTGCGTCATGCCATTCGGATGGGATTGGTTCCCTTGGAGTAGCTTCCCCGTACTCCCCCCGGCCCCCCTCGGGAATTTCCCCCTCCCACACTCAGGGTTCTCCCGATACCCACCGCAGCTGAGATCTCCTACTGTGAGACTGGCCACGGCAGCCGAAAGCTAGCTAGTACCTTAAGTATTTAACCTTCAACGGCTTGGGTGTCTTCCGCCAAGTCCCAGAGCGAGAACCTTCATGCCCGCCAAAGCACCCGCGCCGCTCCGAGTCGTGGTGGTGGATGACAGCCCCGAATTCGTGAATTCGGCGTTGCGGCGCCTCGCGTTCGACGCCGGTGTGGAGGTGGTGGGATGCGCGTCCTCCGGTCGCGAAGCGATCCAGCTGGTGGCGGCACTGACTCCCGATCTGGTCCTGATGGACCTCGCTATGCCCGAAATGAACGGGCTCGAAGCCACCCGCCTGATCAAGGCCGACGACAATCCACCGCAGGTCGTGATCCTGACACTGTACGACGATCCCGCGTATCGCGATGCGGCATCCGCGGCCGGGGCTGACGCCTTTGTCACCAAGGCCGATTGGACGGTGCAGATGCCCCGGGCACTGGAAGCCCTCTATGGGCCCGCGTTCCAGGTGCGAAGTCGATGACCGCGGGCGTTGCGGCCCTAGCCACCGGACTCGCCGCCTTGCTGGTGGGCGTCTGGGTGGGCGCCCGCTTCGGACGCCGGCGAAAACCGCCAGAGTTTCCGAACATCGTGGCTCGTGAGAAGCTCAGCGGGATACTAATGGAAGGGCCTTTCGGGGTTGCATTGGTAGACTCCGATTTCCGGATCCTGGCCATCAACAAGGCCATCTCGCGAATGCTCGGATACCCGCCCGCGGACATGGTAGGTCGCTCGTTCCTGGAGTTCTCCCATTCAGAGGACATTTCACACTCGCGCAAGCAGGTGAGCAAGATGTTTGCGCGAGAGCTCGACCACTACCAAGTCGAGCGACGCTACGTGCGTCGCGATGGCTCGACCGTCTGGGTGAACCTCACCGTTTGGGCGATTGCGGCGGAACAGGGTGGGGGTGTTCATTGCCTCGGCATTCTCGAGGACATCACTGAGCGAAAGCACGTCGAACAAGCCCTACGTGAGAGCGAGGCAAAGAACCGAGTCCTCTTGAGCGTGATCCCCGACGCCATCTTCCAGCTCGACGAACACGGGGTGTTTCTCGATTTCATCCCGGCGAAGGGATTCAAGCCCGTCGTGCCACCCGATCAGTTTCTCGGGCGTCGTATACACGAGGTGTTCCCCGAAGCCCTCTCCGGAAGAATGACGAGCGCCGTGCGGGATGCGCTCGAGACCGAGCGCATCCAAACGTTGGAGTACGAGCTCGAGCATAGAGGCCGACCGCGGAGCTTTGAAGCGCGAATCGTGCCAGCCGGTGAGCGCAAAACCCTGGCGATGGTGCGCGACATCACGGATCGGAAGCAAGCCGAGCGTGCTCTTCGGGAGAGCGAACAGCGACTGCGAATACTCGTCGAGCAGGCGCCGGAAGCTGTGGTGATCTTGGACGTGGACAGCGGGCGGTTCGTCGAAGTCAATCGTCGAGCCGAAGAGCTGTTTGGGCTCGAGCGTGACCAGCTGTTGCAGATGGGCCCCGTGCAGCTGAGTCCCGCACTGCAGCCCGATGGCCGTCCCTCCGTTGAACGTTCCTGGGAGCAGATCGAGCGCGCCTTGGACGGCGAGGTGCCGGCGTTCGAGTGGACCCACCGGCACGCGGGTGGTGGCCTCATACCCTGTGAGGTCCGTCTCGTCAGCCTTCCCTATGCCGGCCGCCGCCTCGTCCGGGGAAGCATGACGGATATCACCGAGCGGCAGCAGGTGGCCGAGGCACTGCGCGCGAGTCGCGATGCGCTGCGTGCGGTCTTCGACGCCTCGCCACTCCCCACGCTCATGTTGGATCGGGAAGGCTACGTGCGCATGTGGAATTCCGCCGCACAAAACACTTTTGGCTGGACGATCGATGAACTTTTGGGTCAGCGTCCCCTCATCGTACCCGAAGAACGAGTCGCGGAGTTTCACCAGATTCGCAGGGCGGTCATGAGTGGTGAGACGGTGCGTGGGGTCGAGACATACCGGGTGACCAAGGACGGGGCAACCATCAACGTCAGCCTCGCCGCCGCCCCGCTTTGCGATAGCGACGGAGCGGTGATCGGCCTCGTAAACGCGCTCGTCGATATAACGCCGCGGAAGGAGGCTGAGCGGGCTCTCCGGGAATCCGAGGCGAAGTATCGTGCGCTCGTCGAGCACGCTACCTACGGCATTTTCCGCGCCTCCCACAGTGGTGAATTCTTGGCGGTGAACCCTGCACTCGTCGAAATGCTCGGATATGCATCGGCGGAGGATCTCATGGCCGTGGATATCCGCCATCAGGTCTATGTCGACTCAGAACAGTGGGGGCGGCTGATGGAACGCTTCGCGACTGTTGATCGCGTCGATGGTGTTGAGACGCGTTGGAAGCAAAGCGATGACTCTGTGATCACCGTGCGGCTGAGCGGACGGGCGGTGCGTAACCGGGCAGGAACCGCGTTGGCCGTCGAAATGATCGCCGAAGACGTCACGAGGCAGCGTGCCCTGGAGTCGCAGCTCCGACAGGCGCAGAAGATGGAAGCGATCGGGCAGCTGACCGGAGGGATTGCGCACGATTTCAACAATATTCTCACCGCCGTACTCTCGAATGCGGAACTGCTGGCGGGGGCGCTTCCCAACGAACATGTGCTTCTTCACTCCGAGGTCGATGACATTCGCGCTGCCGCGCGACGCGGCGCTGCGATGATCCGCAAGCTGATGGCGTTCTCGCGCCGGGAGCACCTCGACATCGAGCGCCTGGACTTGGGGGAGATTGCCGACGAACTGGGCTCCATGCTCCGACGTCTTCTGCCAGAGCACATCGAAGTCCAGGTAATTCGGGATCCCAGTCACGCGATCGTGCGGGCAGATCGAGGAGCTGTGGAGCAGATCGTATTGAACTTGGCCACCAATTCCCGGGATGCGATGCCGGATGGTGGTTCCCTGACGATCGAGATCCGAGAAGCGGCTATCGACGATCAATACCGGGCCAAGTACGGGTGGGGGGATCCGGGAGACTATGTCTGTCTCGCGGTGACTGATACGGGTACGGGTATCGAGGATTCCATCAGGACGAAGATCTTCGAGCCCTTCTTCACGACCAAACCACCCGGGGAGGGAACGGGTCTCGGAATGGCCATGGTATACGGACTCATCAAACAACATGGCGGTTTCATCAACGTCGAGAGCGAGGTGGGGCACGGCACCACGATTTCCATGTACTTCCCGGCGGATCGGGGCGATCAACCGGTCGGGACCACCGCGCATGGCGTCGCGGCTCTCCGCGGTGGGAGCGAGACGATATTGTTGGTGGAAGACGAGGAGGCGATCCGCCGTGCTAGCCAGCGCGTGCTGCACCGTTATGGCTACCGCCTCCGGGTAGCTGCCGATGGACAGGAAGCTTTGGCGCTTCTCCTCAACCCCGAGGTCCACATTGATTTGGTCATCACGGACGTGGTGATGCCCAAGCTCGGTGGTCAGAAGCTGTTTGCCACCGCGAGACAAGCTGGGTTGAACGTTCGGTTCATCTTCACCAGTGGGTACGCCCCACGTGAGATGACCGACTGTGGGTCTCTCGATCCCGCGCTGCCGTTCCTGCACAAGCCCTGGACCGTTGCGGACCTACTCCGCCGAGTCCGCGAAGTCCTCGACCAGGCACCGGCACTTCCCCGTGCACCGGCGGGCCTCCTGGCACGCCCGGCTACCGCACGATGATCCCAATGATGCTGGGCCAGTCCTACAAAGTCCAAACGGGGCTCCGCAAGGCGGACACGAGCGTTCTCGTGGTCGTCGGTGTCTTTGCTGCAGTGGTCGCACTCCTCCTGTACGTGAGTTTCACAGGGCTCGAGATTCTGTCATGGTCTCGGTCGTATGTCGCGGGCGAAGGTCTGTGGTCCCGGGGACAAAAAGACGCGACCATAGCACTGCAACGCTATGCACGGACGGGTAACGAGTCGGATTATGGCGCATATCAGACGGCCATGCAGGTCCCTCGATCCAATCGGCGTGCACGGGAGCTGCTCAAACAGCCAGATCCGGACATGGCTGCCGTTCACGAGGCATTTGCGCAAGCTGGAAATCATCCAGATGACATTGCGGGTTTCACGGCCGCGCTCAGGGCGTTCAAGCATTTCAAGTACATCGAACGTGCCTTGCAGATTTGGGAGCACGGAGACGCCCTGATCGAGCGAATCGAAGCAAACGCCCAGCGTATCCGGGCTGAGATTCTGTCCGACCGTCCCGATCCCGAGGTCATCGCGGCCACCCTTGACGATATCGACACGCTGAATCAACTGCTCACGGCCATGGAACGGCAGTTCTCGGTGACGCTGGGGGAGGGGGCACGATGGCTCAAGCACGTGATCATGGCGTTTCTCTTGGTCACGACGATCCTACTCGTTTCCGCGGCGGTCGTCTGGAGTTCGATATTGGCACGTCAAATGCGCCGTACTCAGGATGCACTATGTCGATCCGAGGAAGATTACCGTACGCTGGTCAAGGGTGCGGCGTATGGCATGTACCGTTCCTCTGAAGACGGCCGGTTCCTGGCCGTCAACCCGGCGTTGGTGGACATGCTCGGCTATCGCTCCGAAGAGGACGTGCTCGCGCTGTCGCTGGCCAACGATCTGTACCGCTACCCTGCCGAGCGAGCCAGGTTGGTGTCCCGATACCGCGAGGTCGATCACATCGAGAATGTCGAGGTGGATTGGCGGCGGCAGGACGGAACACCGATCACGGTGCGGCTGAGCGGACGGCCGTATGCGGATTCCCGCGGTCGCGGGTTCGAGATGATCGTCGAGGACGTGACCGAGCGGAAAATACTGGAAGAGCAACTGCGACAATCGCAGAAGATGGAGGCAGTGGGTCAGCTGACGGGCGGGATCGCGCACGACCTCAACAATCTCTTGACGGTCATCCTCGCCAACGCTGACCTGCTGGCGGCGTCCTCGCATCCGCTCCATGGAAGCGCCGAAGCCGAGGCGGAGCTCAATGAGTTACGGGAGGCGGCCAGACGCGGGGCGGCGATGATTCGCAAGCTGCTGGCGTTCAGTCGCCGAGAGAGACTGGTGCGAGAACCCATCGATCTCGGCGCGGTGGTACGAGAAACCGCAGAGGTTCTCCGACGGCTCCTGCCAGAAAACATCGAGATCCAGGTCTCGACCGGCCAATCGCTGCCGGCGGTGGAAGCGGATGCCGGTTCCATCGAGCAAATTCTCGTAAATGTCGCTACCAACTCTCGAGACGCGATGCCTCGCGGCGGTACGCTTCGTATCGATGTGAAACGTGGTCGCATTGACGAGCGGCATGTCGCGCGACATGGGTGGGGTCAGATCGGTGAGTACGTCTGCGTGCACGTGAGTGATACCGGTACCGGCATGGACGCCGAGACGCGACGGCGCCTCTTCGAGCCGTTCTTCACGACCAAAGCGCCGGGAAGTGGGACCGGACTCGGTGCGGCCATGATTTACGGACTTGTCAAGCAGCACGAGGGCTACGTTGACGTGACCAGCCAACTGGGGAGCGGCACAACGGTCGTGTTGTTTCTCCCCGCGCGTCGGGTCCCGGCCGTGCGGTCGTCCCGTTTGCCTCGCTCGACACCGATCCGAGGCGGCGATGAAACCGTCCTCGTCGTCGAAGACGAGCCCGCGGTACGTGAAGCAGTCCGGCGGGGGCTCGGTAAGCTTGGGTATCGTGTTCTCCTCGCATCCGATGGTGCGGAAGGCATTGCGGTCTTCCGCCAACATGCCGAGTCCATCGACCTTGTCCTCACCGACGTCGTCATGCCAAAGGTGACCGGTCCTCAGCTGCGCGAAGTTCTCCGCAAAGAGCACCCGAATCTGAAGGTCTTGTTTATGAGTGGGTACATCCTCCGTGGAAAGGGTGATATCGGCGAATTCGATCCGACGCTTCCGCTGCTTCGGAAACCATGGACGCTCGCAGAGCTGGCTGAAAAGATCAGAGAGCTGTTGGACGCCCCAGCCAAGGTTGCTGCAAGTGCTTAGCGAAATCATCGCCGTATAGCCCGCCTGCTTGCCCGCGGTGCGTTTCTGTTCGGGAACCGCCGTGCCGCACCCTCTGTTTCCCAAAGTGCAATGTCCCATGGAACCACGCCCAAGCGCGCGCCGCGGCCGGCAGCCGACATCCCCAAAGGCAGCGTTCGGAGGGCCGATGTATCGGGTGTCGCGGTGGCGTGGGTGGCACCGTGGACAGAAACCACTTTCGGAGGAGGACGATGGTGAAACGCATTATGGCCGGACTGGGGATCACCGCGGTTTTCGCCTTTGCGTTACCGACGGCGGTCGAAGCACAGATGACCAGCGCGCCGAAGCACGAACAGGCCACGATCACGGGCACGGTGATCGATCTCTCATGCAAGTTCCGCCATGGCCTCTCGGGCGCCGATCACCGGATGTGCAGCCAAGTGTGCGCGGACAAGGGAATCCCCTTGGCGATTCTCACGAGTAATGGCTCGCTCTATCTCCCTGTGAGCGGCGGTATGCCAGGTGAGAGCCAGAACGCGCGCCTCAAGGAGTTCGCGGAGCAAGAAGTCACGATTACGGGCAAAGTGCTGGAAGCCGGCGGGGCCAAGGCCATCGAGATCGAGAAGATCGCACGCAAATCATGAGGGTTGTTGCGGCTCGAGCGGGCCGGAAGCTCAGCCGGCCCGCTCTGGTGACTCTTGTCGTGACAGGAGTGCTTGGGATCGTCCTCGCGGCAGCCTCGCGAGGCTCCCCGGAGGCGATCGGCGGTCCTCTGCTCACGACCAATCCGAACGCGACACCGACGGCGGAAACGGCGATCGGCGGCGTCCGACATGTGTTCCGAGCGGGAGCGCCAGCGCTTCTCATCGCGGACAGTGCCTTTCCCCGAGGAGCGGTACGGCTTCTGTGGTTCGAAGGGCGTCCGGCAGCGCCGGACGGTGACGGGGCCATCGTCCTCGATAGGGGAGGTGGAGCCGTCAGATTCGATGGGCGGCTGCGCCCGCTTCGGATGCCGCTCAGACTGGGGGTACGTGAGCCCGCAAGCATTGCGGCGGCGACCGACGGGTATTGGGTGGTGGATGCCGGCGGTGAGGTGTTGCGGCTCGACCGCCATGGCAGTGTCCAGCAGTCCGTGCCGGGTCCGTTCGACTATGCGACGGTGGCGACCGGGCGAGACGGGACACCATGGTTGGTCCGATCTGCTTCGCAGTTCGCCTTTCGGCTCCCGAACGGGCCACAACCGATAGTCGTGTCGCTGGATGCCAGTGGGACAGCAGCCCGCGGTATCGGCCAAGTGCCAATACCCGAACACGTGTTGCTCGCTGAGCTTGCTGGCTCCGGCCACATTGCCGTGGGAGACGGTGCCGTCTACTACGCGCCATTCATTCGGGATGAGGTGATTGCGTTCTCCCTCGCCGGAGACACGTTGTGGGTCGCCCGTCGCGGACTCCCACAGAGTGTCGATGAGCCTCGCTTTGAGGTGGGGCCCGAAGGGCCGACCATCGACTATGCTCCGGTGAATCTCGGGATCGCGCTCGGCCCGGACCACCACCTCTATGTCCTCAGCGTGAACGGATACACGACCTCAGAGAGCCGATTGGACGTATTCGATCGCTCCACGGGGGTGCTCCGACGGACGGCCGAGCTGGACACTCCTCTGCCCACGGTCGCGGTGGCGCCAGACGGACGGCTCCACGCGCTCGATCCCTTCCGGCTGGTTACCGGTGTTGCACCGAGGGAGCGCGAAAAATTCCCGGCTTTCGAGCTGGAACGTCTTGGAGGAGGGGTGCTGAATCTCGCCGATCTAAGGGGCAAAGTGGTGCTCGTGAATTTTTGGGCGAGTTGGTGCGGGCCGTGTCGTGAGGAGATGCCCGCGCTGGACAGTCTCTGGAGGGAGATCGACGATCCAGCATTCTCGCTCATCACCTTGAACGAAGATGTGAAGGTGGCGAGCGCCGCCGCCTTCATTGAGGAGTACGGATTCTCTTTCCCCGTTCTCCTAGGGCGAGGAGACCTCCAGAGGAAGTACTTTTACGTTGGGCTTCCCTTCACGGTGCTGCTGGATCGGGATGGGCGTATCGTCAATCGGTGGATTGGCTATGGTGGGGTAGAGCAGCTCAAGTCGCTGCGTTCCCTGATCCGTTCCGAGCTCGAACGCGGTGCTGCACATCAGTCATCGTCCGCTGGGTCTCACCAGCGCCACGACCACCACTGACGGCGATCCACGGGCTTTCCTCTCTCACAGTAATCACCGAACGATCTTGGTCTCGGTCTTGAACACGGCCCATGCGAACCAGAAGTGGTTGCCGTGGGGGATGGCTTCCAACTGTGTCCCTTGAAGCGCCCCGGCTACGGCGCGGCCGAGGATGTCCCAAGTGGAGTCGGTCTGGCGGTCACGATACGCCCCATCTCCGAACGCCTCGAATTCCAGCAGCTGACTGCCCACGCGTCGGCTGAAGACATTGCTGGATCCGACATCCCGGCCGAGCGCGATCTGGCCGTCGTCCAGCGCGCTGGCCGTGCCGGGTGCCCACAACACGACGATCGGAACATCCCGGATCTGGTCGTTGACCACACGCTTCTCGGCCAGGACGGAGAATGGATAGGCTCTGGATTCACCGTCGTGCTCGATGGCAACGACGCGCTCCATCGCGCGTAGCCGATTATCGGTTCGGGCGCGGAAGAAGTGCGGATAGGGGCCATTCCGTTGATCGTCGTATCGCAGGTAGGGATTTCGGCCATAATCGCGCCGGAAGCCTGTTTCGCGAGACAGCACCTGGCCGTCCTTGTGTGCGTCCTTGAAGGTCTTCCAGTTCACGAGAGGTGAGCTGATGAAGGCCAAGCGCTGGCCCGAGAGTTCACCGACGATTGCCTCGCCGACGGCCTGTTGCCACCAACTCTCCGTCTGACGGTCGTACATGACCAAGTCTGAGTGTCGCAGACGCCCGGTGGTTCCGAAGTCGAGGATCCGGTCGCCCAGACGGCGGTCAAAGGTGAGCGCGGTGTTACAGAGTGGGCAAAATGTCACCGTGACCGGGACACCACCCACCACGTCATTCACGATCTCGTGCCACATGAGGATCTGGAGTGGATAGGCTTTGGTCTCTCCACCCAGCGAGACCACCACGACCGGCTCGCGATCATCGAGCCACCGGTCGGCTTCACGCACTGAGACGAACTTGGGGCGGTCGATGGCGGGGATCCCGTCCTTTGGAGGACCTCCGGAGACGATCTCCTCGAGAGGAACGGTATGCTGCGAAAAGTCGGTATCCCACTCCGGGAACTGCGCTGCTGCCAAGCGCGTCAAGGCAGGTGACAGAGCCAAGGTGAGCATGGTAGACGAAACGAGAATCTTCATGGTACTTCAAGAAAGGCGAAATCTCCGCCGCCGGTTCCCCAGCATGGGAGCCGGCAGGTCAATCCACCGGGTCAACCAGGCTGATGAGCGTCTGACCCGTTTTCAGCGCCGGCATGGATTCGGTGCCAAACACGACGGTGTCCCCCGACTCTTTCACCAGAAAGAGGGGGATTGCGGTGTCGCCATAGCGCTGTCGATAGGCTTCGAAATCGGACTCCTCGGTGAGCTTGGTCTTCTTGAAGATGGCGCCGTGGGCGAACCGCTCGGCCAGATGGGTGTATGTGGCCTGTTCGTTGAACAGCAGGCGGCCACCGAGATGCCGGGCTAGCGGCTCGGTGGACTTGCCAGCTTGAGGGCGGAGTTGGAAAACGCCCGCCCGTCCAAACACGTCTTCGAATCGGAGTGCGGCCAGCGCATTCACTTCGTCGTTGGGGGTGACCGCCAGGAGCCGGCCGATGCCGTCGAGCTCGAGATCCTCCATGGCTCCCTCGGCCAGGATGTTCATGTAATGCGCGCGGAGTCCAGCACGTCGCGCTGCCGAGGCATTTCCATAATTGGTATCGACCAAGGCGACGTGCACCTTCTCCGAAACGAGTAGCTGTGCGAGCTCCCGCACCCAGGGGGAGGCTCCAACGAACAGCAACCCCTGCGGATTCGGATTGGCCAGTCCCAGCCACCGCGCCACGGCGGGTGCCGAAAGCCCATACACAGCTACAGTGCCCACGATGACGAGAAAGGTGACGGGGACCAGGCGCTCTGCATCTGCATACCCTTCCTCCACCAGCTTCAGGGCAAAGAGGGACGCGACGGCCGCCGCCACGATACCGCGCGGAGCCATGAACCCGAGAAGGACCCGCTCCTTCCAGTTCAAGTTCGAGCCCAGCGTGGAGATGGCGACGCTGACAGGTCGGACCACGACGATGAGCCCCGCGAGGAAGACATAGCTCGTCGCGCTCGTGTAGACGGGATCCTGCGTCGGGAGCCGGGCCGCCAGAATGATGAACAGGGTCGAAAGCAGCAGCACGCCGAGATTCTCCTTGAACTGCACGATGTGTTTCACGGTTACGATCCGCTGACTCGCCAGCGCGGACCCCATCAAGGTCACGGTGAGAAGTCCTGATTCCTCTTGCAGGAGATTCGAGCTCGTGAACACCAGCAGAACGATGGCCAGCGCGATGGGGTTCTGCAGGAAATCCGGGACCCAATGTTTTTTCAAGAGCAGGACAATCACGCCTGCTCCGGCGAGACCCAGAATCCCGCCCACGGTGGCGGCTCGGAAAATGCCAATGGCGGCGACGCTGGCCCCTTGCTCGAACCCTCCAGCCACGATGACCTCGAACACCAGCACCGCGAGGATGGCACCGATGGGGTCATTCACGATGCCCTCCCACTTCACCGTAGATCCAATGCGACCTTCCGGTTGGATATGTCGCAAGAGCGGGACGATAACCGTTGGGCCCGTGACTACGAAGACCGCACCTAGGAGAGCGGCGAGGGGGAAGGCGAAGCCCAGCACGGCGAACGCGAGGAAACCAGCCAGCGCCCAGGTGATAAGAACGCCCACCGAGATCAAGTTGCGTATGACGCGCCCAATTTCTCCCAGCTCCGAGATCTTCAGGCTGAGGCCGCCTTCGAACAGGATCACCGCCACCGAAAGTGAGACGATGGGAAAAAGGAGATCCCCGAGGAGGGCGTCTGGATCGATGAAGCCGGCTACGGGGCCGGCGAGGAAACCCACCACGAGCAGGAACAGGATGGACGGGAGCTTCAACCGCCAGGCGAGCCATTGAGCGGCGATGCCCAACACGACGATGCTGGCAAGACCGAGCAAAATATCTTGAATCATGACGGCGTCGTAGCGTCGTTACGCGGCGGAAGCCCGGGATCGTGTGTAGTCACGGCCCAGGGGTCCCTGGTGTTGTAGCAAGATTCCGGTTCCCACGGCGAGTGACCCCGCCCCCACGAGTATGGCCATGCCGGTCGGAACCGCCACACCCGTGAGTACCTGGATGCATGCAACACCGAAGACGAGTGTGCCGGCCAGGCATTCGCCCAGCGCAATGCGAGAAGCTGAGACACGATAGGCGGCCAAACGCCAAGAGCGGTCATGCCGCTGGCCCAGTCGATACTTGGGCGTGCGGCGGAACGGAGTGGCCTGCTGGCGGAGCCCACGAACCACGGCGGCACTTTGCCCAAGGGCGATTCCAGCGCCCAGCACCATGATCACAGGGACCATCATGATGGATCTCCACGAGCCGCCCACTTGTCGAGCACGAGCGGCCGTTCCGTAGAAGATGGAAAGGGCAATGGTGGCGAATAGCAGCAGCGTCCCATCCACCGCCACAACCCAGCTTCGCTGCTCGGCACCAGCCGTCCACGTCACGCAGAGCCCGGCCAATGCGAGCAAGATGAGAATGGGATAGGTGAAGTGGCCGGTCAGGTGCCAAAAGGCCTCTCGTCTGACGTGGCTTGGAAGAGAAGCTCTCGCGATGATCGGGAGGACTTTGCGTGCCGTCTGTACGCCACCTTGCGCCCACCGTTGCTGCTGGATGCGGTACGCCGCTACCTCCACCGGAAGCTCGGATGGGACCCCGATGTCATCGCGATACACGAATCGCCATCCGGCGAGTTGCGCTCGGTAGGAGAGGTCTAGGTCCTCGGTGAGAGTGTCCGACTGCCATCCTCCGGCGTCCTCGATCGCGGTGCGACGCCAAACACCTGCCGTGCCGTTGAAGTTGAAGAAGCACCCCGTCGCCGCGCGTACGCCATGCTCGATCGTGAAATGAGCATCCAATTGTAGCGCTTGAGCCCGAGTCAGCACGGAAGCCTGTCCATTGAGATGTTCCCAGCGTGCTTGCACCATACCCACCCGGGGGTCGGTGAACTCGTTGACGCTGCGGAGGAGAAAATCCTCTCGAGGTGTGAAATCCGCATCGAAAATGGCGATCAGCTCGCCCCGACTCTGGCGTAATCCATGAGCCAGCGCGCCAGCCTTGAAGCCCTGCCGGCTTCCCCGGCGTACGTGTGTCACGCGGACGCCCTCTTTCCGTAACTCGCTGACGACTCTTGAGACTTGCGCCGTCGTCTCGTCGGTCGAGTCGTCGAGCACTTGGATCTCGAAACGATCTCGCGGATATTGCATCGCCGCTGCCGCCCGAACCGCTCTCTCGGCTACGTACCGCTCGTTGTAGAGCGGGATTTGCACGGTGACCGAGGGAAGTCGCTGCCAGTCGAGGCGTGGTACCGCCGGCCGTGGACTCACAAGCCGGAGGTAACGAACGGCGAGGAACAGTCGATGCAAGCCAAAGGCTGCAAGGAGGAGCGAGGCGGCTAAGTGGAGTCCTACGATTAGCGCGATTGCCATGTTGGCTCAGTCTCGTCACCTCTGTTCATCATGGCGTCGATGCCATCAATGCGCGCAGAGTTCACGCGGTGTGGGTTCCAGAACTCGATGTTCACGGGCCGCAGATCTTGGCTAGCGGGGACGAGGAAATGGGCAAGGGCCGGCCCGCATCGGTCGAGAGCACGCGGCGATGCACCGCTCGAGTCACCTGGATTACATCTTCGAGAGCGAGCTACCACCGTCCACGACGAAGATCGCTCCGGTGATCCATCGCGCCGCAGGGCTCGAAAGGTAGACAGCCATCTGACCAATGTCGTCCGGCATCCCGACTCTGCCAAGCGGCACCACTTTGGCAAGCCGCTGATCGAGAGTCGCCGCGCCCTTAGTAGGGTCTCCTGCGGCAAAGGCCTGCTGCGCTCCTTCGGTGAGAATGGGACCCGGGGCGATGACGTTGACGGTGATCTGCTCAGGTGCCCACTCGAGGGCCAAGGTCTTGGTCAGGGCATCGATGCCTGCCTTGGCCGCAGTGGCGTGTGCCATCATCGGCCAACCCCGGTAGTGCAGCGTCATCGATATGGAGATAATGCTCCCGCCGCCCTGTTGCTTCATGACCGGGTAGGCGGCCTGCGAACTAAAAAAAGTTCCATAGAGGTCGGTTTCGACAACGGCTCTCCACCCACCGGGGGACAGGTCCGCAGAGGGGGCGTAGAAGTTGCCAGCCGCGTTGTTCACGAGGACGTCGAGACGGCCGAGCTCTTCCACGGTGCGACGCACCATCGCCTGAACGGATTCGGGCTCGCGAACGTTCGCCGGAACCGCGATCGCCCGAACACCGTGCTGCCGCAGTCCCTCTGCGGCCGGCTCGTGGTGTTCAGGCTTCCGACTCGCAATGGCCACATCGGCGCCGCACCGTGCCATCTCGGTCGCGATCCCGAAGCCGATTCCCGTGCCGCCCCCGGTGACGAGTGCCACCTTGCCTTTCAGCAGGTCTTTGGCAAAGACCACAGTCTTCGCTCCTATGTGCAGTCGAAGTGACAGTTAGCGGTGGCGCTCACCGTGGGCAGGACCTTCTCAACAACATCGATGGCGCTCCCGCGGTTCCGTGGACGCTCAATAATACACCGGTGCCCGGGTACATGACACGAAAGCGTTACGAGGCGCCTCAGGGGTTGGCAGGCCGGATATCGAGGTCCGAGAGATTGGCGTGATCTGGAAGCTGAACCGCTGCCACCACGGCATGGGCTACATCTTCCGCCTGAAGCTTCCGATCCTGATTGGCAAGCTGCATCCCGGCTTTCTCGAAGAAGGTAGTGACGACGGAGCCCGGACAGATGGTGAGCACGCGAATTCCCTCCTTCCGAACCTCCAGCATCAGAGATTTGGAGAACCCGAGTACCGCATGCTTGGAGGCCGCATAGGCGGCCGCACCGGGGACGGGGTTCTTTCCGGCGAGGCTCGCGATGTTCACCACCGTGCCCGAACGGCGGCGTCGCATCCCCGGAAGGATGGCCCTGGTCATGAGAAAGACTCCTCGCACATTCACGGAGATGGTCTCGTCGAACGCCTGCACGCTCATTTCGTCTACGTTGCCGGCGTGGCCCACACCGGCATTGTTCACGAGGACGTCCACATGGCCCAAGCGCTCGTCCAGGAATGAGGCGAACGACGCAACGCTGGGTTCGCTGGCCACATCGCAGGCCGACCCAAGGGCGTCGATGCCGGTCTCGCGGAGAGCAGCGACCGCGGCGTCGACGTTGCCGGCCGTGCGTGAGCAGATGGCGACGCGGGCACCATGCCCTCCGAGCGCAAAGGCAATAGCCCGTCCGATGCCTTCGGTAGCACCGGTCACCACGCAGTGTGCACCCTCGAGATTCACACTTGGAATCTAAGGCGTGGTCACCCCGGCATCACCCCGAGCCAGCGGGTGGGATCCACGGGGTGTCCCGGAAAGACTCGCGTGAGGTCCGTGTCCCCAAGATGGCGTACAAGCACCTCGCCAAACAAATCGCGAAAGTCGGTCGTGACGGCGAGATCTCGCCCCTCGTACCGATGGGCCGGGTCGAGGGTCGGCCAGCGACCCACTACCCGACCTCCGACAGTGGCCCCTCCCAACACAAACATGGCGGTGGCGTGACCGTGGTCGGTTCCTGCGTTTCCGTTTTCCGCTACGGTACGGCCGAACTCACTCATGGTCAGTACACTGACATCGGCCATGCGCGCTCCGAGATCGTGTGCGAACGCGGCGAGCGACGTTGCCAACTCCCGCAGTCGACCCGCGAGCTGTCCGGTTCCACCACCCTGATTGACATGGGTGTCCCATCCGCCCATGTCGGTGAAAGCGATTTCCAGTCCAAGATCCGCCTTGATCAGTTGGGCGATCTGCCGGAGGGACCTTCCCAAGCGGCTCGGTGGATACGACACCCCCTTCGCGGGTTCGTACTCCTGGGGACGGAGAGTGCGGAGCATGTGCACCGCCTCGAACGCCTCTGCGGATGACGAGGCCACGAGCCCGGTCGCGGACGCCGCGTAGAGCTCCTCGAAGGCGCTCATGAGGCGGTCCCGCACGACCTCTTGGCTTGCGCGGAGCCCGAATCCGTCGAGCGAGCCAATGGCCAGTGCGGGAGCCACGCCGCGCAACGCGCGAGGCAGCCGTGGGCCGAGCGCAACTCCACGGAATGGTGTGTCCCTGTGCTCGGCGGCGTGTTGGAGATGTCGGTTGAGCCACCCGTCCACAGTGGACTTCCGGCCCGGGGTCCCGGATTCCATGTAGTCCTGGGCGTCGAAATGGCTCCGCGTAGCGTGGGGTGACCCGACCGCGTGCACCACCGCCAGCGAGCCGTCCCGGTACAGTGGCAGCAAGGCAGCCATCGCCGGGTGAAGGCCGAAGTATCCGTCCAGGTCCAGCGCTCCGTCGGGTTTGCCCGGGGCCGGGATTGCTACGCGACGGCGCTCCCGCTGGTAATGCGGATCGCCGTGCGGAACGACCATGCTGAGTCCATCTACGGCGCCGCGTTGGAAGAGACACACGAGTGTCTTGCGACCGCCGCCGGCGTTTCCGGTACGCCGAACGGCGTAGGCGGCCCGAGTGAGGAAAATCGGGTCGAGGCCCAGGCTCAGCAGCGCGAGCCCACCGGCCTTCACAAAAACGCGACGATCAATGCGACCAGGCATATCTTCTCCTAGTGGCGCTGAAACTCGGGGCTGCCAAGGGCGAGACCCACGACCAGGGCACGAGCGTCGGCACCCAACGCCGTCTCGCTCGCTTGCTCGAGGAGAACATCCCGGGTTGCCGCAGTGGCGCCACCCTGCAGGATGAGGCGATCCACCGCATCGACCAGCGCGTGAGGCTCGGTTGTTGGCACCAGCTTCGCAAGATCGACCGTTATGCCTGGAATCCGCCCGGATGCCATTGCCATCGCCACGTTGAAGCGTTCCAACAGTGCGCCGGAGCTGACCCACGACTCTTGAGTTTCCGGATACCCCGTGGGGGCCTCATGACCGTACGGCGGCTGCGCCAGGCGCTGGAGCATCATTGCCAGCGACGGCTCATCTCCGGGCATCACGTCTAGCGCGCGTGTGGCACTCACGACGAACTCCAGCGGAGACTTGAGCTTGCTTCCACGATGCTCCCAGAAATCCGGCGACTCGAATATCGCCGCCAGCACCTGCCGTATGTCGCCGTCCGTTTCATCCCAAGCCGCGATGGCTGCGTCAACACATCCGGAGGGTGGTTCGTCGGCCACGAATCGCGCACAGAGCTTCACACTCACATGCCGTCGAGTGGAGGGATGTGATGCCAGGTAGCGCAGCAGAGCTCGTCCCTCCTCGATACCCCGTCCGGCAGGGTATCTCACCCCCATCACGTCTTTCGCGCCATAGTCGTGCGCCCAGTCGTTGAACACGAACCGGTACCGGTCGCGACGGTTCATGCTCCACCCCGTGAGGATACGTGCGACCCCAACGACGTCTTGCTGCGTGTAGCCGCCGTCAACACCGAGGGTGTGTAGCTCAAGCAGTTCACGCGCGTAGTTTTCGTTCAGGCCCGCGGGAAGCCGGTCCTCCAAGGTGCTGAGTATGGAGTCGGCTCGCGCCCGCATCGCAGCGCGCCGTGGACCCCGCCGGGCCCTCGGGTTGGCGCGCATCTCGCGAAGTCGTTGCAGACCTGGCGGCTCGGCACCCGGCGTCACGGATTGGACGTTATCGAGGTAAAACAACATGGCCGGACTCTGCGCTGTCGCGACGAGTAGATCTTCGAACCGCCCGAGTGCATTTGGTCGAATGGCGGTCGCGACATGTGCCGGCAACAGGACTGGCTCAATCCCCTTCCCGATATAGACGTTGAAATGATTGGTCCAAAAGTCGACCATGATCTCGTAGAGCTGCCGCTCTGAGAGCACTGCACGTGTCACCGACAGCTGACGAAACTCGCCTATCAATCGGCGAAACCGCCGCATTGTCTCAGTGACGGGCGCCCGTCTCTCATCGGCGTCGTTGCCGTCACGAGCAGCGCGCGTCCGCGCCATCTGCTGACGTTCCTGCCGGACTGCACGAAAGAGCTGCGCGATCTCCTTGGTGGACATTTCCAGGATTTCGAACTCATCGAGCGTCCGCTCCAATGCGCTGTCCGAAATGCGTTCGGGATACAGCTGGCGCTCGAGGTATTGGGGAATGCCCATTCCCAGCACCCGCTCCACCTCCCCGGGGCGTGGTCCATAGGCCACACGATTGAGAAGGTGGACGACACGGGCGCGGGTCAGGGAATCCGCCGGCGCCGCGGCGTCCGATCTGCCCGGCTGTTGAGTGGCCAGCGGGAGGAGCACCAAGCCCAGCACTATCATCCTGATCGTCATGGTCGTCCCGTCACACGGTCTGAGAGTAGGACGTGTCAACGGCCCGCTTGTTAAGGTATCGCCCAAGGGGAGTTGCGAGCGGGGTACCGGTCCGGGGTGGGATTCGGCTTATCTTCGCCGGACACTGGCCTATGACGAGTCGTGCGCGGCCGAGTGTAAGATGGGTCTGATCTGGCGTGCTACCTCCCGAACGTGCGGCTCCTGGAGCATGCGCCACGGTGGGGCGCTCACCATGTGCATCTCCAGGGCGCCCGGCAAGTAATGCCGCCAGGCATCGTAATCCTTCAGGGTCGCATCACCATCTCGCAGTCCCACCAGGACGACCTGTCCGCCGTATGTTCGAACGTGGTAGCTCCGCGCTGCACGCTGATGGACCGTTTCAGCGAACGCTGTTCTCAGCAAGAAGGGGAGCCACCGGCGGGGGATTCCCGTTTTGAGTGCGATCTCGATCCCGGCCGCCGTCAGCCGCCGACGACACCACGCCGCTGTATGCGCGATGGCGCGGCTGCTTCTTGCTCCTAGATATCGGAGACGCGTGACCATGTTGCCCGTACGGAGTTGCTCGAGGTGTCGCTGAATCCTCTGTCGATGTGCGGCGGATGCGTAGGCTAACGGATTGGGCACTCCCCGCGGTGGATCTGGATCGAGCAGGATGAGTAGTGCCGTTCGTTCTCCTTGGGCAGTCAGCTGCTGTGCCATCTCGAGTGCCACTCGGGCGCCAAAGCAATGGCCGCCGAGGAGAAAAGGGCCGTGGGGCTGAACCTCGCGAATCGCGGCAAGGTATTGCCGAGCCATCGATTCGACGGTGGCCGCTCCCACCCGGGTACCACCTGGGGTTTCGGCTTGCACGCCATAGATCGATCGGTCGTTTCCAAGCCAATGTGCAAGTCGGCTAAAGTGCAGGACTTGACCGAGGTGTGCGTGCACGAGAAACACCGGCGGTGTGCGGCTGCCGCGGCGCAGCAGCACCAGGTTTCCAAAGGTTGGGCGGCTCTCCACGAGCTGAGAAAGCGCCGCGACGGTCCGGGCTTGGAGGAGTACCGAGTTTGGGATGGTGATGCCAAACTTGGCTTCGATCAGTCCCAGGAGTCGCAAGGCCCGCAGTGAGTCGCCACCGAGGTCGAAGAAATCATCCTCGATGCCGATGTCGGCGACCCCCAGGACCTGCTCGAAGAGCCTGGCCAGTGCGGTCTCCGTCCTACCCCGTGGCGGCACGAACGGTGTGTCGAGGGCCGGCCGGTCATCTTGCGGGGCGGGAAGGGCGCTGCGCGCAATCTTGCCGTTGGGATCCAATGGCAGAGCGTCGAGGAATACAAATCTGGCCGGAATCAGTTCGGCGGGCGTGGACTCAGCGAGGTTTCGGCGGATCTGGCTGACAGAGAGGTAGCCGTTGGTGGGGACAACGTAACCAATCAGGCGGCGCTCTCCGAGTGCATTTTCATGAGGTCGTACTGCTGCCTCGGCCACATTGGGAAGATTGTTCAGCGCATCCTCGACGGCTGCCACATCCACCCACCGGCCGCGCAGCTTGACATGAAAGTCGGACCGGCCAAGGAAATCGAGGCAGCCGTCAGCGTGCAGTCGACCGAGGTCACCGGTTCGGTACGTTCGGTATCTGTCATCACGGGAACGCGTCTCGAAAGCTGAGCGCGTGCGGTCGGGTTGCCTCCAATACCCCAAAGCCAAGTAACGACTCCCGATGACGATCTCTCCGATCTGGCCCGCCGGGACCTCTGATCCGGCCTCGTCGACGATATATGTGTCCATATCCTCGGTAGGGAATCCGATCGGCACGGTGTGACCGGTGAGGTCGGTATCGGGGGAAAGAAAGAATTGTCGCGTGATACCAGTTTCCGTCGCCCCGAGACCATTGACGAGTACACAGGGCGGGCAAAAGTGGTGTTTGAACGAGTCGACGTGCCGCGGCAGCACCTGGTCTCCCTCGAGCCGGATGACCCGCAGCGTCTTAAACGAGGCATGGATACTGAGAAGCTCCTGAAAGATCGCGGGCACGGAGTGGTATACCGTAAGCTCCTGATCGACAATCAGTGCCGCGAGCGCTTTCAATCCGTGTTGCCGAAGGTCGAGCGGGAACGTCGTTGCGCCGTTCAGAAGGGCACAGAAGAGGCTGGACACCGACCCGCTAAACGCGGGATGCTGCACCAGTGTGAGTTTGTCTCCAGCACTGATCTTCAAGCTGTTCGTGTACCGCAGGACGTTATGCAGCACATTGCGGTGGTTGTCGACCACTCCTTTGGGCCTACCGGTTGACCCGGAGGTGTAGAAGATGTAGGCAAGGCTGTCCGGGCCAAGCTGAACCTCCGGTCGTTTGTCGGAGATTCGACCGCCAAGTTCGCCGATATGAAGCGTACGTCGTGAACGCGCGCTAAGGGAACGCGCAAGCGCTGCATGGCTGGCATCGTGCAGGATGAGGGAAGCGTCTGCGTCTCCGAGTTGCGCTTCTAACTGCTTGTGCGGGGCCGTCCCATCGAGGGGAACGTATACCCCCCCAGCCTTGAGGGCTCCCAGGATCGCGATGGTACTGGGCACACCTTGGTCGAATAGCAGGGCCACGGGTTCACCGGGGCTGAGAGAGCGCTCGCGGATGGCATTGCCCACCCGATTGGCCGTCCGATCGAGGGTCCTATACGACAGCGCTTGGTGCTTGGTCCACACCGCCGCGCGATCGGGGAAGCGTCGAACCTGTTGCTCGAAGCGTGCGGGGATCGACTGTTCGATCTCAGACTTGAGGAACGGTCTGAACCCGGTAGCGGCATCGTGTTTCGACACAGCACGCACCATGGTGAGGACGCAGTTTACCCCGGCAACTCACGTACCGAGCGTCCGCTGGGCGTCGGTGGAGAGGCGTTCCAAGAGCTGTCGTACTGGTGCAACACCACGAGGTAGATTGGTCGGGCACCGAGGAACTGCGTGGTTGCTGGCGGGCTACGTCGCCTTCCCCCCGCGGGCAGGTAGGCGCATGATCACGCTTTCTCCGTTCTCCCAATCTGTCTCAGGTATTCCTGATCCCAGGCCCACAGAAGGCTTTCTTGAGGACTGTACGGTCCGGGTGTATACGCTCTCGAAGCGACTCCGGACTGACTCGCCTCGCAAATCTGCCAGTCTTGGCGGTTGGTCAGGTCCCAAAAATCAACGGCATCGCTCGGATCGAACTTGCCGCTGCTCGTTGCGTCACGATGAAAGAGAAACTCGCACACGATGCGCGTTTGAAACGCCCCGACCGGCCACAGGGTGTGAAACATGACATAATCCGGATGCACACTCAGGAGCATATTGGGAAAGACCGAGTAGTAGTAGACGCGCTGCCGATTCTCTTGCGGAAGTTCACCCAAAGGTATACCACACATCTCCCCGCTCTTCGTCAAGCTGCCGTGCTGTCGGGAAATCGTCATGAAACCGCCGAGGACGGGTCCCTCTACCAGATCATTCCTCCCGCTCTTGTAGGGCGTGAGCCTCGCCAAGTCCGGATGAATGACAGGACAGTGCAGGCATTCCGAGAAATTCAAGAAAATGAGTTTCCAATTGGCACGAACGTCATACTCGATTCGCCGCGTTGTGGTGAGACTGGACAGGTTGTACGGGAAGAGTCGCTCGTCGAGCACACGGGCCGGTGGGTCCCCGAGGTCGGATCGCTGCGCAAGTGCGATGAATAGAAAACCTTGCCACTCACATAGGGCGACGGAGTGCAGGGGGTAGTCACGCGCGTCGAATCCCTCCACCTCCGTCATGTGGGGGGCCGCGAGGAGCGTTCCATCCAATCCGTAGGTCCAACCGTGGTACGGACACTGAATGCTTTTTCGGAACCGGCCATCGGGGCCGTCGCAGAGTCGCGTTCCACGGTGTCGACACACGTTGTGGAATGCTCGGATCTGTTTCTGATCTTGGCGGACGATGATGACGCTTTCGGTGCCGACGGTCACCACTCTGTAGTCGCCATGGTGCTGGAGATCCGCCGTCCGTCCCACACACAGCCAACTGCGCGAGAACACGCGTTCCAACTCCTCCTGATAGATCTCGGCCGACGTGTAGTAGATGCTCGCCAGGGTTGTCCCGCCCGGGCGGTACGTGTCTCGAGTGGGGTGAAAACGGGTCATGATTTTTTGAGGCTCCGTAGGATTTCCCGGACGGCGAGCAGCCCAGCGCCGCCCGCGATCCCGCCTCCAGGGTGGCACCCCGGACCGCAGAGAAACAATCCTTCGATCGGGGTTCGATATCGTGACCAGCCCGGGAGCGGGCGCATGAACAGGATCTGGTCGAGAGTGAGCTCGCCACGATACAAATGACCCTCTCGCATGCCGAAGCGGGTTGCGAGGTCGTTGGGAGCCAACACCTCACTGCCAGCGATGATATCAGGCAAGTTGGGCGCATACTCGCTCAAAGTTTCGAGCACCGTTTGCTCCAGTGCCTCGCTGTCTGCGCCGGTCCAAGCGGTGGCGTTGGACTGAAGTGGGACGTATTGAACGGTGATCGACATGACATGCTTCCCGGGTGGGGCAAGCGATTCGTCGTTCAGAGACGGGAAAACGCACTCGAGGTATGGACGATGTGTGTGCTGACCGTGCTTCACACGGTCGTAGGCCCGCTCGAGGTAATCTAGGCTCGGGCTGATGGAGATCACGCCCCCGAGCTGCGAAGGGTCGCCGTCGATGCCATGGAACCTCGGCATGCGTTCCAGTGCGAGGTTTACTCTGCCAACGGAACCACGGAACTTGATGTTGGATACGGCCCGGGCGAAATGTGGGTCCAGCTGATCGCCGGGAACCAGCTCGATAAACGTCCGGTGGGGGTCCAGGCTCGATACTATACACCTACCGCGAATCTCCTCTCCGTCCGAGAGCACCACGCCTTGTGCCTGACCGTCTCGTGTGATGATCTGTAGAACGGGTTCTCCGTAGCTGATCGTTGCGCCCATGGCCTCGGCTGCCTCTGCTACGGCGGTGGCGAAACGTGCCGCTCCTCCGCGTATGAGTCCCCGAGGGCGGAGAACACCGACGTCGGCCCCCACTAGGTGGTGCAGGAAGACGAATGCCGTTCCTCCCGACCGCGGCCCTTGTCGAATTGCCGTGATCCCCCCCGCCCCAATCGTTCCCTTGAGGAGATCGTTCTCGAACCACTCGTCGAGCCACTCTGCCACCGACATCGGGAATACGCGGAGCAGCTCCATCATGTCCTGCGGCCCTAGCCGTCGGAGGTGCCACGCCAGCGGGAGAAGCGAGACGCCCTCCGTGGCGCCACGGAACACCGGTTGGGGTGGCGAGTTCTCGTAGAGCCTTCGGAGGAATCCCGCCAAGCGGTGCGCAAGCGCTGTAAATCGCGGCCATCGCTCCGCATCTCGTGACGAGTGCGATCGGAGCGCTTCCTGTGTATGGGCGGGTTCCCGCCAGAGCACCAGGGGCGGGGCATCTCGTTGCGGCGCAACCACGCTAGGATCGGGTGCCAATGGCGTGAGTCCTCGCGAGGCGAGTCCGAAATCGCGCAGGATCGCCGGTGGGATCCAGCCCACATCGTGCACTGCGGTATCGCAGCGAAATCCCGGTACAACCTCGGTCTGAGACAATTCCGCCCCAGGTTCTTCACGGGCCTCCAGCAGGCGAACACGCAATCCGGCTCGCGCCAGGTAACCGGCCGCGACCAACCCGTTCGCATCGCCACCCAGGACGATCGCGTCGTAGGACTTCTGGGTCACCGGCTTGCGTCCTTCAGGATCGTCTGCGCGGCGAGGCGTCCCGAGGCGCCCATGATGCCGCCGCCGGGGTGGGTCCCGGATCCACACTGGTACAGGCCCTTGATAGGTGTTCGGTACTGGGCCCACCCGGGGGCCGGCCGGAGAAAGAACAACTGGTGGAGACCAAGCTCGCCTTGGAAGATATTTCCTTCGGTGAGGCCCGTGATTTCTTCAATGTCCACGGGCGTGATCACCTGCCGGTGGAGAATGGATCGTTTCAGATTCGGCGCAAACTCCGACAAGGTGTCGATCACCGTATCACCAAAGGCCTCCTTCCGCTCGTCGGTCCAGCCGCCTGTGAGATCGTACGGAGCGTATTGTACGAAGATCGACATCACGTGCTTGCCTGGCGGCGCCATGTCGGGATCGATCATCGATGGGATCACGACATCGAGGTACGGCCGCGTCGAGAACGCGCCGTACTTCGCCTCGTCGTACGCTCGCTCCAAGTAGTCGATACTTGGACTGACAGATATGGCGCCACGTAAGTGTGGTCCCATGCCCGGCAGACAGGTGAAACTTGGCAGTTCGCTCAGGGCGAGGTTCACTTTGCCGGACGATCCACGAAATCGAAACCGCCTTACGGCACTGACAAGGTCTTCTGGGAGAAGATCGGGGTCGACGAGCTGGAGAAAGGTGCGGCGTGGATCGAGACTGGAGACGACGGTCTTTGCGCCGACCTCCTCGCCGTCTTGCAGCACGACGCCAGACGTGCGGCGTTGGCGCACCAACACGTCGGTGACTGTTGCCGAAGTCCGAATCTCGGCCCCGAAGGAGCGCGCGGCGTTGGCAATGGCCTCGCTGACTGCTCCGGTCCCCCCCTTCGCGAATCCCCAGGCTCGGAAGGCGCCGTCGATCTCACCCATGTAATGGTGCAGGAGGACGTATGCAGTCCCCGGAGATCGCGGCCCGAGGAAAGTCCCGATGATCCCGCTGGCAGACTTGGTCGCCTTGAGCGGCTCACACTCAAACCACTCATCGAGATAATCCGCCGAGCTCATCGTCATGAGCTTGTAGAGGCCGTAAAAACGCTCCTCGCCCAGGTCGCTAAAATGTCGGCCGAGTCGCAGTAATCCTCGGAGTTCGTTCGGAGTGAGCGACGTCGGATCCGGCGGTACCATACTCAGGATCGGTTTGACGGCGAAAGCCATGTGATGCAGCACGCGCCCAAACTCGTCGTATGCCTCTGCGTCTCGCGGAGAATGGCGGTAGAGCTCTTGGCGTGCCTGGTCGGGGTCTGCCCAGCCCGCCAGATAGTCGCCGTTGGGCAGGGGGGTGAGAGTACTTTCGAGGGGCAGGATATGCAGGCCGTGTTGCGGCAAGGCCAGGTCGCGGATGATCTCAGGACGCAGCAGACTCACGACGTACGAAAAGACCGAGAACTTGAAGCCGGGGAAGACCTCCTCGGTCACGGCGGCACCCCCCACCCGTTCACGGCGCTCGAGCACGAGCACTCGCCGGCCAGCCCGGGCTAGGTACGCCGCGCTGATCAGGCCGTTGTGTCCTCCGCCGATTACGACGGCGTCGTACTGGGAAGGCACGTGGTTTACCCCGGGGTCCGATCCAGCGCTACCGGGATGAGATTATGAAGGTTCGCGCAGCATGGCATGCGGGAGAGATGCCGTATCGCGGGTCGCCCCGTCAAGGCCGAGGGGTGCGGCGTGGTTATAAGGAATAGGGGAAGCTACCGAAGTCTGTGAAAGCTACACTGTCACGACACTCACCTGTGCCTTCAACGCTCTGCTCGCCGCCGTGGACCGGTCGCTGCCACCCCCAGCCCTTGTCGTTTGACAGCCATTTGCCGCCGCGACATTTTCCTTCCCCCCCTTGCAGGAGGTGTGGCGCGTGCGCGTCTATACAGGAGATGCCATTCGGAATGTCACTGTCGTAGGCCACGGCGCGAGCGGAAAGACCAGTTTGGTGGATGCCCTCGCGTTTGTGGCCGGAAGCAGCAAGCGACACGGTTCGGTGACCGACGGAACTTCCCTCACTGACTACACCGACGAAGAAATCGCCCGCCAGTACTCCATCAACTTGGCGCTCGCGCATGCCGAGTGGATGGATACCAAGATCAACCTCATCGATACTCCCGGCTATCTCGACTTCACCGGAGATGCGCTCGCCGGGATCTACGCAGGTGACGCGGCGCTGGTCGTGGTGGGGGCGACGTCCGGCGTAGAAGTAGGGACCGAGAAAGTCTGGGAGTATGCCTCAGAGCGGGCAATGCCACGGCTGTTCTTTGTCTCCATGCTGGACAAGGAGCATGCGGATTTCGAAAAGGTGTATCGGGACATCAAGGAGCATCTCACGGCCAAGGTGATACCGATCGAAATTCCCGTGGGTGAGGGGCCGGAGTTCCACGGGATCGTCAATCTGTTCTCAAAAAAGTGTCACATGTACAAGCAGGGCACGAAGACGGGAGAGTATGAGGAGGTGGAGGTCCCCGGGGAGTATCAGGATCGACTGGAGAAGTACTCCCAGGAACTCATTGAGACGATTGCGACCACGGATGACGACCTGCTCGAGCGCTATCTCGGTGGTCAGGAAATCTCGAGGGAAGAAGCCATCACGGCGATGAAAGCAGGTATGACCTCGGGTGAGCTCTTTCCACTGCTGTGCGGTGCATCTCCGCTGACGTATGGGATGCGCGCGCTACTGACGAAGATCGTTGAGCTCGTCCCCGCGCCGGTCGAAACTCCCGCCCTGGAAGGACTCCAACCCAATGGCGACATTGCGACGGTTGAGCCCAAGGACGGGGGTCCCTTCGTCGCCAGGGTCTTCAAGACCGTCTCTGAGCCCCACGTGGGAGATGTGACCTTCTTCCGCATCTATTCGGGGAACGTGTCCAATGGCGCCACGGTGCATAACGCACGTCGGGAGACGCCGGAAAAGCTGAATCACCTCAGTATTGTGCAGGGCAAGGAGCGTACGGAGGTGCCGGCGCTCCACGTAGGGGATATCGCAGCGGTTGCCAAGCTCAAGGATACCCACACCAACGACACGCTGTCCCTGGCAACCCACCCCATCGCCCTGCGTGACATTCCCTTTCCGGGAGCCCTCACGCGAATGGCGGTGGAGGTCAAACAGCGAGGTGATGAAGAGAAGTTATCGTTGGGTCTTCAGAAGCTGCACGAGGAAGATCCCACATTTCGCCATGAGTTCAATCCCGAGCTACGGCAGACCATCATCAGCGGTCGCGGTGAACGGCATCTGGAAATCGTGATCAGCCGTTTGGAGCGAAAGTTCGGTGTGCACGCCGACCTCGTGGCCCCCAAGGTCGCCTACCGTGAGACGTTCCGCGCCAAAGCGGAAGGTCAAGGACGGCACAAGAAACAGACCGGTGGGCGCGGTCAGTACGGGGACTGTTGGATTCGGATCATGCCCATGCCACGCGGGTCAGGGTACGAATTCGACAACAAGATCACCGGCGGCGTCATTCCGGGGAAATACATTCCTGCGGTGGATCGGGGGATTCAGGAGGCGGCTGAGCGTGGGGTGGTGGCGGGCTATCCGGTCGTCGACTTCAAGGTCGAGTGCTATGACGGCTCTTATCACGACGTCGACAGCAGTGAGCAGTCCTTCAAGATGGCTGGTATCATGGCGTTTCGGACCGTCGCTCGCAACGCAAAGCCTGTGGTGTTGGAGCCCATTCTCGAGGTCGAAGTTTGGACCCCGGACGAGAACCTGGGGGAGGTCATGGGAGACCTGTCATCCCGCCGCGGACAGATCCTCGGGAGCGAGCCCGATGGCCGACTGACGAAAGTCCGGGCATACGTTCCGGAAGCAGAGATGCATCGGTATGCGACACAGCTACACTCCATGACCCATGGACGAGGCACGTACCACTGGCACTTCTCGAGTTACCAGGATGTGCCGCCGGATGTTGCGCAGCGATTGATCGAAGAGCGGGAGAAAGAGGAGAGCAACGGGAAGTGATGGAGGAGGCCGGCAGCGCT
>JBFJCP010000028.1:0-56966 GCA_041615815.1 Gemmatimonadales bacterium | reverse complement strand
GCTTTGATTGGGCTCGTCCTTTCGCCCGACCCAGAGATGCTGGACGTGCTCCGAATCCCACGCGAGCGTTCCGTCGGTTCCCACGATTTCGATCCTCAACTGGTTCTTCCGACCGGGGCTCACCTCCGAGACGGTCAGCGTCCCTGCGGCGCCCTCTTCGAGGGCGAACAGCGCGCCGGCGTAATCCTCGGAAATGACGTTGACCGTCTCATCGTCGGGCCGGCGCCGTGTGGGGTAGCAGGTTCGGGTGTCCGACACAACGGAAAGCACCTCGCGTCCGGTCACGAAGCGCATCAGATCGAGCCAGTGTGAACCGATTTCGGTGATGGCGCGCATCGGGCCTCCAAAGGAGGGCTCGAAACGCCAGCCCCACGGGGTCTCGGGTACGTGGAAGTCCTGGAGGTAGGCCCCGTGCACCAAATGAATAGTCCCGAGCGCGCCCTCCTGTACCAACTGTCGAGCTCGCTGCGCCGCGGCATAATATCGAATGTTGTAATTCACCGCCGCGATGCGTCCCAGGCGCTCGGCCTGGGCGGCCAACAGCGCCGATTCGTCGGGATCGACCGTGAGGGGCTTCTCGCAGACCACGTGGAGGCCCGCGTCCAGAGCATCCCGCGCCATCGCGGCATGCAGCGCCGGCGGGGTACAGATGTGTACCGCGTCGATCGTCTCCCTCTCGAGCAGCGCTCGATAGTCGCCGTATGCCCTGGGCACCTGATGGGTCCCCGCGTGGTCCTGGGCTCGATCCATGGTGGATGCGGCCACCGCCGTGACCTCGACGCCAATGCGGCGCAGGGACTCCACGTGGACTCGGCCGATGAAACCGACCCCGATGACGGCGGCCCGCAGGTCTTTGGTCATCCGGTTCATCCTCCTCGTAGGTGTGCCCATTTCTCCGGACTGATGTGGCGGCGCCAGCGGTTCCGCCATTGACGCTCGGGCACTCGTCCGTCTAACCTAGGATCGGGATCGGGAAGGCGGAACGTCCGAAAGCGGCCATCTCACTCGCGGAAGGATCCACCCATGCACCGTCAACTGGCTGCGACGTGCCTGCTGCTCTTCTGGGCGGGCGCCCTGCACGCTCAGCAATACGCTGGTACCTACACGGCCGTGAACGCGGCGGGCAAGACGGTGACCCTGGTGCTCGCTCAGGATGCTCAGGGGCAGGTCACCGGAAGCATCGCCACCGACGCCATGCAGGCCCAAATCTCCGGGTCTCCCGAGGACGAGGCCATTGTGGGGATCGTGAGCGCTCAGGGCGAGGCGATGTATTTCGAGGCAGAGTTCGATGATGGGGTCCTGTACCTCGTGTTGGTGCCGGCGGACCAACAGGGGAACCCGAATTACGATGCCGCGCAGGAGCTGGAATTCTCGCCGGCGGGAGCGGGAGCATCCGCGAGGGCGGGCGCGGCGGCTCAGCCCGCCAATCCCATGGCCCAACCCACGAATCCCATGGTGCGTCCAGCCGATCCCGGGGGTGCCGGTGACGGCCTCAGCGACGGCACGGCGTTGGGGAACGAGTGGGTTGGTTTCCTGAGCGGGAAGAAAGTCACCTATATGGATAGTTACTCGAGTGGCAGCGCCGGTGGGTATTCGACACGCGTCGACGTTTTCCTTTGTAGTAGCGGCGAGTTTCTCCATAAGGGTCAAGATCTCGTCTCGGTCGATGTTCCGGGTGCATCGGGGTACTCCGGGGAAAACGCCGCAAACACGGGACGCTGGCGCATCATCACGCAGGGGCAGGTCGCGGGCATCGAGTTACGATTCAACGACGGCCGCACCGAGCAATTCCGACTGGATTATCAAAACGGTCAAACCTATGCCAACGGCGATCGGGTCTATGTTACGCCTGCGGAGATCTGTCCATGACCGGCACACGATGGATCGGGGTGGTGCTGGTGAGCGTAGCGACCGCGTGTGGCCGTGGGGGAGACGGGACACCCACCGCAGGACTCCCGGACCTCCCGTCGGGTGTCCAGGCGATCTCCCTCCTCGGCGACACCCTCCAGACGCCTCGGCTTTCGACGGAGCTGCAAGAGGATCGGGAAGCCAAGCTCGCCGAGGCCCGCGCAGCATTGGAGGCGGATCCCGCGAGCGCCGATGCCATCATCTGGGTCGGGCGTCGCACCGCCTATCTCGGGGAGTATCGACAGGCGGTCGAGATCTATACCCAGGCGCTCGGAACGCACCCTGCCGATCCTCGTCTGTATCGTCACCGTGGGCACCGGTACATCACGCTTCGGCTCCTCGACCGTGCAGAGCATGATCTGACGCACGCCGCGAGCCTCGTCTCCGGTATGCCGGATGAGGTGGAACCGGACGGACTGCCCAACGCGCGCAACATTCCCACGAGCACGCTGCAGTCCAACATCTGGTACCATCTGGGCCTGGCGCGGTATCTCCGCGGGGATTTTGACGGGGCCCTCGAGGCGTATCGCGAATGCTTGGAGGTGTCGACGAATCCCGACATGCTGGTGGCCACTTCGTATTGGCTCACCATGACACTCCGTCGGTTGGGGAGAGAAGCCGAAGCCCGGACCGTGCTCGAGCCCATCACTGCGGAGATGGACATCATCGAAAATGATGCCTATCACCGCCTGCTCCTGTTGTTCAAGGGCCAACTCCAGCCGGAAGCCATCCTGGGAAGCACAGAAGGAGCGGACGCCTTGCAGAATGCTACGTTGGCCTACGGCGTCGGCAGCCATTTGCTCATGACCGAACGGGCGGACGAGGGCATGCAGATCTTCCGGACGATCGTCGCGGGGTCGGAGTGGGCGGCGTTTGGGTACATCGCCGCCGAAGCGGAATTGGCTCGGAGGGGTGTCACGTCCGAGTGAGCCTGCTTTCGTTCCTCCATGGGTGATCTCGGGTTAGTCGGCATTGGGCACCTGGTTCTGGGTGCCACCCTCTCGTTCGACATCCTGTTGAATAAGAGCCGGCCGGTTTCGGCAGTGCTGTGGCTCGGCCTGGTCTGGGCACTTCCGTTCATCGGCAGCCTCGCGTACATCACCTTTGGGATGGATCGCGTACGGCGCGGGGCCCAGGTGCGTGCGGCATCGAACCAACTCTTCGAACGTCGGGCGGCGCTCCACCCTACCTTCGACGGGCTCGCGGTTCCGGAATCCCACACTGATGTGCTCGACCACCCGTCGGCGCGGGTCTTTCGGGCCACGGATCCCGCCGTGCAGCCCTATCGTGTGCTCCGCGGTCATCGTCTCGAACTCCTCGTCGACGGTGACGAGTTTTTCCCGCGGTTGTTCGCAGACATCGAAGCCGCCACATCCTCTATCCATCTCCAGACCTATATCGTGCGACGCGACCGAACGGGCCGAGAGCTCGTCGACCTGCTCGTCGCGCGCGCGCGCGCGGGAGTGGCAGTCCGTCTCCTGTACGATCGTTTTGGGTCTTCCATCGCGCATTACACCAGGTTTTTCGAACGGGCGCGGAGGGCCGGCGTGAGCGTTCGATCGATCACCCAGGCCAATCCTTTGAAGGGACGCTTTCAGATCAATCTGCGGAATCATCGGAAGGCTGCGATCATCGACGGGCATGTGGGGTACGTGGGCGGTATCAACATACATGATGCAAATCGCAGTGGGTACGCCCGCCGCGGCTCCCCCATTCGGGACTATCACGTGCGATTTTCCGGTCCCGCGGTGTCGGATCTGCAGTTCGTGTTCGTCAAGGATTGGTTCTTTGCCACCCGAGAGTCACCGGAGCGATTGCTCAGCCCGGAGTGCTTTCCCGACCAGCAGGTGACCGGCGAGGGGCTCGTGCAGGTGGTCCCCGGGGGGCCGGAGCGGGAGGGGACGATGATTGCGGATACGTTCTTCGGCGCCATCGTGAGTGCGGAGCGCTCGCTCTGGATTGTCACGCCGTACTTCGTTCCGGACGAGCCGATCTTGCAGGCACTTCGCTTCGCTGCGATACGTGGTGTCGATGTGCGCATCGTCCTCCCGAAGGTGAGTAACCATCGCTACGCCGAGTTCGCGGCGCGGAGTCTGTATGGGCAGCTCCTGCGTGCCGGGGCGCGGATCTTCGAGCGCCCTCCCCCATTCATGCATGCCAAGGCGTTGGTGGTGGACGGGGTGTATGCCATGTTGGGATCCGCGAACCTGGACTATCGGAGTCTCCATCTCAACTTCGAGACCAATATCGAAGCGGCCGATGCCGGGTTCGTCGAAACCGTCGGGCGGCAGATCGAGGCCGAGATGTCCCTGAGTGAGGAGGTGCGGCTTGGTCCCTATCTCGCGCGACCCGTCGCGCGACAGCTGATCGAGAAATTCTTCTATCTCTTCCAGCCGATGCTGTGATTGCCGCGAGGGGTTCCTTCTCTTCGCGGAGGGGGCGATGATTGGAGACCCCCACAGCCCTGTTGCATGTGAGTACTGATGGTAGATCTCGAGCCACGACTCCAAGCCGCGCTTGGCGAACGCTACGTCCTCGATCGGGAGCTGGGGCGTGGTGGCATGGCGATCGTCTACCTCGCCCGCGACCGAAAGCACGACCGTGAGGTTGCCATCAAGGTTCTCCGACCGGAAATCGGTGCCTCCCTTGGCTCGGAACGCTTCCTGTTGGAGATCCAGACCGCAGCGAAGCTGAATCATCCCCATGTTCTCCCCCTGCATGATTCGGGGGAAGCGGATGGGCTGCTCTATTACGTGATGCCGTATGTGGAGGGGGAGTCCCTGCGGGATCGCATCCGACGTGACGGATCCTTGCCGGCGGCGGAGGCACTACAGATTGCGCGGGAGGTTGGCAGCGCCCTCCATTACGCCCACGAACGCGGCATCGTGCATCGCGACATCAAGCCGGAAAACATTCTCCTCTCGGGTGGGCATGCCGTCGTGGCAGATTTTGGCATCGCCCGCGCGATCACCGTATCGGGTGGTGAGGGGCTCACACAGACGGGAATGGCCGTGGGAACCCCGGCGTACATGAGTCCTGAGCAGGTGGTGGGGAGTCAGGACCTGGATGGGCGGAGTGACATCTACAGCTTGGCTTGTGTCGTGTACGAGATGCTTTCTGGCGAGCCACCATTCGAAGGGCCAACAGCGCAAGCGGTGATGGCGGCGAGGTTCAGCGATCCCGTCCCCAAGGTCGCCACCCTGCGCGGCAAGCTCTCCAGCGCATCGACGCGGGGCCTCACTCAGGCGTTCGCCCAGGATCCCGGCGAGCGACCGGCGACGGCCCAGGCGTTCGTAGACCAACTTGGCGGCGACGTGGGCGTGGCACCCTCGCTCGCGGAACGGGTGGGGGTGCTCGGTGTGGTGGGTCTCTACTTCATGGGCGCAGTACTGGTGCTCGCGCTCACGCGGGCGCTCCTGCTATTGCTGGGCCTTCCAGAGTGGACGATGCTCGGAATGGGAGCGCTCCTGACGCTTGGCCTTCCGATCGTCGTAGGAGCGGCGGCACTCGAGCGCCGTGCCTCGGGGCCACCGGCCTGGCTGACCTGGCCCCGCGTGGTGCGAGCAGGTGCGGTGGCCGCGGGCGTGTGGGCCGCCGTCGTGAGTGGTTATGCGGCCATGCGAACGCTGGGGATCGGTCCGGTGGGAACGCTCGTGGCCAGTGGGGTCATCGATCGCGGTCAGCGGGTGCTGCTGGCGGATATGCACAACCGTACCAGCGATTCGCTGCTGGCACAGGCCGTGACCGAGGCGTTGCGCGTCGATCTCGCGCAGTCCCAGATCGTGCAGGTGCTCGAGCCCCAATATCTGCGAACGGTGCTCGCGCGGATGCAACGGGCCCCGAACACGCCGATCGATGCCGAGTTGGCCAACGAGATTGCGGTACGGGAAGGAATCACGGCGGTCATTCAAGGGGAAATCACGCCGGCCGGAGACGGGTTCGTTCTCACAACTCGGTTGATCGATCCGAAGCAGGGGACCACGTTGGTGGCCCTTCGGGAGACGGCATCGGGTAGCGGCGATGTGATCCAGGCCATCGATCGATTGTCCAAGAAGCTGCGAGAGCGGATCGGCGAATCCCTCAAGACGCTTCGGGCGAGCGAGCCCTTGGCGCAGGTGACCACGGGCTCACTCGACGCGCTCCAACGGTACTCTCAGGCACTGCGAGCCATCGACGAGGCGGACGTGACGCGCGGTCGCACGCTGCTGCAAGAAGCGGTGCAACTCGACACGGCGTTCGGCATGGCGTATCGGAAGCTGGGTGTGGTCGCGTTCGACCGGGTCGAACAGGTGGCCGCCCTCGAAAAAGCGTTCGCGCACCGCGATCGCCTGACGGATCGGGAGCGGTACCTGACCCTGGGGACGTACTACAGCACGCTGACGCAGGAGCCGGAGAAGGCGGTGGATGCCTACGAGACGCTCCTCGAGCTGTTCCCAGCGGACTACTCGGGTCTCAACAATCTGGCCGTTCTCAAGTCGGACCTGCGCCGTTTCGAGGAAGCGTCCGATCTCTTCCAGCGCGCGATTGCCGCGGACGCATCATCCCCGAACAGCTACATCGGCCTCGTCAGTGCGCAGACGGCGGCGGGCCAAATCGAGGCGGCTCGCGCCACGTACGAGCAGTTCGCCCAGCGGTTCCAGACCCATCCCGCCGTGAATACGGTGGAAGTGACGTTGCTCGCGTCCATCGGTGAGTATGAGACCGCCGAGCAGAGCGCTCGGGACCTCCTGGACACCGGTCGCGGGAATCCGACGATCCTCCTGACGGCGTACAATCAGCTTGCCGTTCTGGCGCTCGTCCGCGGACGACTCGCCGAAGGGGAGGAATACGTTCGTGAGGCCGTCCGGATGGCGACCGCGCTGGGTGTGCCCAACGTTTCGTTGAACGGTGAGCTCCAAGTCGGCATCATCGACGCATGGCTCCGGGGGGAGCCGGATCGGGGGAAGGCCACGGTGAATGCCGCGCTCCGCGAGCATCCGCTGGCGTCGATCGCGCCGCTCAACCGGCCGTATTCGTTGCTCGCGATGTTCTACGTGTTCGCTGACGAGCCCGAACGCGCGCGTGCGGTGTGGCAGGAATTCGAGCAAGCGGTCGATCCGGAACTCCGCCGGGGAGCTGAGGACGATCGCCACGTGATGTCGGGCCTCATCGCCATCGCCGACGACCGGCCAGCCGACGCCATCCGGGAATTCCGGGATGCGGACCAGCGGGGCTGCCCGATTTGCGTGCTCCCGCTGTACGGCATGGCGTACGACCGCGCCGGCAACACCGATTCCACCATCGCGGTCTTCGAACGCTATCTGTCGACCCCGTGGTTTGGCCGCGTCGGGTCCGACTGGTTTGCGAAGGGTCCCACGCTCGAGCGTCTCGGACAGCTATACGAGCAGCGCGGTGACACCGAAAAGGCGATCGAGTATTACAGCCGCTTCATCGACCTCTGGCAGAACGCCGATCCCGAGCTGGGGCAACGTGTCGAGGAAGCGCGCCAACGAATGCTTCAACTCTCGCCCGAACGCCGGACTCCCTGATGCATGGGCGCCGGGCGGGCCGTGCCGAGCCCGCGGGCGGTTTCTCGTCTCACCCCAGGGGCGTACGAGACCGTCGCAACGCCCCGAGGCGTCGTGCCACTCGTGACCTGGATCGTGACGAGGTGGTGCGCCGCTCGATGGCGCGGCGAGATACGCCACCGGGCTCGCTGCGGCCCGTGATGTCTACGGGGTCATGGGTTTTTGTTGGCGCGGCAGCACCAGCTTCTTATACGCGACCCGACAGCCCGGGCTCCGTGGGGCCGTCGTGTACTACGGCTCTTCTCCGGAGGCTGGGTACGTAAACGTTTCCGCTGCCCTGCTGGGCCTCTACGGGGGAGATGACGCTCCGGTGAATGCGACGATCGCGAGAGCGCAGGATCGGATGCAGCGCCTCGAGAAACGGTACGACGTCGAGATGTACGACGGGGCGGGACACGGCTTTCTGCTGGCCCAAGATGGTCGCGACGGGGCCAACCTGGCGGCGACCCGGCGGGCCTGGGAACGAACCGTCACGTTCTTCCGTGAGGTACTCGGACGCTGACTGGGCGGCGGAGAAGTCGGCGATCGCCTAATGAAAAAAGACGGGTAGCCCAGAGCCCTCAGCCACCGGAACGGAGAGGATTCCGCCCGAGACTGATGGACTACCCGCCCCTGTCCTTGTGCGTCGCGGTACTAGAGCCGACGGCTCCTGACGCGGAAGTCGACGTTATCTCCCACCCACTTCCACAGCGCGTCTTGGGTGTCGACCGTGGCGTCCGCTCGCAGCTGCTCGCGCCAGCCCCGCATGACGGGGGCATCCACGGTCCACATGCGGACTCGGCCGCGATCGATCCTGCGCTCCCAGTTCACGGCTACGGTGGGTGAAGCGTACAGCAGCCGAACCGTCACACTGCGGGAGAGGTACTCGAGTGGTGTGAGGTCGATCTGTGTCACCGCACCGCCCCGATCGACGTCGGCGTTTCCGGTCACGTCCTGGATACCGTCACTCAGGATGACGATGTCCAGCGGTGCGAGGATCAGCCCCTGGCGCTTGACCAGGGTGGCCACGCGGTCGAAGAACGCGTTGAAATCGGTGAAGGAGTCCTCCGGCGGGAAGAGCTCGCGGAGCTGGGCATTGATCTCCTCAACCGACTTCCCCTGAAACGCGTGCACGGGCTGGTAGGATTTTGCCTGGCCCGGACGGTCACCGCCCACCGACCCCACGAACACCGCCGACGGCACCCGCAGGTCCCCGAGGCCGTTGAGGTGACCGTACAGATAGTGCGCGGCGAAATCGATCGCGTCGTCGTACTGTCCGCGGAACGATCCACTCACGTCGACCGCGATCACTAAGGTGGATCGTGGCGGTCCGCGTCGTTCGGCGGGAACGCCACACGCCGTGAGGCCGAGGCACCCGACGAGAAGCCACGACGTCACTCGGCGCGGCATCATTGGACACCCCCGGTTTGAGGCAGCGGCTCCAGGTCGGCAGCCGCTGCAGCTTTTTCGCTGGCCTTGGGCCACTTGGGCGTCGCGGCCAGGGCCTGACTCAGGCTCTTGAACGGCAGGGTGAACATGGGTCGGGAGAGCACCACCACCACGACGGCGTTCACCGCCGAAGCTAGCAGCTGTAGTACTGGCAGCGTGAGCAGTTCGAACGCGTAGCGGGCTTCCTTCTTGAAGAAGTCGATTTCGCCTTTGAGCGCCTCGAGAGCCTCGCGCCACGGCGCTGGGGTAGCCGGCATCGGCACACCAGCGGCCACAGGTTCGTCCCGCTTAATAGTGTCGCGGGCGAGGATGGCCAGCACGGCCGGGGTCCCGAACCGTCCAAAGAGGAACCACGTCATGCCACGGACGCCGATCCACCCGAAGGAGGCGAGCAGGAGCGTGGATACCAGCCCGAGCCGCACGGACTCGGACGTGGTCTGCGCGATCCAGGGTGTCACCGCGTCCACCATCTCCCG
Source organism: Gemmatimonadales bacterium (assembly GCA_041615815.1). Taxonomy (GTDB): domain Bacteria; phylum Gemmatimonadota; class Gemmatimonadetes; order Gemmatimonadales; family GWC2-71-9; genus JBDHDH01. The sequence continues at coordinate 47,587 of JBFJCP010000028.1, read as the reverse complement.
ATACAGGAACAGCACTTCGAAGAACATCACGAAGAGTTCGACGAAGGTCATCTGAATGATCTCGGTGATCCGGCGTGCCCGAACGGCCTCCGCCAACACGTGGATACAGGCGAAGCTTCCGAGGATCAGGAGGTAGAGAAAGAGCCAGAGAATCGGCGCCATCAGCAGCGGATTGGGCTCGAAGCCCGTAATCCCCGCCAAGACCTCGGTGAGTGTCGGGCTCAACGTGTACATGAAGATGGTCGACTCGACGGCGCACCAGAGCATCAGCGCCAGGAATGCGACCCACGGGACCCCCGGCTTGAAGTAGTTGCGCGAGGTCCAGTCGAGCGCCGTCATCGGCGATCGCATCACGCTTCTGATCGCCGTACCGGCCAGGCGGAATCCAAGGCGTAGCAGCTCCCAGAACCACCCGACGAGCAAGACACCCAGACGCACCATCCCGGCCCAGTAGAGCCAGATGCTTCGACTAGCCTCCCACCAGGTGAGAGTAAGGGTCGTCAGGAAGCGTGCCCGTCGTGCCCGGAACGGAAGGGTGTACAAGGACGTCATCGTCGCCCACACGGCGACGATCACGAGAAACATCGGGAGCAGTATCGCCGTCCGTTTGAAGACGATCTCGAGGGTCGTTTCGCCAAACCAGGCGAAATTCACCATTCGCATGTGCCATTCGGGAACCCACGCCACCGGCGCGGTCAACAGTGCGAACGCGCCCTGCCATTCGGCGGGAACGAACCCACGGAGTGATTCGAACATAGAAGCCCACTCCTCTCGAGGAATCTCAGAATGGGCATCGGAGCGGGCGCGTCAGACAGGGTCTCCGATGCAGACCGACACAGCCTGCAGCCAAACCGGGCAAGGGACCGTGACGCAGGTCACAGGGCGACTAAAACCACGGAATTCCATGAGTTTTCAAAGGGAGGTGGGAGCATCTCGCTGGTCACAGTGACGCGACAGGGGGGTGGGGCGTTGAGCTGTTGGACTGCGGTGCCGCCTTCCTACTTCTGCGTCCCTAGCGCCCGGTCAACCAGTCCCAATGCTGTTCCGCGCGGCCCAACACGGCGGGCAGGTCCTCTTCGAGCAGCCACCCTTCGGCCAGGAGAGAGCGGGCCGCTTCCGCGGCGACTTCGAGATACTCGGTCTTATCGGCGTACAGCGTTTCGATGCTCGGGCGGGGATCCGTACTGGCCCGGCGTTCCACTTCGGATCGGGACAAGGGAATGTACGTGCCGAGATAATCCGTGAGCTCTTCGCGACCTCCGCGAAACTCCAATCGAAGATTCCACGGGGCGTAGGTAGCGAGCGGCGCGAGGGTTTCGACGGAAGGGATGCCACCCCGTTCGTTGCCATACTCGTCGACCTGAGGAACAAGGCTCGGAAACGGATCGCCGAGGACGGGAGGCTGGAAGTCGATGACGCCCTCGGACCATCGCGGTCCGTAGTCGACGCGATACGCCTGGTGCACGACACGGGGTGGACGGACCGCGAGGAGTTCGGGGAACTTGAGGCCGTTGAGCGTGGTGAGCGTACCGACGTCGATCCGCGGATGTGCGCTGGGCGGAGGCTCGGTCCCGTCCCGCACCCACTCGACCATCCTGAGGAGCAACGCCCGGAGCGTGGGGAGGTAGTTCAACGGGTTGCCACGAAAGCCTGGACTCCCAGGCATTCGGTCCGCCAACGTGGGTGGAAAGCGCCGACTCACCAGGTGCTGCGCGCTCGCCAAGTGGTAGATCCGTTCATTGGGAAACGGCTCGACGTCCGTGCGCCCGTCCACCGAAGTGTGAATCAGCGAGGCGGCTCGTCCCCAGTACTCGTAGCCGGTATTCGTGTAGAAGATCTTGGGGACGTGGGCCGGATCGTGCTGGCGCGCCAACAGGCCATCGGTGATACCACTGATCGAGTCGGTCAGCGTGCGACTCGTGAACGGGAAGAGATCCGTCGGATAGAAGAACGACGAGTAGCGATGGGCCCCGCGTGAGGGTTGGGCAAAGCGGTGGTTGAAGCTTCCACGTCCTGCGCCGGCGGAGTGAATGAAAAGGCCGTCGAAGACTTCGCGTCCGTGCTCGTCCGTGTTGAAGCCCTCGTACAGCCAGTGTCTGAGAAATCTGCCGGCTTGCGCTGCACCGAACGCCACCCCGAATTGCACAGGGAAGACGGCCGAGGAGTCGTACTTGGCATACGACATCATGTCCCGGATGGCGGCCAGGCCGAGCCCGGCAAGCCGGGGATCGCGCACGCGGTACACCAGCTCATAGATGCGACCGGTCTCGAACCCCGATGGCATGTAGATACTGACGCTGTCCGACACCACCGAACCCCGTTCTTCCCGCGCAAACTGCCAGGCGGAACGTGGGACGGGGCGACGCAGCGCCAGTCTGCCATTTCGCACCGTCAACACGTTCTCCGGGTCGTCCGGATCGGCCACCGGGTAGGCCAGGTGGTCGCGATGGGCCAAGGGAAGGGTGGTCGCACCCACGTCCACGGTCCAGTCCGCCCGAGCAAGCCCGAACAGCGGCTCGCCATTCTCGGTGGCGACGGGGACGTGGAGACGCATGAGCCCCGGCCGCGGCGGGACGTCGTGCTGCCATCCCACCCAGATGACGGTGACCCCCATCCGCATCAGGAGGCCGTCACCGAAGTGCTCGGGGTCGGTGGGATCGAGGTTCGGCAGTGCGCCGTTGAAGGTCGCCAACGACGTCTTTCCCCCTCGCTCGCTCACTTCGAGCAGGGCGACGCCTCCACCACGAGGGGGGAACTTCGGTCGCAGGATCATGAAGTTCGCCCACGCCTCCACCCGCCCCTGGCTGTTCCGGGGTGCTAGGGCGATGTCCACGATACGAAGGTTCGTCTGGTGCTGGGGATCAAACGCGAAGTAGACGCGCCCGACGATCTTCTCGTACGGACCCGTGGTGCCGAAGGAACGACCACGGAGCACGTCCTCTCGGCGGTCGACGATAACCCGCACCACCTCTGCGGCGGCTGGCGCGGGCGTCGCCGCGGTGAGAAGAAGCCAGAACACGATCCACTGACGCATCAGAAGTTTGGTGCGCCCCCGTTGGTTGAATCTGCGGGTGTGTCGGTATCGCATGTCACGACCAGTTCGATACCGTCAGGCGTCATCCGCTGTTCCGTCGTGACGTCGGGACAGCCCAACGCGCGCTGCAGGCGCTCAGCGTCCTGCCGTAGGCTGAGGGACGGGGGGCCCGCCCGCCCGCTGATCTCCCGCATGCCATTGATGAATCGCATGCGCTCGAGAGATTGGGCGACGATGGTGACTACCGTGTTCCCCGTTCGGATCTCTTTGTAGACGTCCACCGTCATGCGATCGGCTTCGGATTGGGGACCGCCGCGCGTGCGGTAGGCCTCGATGTACCCGATGATCGTATCGACATGCAGAATCGAGTACCCCAAGTTCACGAGCTCCTGGGCCGGCTGCGCGTAGAGGCTGCCCTCGGGGACGGTAACGTTGCGCCCGTAGGGATCGGTGGAGCCGCACGCCATGACGGTCCCGACAGCGAACGCGACGGTAGCCAAGCGGGTGAACGTGGTGGTCTGCATGGACGGCTCCAGGCCTATGATGGTGCAAGATACAGCCCTGGTGCGAATGGGCGATGACGGGGCGAGGCGAGAGCGGCCCGCTGCCTTGCGCCGTTTGGATGAGTCGGTTGTTTTCCCCCAGGCTCGACGTCGATCTCCCGCTGGACAGGCTGATGGCCCCGAGCCAACGCGAGGGCCTCTCGAAGCCGCTGACGCTGTTTGACGTCTACGTCTGAGCTCTCCGGAGCGGGGCCCAGCGCCTAAGGGAAGATGTGGCAGACGCTTACAGGCCAATCTGTGGCGCGGATGCCGCATCCGTGGGGCGTCTCCCCCTCAACACGAGCCCGCGCAACGGTAGCGCCCTGGCGGTCGTGGCGACTTCCTGAGCCAAGTGCAAGCGCTTCAATTCGTTGGGGTTCTGGCCCGGATTGTGATATCGCAGGGGGCACGCGAGCCACCGGGCGACCCGGAAGCTGCGGGAAAGAGAGCGTGAATGTCGGACGTCTTACAGGTACGGATGTACGAGCAGTTGGAGGACACGCCTGAGCGGCGCTGTATAGGTTTTCTCTCGCCTGACGGCGAGGTATCGTGGCGAACGTGGGAAACGTTTTTCCGGCACGCGGCCGGCCGCGCGGCCCGAATGCAGGCAGAAGGGCTGGGCCCGGGAGACGTGTGCGTGCTCGTGCTCCAGAGCAAAGAGTTCTGTGCGTCGGCACTGCTCGCGGCGCTCATGACCGGGGCCATTCCTTTGTTGGTGGCGCCACCGGTCATTCAGGGAGCCAATACCAGTCTGGGACGGATCCTCCTCCGTACGGTGCGGAAGACGCGAGCGAAGCTCGTGGTCGCCGACGCCAGCCTGCTCGAGCTCCGAGACCGGCTCGAACGGTCGCGGCGCGGAACGCGATACGTCTTCGGTGACCACGCGCTCGACGGCGGCGATCCCAGTCGGGTCTCCCCGGTCGCTCCTGCCCGGGACGACTGGGCGGCCTACCAGCTCACGTCCGGCACGACGGGGTTCCCCCGTGTCTGTATGTGGAAACAGCACAAGGTGGTGGCAGCGCTTGACGCCATGATGGGAGCCATGCGCTTGGGGCGTGATGACGTCTGCTTCAACTGGACTCCTTTGTACCATGACATGGGGTTGGTCAATAACTTCTTCCTCTGCCTCGCCAACGGAATCCCGCTGGTGATGCTCAGCCCGCAGGCGTTCGTCAAGCGTCCGGCTTTGTGGCTCCGAGGGCTGGCGACCACGGGTTCGACGGTCACGTGGTCCCCGAACTTCGGGTATGCCATTACAACCAAGATGGCACGTGACCGGGACCTCGAAGGAGTGCGGCTGGATCACGTCCGGGCATTTTGGAATGCGGCCGAGCGGATCCATCTCGACACCGTGCTGGCATTCCGCGACCGGTTTGCGGCGTACGGGGTTCGGCCGGACGCCTTGAAGACCAACTTTGGGTGTGCGGAAAACGTTGGGGGAGCCACCTTTACGGATGTCGACGGGTCCTTCGCCTACGAGTGGGTAGACCGGATGGCGCTGCAGGAGAAGCGGCAGGCGATCCCGACGCCACCCGGCGAGAACGCCGTGGCCATCGTGGGCGCCGGCCGGCCGGCGCCTGGCCTCGAGGTCCATATCTTGTCTCGAACGGGCCGTCGCCTTCCAGACGGTCATGTGGGCGAGGTAGCTTTGCACACACCGTCGCGGATGGAAGGCTATCTCGACAATCAGAAGGCCACGCGCCGCGCCATCTGCGGTGATCTCCTCCGGACCGGCGACCTGGGTTACGTTCGCGATCGTGAGCTATTCTGGGTGGGGCGCGTGCGAGAGCGCATCAACGTCTTCGGGAAGAAGCTCGATCCCAGCGATTTCGAACGTGCGCTGCTCCACGTCGAGGGTCTCCGCCCGGGATGCTTCGCCGCCTTCGGCGTGGACGATGAAGGTCGGGGGACGCAACGTATCGTGGTCGTCTCCGAGGTGCGGGAGCCGCTGGCGCGCGACGTGGAGGCGCTGGCCGACGACGTGCGAGAGCGACTCCAACAGGAACTTGGCATCGACGTGAGCGAGGTCCTGCTCGTTCCCAAGGGTACCCTGACCAAGACGTCGAGCGGGAAACGGCGACACCGGCACTTCAGAGAGCTCTACTTGGAGGGCAGGCTTCAGGACAATCGCCTGCAACTTCAGAACGCGTGAGTGACATGGAAGGGAAGACGAGTGTACCGCCGTCGTCGCCCGGCGACGGCAAGGGAGACGATGGCTCCATCGAAGCTCGGATCAAGTCCGCGCTGGTCAAGAGTCTTCGGTTAAACATGGATCCCACCGTGATTCCCAGCGACGTACCGCTGATCGGGAAAGGTCTTGGGCTGGACTCGGTTTCGGTGCTCCAACTCGTTGGTGCGGTGGAGGAGACGCTCGGCATCACGGTGGACGACACCGATATCAATCGGGACCTATTTCAAAACATCCAAGTGCTGGCAGACTATGTTCGGCACAAGCTCGCCGCGTCTTGAGGTGCTGGTCCCCCTTTCTCATCTGATGACACCCAATAGTTGGCATGCTTGTTGCCGCGGAATAGAGGAATAACGATCCCCCGTCCCCCGCGGTGTCGCAGAGGGCCAACACACACGTGCAAGTTTCGCAAGGTCGGTCAGACACGCTCTTTCCCCACACGGCAATCGCCGCCGGCCTTTTGGCGCCGGTGGGCACCGCCGCGGACAGCGGCTTTCCAGTGATCGAGAAGGCGACGACGCGGAACATCGGGAAGCGATTGCGGAAGCTTTTCCGGCTGATTCGAGAAGGCCGGGTTGACCAGCTGGTCCGCCACTTCTTCGACGTGATGCCCCGGAGCGTGTTTCACGTCGATGTGCTGTACCTCACCGAGCTGACGTCGCCCAACCACGCGGTTCGACGCCCCCGTCAGCTGCGAGTGCGGGAGGTGCAGTCGGGTGACGTTCCCGAACTCGCTCGAGTGTTCCATCGCGAGAACCCCGGGGAGCTCGCCGCGCGGCTGACGGCGGGGCACCCTGGCTTCGTGTGCGAGACGCCCGAGGGGGATATCGTCGCGATGGCGTGGCTCAACCTCGGTAGTGAACATGGGGAACCGGAGAAATTCTGCCGATTCGCGCTACCAGACGACGCGGCGTGGGAGTACGATCTCTGGATTCTCCCCGAGTGGCGGATCCGCGGCGCCATAGTGGCCCTGTTGTTTCACACGTTCGAGTTCGTCCGGACGCGTGGACGCACGCGGCTCTTTGGATACGCGAGTTGGCACAATCGAGAGTCCCTGGCGTCGCACCGGAGTTTTGGGCACCGGATCGTTGGCCGGGTGCTCGTGATCAATGTCTTGGGCGTTCGCGTTTGCCGCCATCGTCGGGTGGTTCCGCCGAAGCTAACTCGCACGCAAATTGGTTTTCGGGTTGATGCGATCGTCGATCTTGCGTCGGACGATCGTCTTGGAGGGAGAGAGGCATGAGCGCCGTCAAGTTCGACATCAAACCGACGCGCCGCGATCGGTTCGTGTTTCAGTATCCGCCGTTCGAGACCATGAGGCCGGGCGCGACCCCCCCCTTCACGCAACCGGCCACCGGTCACCAGGCAACCGAAGGGTTTCAGCTGTACGTGCACATTCCGTTCTGTGCGGTGCGGTGCACGTTCTGCTACTACGGCATCATGCCGAACACCTTCCGCACCGTCGTGGATCCCTATATCGAGGCGTTGCATAAAGAGATCGACCTCGTGGCAGAGTTGCCGTACCTGCAAGGCCGGAAGGTAGAGACCGTCTATTTTGGCGGTGGCACACCGACGTATCTCAAGGAGCACCAGTTCGAGGCGTTGGTCCAACACATCCGACAGCGGTTCGACGTCGCCGACGATGTGGAGTGGACCTCGGAAGGTGAACCGACGACGATCCAGGAAAGCAAGCTGAAGCTGCTGAAAGATCTCGGGATCAACCGCATGAGCTTCGGTATCCAGAGCTTCCATCCGGAGATCGCCAAGATCAATGGACGGATTGCGAAACCCCACGTCGTCGCCCGCACACTCGACTGGGCAAAGAAGGCGGGGTTCCGCGTCATGAACCTGGATCTCATGTCCGGCATGCTCGGTGAGACCATGGAGACGTGGAAACACTCCATCGATTCCGTGCTCAGGTACGAACCGGAGCACATCACGATCTACCGAATGGAGATCAAGCCTGGGACCCAGTTCTATACCAAGCTGCAGTTCGACGCGGAGCTCCGGAAAAAGTTCGTGGGTGATGCGGCGGAGATGGAGATGTTGGAGTACGCCGAGGAGCGGTTCGGTGCTGAAGGCTATCGGCATCACACCCACTTCAGTTGGGTGCGGAAGAAAGAATTCGAGCACACCCATCGCACCAACTGTTGGCGCGGGAGGGATCTGATCGCCTTGGGCGAGTCGTCGTTCGGATACGCGGACGGACATCTCTATCAGAACTGCAACCCGTATCGTCCCTACATCAAGGTGGTGAATGACGGGCAGGTTCCGATCGCGTGCGCGTACGAGTTGACGAAGCGCGAGCAGATGGCAGGATACATGGTCATGGGCATGAAGCTGCTCGGTATCCCCCGGGAAGACTTCCGCACTCTCTTCGGCGAGGATCCTGTGGAGGCGTTCCCCGCGGAAGTACGCTACCTGGAGGCGCAGGGTGTGCTGACCGTGGAGCAGGATACGATCAGGGTAACGCAGCATGGCTGTAACTACGCCGACAGCTACCTCCGCGTGTTCTATCCTTCCGAGTATGCGAGTATGGACGAAATGACGGTGGGGACACCGGACTTCAGCAAACTGCCCCTGTCCACGCCGGACGTGAGTCAGCTAGTGGCGATCGGGGGAGATCAGTAGCAGACGGAACGGAGGAGGGGGCGGGAGCGGAGACTCGAGCGGAGTCGTATTGGGTGGGTGGACGAGCATCACCGCCTCCGATGGGGGGAGGGCGCCTCGATAGTCTGGCGCCCTCCTTGCTTTGAGGCTTCCCTCGCCAGGTGCCGTCTCCATCTCGCTCCCCGCTCCGCTCCAGGCACATCTCCTGCTGTATCCTCGCATGCGCCCACGATCCGGTATCCGGGTTTGGGCGCCGCGTAGTAGAATACAGGTCCCCGAGGTTGGGCCCTCGGGGCAACCAGAACTGAGGGCAGGATGCCGACAACGAGTGGAACCCTGGGGATCATCGGGTGCGGTAACATGGGCGAGGCCGTGCTCCGCGGGTTGGCCACGGCGGGGATTCTCCAACCGGAGAACGCCATCGTCTCTGCCAAGCACCAGCGGCGTATCGATCACCTCGCCGCGCGGTATGGTGTGCGGACCACGCTGAACAACCAAGAGGTGGCGTGCAACGCCGATCTCCTCCTGCTGGCCGTAAAGCCACAGATCGTGAAGGCGATACTGAGGGAAATCGCCGACAGCGTGGGCGAGTCGACGGTCGTCGCATCATTGGTTGCCGGTCTCAGTATCGCTGGCATACAGCGCGGGTTGGGCAAGAAGCGGCCGGTGGTACGCACCATGTCGAACACGCCGGCCCTGGTGCTGGCGGGGGCGACCGCCATTGCGTCCAACGGCAGTGTGACGGAAGCCCACCTCGCGCGGGTGCACCGCATGTTCGGCGCGTTGGGGAAGGTCGTGACCATCGACGAGGAGCAGATGAATGCGGTGACCGGGCTCAGCGGGAGCGGTCCGGCCTACGTGTTTCTGATGATCGATGCCATGGCGGACGCCGGCGTGCGGGTGGGCCTCTCCAGGGACGAGGCCCTGATTCTCGCAGCCCAGACCGTCATGGGCTCCGCCAAACTCCTGCTCGAGACCGGAGAACACCCCGGCCGGCTGAAGGACATGGTCACCTCGCCCGGGGGCACGGCCATCGCCGGTGTGGCTACACTCGAGGCTGGTGGCTTGCGGACCACCCTCATTCGAGCGGTGGAAGCCGCAACTCAGCGGTGCGCGGAGTTGGGGGACGGGGAAGGGAGGGGATTGGATTAGGTGCTGTTGCCAGTCCCTAGCCCCTGGTCCCTAGTGTCCCTCCCTACTTCACCCACACGGTCTTGATGTTGGTGAACTCCTTAATGCCGTAGTGTGACAGCTCACGCCCGTACCCACTCTCCTTGATCCCTCCGAAGGGAAGTCGGGGATCCGATTTCACGTACGAATTCACGAAACAGCACCCCGCCTCGAGCTGGGTGGTCGCGATGCGCTGACCGCGCTCCACGTCGCGGGTGAACACGGCGGCCCCGAGTCCGAACTTGGAATCGTTGGCCACCTTGATGGCTCGTGCCTCGGTCTTCACGGGGATGATGGCGGCCACCGGACCAAAGAGCTCGTCGTCGTAGGCTGGCATGCCTTTCTTGACGTCGGTCAGCACGGTGGGTGGATAGAAGGCGCCGGGCCCGGTCGGGATCTTGCCGCCGAGGAGGCAACGCGCGCCTTTGGCGACGCTCCGCTCCACCTGCTCGTGCAGCTCGTCACGCAGATCTCGGCGTGCCTGTGGGCCGACCTGGGTGTCCGGGCTCATCGGATCGCCCATCGTGGCCTGGCGCATGCGTTGAACGAACTTGGTCTCGAATTCCTCTCGAACCGCGTCCACCACGATGAAGCGCTTGGCAGCGATGCAACTCTGACCGGAGTTGATCAATCGGCTCGTGACACAAGTGTTCACCGCGTCGTCGAGGTCGGCGTCTGCCAGGATCAAGTACGGATCTGATCCCCCCAACTCGAGCACGGTCTTCTTCAATGCCTTTCCGGCCCGCTGTGCAACGGCTTGCCCAGCCGGGGTGCTGCCCGTCAGCGTTGCGGCAGCCACGAGCTTGTGCCGAATCACCTTCGCTACCTGATCGCTGCCGATGAGCAGCGTCCGGAACAACGCCGGTGGGAAACCGGCTTTCTGAAACGTCTCCTCGATGGCTAGTGCGCAGCCCGGCACGTTGGACGCGTGTTTCAGGAGTGCGCCGTTGCCGGCCATGAGCGCCGGCGCGGCGAAGCGAAACACTTGCCAGAACGGGAAATTCCACGGCATGACCGCCAGAACGATACCGATCGGCTGAAAGGTGACGAAGCTCCTGCTGGCGTCAGTCTCGATGAACTCGGGCCGGAGGAAGTGTTCGGTGTTATCGGCGTAGTAGTCGCAGACCCAGGCACATTTCTCCGCCTCGGACTTTCCGTCGTGAGCGGGCTTCCCCATCTCTTGGGCCATCAAGCGTCCCCATTCCGCCGCGCGATCGCGGAGGATCTTCGCCGCTCCTCGCATCAGCTCGGCACGCTCTGCGAACGTGGTCGTGCGCCATTCCAGATGCGCCTTGTGGGCCGCGCGAATGGTGCGGCCGAGCTCCTTGGCATCGATCTCGGGATACTCCTTGATCTTGCTCCCTGTCGCAGGATTCACAGCCACGATTGCCATCGCTTGGTCCTTTCAGAATCGGTCAGCGCAGATTGCGTTGCCCAGTTGGTTCATGCATTGAACGGCCGTCCGGTGCTACCGAGCCTGCGGGCTGATGTCGGCGTACTGCTCCAAAATCAGATAGGCTCGTTCCTGCTCGGGTACCCGCGCTCGGTGTCGCTTTCCCGCGATCCAGAACAGTACCCCCAGGGCGGCAAACGAACCTAAGATGACAACCTCGAGCGGCCAGCGCAGTGCCGCGGGGCTGCCGGGAATGAGCATCACCGCCAGAATGAAGAGGGATCCCAGAACGGCAAGAGCGGGGATCACGGGGCCACCCGGGATGCGATAGGGACGAGGTGTATGCGGAAAGCGCTTGCGGAGCTGGATCACCGACAGCGAGACCCCGAGAAAGGCCACGCCGATACAGAATGACCCCACGTCCACGAACGCGATGAGCGCGTCGCGGCCCAGGAGCGGCGCCAGGATCGTCACCACACCCGCCAACAACACCGCACGGTGGGGAGTGCCGTATCGCGGATGGGTCTCGCCCAGTCCCGCAGGGATGATCTGTCCCCGTCCCAAGGAAAAGAGGACACGCGAGCCGGCGAGGAAGAAGCCGTTCCAACTCGTGAGCAGGCCGATGACCGCGGCCAGCAACACGAGGTTGGTCCACAGCGGCGTGCGGAAGGCATAGGCGAAGGCGCGAGCGGTCGGTAGGTCGGCGGCCACGATACTTTGCCATGGGCCGGTGACGGCCACGCTCAGAATCAGCACGACGTAGAACGCCGTTGCGCTCACGATGGCGGCGATGATCAGCACGCCCAGCTTGCGTGGTTGGACCGATGCCTCGGCCTCTTCCGCGCCCTGGGGAATGGTGTCGAATCCCACGAACCAGAATGGCACGGTGACGAAGACGGCCAAGATGCCGGGCCCGATCCCGACGGCCGTCGTGGCCGCGAACAGTGGCTGCGCGTTGGACAACGACCCGCCCAGGAGCCCCGCGCCGACAAAGAGCGCCGTCACGACGAGAAAACCGACAATGAGCCACTTCTGAAATGCCGCCGCTTTCGCGACGCCAAAGTAGTTGAGCGCCGTGATCAGTGCGGTAAAGCCCACCGCGAGCAGCAGGTGGGTGAGATACACCGGATCGCCACCCACTCGATAGAGCAACCAGCGATCGATATCGGGTGCCATGAAGCTCAGCACCCGTCCCACTGAGATCGCCTCGAAGGCGGAGACGGAGATGTATCCGAAGGCCAGGAACCAGCCCACGAGAAACGACTTTCCCGTGCCGTAGGCCTTATAGGCGTAGGCGACCTCTCCGCCGGCCACGGGCAGCATCGGCGTCACCTCGGCGTAACAGAGCCCAATGGCCAACATGAGTAGGCCACCGGCGGCGAAAGCCACCATGGCCCCGCCGGGGCCCGCGTTCTCGAGCCAGCTTCCCAACGCCGTCACCCAACCCACGCCGATCATGGACCCGAACGCGAGGGCAAAGAACCCGAACAGCCCGAGCTGCTTGCTGAGTCCGGGTCGGGCGCTGGGTGGTTGGGTCACCTCGTGAGCCCCCCATGCGCGCGATCCTCTCCAAAAGTGAGCAGCGTTTCGCCCTGGTGGAATGCCGTGAACGACTGCTCGAGGGTGTGATGGGCCCAGCGATAGACGGTGTCACGCTCCTGCGGATAGTAGGTCGCCGTATACAGGGTGCCCCATCCGTGGTGGTAACGCGTCGAGAAGAGGGGTGGTGCCAGAAACCGATTGGTGAAGCTCTGGGCGGTCTCCGCTGGATCTTCGAGCCGTTCCTCCAGATAGATCTCCCGCTCGACCGTCGCGGTCGCCGTGGCGTGTTGGTGCCACTCCACCGCTCCTTGGTGATTGGTGGCCACGGCGCGGCGGGTGACCTCGGGACGGTGTTCTGGTCCCGTATACACCGTGGCGAAGTGCCCCGATTCGTCAACCACCGTCACGTTGTACGCCATGTGTGCGGGCACGCGCTCGAGCACCTCCACCGCGTGAGCGGTGGTCGCACAGAATTCGAGCACGTAGCGGAGAACGACGGGGATGCCGAATCCGTCACCCACGGCCTTGCGACCACCGAACGACAGCGAGACCGCGAGCCCGGCATCGTTCATGCCGTCCAGCACACCCCAGAGACAGTCGGTCATGGCGATCACGGACCTTCCGTTCCATGCAGAGTTGAGCAGGATGGCGTCCCACAATCGAGGGCTGTAGTCGTAGTTACGCACCAGCAACGGGGTGCCGCGGGTCCATACGGCCTGGGAGCACCCCGTGAGATATGGCGTTGGATTGTAAAGACTCAGAAATCGAGCAGCGAGGTCACCCCCGCCGGCTAGATCCACCAATCGTTCGTACGTTGGCAGAAGCTCCGGCATGTGCTCTTGAAGTGCACGCCGGGACGCCAGGTAGGACGGGCGTGCGCGGTCCCCCTCTCGTAAGAACCACTCGCGGTAGGTGGGCCAGTGACGGTGGAACTCCGCCGCCCATCGGTCGCCCGGCGCGAGTTCTTCGATCGCGCGGAGGACGCGGCGCATGGTGTGAACTAGAGAATCTTGAAGTTGCCGACCTCGACCGCTTCCTGCGCGGCCGGCTCGGCAGGTTGGGCGGGCTGTGTTCGGTATTGCGCCTGGATCCCACGGATCCACGCCTTGGCCCGGTCATTCAATTGGTGGTCCGCAGTCATCAATCGGCCCGGCGTAATGAGGATGCCCAGGTCGGCACCCTTGTAGCGATAGTCGCCGGGCTTCAGAATGCGCAGGAAGAACGCCTCCGACTCACTCTCTACCGTCCGTCGGTGGGTCTGCACCCGCACAAACTCGAGACTGTGGTCGTTCCGCATTTTCCACACGCCCGATTTTGGCGCTGCCGTGACCAGGTCAACGGAGTCGTGCGTGTGCTTCATGACGAGCTGGCCCCACGGATCGATGTTGGCAGGATCGGCCCAGCGTCGGTTCAGCTCCCGCACGTCCAACTCGAACTCGACGTCAGACCATTCGAGCAAGTGAAACAGGAACAGCGGTGCGTCCGCGTGTGCGAATGCTGCCAAGTTCGTCATGGCGCTCGCCCCGGTGATGCGCGGATTCACCTCACCGAGATACACGTCGCCGGTGTCTTGGTCCATCAGAAAGTCCAGTTCGAAATAGCCGCGATAGCCCATCCGGCGGATCTCCTCACCGAAGGCAAAGGTGAGGTCGCGCGCCTGATCGCGAATCGCTTGGGAGAACGCCTCGGGATGCACTTCGTTGCCACACCAACCGCCCCGATAGGGGGTCAATTCTCGAAACCCGATGAGCTCGGTCATCAACGGGCCCACGATGGTCCCGTGGCGGGTGACGCAGGCCTCGAGGGCGGATCCGCGACACCGCACACGCTTCATGATTTTCACTTCGGCCTCGTTCACGATTTCATCGGCGTGCTTGTTCCAGTCGGTCTCGTTGGAAATGAAAAATGTCGTGTGACCGGAGTCCCCGAACGCCGTCTGGATGACGAGGTCGTTCCCGAGCTTCCGGGACATCCGGCGTAGATCCACATAGCTGCGCACTTTTCCGAGAACGTTGGGGACGCTGGGGACCCCCGCTCGGTCTCCGATTTTGGTGGCGGAGATCTTGTCGTCCACTTTTCGTCGCAGTACGGCCGGCGGGAAGCAGAGATCCAGCCCCAGCTCCTTGCAGAGTGCTTCGGTTCGCTCGTCGAAGAAGAGAAACACGGCCTTCCCGCCCGGCCCACGCCGCTGGATGTAGTCCACCACCTCCTTGTGCTCGAGGAGATAGTTGTTGATGTCCTCGATACACGTGAATGGGCGGTGGGGGATCTCGGCAGGAACGAAGACGTGGGGGTGATGTCCGTCAAAGCAGTCGATGAAATTGATGTAATGGAAATTGCGCACCCACTCATCGATGCCGATGAGGTTGAAATTGGTCGCGCTGATGAAGTAGACGGGCTTCTCGTTACGGTGAAAGTACCGCCGAATGTCCGAGATTCCGCGCAGCGCGGCATCGCCTCCCCGGGTACGGCGGGCTGGCGCCGGTTTCCGAACGGTACGGGTCTGGCTGGTCTTGGTGGAGCTACGCTTCTTCTTCGCTTTCGATCCCATCAGGCTTTCACTCCGGTCAAACGCGCTTGGGGCTTGGACACCCTCTTTCGTGCCGGCGCTGCTCCCGTCAACGCCGACTCCGTGAAGACCCGGAATCCGTAGTTCGGCTCATAGCCATGGATCTCTTTCACGTCCAGGGCGCTGAGATACTCCAAGATGTCCGGTGTGATGACCTGCCCCGGCACGAGGACCGGGAACCCCGGCGGGTACGGGGTGACAAACGTGGCCGAGACGACCTCCCGCCCCGACTCGATGGCGGCATGGAGCGTCCCGTCAAGCTTCATGTACTCGCAGGCTCGGTCGTCATACGCGAGGAAGAAAGCCTCCCGCATGTTTCCTTCCGGGGTCGTGCTGTCCGGCGTCGGGAGGAACGCCCGATGAAACCGGCTGAAGTTGGGAAGTGGCGGCAGGTCTTCGGTGAGTGATTTGACCCGTCGCTGATGCATGAGTCGTTCCACGGCGCTCTGGAGGTCCCGGCGCTCGTTCAAGTCTTCCGCGATTTGGCTCAGCACCTTCACGAGGTGTGCCACCATCCCGCGCGTCATCCCGATGTGAATCATGAACAGCACGGTGTTGCGGGACGTCTTGTTGATCTGGATGTCGAACCGATCCATCAGAAGCTGCTTGAAACTGTCACCGTCCATTCCGGTCCGTCCCACGTCGAGGGTCACCCGGGTGGGGTCCAGGACGAACTCGTCGGATTGCCAGGCCTGCTCCATCCGCTGCCATCCGGACTTGGGGTCGTAGAAGTACTGGAGGCCCGAGGGCCGGTACATTTCTGGAACCATGTCCGCCGGTCCGAGGACGCGGAAGTATCGGTGCAGGAGTGGATCGGCATGTACCCGCTCCCGCAACGTCATGGCAAGTTCCACGCTGCGTTGCACGAACTCATAGCCTTCCAGCTCGACCTGCCGGCGTCCCACGTCCAGCGATGCGAGAATCTGGTAATTGGGCGACGTGGAGGTGTGGGTCATGTACGCTTCGTTGAAGACGTTGAGCACCACCTGCTCGAAATCCTGGTCGAAGACGTGAATCATCGAGCCCTGACGTAGGGCCGTCAGTGTCTTGTGGGTGGACTGCGTAGCGTACGTCCGGATCCGAACCTGATCGGGATCCGGCAGCAACCGCCGCTCCACCCAGGTCGTGTCGTCGTTGGGGTCGAGCTCGTCGAACGCGGCCTTCCACTCGCGATAGCGCGTCCGGTATTCGGGGCTCTTATAGCGACGCCTGAGGCGGTCGGCGGCCCACATGGCCGTGCGGTTCCGCAACGTCGGGACGAACCGTCCATAGGCAAACCACGCTTCGTCCCACACGAACACCATATCCGGCTTGATGGCGAGCACCTCCTCCATGATGCGCTCGGGATCGTAGGTGACACCGTCGAACGTGATGTTGGTGAGCAGCAACATCTTCACCCGGTCGAGTTTCCCGGCCTGCTTGAGATGGATGAGATGGCGCTTGATGTCGGCGAGCGGCACGGCGCCGTACATCGAGTACGGCTGCAACGGGTACGCGTCCAAGTAGATGGGTCGGGCCCCGGCCAGGAGGACGGCGTAATGATGCGACTTGTGGCAGTCGTGGGCCACGAGCACGATGTCTCCGGGTCGAATCAACGCCTGGAGCACGATCTTGTTGGCCGTGGAGGTGCCGTTCGTCACGAAGTACGTCTGTCTGGCACCGAAGGCTCGGGCGGCCAGCTCCTGCGACCGCTTGAGCGGCCCGTGCGGCTGCAGCAGCGAATCGAGTCCCCCGGTCGTGGCCGACGTCTCAGCCTGAAAGATGTTGCTCCCATAGAACTTCCCCATGTCCTGAATCCAATGCGAACGAACAATGGAGTTTCCGCGGGAGATGGGGAGGGCGTGAAATACCCCGGTGGGCTTGAGGCTGTAATGCCGGAGCGCGTTGAAGAACGGTGTATCGTAGCGTTCGTGGATTCCCTTCAGAATTCCCAAATGCAGATCCAGGTAGTTCTCCTGGTGGTAGAACACGCGCCGGAAGTGGTGGCTCGACGCGCCGACGACGTGCTCGACCGGCGCGTCGGTTTCCAGGAACAGGTCTAACTCCGGCCGGAGCGCTTTCAGTCCGCGTCCGAGCGTCAGACTCCGGTCGGTGGCCAGCTGTGCGCCCCACACACGCGGATCTGCCTCGAGCACGGTGTAGATCTCGCTGAGGAACTCCAGGCGCTGTGGCGCCGCGTACGGGAACGTGTAGCGGATGATGCAGCTTTGGATGTTGGGGTTGATCGTCACTGCCATGAGGGCGTCCTCGAACGATCGCACGACCACGATCTCGTACACCACGGGGTCATCCCGCTTCCGAAGGTCGCGGAGTCGGAGACGCAGGTCCGTTTCCTCTTGGGGGCTGATGTCATCCACCACCAGCACCTCGAAATAGGGCCGTTGCTCCCCGGCCAACTGACTATGCACCGCCTCGCTCAACGCGGAGACGTCTAACAGATCCGCATAACTCTCGAGCCGAGAGCTGGACAGGTCCAATCGGCGATAGGCGCTCCCGCTCATGAGGCGAACGATCCGCACCACCTGCTGCGAGAGCACCTCGTAGTCTTCGTCTTCGAACGTCTGCCGGATCTGCGCGAACGCCTGCGCGCCTGGGAATACGCAAAACTGTTCGATCGGCGCGAGGCGCTCGAACGCGCTGCGACAATCCTGCTCGAGACGGGTACGTTCCTCGTCTGCGTGTTCCAGCCGTCGCAGGCGTCGGGCGAAATCGCGGAGTTGGTTCCAGGTATCGGTACGCAGGCGCCCCGCGTTGTACAGCGCCGTCGCCGAAGATGTCTCGGATTCTCGTGACGCCGGTTCGGCTGATCGCTCGATCATGGATGACCTGCTTGGGCTGAGTGAGTCGGAGCCTCCTGCTTGCCGTCGACATCTCCGGGCATCACCCGCGTCGGCTTGGTCAGCGGACCGAGTGACGTGAGGTATTCCCGCACGGGAGAAGTGGGGTCGTACACCTCGAACCGAACCGTCGCGTCGCGAAAGCTCTTGAGGGGTTGCCCTAACCCCCGCAACCCTCGCTCCCGACTGCGACGTACGCGGTCCAGGTCCAGCTCGATGGGAATCAGCTCCTCGGTCGTGCCTGCCTTGTATTGAACGTCGCCGGCGGGGCCGCAAATGATGGACCGGCCGTTGCCGCCGTCCCCCGCTCCATTGATATCGACGATGAAGCACTGGTTGGTGGCCGCGGTGGCGCGCGCGATGGCCAGCTCGACGTCGCGATCGATCGTGGTCGTCATCGACGGGTGGAGAATGACCTCCGCGCCGAGCGCCGCCAAGGTGCGTGACGTTTCGGGGAACCACATGTCGTAACAGATCGAGACCCCGAAACGCCCCACATCGGGGACATCGAACACACAAAAAGTCTCGCCGGCTTCCACGGACATCTCGTACGGCCGGAACGGGAACATCTTCCGGTATCGCGCCACCACCCGGCCATCCGGAGCGACCACAGAAGTCGTGTTGTACACCTTGCCGTCCACCAGTTCAAAGATGGATCCGTTCACGAGCCAGACGCCGTGCTTGGCCGCCATTCCCTGGAACGTCCGCTCAACTGGACCGGGAATGGGCTGGGCTCTCCGAGGTGACGGGCCGAACGCCGCGAGCTCGCTGAACACCACCATCTGTACCCAGGGAAACAGGTGCATCAAGTAGTCCAAGCGCGCCTGCATGTGCGGCAGGTTGTCGCCCGTGCCGCGCAGCTGCAGCTGCATTCCCGCGATCGCAATTGGTCTCATGGATCCTCAGGCGGTAGCGGACGCAGTTCGCGCGTTCGCGGTCTGACGCGCCGGCCAGACCCGCAAGATCTCCTCCTCGAGAATATCGAGACCGCGGTCGAGCTGCTCGTCGGTGATCACCAACGGGGAAAGGACGCGGATGATGTTGCCGTACGTGCCGGCGGCAATCACCAGGAGATTGCGGCGCACGCACGCGATGAGGATTTCCTTGACTTTCCCCGTGGCCGGCTGCTTGGGATCACCCTGTTCCACGAGCTCCATGGCCACCATCGCGCCGAGACCGCGCACGTCGCCCACGGCCGGGCACCGTCCCCGCAGTGACTCGAACCGTGTGCGAATGCGCTGCCCCACGTGTTCAGCTCGGGCGTTCAAGTCGTGGTCCTCCATCCACTGGATGGTCGCCATGGCCGAGGCACACGCAACCGGATTGCCACCGTAGGTGCCTCCGATGGTGCCGGGGAGCGCCGCGTCCATCACCTCTGCTTTGCCGATCACGGAAGCAATGGGGAGTCCACCCCCCATGGACTTGGCCCAGGTCGACAGGTCCGGCACCACGCCGAAGTGTTGGTAGGCACCCCACCGCCCAGTGCGACAGAAGCCGGTCTGTACCTCGTCGAAGATGAGCAGGATACCGTGCTGGTCGCAAATACGGCGCAAACCTTCGAGATAGCGAGACGGAGCCGGGACGAACCCGCCCTCTCCTTGGATGGGTTCGATGATGATGGCGGCCACCTGGTCTGCCGCAACGACGTTCTTGAATGCCTGGTGGAGCCGGTCCAATTCCCGTTCCACAAACGCGTCGAGGGACAGGCCATCCCCGTAGCGGTAATGGTTGGGGAAGGGGAGCCGGTACACTTCCGGCGCAAATGGACCGCAGCCGAGCTTGTAGCCGACCTTGGATGTCAGCGACATGCCGAGGAGCGTGCGCCCGTGAAACCCCTCGGTATAGCAGATGACCGCCGGGCGGCCCGCCGCCTGCCGGGCAATCTTCACGGCGTTTTCCACAGCCTCGGCACCGCTGTTCACCAGCAGCACCTTGGTGTGGTCGCCGTGAGGAAGCAGCGATGCCAGACGCTCGCACAGCGCGACATACGGCTCGTACGTCGCGACGTGAAAACAGGTGTGGAGCAACTTGCCGGCTTGCTCTCGGATGGCCTCGACCACTGCGTCCTGACAGTGGCCGGCGTTCATCACACCGATCCCGCCGGCAAAATCGATCAGCTCTCTGCCCTCGGCGTCGATGATAACGGCACCCTTGGCCGACGCTGCCGTGGCCTCCGTCACCCGGGGAACCCCACGGGGCACAACGGCGGCGCGCCGGACAAGAAGGTCCGCGTTCTTACCCATCATAACCTCGCTGAAAGAAGACGACTCCAACGCGCCCTTGAGGTGTTCATCATGGGGACACGTGCGGTAGGATGGCTCCTAAGCGCCGTATTAGCATAGCGTTAGGGACCTCGAATATCAAGCCGGGGGTCGAGAGAAGCGGTGCTGCTTGCCGACCGTTCAGCGGCGGCGTACTCTAGCCGCGGCTCCGTCCCGCCTCTCCGCCAGAGGAACGTCCTATGTCATTTCTCCCATCGTTGCCGCCCAATGCCGTGCTGCTGGACGTCTTCAAGGCGTTCCCAGGGCCGGCCATGCCGCTCCTCGAGTACCATCAGGTGCTGATGCGTGGGCCGTCGCCCTTTTCCACCGGAGATCGCGAACTGATCGCCGCGTATGTCTCCGGACTCAACGCGTGCCGGTACTGTCACGGCGTTCACCAGGCCACCGCCGAGGCCTTTGGCGTCTCGGAGGGGCTCGTGAGCGCCTTGCTGAGCGACCTCGCGGCCGCGCCCATCAGCGAACGAATGAAGCCGGTGTTGCGCTACGTCCGAAGGCTCACCGAGACACCGAGTCGAGTCACGGAGGCGGACGCGCGCGCGATCTTGCATGCCGGGTGGGACGAGCGAGCATTGTATCATGCCGCCTCGGTCTGCGCACTGTTCAACTTGATGAATCGGGTGGTGGACGGGTTGGGGATCTCCGCAGGACCGGCGTATTTCGCGCTGGCATCTGAGCGCCTGTCGGCCCATGGGTATACGGGGCTGTTGCGTCTCTTGGAGAAACGCGACGACTAGGCTACGGGGCAGAGGAGACACGGAGACCGCAGCGGCAGAAGCTTCGCACAACCACGTTAACCCTGGAGTCCCGCCATGTCGGACCACATTTACAAGACCATCGAGCTGGTTGGATCGTCCAAGAAGACCATCGAAGATGCCGTGGAGCAGGCGTTGCAGCGTGCCTCGAAGACCGTTCGGAACATGCGCTGGTTCGAAGTGACGGAGACCAGGGGGATGATCGAGGGAAACGGGGTGGGGTACTGGCAGGTGACCCTTCGTGTTGGCTTTACGCTGGAGGAGTAGGTTGGTGGAATCGAGCGTCGCATGCACGGGCGAATCAGCCCACAAACGGGGCGGACGTCCGGGGCTGACGAGCATCGCCTTCGCCGACGGCCTTTGTGCGGCCGGTAGCGCAGGAGGAACGTCGTGAGTCTCAAACCGGTCGTGATCCCCGTCGATGATGGTCGGGTGGGCCGGGTGACCGGTCGATTGATGCGTCCCCCCGACGCCACGGTGCTGTACTTGTTGGCCCATGGTGCTGGCGCCGGCATGCACCATGCCTTCATGGAGAGCATGGCCCAAGAGCTCGCGGAGCGCCGGATTGCCACTCTCCGCTATCAGTTCCCGTACCTGGAAGCGGGAAGGCGGAGTCCCGATCCTCCGACGCGCCTCCAGGCGACCGTTCGGGGGGCCGCGCGCAGTGCGCTGGAGCTCGCTCCCGACCTGCCACTCGTGGCCGGCGGCAAGTCGCTTGGTGGACGCATGACCTCGATGGCGCAGGCGGCCGCACCGATCGACGGCGTTCGGGGCATCGTCTTCCTCGGATTCCCACTCCACGCGCCAAAACGTCCCGGGGATAAGCGGGCCGAGCATCTGTTCGAGGTGAAGGTCCCCATGCTGTTTGTGCAGGGGACGAGGGATGACCTGGCTGATCTCAGGCTGCTCACTCCCATAGTGGAGCGGCTTCCAGCGACGATGCATATCGTCGATGGTGGAAACCACTCCTTCAAGGTGCCCAAGCGCTCGGGGCGTACGGACGCGGACGTGATGACCGAGGTGGCGGAAGCGATAGAGCGGTGGGTGGCTGGGGTTGTCTAGGGGTGGGATAGGCGGGATAGTAGTCCTCGAGTAAGATTTCTTCCCCTCTGGATGCCCAAAGCGATCGACTCATGCCCAGCTACTGGATTCTCAAGACCGAGCCGAGCACCTACAGCTACGACGCTCTCGTCAAGGAGCAACGCACCGTGTGGGACGGGGTCAAAAACAATCTCGCGCTCCGGCACATCCGCAGCATGCAGAAGAGCGACCGAGTGCTCATCTATCACTCGGGGAAGGAAAAGGCGCTGGTGGGGCTGGCCGAGGTGGTGAAGGGGCCCTATCCGGATCCGCAACAGAGCGATCCCAAGCTCGTCGTGATGGATATCAAGGCCACCAAGCCGCTCCGGAACCAGGTGACGCTGGCGGACGTGAAATCGGATCGCGCGTTCAAGGACCTGGCGCTGGTCCGCATGCCGCGACTGTCCGTCATCCCGGTGGACGCGGCTTCGTGGAAGCGACTGTTGAAGATGGCCGGAGCCTGAGGGCGCGGACCGCTCGGTGCCGCCCCTGCGCGGGACCTATTCTCTCTCTTCTCTCTTGTCCAGGTCGAGTGCAACGGAGTTGATGCAGTACCTGAGCCCGGTGGGCTTGGGGCCGTCATCGAACACGTGGCCGAGGTGCGCGTCACACGCCGCGCACAGCACCTCCGTGCGCCGCATGCCGTAGCTGTCATCGCTTTCGGTGCGAACACGATCCGGAGCCACAGGAGCCCAAAAGCTCGGCCACCCCGTGCCCGAGTCGTACTTGGCGTCAGAGTCGAACAGCTCCATGCCGCAGCAGACACAGCGGTATACGCCGGGCTCCTTGGAATCGAAGTACTGGCCCGTGAACGCCGGTTCGGTGCCTTTCTCGCGAGTCACTGCGTACTGCTGAGGCGTCAGCTTCTCCCGCCACACGGTGTCGGGCTTGTCGATCTTCCCGGTCATGGCTTCTCCTTTTCTGGAACCTATCACACCCATCCCGCCGAGCCGAACGGCAGGACCTGCTTAATGAGCGGGTGGGGGACTACGCCGTCTCCCACGAAACCCTGTCTCCGACCGCGATCGCCGCAGCGTCCAGCACCTCGCCGTACACGCCCCCGCCCCAGTTGGGCGCCAGCGCCGCCCGGAGTCCCTCGTGTGCTTCGTCCATGCGCTCGCACGGCCTGGTCTCGCCGTGGATGCGAATGCGACATGTCCCCACGCGCAGCACCTGCCCCCGGGTCTCGGCGAGTCGAAGGCCGCGAACCATGAGGTTGGCGCGTCGGGCGGCGGGATCCACACGCGTTCCCAACCCCTGCTGGACGCCATCCCAGGTGTCGGCATCGATGATGGTGACCTGTCGTTTGCCGCCGCGGTCGGCGTTCCCCAGGATGCCCGCGCCCGGCTCCAGCACCGCGCGCGTGGCAGGATCCATGGGACCGCGGTGGGCCCGCTTGATCCAGATAGCCTCGAGGATGCCCGTTTCGGTTCTTTCCATCAGTCTCGTAGTCTAGCTCCCTGGGGAAGCCTTGACACATGGGCCGGCGACGACCCATGCTCGAACGCCCTGCCATACGATTGGGTTCCCAGCGCGGAGGCGTACTGATGGGCCAGATCAACATCGGGCGTGTCGTGACCGGCGGCCTTCTCGCCGGCCTCGTCATCAACGTGGGCGAGTCCATCCTCAACCTCGCCATCATCGCCGAGGATGCCGCGGCCGCCATGGAGGCACTCGGACTCCCGCCCATCGGGGGGTCCGCCGCCATGGTATTCGTCGTGTTCGGGTTCCTGATCGGCATCGCGACCGTCTGGCTGTACGCCGCCGTCCGCCCGCGATTCGGGCCAGGTCCCAAGACGGCACTTCTGGTGGGTGTGGTCGTGTGGGCGCTGGTGTGGCTCTGGCCAGCTGTGGGAGACGGAATGATCAACCTGGCCCCTCCCCGTCTCTTGATGACCGCGGTTGTGTGGCAACTCGTGGAAATGGCGCTGGCCGCCCTCCTGGGTGCGTCGATCTATAAGGAGACGACCGCTCAGGGATGACACTCGAGCGGTGGAGGCGATCGGGGATCGCGCGTGGCCCCGAATGCCGCTGTCCAGAAATGTCGGTAGCGGCCGTCCGGTACCTGCACATATCCGATCCCAACATGGTGTGCTTCCGGACTCAACATGTTGGCGCGATGCGAAGGGCTCTCTAACCATCCTTGGACCACGGCTGCGGCGCTCGCGTAGCCGGCGGCCACGTTTTCCGCTACGAAGCTCCACACATATCCGGATGCGCCGACGCGCTCGGCGGGCGTCGATCCGCCATCGCCACGGTGCTCCACACGGCCCGTCTTGGCGAGGTGCGCGGCGTGCCCAGCAGCGGCCCGCACGAGGCGCAGATCCACTGAGAGGGGTGCGAGGCCGACGTCCGCTCGCGCGCGGTTGATGCCGCGCACCGCTTCTGCCCCCAGCGACCCACACTCCTGCGCGGCCCCGGGCGCCCCCACGGCTGGCGTGACGATGGCGAGGAGGACGACGATTCGCGCGACGCCGCAATGGTCCACGAGTTGGATGTCCTGTTGGTCCCGCGGGTTGATACCGACGAACGGCCCAGAGGTGCCGCGCTACGTGAGTGGCTGCGTGGGTTGCGTCGGAAACCCCTTCAATCCGGCGAGCTCATCTCGATCACGCATGACGGTGGGTGGGCTCGTGACATACGCCAGCAGCAGAGCCGCCAGGGCCTCGAGTGATTCGAGGTGGGTGCGCTCGTACCCATGCGACGCATCCACCCCAAAGCAGACCAGGGCGGTGCGCAAGTCGTTGCCCGCATCCACGGCCGAGGCGCTGTCGCTCCGGTAGTGTCGGAAGACGTCCCGCCGATGCGGAAGATGGTTCTCCTCGCAGAGCCGAATGAGTTTGTGGGTGAGGTGGTAGTCGAATGGGCCACTCGAGTCCATCATGGCGATGGTCACGTCGAATTCACTGGAGTTCTGCCCGGGTGCGGGCGTGGCATTGTCCACCGTCACCATCTCGGCCACGTCGCCGTGGAGCGTATGTGAGCTTCCCGACCCCACCTCCTCGCTGATCGTAAAGACGAGGTGGCAATCCACGGGCAGGGTCCATCCCGCATCCCGAATGGCCTTCCCGACACCGAGCACCGCCGCGACGCCCGCCTTGTCATCAAGGTGGCGGGCATTGACGAATCCCCGGTCATCGACCTCAGGGTGGGCGTCCACGGAGACGAAGTCGCCGACATGGACGCCGAGGTCGGCGAGATCGCGCGCGTTGTGTACCACTTCGTCGATCCGAACTTCCACGTGGTCCCAGGTCACGGGTTGGGTATCCACGCGCTCGTGAAACGTGTGACCGGAGGCGAACAACGGCAGTATGGTGCCTCGGATGCGCCCGCGATCCGTGCAGATCGAGACACGAGCCCCTTCGGCGAACCGGCTCGACCAGGTGCCGATCGGGGCGATGGCCAGGCGGCCGTTCTCTTTGAGGGCCGTGACCATGGCCCCCACCGTATCCAGGTGGGCCACCACAGCGCGGTCGGGGCTTTCGAGCTCCCCCTTGAGGTCCGCCCGGATGGCTCCGCGCCGCGTCAATTCGAATGGGATGCCGAGTCGTTCCAGCTCCCGTCCAGTCCAGTGCACGATCTGATCGGTGAAGCCGGTAGGGCTCGCAATATCGAGGAGGGTCAGCAGGGCGATCTTGACATAGTCCATGTCCACTTCGGGACGAGGTTGGCTCGCGGAAGACTTGGTCTGAGCAATGGTCATGGCACGATCACCCGATGGGGACGCTCTGGGGGAAGAGCAGATCGACAAAGCGCTCGGCCGTGGGTTGGGGCTCGTGATTGGCCAATCCGGGACGCTCGTTGGCCTCGATCACCACATACTCGGCTTCGTCGACTGCCGGGACAATGAAATCCAATCCGACGACGGGAATATTCAGCGCTCGGGCCGCACGCTCGGCCGCCTCGCCGAGGGCGGGGTGGAGCGCCGCGGTCACATCGTGGATGGTCCCGCCCGAATGGAGATTCGCCGTCTTGCGGACGGTGATCGTCTCGCCAGCGGGCAGCACGGTGTCCAGATCATGCCCGTGGCCCCGCACACAGCGGCGTGTTTCCTCGTCGAGCGGAATGCGGCTCTCTCCGCCCGTCGCCGCGGCCCGACGCCGGCTCTGCTTCTCGACGAGCTGTGTTATGGTGTGGCGTCCCGTGCCGGTAACGCACGGCGGACGGCGGATCGCGGCGGCAACGAGCTGGAAGTCGATCACGATGAGACGGAGGTCCTCGCCTTCCACGTACTCCTCCAAGACCACCCGATCATCCTCCTGGGCGGCCCGTGCGATCGAGTTCTCCAGCTCATCGGGTCGAGCGATATCGACGGAGACCCCACGCCCCTGCTCTCCGTGGGCGGGCTTGACGACGACGCGCCCGTAGCGTTCGAGGAACGCGTGGTTCTCCTTTGGTTCGCCGGCGGCCTGCTGGGCCGGCACTTGAAGACCCGCCCGCCGCAGGACGCGGCGGGTGGCAGCCTTGTCGTCACACAAGCTGTAGGCGATGGCCGATGTGAGCTCGGAAAGGGATTCCCGACACACGATCGTGCGCCCCCCGTAGGTGAGGGAAAAATATCCGTCAGCCGCGTAGAGGATGTCGACGGCGATGCCGCGCCGGCGCGCCTCGTTCACGATGATGGCGGCGTAAGGGTTGAGCGCCGCCTCGGTCACCGGCCCCACGAACAGCGCCTCGTTGATCGGATTCTTGTGCTTGACACAGAACACGGGCACACGCTGAAAGCCGAGCTGCTCGTACAGGGCGATGGCCTGCTCGTTGTCGTGCAGCACGGACAGATCCATCAACGTGCGTCCACGGGCCAGGTAGTGCTCGGCCAAATGTTCCACGAGGGCCCGACCGATGCCGGGGTGCGATGCCTGAGGATCGACGGCGAGACACCAGAGACTCGAGCCGTTCTCGGGATCGTCGAAGGCATGGACATGATCCACGCCGGTGACCGTTCCGATGATCTCGCCCGTCTGATCGTCTTCCGCCACGATATACGTGAGCACCTTCGATGTTCGCTGATCGTAGGGGAAGGAAATGGGGTCGGTCCTGACCATGTCCCGTGCGGCGTAAATGCGATTGATGCCCTCGGAGTCCGCCTCGGTGCGCAAGCGGCGAAGCACGAACCCCCGTGGCCGCGCCGCCGGCGGCCGATAATCCGACATCCAGAGGCGGTACGTGTGCGACGGATCGAGGAACAGCTCCTGTGGCGCCAGCGACAGCAGCACGTGCGGATCGCGAATGTAAAAGGCGATGTCGCGGGTTCCCGGGGTCTCCGCCTGCAACAGCGCAGCGAGCCGGCGGGGGTCGGTGAAGGTGTGTGCCAGAATCAACCGTCCCCAGCCACAGTCCACGACCACGTCCGGCTCCAGCTCCTGGGCCGCAGGACCCACGGGCCGATCGCCCCAACTCCTGAGCGTGAGCGCCTCCCGACGCTCGATGCGCTGCGGTCCGTGATCCGGTGAGCTTCCCATTGCAACCTCCTACGGCTCAGATGCCGTGGGACTGTAACCAGAGTTCGAGGAGCGCGAGCTGCCACAGCTTGGATCCCTTGAGGGGTGTGTGGTGGGCACGCGGGTTCTCGAGCAGCTCGTCCACGTAGTCAGCGCGAAACAGCGCGCGGGAACGGGCCGAGTCTGCTGTCAGCGCCTCGTGGGCGAGCGCCAAATAGGGGCCATCGAGATACTTGAGCGCCGGTACCGGGAAATATCCCTTGGGACGGTCGATGACCGCCGAGGGAATGACCCGCCGGGCCGCGTCCTTGAGCACGCCCTTGCCACCGCCGCGGATCTTGAGCTCGGGGGGAATGCGGGCGGCCAACGCTACCACCTCGTGGTCGAGAAACGGCACACGCGCCTCGAGGCCCCACGCCATCGTGGTATTGTCGACGCGTTTCACGGGATCGTCGACCAGCATGACCGTCGTGTCGAGCCGCAAGGCTTGGTCGGCGGGTGTGGCCGCACCTGACTGCGCAAAATGCCTCTCCACGAATCGTCGGCTGTGATCGTCTTCGACAAACCGGGGATGGACGACGCGCTGAAAATCGCGGTGGTCCCGATCGAAGAACACCTGACTGTAGTCGGTCAGGGGGTCTCGGCTCTCCAGCAGTGGCGGATACCAATGGTAGCCTCCAAATATCTCGTCGGCACCCTGACCGCTTTGTACCACCTTGACGTATTGCGAGACTTCCTGCGACAGCAGATAGAAACCGACGACATCGTGGCTCACCATGGGCTCGGACATCGCCGCAATGCAGCCGGGAAGCGCCGGGAGCAGTCGGTCGGTGTCGACGAAGATCTTCCGATGTTCCGTGCCAAAGCATTTGGCGACGATATCGGAGTACCGAAACTCGTTGCCTTCCTCGTCACCCACAGATTCGAATCCCACAGAGAACGTCTTCAACCCGTGAGCGCCCAGTTCCGCGAGGAGACCAACCACGAGGCTCGAATCGAGCCCGCCGGAGAGCAGTACGCCCACCTCGACGTCCGCGATGATGCGGCGGCGAACCGCGGTTCGGAGCGCATCGAGCACCAGATGCTGCCATTCGTCCGCACTCCTCGCGTCATCGCCGGGGGCTCGCTCGAACACGGGTTCCCAAAACCGATGCTCCCGACGGGTCCCATCCGTCTCGAGGATGAGCACCGTGGCCGGTGGGAGTTTCCGGGCACCCTCCAGGATCGTACGCGGCGGAGGAATCACACTGTGAAACGTCAGGTAGTGGTGCAGACCAATCGCATCGATTTCGGTGTCGATGCCACCGCCGGCGAGGAGCGCCGGCAGTGTCGAAGCAAATCGAAGTCCACCACGGACATCAGCGAGGTACAACGGCTTGATCCCCAGGCGGTCGCGCGCCAACACCACTCGCCCCGTGTCCCGTTCCAGCAGGGCAATGGCGAACATGCCGTTGAGCCGTTCGACGAAGGTGGGCCCCCACGCGTGGTAGGCCTTCAAGATGACCTCGGTGTCGCCGTCGGAAAAGAACCGATACCCCTGCTGCTCGAGCTCGGTCCGCAGCTCGAGGTAGTTGTACACGGCACCGTTGTGTACCAAGGTGAGCCCGAGCGCGCTGTCCACCATCGGCTGTTGTGCCTGCTCGGAGAGATCGAAGATCTTCAGACGGCGGTGCGCGAAACCGCAGCCGTTGCGGAGCACCACGCCGGACCCGTCTGGACCCCGGGGTTCCAGGACGCGCGCCATCCGCTCCAAGCGTTGGACTGACGGTATGGAGCCGTCAAATCGAACTTCACCGCAAATACCACACATGCCGAATGGGCCTAGCCGGGAAGAGAACGGTGGCGGATGGGGGCGAACCGATATCGAAGGGGAAGGGCCGCGCCGTTCGTGAAATGTGGGCGAGAATTCACGTCCCCCTGGCGTACCGCCGTCCGTCGGGCGGAGACGCTCGCGTTGCCTCGAGCACGGAGCAGTGGCGCGTTAGATGAGACCATGTTTCCAGCCGATAGATTCCACTCACCGTTGAGCACGTGGTGGAATATAGAAAGACGCGGATGCGTTTCCAAATGCAGCACCGTCGTTCGTGACCGCTCCGTGACGGTTCTTCACGTTTCCGGTTGCTTTCGACCGCAATTCACGGCTACTTTTGAGTCCACTTGACCCCGCCGTTGCTCCTACCGCGAGAGGTGTCTCATCACGAGCATTTCGGGATCCCAATCCAAGCGAAGCCGGCTGGCTTCGACCGCTCGCGTACGAGCGCCGCGGGCGGACGAAGAGGTCCTCGAATTCGCACAGGCGGTGGGGAAGGGGCTCACCGACACCCCTCGCTGGCTGCCGTGCCGGTACCTCTACGACGCCCGAGGAAGCGAGCTGTTCGAGGAGATCACCGAGCAGCCGGAGTACTACCCCACCCGAACGGAAGCAGCCATCCTCGAGGCGTCCGCGGAGTCGATCAGGAAGCTCACGGGCATGGTGACATTGATCGAGTTGGGGTCGGGAAGCTCCGCCAAAACGGATCATCTGCTACGGGCCTACGCTCGGGAGCCCGAGCCCGTGCACTACGTCGCGGTCGACGTGAGCGACAGTATTCTCCGATCCGCACGGGCGGTCATCCAGCGTCGTCATCCGCGGGTCACGGTCAGTCCGGTGGTGGGGACGTACGGCGAGGCCTTCCCGCTCATCGACAAGGCTTCTCCCGCCATGGCGCTGTTTCTGGGCAGCACCATTGGCAACTTCAATCAGACGGAATCCGCCTGGTTTTGGCAAAAGATCTCGAGTCACATGTCGTCGGGTGACTTCTTCCTACTGGGAGTGGACCTGGTCAAGGATCCCGCGATCATCGAGGCGGCATATAACGACCAGGCAGGCGTGACGGCCGAGTTCACGCGGAACCTGTTCGTCCGGATGAACCGGGAATTGGATGCTGGCTTAAACGTGGCCAGCATCGAGCACGTGGCACGGTACAATCCGGATTGGCAGCGGATGGAGATCTTCGCTCGGTTTCACGAGACGCAGACCCTACATGTGCATCCGCTGGACCGTTGCCACGTGATTCAGGCCGGTGAGCAGATCATGATCGAGATCAGCCGGAAGTTCGTCATCAATGATCTCGTGCAGTTCGTTCGGTATTTTGGTTTTCAAACAGAGGAAGTGTTCACCGACGACCAAGACTGGTTCGCGGTGCTGCTGCTACAGAAGGGAGAGGATGCATGACTAGTACTGCCACGATTCCTGCCTCCGGGCTGGCCGCGCAGTTTCGGGCCGTGCGGCGTGCATCGGAATGGCTGGCTGCACCGCTCGCCATCGAGGACTACGTGCCGCAGTCCATGCCGGACGCGAGTCCCGTCAAGTGGCATCTTGCCCACACCACGTGGTTCTTCGAGACGCTAGTCCTCAAGACGAGCAAGCCGGATTATCAAACCATCAACCCGGCGTTCGAATATCTCTTCAATTCCTACTACAACACCATCGGTCCCCAATACTTCCGCCCACATCGCGGGCTCGTGACGCGACCAACCGTCGCCGAAGTCCGCGAGTACCGAACGCATGTGGACCGCGAGATGGACGAGCTGTTCCGCCGGGCAGAGACGGGTGAGATGACGCTCCCCGAGGACGTGATCACCATCGGGTGCCATCACGAGCAGCAGCACCAAGAACTGATCGTCACGGATCTCAAACATCTGCTGTCGTTCAATCCCCTGCACCCCGTGTATCGCGAGGCCGAGCGCCCGCAGGTGCCCTCCGTGCCGCCGCTCGCATGGTTCGAGGGGCCCCATGGGGTCATCGAGATCGGGCATGGCGGAAACGGTTTCGCCTATGACAACGAGACGCCGCGGCACAAGGTATACCTCAGGCCGTTCCAGCTCGCGTCACGCTTGATCACCTGTGGCGAGTACCAAGCGTTCATGGACGACGCCGGGTACCGTCGTCCCGAGCTGTGGCTCTCGGACGGCTGGGCGACGGTGCAGGCAGAGCAGTGGAGCGCCCCCCTCTACTGGCAGCGTGTGGATGGGCAGTGGTTCCAGTACACCCTCAGCGGCATGCGAGTGGTGGAGGACACGGAGCCGGTGTGTCACCTCAGCTACTACGAGGCGGATGCCTACGCCCGCTGGGCGGGAGCACGGCTCCCCACGGAGTTCGAGTGGGAGGCCATCGCTGCGAACGTGCCGATGGACGGCAATTTTGTGGAGGAGGCGCATTTCCATACCATCCCGCTCTCCGAACACGCTGCCGACTCACCCGCGCAACTCTTCGGAGACGTATGGGAATGGACGCAGAGTGGTTATGCCACCTACCCCGGCTATCGGCAACCGGAGGGTGCTGTCGGCGAGTACAACGCGAAGTTCATGTGTAACCAGCTGGTGTTGCGCGGCGGTTCCTGTGCGACACCAGGGTCACACATACGCGGCACGTATCGAAACTTCTTCCCGCCCCACGCGCGCTGGCAATTCAGTGGGATTCGGTTGGCGAAGGACTAGGCAAGAGGAGTGGCTCACAGGCGACAGGGCAGCTCCTCCTGTCGCCTGTGCGTTCCACATGCCGATAACCTACCGCCCGTCGCCTGCTGTCTCACCAAACACTATCGGCTCCAGACTCGGCACCACCTCCAACCCCGCCTCGCGTACTAGCCGTCTGAACTCGGCCACCTGACCCGCCAACCTGCCATTGACCGGGTCGAGTGCCGTGCGAAGCGCGGATTCGGCCCGGGCCATCGCTAGGCGTTGCGCGGTGGTCGGAGCGTCGAACGAGGAGCCGAGTGAGAAGTAGACGGCCTGGAGTTTCTGGACGGCGGTCCGATTGCCACCGAAGATGCCCTGACGGTCTGGAGGATCCACGAACGCCGCGAGGGCGCTGTCGATGGCTGCTTGCAGCGAGTCGGCTCGAGCACCCAGAGCAGTGGCATCTCCATCGTCGCGATCGTCGATCGCGGTCTTCACGTCGTCGGCCGCCTTCCGCAGCGTCCGGAGCCGACGAACGGTATGTGCCGCGATTTCCATCTTTTCACCCATCGCGGTTTGCGCAGCCACCTTGGCTCGGCGCTGCTCCACCGGGACGGGCGCTCGCGGATCGAATGGCACCTCGAGCGTGGCGGTCGCCGTGTCGCTCCGTACGATGACCCTCACCGTGTACGCACCAGGCACCACCTCCGGGCCGGAGACGGTAGACGTGTCCGACGAGGTGGGGACGGTGATATCCTCGTACCGCAGATTCCACACGATACGGTTCATTCCCGGTTCCGCCGGCCCTTCGAGCGTGCGAACCACGCTGTCACCGGAGACAATCTCGATGGTCGCTTGCGCGCTGTCTTGTGTCCCACCGCCCATGCCGCCTCGCCAATAACTCACCAATGCACCATACGGTCGATTGTCACCGGCGAACATCGCGTGTCCCGTGGATCGGTAGCCAATCTGATCCGTAACCTCGTGTTGCCACGCCGGTGGTGGGTCGAACACGTGGAGTGCGACCGCTCGGCGTGACGGCTCCCGGGCCAGCGCCCGGAGCGGCCCGATATCGTCGAGGATGAATGCCCCCCGGCCATGGGTGCCGATCACCAAATCGTTATCGCGGGGATGGACCAGAATGGCACGCACGGGGACGGTTGGCACGCCGTGCGTCCACCGCATCCACTGCGCGCCGCCCGTGAGGCTCAGGAACAGACCAAACTCCGTGCCGAGCCAGAGGAGGTTGCGTTCCACGGGATCTTGCTCGATCGTGTGCGGGAATCCCCAGATCTCGTCGGTGGTGATGCGCTGCCAGCTACGGCCGTAATCGGCTGTCTTGAAGACGTAGGGTGTCCAGTTGCCGCGGCGGTGATCGTCGAATACCACGAACGCCGTTCCACCGTCGAACTTGGAGGGTTCGATATGCGGGACCCACGTGTTGGGTGGGACGCCCCGAATGCGCCCCACGACGTTGTTCCATGTCGCACCGCCGTCCCGCGTGAGCTGCACGTTTCCATCGTCCGTTCCCACCCACAACACGCCCCGTTCCACGGGACTGGGCGCGATCGTCAGGATGGTCGTGTGATTTTCAGCGCCGGTGTTGTCGATCGTGAGTCCCCCGGTCTCGAACTGTCGCTGTTTTGTGCGATCGTTCGTCGTGAGATCCGGCGAGATGATCTCCCAGGTGCCACCCCCGTCCCGAGTTCGATGCACGAACTGGCTCCCGAAATAGATGGTGGCGGAGTCGAACGGGTCGACGTTGATTGCGGCGTTCCAATTGAAGCGAAGGTCGACGTCATCCGGGTGCACCGGCCGGATGTCCTTCCGTTCGCCGGTGACCTTGTCGAATCGTCGGAGAAACCCCTGTTGGGACATGCTGTAGCCGAAGCGTGCGTTGGCGAAATCGTTCAAGGTCGCGAAGCCATCGCCCCCGCCAACACGGGTCCAGTAGTAGTTGCGAATCCCGCCATTGCGCCACACCGCACTGGGACCGAACCACGAACCATTGTCCTGCATCCCGCCATAGACGTTGAACGGTGTGTCCATATCGACGTTGATATGATAGAACTGCGCGAGCGCGAGATTCTCGACGAAGCGCCACTGAGCTCCACGATCGTACGAGAGTCCCACCCCGCCGTCGTTGCCCATGATCAAGAGCCGCCCGCTCCGCGGATGAATCCACAGCTCGTGCACATCCCCGTGAATGAGCGCGCTCGGTACGATGGTGCGAAAGGTCTTGCCAGCATCTTCACTCACGGTGGCGCGACCGTGGATGCTGTAGAGCCGGTTCTCATTGGCCGGATCGACGCGGAGATCTGCGTAATAGAAAGGCCGAGGCGCGACCCCAATTTCACGGTTGACGGTGCGCCAGGACTGACCGCCGTCGTCGGACCGGAGCAAGACGCTGCGGGTGGCTTCCACGAGCGCGTAGACCACGCGCGGATCACCGGGAGCAATGGCAAGCCCGACGCGTCCCAAGTCTCCAGCCGGAAGGCCGTCCACCGTCGTGTATCGCTTCCAGGTGGCCCCCCCATCGTAGGTGACATACAACCCGCTCCCGGGACCGCCGGACGTGAAGAACCAAGGCAGTCGACGATGCTCCCACATGGCAGCAATCAGCTTGCGGGGATTGGTGGGATCCATCACGAGGTCGGCCGCGCCGGTGCGCTCGTTCACGAAAAGCACGCGCTGCCAGGTCTTTCCGCCATCCGTTGTCTTGAAGACGCCACGCTCGTCGCCGTCGCTCCACGTGGGTCCGAGTGCAGCGACGTAGGCGATGTTCGGATCGGTGGGGTCGAGGACGATGCGATGAATGTGCTCCGACCGCTCGAGACCCAGATGCTTCCACGTACGGCCGCCGTCCAGAGACTTGTAGACGCCGTAACCGACACCCTGGCTGTTTCGAGGATTGCCCTCACCAGTGCCGACCCAGACGATGTCCGGACTCGACTGGAAGATGGCGACCGCGCCGATCGAAGAGGTGTGTTGGCTGTCGAACAGCGGTTCCCAGGCGAGGCCGCCGTCCACCGACTTCCACAGCCCCCCGGTGGCCGCGCCCACATAGATGATGTTGGGATCACTCACCACCGCATCGATGGCCGCCACCCGACCGCTCATACCCGCCGGCCCGACGCTGCGGGCCCGCATGGCGGCGAACGCGGCGGAATCCGATTGGGCATGGAGTGATGCCGCGCTGAGCAAGGGTATCACGAATGCCAAGAACATGGTTCTCATGGGACCTTCCTCGAAGCGGTGGAATAGACCGCGATGAGCGGGATCAGCGTGCTATCGCTGCTGCCACTGCCGCCCATCCCGCCGTTTCAGTTCATGTTCACCGGCTCCAGGGCCGGAAAGATTTCGACGCCGAGGGCCGTGGCGCGGCTTCGGAACTGACCAATGTCGTCGGTAATGAACGCATTGATCCCCGGGAGGAGCTCGGTCAGCCGGGCCTCTGCCTGTTCCAGCAGGATTTGTTGCGCCTGCGTGGGCTCGTCCCACGATGAACTCATTTGTCCATATGCCAGACCGATCTTGGAGAAGAAGGCGTTTGGATCGCTCGTGAATCCCTGAATGTCCTGCGGACCTCGGAAGTCTTCTTCTAACTCCTTGATCTTGCTCTTGAGGGAATCCGCTGACGCTTTGAGGATCTTGACGTCATCGGACTCGTCGCCCTGGAGTCGTTCGAGGACTTCGTCGATGCCCTCACGCGCCTTCTGCAGTCGCTCCACCGCTTCGACCCCCACCTCCTGTTGCCTCCCAGCGCGCATGAGCGCTGCGCGCTTTGCCTCCCGCGTAGCCATCGTGACCGCGAACCGCGGATCAGGCTGCACCTGGACCGATTGACGCACTGTGTCATCGCGGACGATCACGCGAATCACGTAGGTGCCGGGAAGGACGTCCGGTCCGGGCGGGAGAAACTCGGCGGGGGGATCGTCCGGGCTCCGCACCCGTTTGAACCCATCGTGCCGCAGGTTCCACGCGGTGCGATTGACACCACGTTGGGCCGGGCCCTCGAAGCTGCGGATCACGCTGTCACCGTCGAGCACGTCGATCTTGGCCTCGAGACTATCACCCTCGCTGGTACTGTTGCCCCCCACGTAATACGTCAGTAGCGCCCCATAGCGACGGTTGTCGCCATGAACCATGGCGTCCCCCGTGAAGCGGATTCCGGCCACCTGGCCCACGCGGTATTGAATGGTTGCGGGGATCTCGAAAAGATGAAGGCGCCGGTCCATGAGTGCTGGATCATCGGCGAGCGCCCGCAGCGGGCGCACATCGTCCAGCACGTACGCGGAGCGCCCATGCGTGCCTATCACCAGGTCGTGATCTCGGGGATGCACCACCAGCGCCCGAACCGGAGCGCGCGGAACACCATGATGCCAGCGGGACCACCGCCCTCCACCATTCAGCGACACATACAGGCCAAACTCGGATCCCGCGTACAAAACGTTGCGATTCACGGGATCCTGCTCGATTGCGTGGAGGAAATACTCGAGGTCGGACGTGACGAGGCTCTGCCACGTTCGACCATAGTCCGTCGTCCTGTAAAGGTAGGGCCGGTTGTCACCGCGGCGATGATCGTCGAACACGACGAACGCCGTGCCGCCCTCGAACTTGGACGCCTCGATGTGCGGCACCCACGTGTTCGCCGGGACGCCCCGAATCCGACTCACCACGTTGGCCCAGGTTTGACCGCCGTCCCGCGTGATCTGCACGTTGCCGTCGTCGGTCCCCACCCAGATCACCCCGCGCTCAACCGGACTCGGCGCAATCGTGAGGATCGAGGTATGGTTTTCCGCTGACGAGTTGTCGATGCTCAACCCACCTGTCTCGCGTTGCTGTTGCTTTTCGGGATCGTTGGTGGTGAGATCGGGACTGATGACGGTCCAGGTTCGCCCACCGTCGGAGCTCTTGTGCACGAACTGGCTACCGTAGTAGATCGACCCGTCAAAGGGATCGGTGGCGATGCCGGCATTCCAGTTGAAGCGCAGGTGCACGCCTTCTGGGTGGGCCGGCCGGATGGCCTTCCGCTCGCCGGTCTCCTTGTCAAAGCGCACAATGAAACCGCCCTGAGACATCGCGTATCCGTAGCGTGGGTCGTTGGGATCGGCGATGGTCGCAAACCCATCGCCGAAATGCACCTCTGCCCAGTCGTAGAAGCGGATGCCCCCATTGTGCCACACCTGACTCGGCCCCATCCAAGAGCCGTTGTCCTGGAGACCGCCGTAGACGTTGAACGGTGTGGCCATGTCCACGCTGATGTGGTAGAACTGCGCCAGTGGTAGGCCGAGGACGAACTGCCACGTGACTCCGCGATCACGGGAGATGTAGACCCCGCCGTCGTTGCCATCGATGAGCGTCTTGCCATCCGGACTCAGCCACAAGGCATGGTGATCGACGTGAACCCGCGCAAAGGGCACGAAGGTCTCGAATTTTTTCCCGCCGTCCTCACTCAGGTCGATGGTCCCGTGCACGTTGTACACCCGATTCTCGTTCACGGGGTCCACGCGGACCTGGGCATAATAGAACGGCCGCGGGGCGATCCCACGCTCGCGGTTTACGGTGTTCCAAGTGAGTCCGCCGTCGTCGGAGCGTAACATCACACTGCGCGTCGCCTCGACCACGGCATAGACTACCTTGGGATTCGAGCGAGCGAAATCGAGACCGATCCGGCCCAATTCTCCCTCGGGTAGACCCTCCGCGGGCGTCAGCTGTCTCCACGTAGCGCCGCCGTCGTGCGTCACGTGAAGTCCGCTCCCGCGTCCGCCGGACTTGAAGAACCATGGCCACCGGCGATGCTCCCACATGGCAGCAAAGAGTTTCTGGGGATTCGACGGATCCATCACGAGATCCCCAACGCCCGTCCGTTCATTGACATACAGGATCTTTTGCCACGTCCGCCCACCGTCGATGGTCTTGTACACGCCGCGGTGGGGGCTGTCTGCCCAGGTGTTGCCCAATGCACCGACGTACGCCACATCGGGGTTGCTGGGGTGCACGATGATGGCGTCGATGGCTCCGGTGCTGTCGAGGCCCACATGCTGCCAGGATACACCGCCATCCATCGACTTGTAGACCCCGGTACCCACGCCGGCGCTGTTGCGACGGTTGCGCTCGCCCGTCCCGACCCACACGATGTCCGGGCTCGCCTGATAGATACTCACGGCACCAATCGACGCCGCAGGAAGTGAATCCATAATGGGCTTCCATGTGACGCCGGCATCCACCGATTTCCAGAGACCACCGGTGGCGGTGCCGGCGTAGACGATATTCGGATCGGCGTTGACGGCATCAATGGCGCCGATCCGACCGCTCATACCGGCAGGTCCGATGTTGCGGGCCTCCATGCCTTCGAGCAGCGAAATATCGACTTGCTGTCCGTGTGCCATGGCTGGGGCAAAGGCACCGAGAATGATGAGCGAGACCGCACCAATGGTGGTGCGCCGTGGCTGCGTCATGATTCGGCTCCTGGCGTGCGTGCGAGGTTGGGTGTTCGGTGTTCGTGCTCGGCTACCTTCTTCCGCTACTTCCGCCATAAGGAAACGACGGGACGGCACGCCGCAAGACTGCCGGTTCCCCTCCCAGCTCACCGCCCCCCGTCCTGGCGGCCTCCCGGCTCCCGGGGTAACATCCGAACGTTCCTCTTCAATCGGATCACCCCCGAAGCCACGGAGACCGTCCGATGTTCCGACGTCCCCTCTCGCTCCGCGCACTGATGCTCGGCGGTGTCACGGTCGGTACCGCCCTCGCCGTGACGCCCGCACCGGCGCAAGCCCAAGCGCAGTACGATTCCACCTTGTTCGAGGCCCTCACCTGGCGTTTCATCGGGCCGTACCGCGGCGGACGGGTGACCGCGCTCGCCGGCGTCCCCAGCCTGCCCCACACGTACTATTTCGGTGCCACCGGAGGCGGAGTCTGGAAAACGGTGGACGGCGGCATGACCTGGGACCCGATGAGCGACAGCACAACCATGGCCGGGTCCATCGGCGCCATCGCCGTCGCGCCGTCCGACCCCAACGTGGTGTATGTCGGGACCGGTGAAGAACCGCCGCGGGGCAACGTGTCTCCTGGAAACGGCATGTGGAAGTCGACCGACGCCGGCAAGACATGGTCGCGTATCGGGCTCGCGGACGCCGGACAGATCGCCCACCTGCATGTGCATCCGCAAAACTCCGACGTGGTCTACGCCGCCGTGCTCGGCCACATCTTTGGCCCCAATGAGACCCGAGGCGTGTACCGGTCCAAAGACGGCGGCGCGAGCTGGCAAAAGGTCCTGTATCGCGATGAACACACCGGGGCTGTCAGCCTCGCGGCCGACCCCAGCAATCCCCGGATCATGTATGCCGCGCTGTGGCAGGTCCGTCGCTACCCCTGGGGGATGGAGAGCGGGGGGTCTGGCAGCGGACTGTTCAAGACCACCGACGGCGGCGATACCTGGACGGAGATCACGCGGAACAAGGGACTGCCGGCCGGTACCGTCGGCAAGATCGGCGTGACGGTTTCGGGAGCCGACCCCAATCGGGTGTGGGCGATCGTGGAGAACGAGAACGGTGGTGTCTTCCGATCCGACGATGGCGGGGGGAGCTGGTCGATGGTGAATAGCGAGCGACGGTTACGCCAGCGGGCTTGGTATTACACCCACATCTACGCCGATCCTCAAGATCGTGAAACCGTCTACGTGTTGAACACCGGCTTCTATCGATCGGTAGACGGTGGCAAAACATATTCCTCCATACGGGTCCCACACGGCGACAATCATGCGCTGTGGATTGACCCGGGCGACGCCACGCGCATGATCAACGGCAACGACGGCGGTGCCAACGTTTCCTACAACAGTGGCGTGACGTGGACGGCGCAGGACAACCAACCCACGGCCCAGATGTATCACGGCACCACCACGAACGACTTCCATTACAAAGTCTGTGGCGGTCAGCAGGACAACAGCACGATCTGCGTGCCCTTCCGATCGGACGGGTTTGGGATCGGCGTCCAGAGCTACCACTCCGTCGGCGGGTGTGAGAGCGGATACGTCACGACGCACCCCGCCAATACCAACGTGTCGTACGCCGGGTGTTACGGTGGGCAGCTCGAGCGCTTCGACATGGCAACGGGGCAGGGACGGAGCGTCATGGTCTGGCCCGAGAACCCCATGGGATGGGGTGCGGCCGACCTGAAGTACCGTTTCCAGTGGACGTTTCCCATCGTACTCTCGCCTCACGATCCCAACGTGCTCTATGTGACCTCACAGCACGTCCACCGCAGCATGGACGAGGGGCAGAGTTGGGAGACGATCAGTCCCGATCTCACCCGTAATGACAAGAGCAAGCAAGCAGCGTCGGGCGGTCCCATCACCAAGGACAACACGAGCGTCGAGTATTACGACGTCGTCTTCGCCCTGGCACCGTCGCCCCATGACGCGGGCGTCATGTGGGCCGGAACCGACGACGGCCTCGTGCATATCACGCGCAACGGCGGGCAGTCGTGGGAGAATGTGACACCGAGAGACCTTCCCGATTGGG
Source organism: Gemmatimonadales bacterium (assembly GCA_041615815.1). Taxonomy (GTDB): domain Bacteria; phylum Gemmatimonadota; class Gemmatimonadetes; order Gemmatimonadales; family GWC2-71-9; genus JBDHDH01. The sequence continues at coordinate 7,185 of JBFJCP010000028.1, read as the reverse complement.
CGCTGGTCTCCATCATCGACGCATCGAAACACCAGCCGGGCACGGCCTATCTGGCGGCCACCCGTTACAAGCTGGACGACTTCGCTCCCTACATCTATAAGACCGCGGATTACGGCAAGACGTGGCGAAAGATCGTGACCGGTATTCCGAGCGATCACTTTATCCGGGTGGTGCGTGAAGACCCGGATCGGCGTGGACTGCTGTATGCTGGCGGTGAATATGGTGTCTACGTGTCGTTCGACGATGGTGCTCGCTGGCAATCGCTCAGACTCAATCTTCCCATCACGCCCATTCACGATCTCGAGGTGAAGAACAAGGACGTCGTGATCGCAACCCACGGACGTGGGTTCTGGGTGCTGGACGATGTCACACCGTTCCATCAGTTGACGGCGGAGGTGGCGGCGGCGGAGCGGCACCTGTTCCAACCTCGTGATGCGTATCGTCTGACCGGTGGGAGTGCCGGTACCACGCGGTCGGGGTTCGCGCCCAATCCTCCGGAAGGCGCCGTGGTGCGGTACTTCTTTCGCGACAAACCCGAAGAGACGGTGACCCTGGAGTTGTTGACGGTTGATGGCACCGTCATTCGTTCGTTCACCAGTGGGGATGGGGACGATGAAGAGCCGAGTCCGTTCGCGGCGTTCTTTGGCGGTGGGCAGTCCAGCACCGTTCCGGCGGAGGCCGGGATGAACCAGTTCGTCGTCGACATGCGGTACGAAGGCTTTTCGCGTTTCCCCGGCATGATCATGTGGGGTGCGCGCCGCTCTGGCCCCATGGCCGTGCCAGGTACGTATCAAATGCGGCTCAGCGTGGGTGACTGGTCCCAGACGCGGAGCTTTCAGTTTCTCAAAGACCCTCGCACACCCGCCACCCTGGCCGATCTCCAAGAGCAATTTGCGTTCTTGACCCAAATCAGGGACCGCGTCAGCGAAGCGAACGATGCGGTGCAGCAGATTCGTGACATCAAGACGCAGCTCGATGATGTCGTGAAGCGCGTGGTCGGGCACGCGGACGCCGACACCATTTCCAGCGCCGCACGCGGGCTCAAGGAGCGCTTGGGCGACGTCGAGGCTGAGATCTACCAGGTGAAGAACCGAAGTGGGCAGGATCCACTGAACTTCCCCATCAAGCTGAACAACAAGCTCGCCGCGCTCGCCACGTACGTGGATGGCGTGGATGCCAAGCCGACCCAGCAGGCGTACGCCACGTATGAAGTGCTGTCGTCCGCGCTGCAGGTTCACCTCGATCGCTTCGATACGATCGTGGAGACGGACGTACCCGCGTTCAATGCCTTCGTGCAGACAAAGAACGTGCCTGCGGTGCTGCTCCCGGTGAAGAAGCCACAGCAGGCGGAAGAGGGAGGGCGGTAGAAATAAGGAGCGGAAGGAGCGGAAGAGGCGGGAAGGAGACGAGGCCGTTCGAGGAGGCCGCGTCCCCTTCCGCGATGCCCTTCCACCGCTTCCACCCTTGCGCTCCTTCCGCCCACCCTCCTTCAATTTCCCTCCGCCCCTCGCTAAGCTACGATCATGACCATCCCCGTCCGTGTCACCGCCCAGCCGCTCGACGAGCTGAGGTGCCGCCTGGTGCTCGACCGCCCAGTCGAGAAGCCGGGCACGCGGACATACCGCACCGAGGAGGAGGCGGCAGACTCACCGGTGGCGCGAGCGGTACTCTCCATCCCCGCTATCTGCGAAGTCACCGTCTCCGGGAGCGAGTTGACGGTCCTGCAGGCGGGAAGCCTCGAATGGAGCCAGCTGGAGCCCCAGGTTCGTTATGCCGTGGAAGCGGGCATTGCGGAGCTGACCTCGTCATCTTCCGCTTCTTCCCTCCCCAGCGCCGCTGCCGCCGCCGCCGCTCCTTCGGAGGACGACCTCTACGATTTCGTCTTGGACATCTTCGACCAGCAGATCAACCCAGCCGTGGCGCAACACGGAGGGAAGGTCGAACTGCTGGATGTCCAGGACGGCACGGTCGTCGTTCGCATGCTCGGCGGATGCCAGGGATGCGGCATGGCAAACGTCACGCTGCGGCAGGGCATCGAGGCCTCGCTCCGGCGGATGGTTCCCGGCTTTCAGGCCGTCAAGGACATCACGGATCACGCAGCAGGAACGAATCCGTACTTTGCGTCGGGGAGTAAGTAAGCGACGCGGGTGGGATGGGCATGAGCCGGATGTCGCGGTTTGCCTGAAGGACCGAACTGGAATGCCCATCTTATCCATCCCGCCTATCCCGCCTATCCCGCCTGTCGCATGACCCGCCTCCTCCTGCTTCTCCCAACGACGACCTATCGCACCGAGGCGTTCGTGGAAGCTGCGCTCCGATTGGGTGTGGAACTCACCGTCGCCTCGGAACGGGACAGCGCGTTCTCGCAGCGGGAACCCACGGGGTTGCTCACGCTGGATTTTCAACAGCCGGAGCGGGCCGCTGACATCGTCGCCGAGTTCGCGGCGCGAACCCCCGTCGATGCCGTGGTGGGGATCGACGACGACACGGCCTTCGTCGCCGCCGTCGTGAGCCGCGCGCTCGGTCTTCCCCATAACCCGGTGCACGCCATGGACGCGGCGAGAGATAAGCATCTCCAGCGCCGTACGCTACGAGATCACCGGGTCCCCGTACCGGATTTCGTCCTTCGCACGATTGACGAGCCTCCCGCGGCCGTGGCCGACGAGACGCGGTACCCCTGCGTGCTCAAACCGACGACCCTTGCCGCGAGTCGAGGAGTGATACGGGCGGACGACCCGAGTGAGTTTCTGGCGGCGCACGGGCGCCTGGCCAACATCCTGACGCAGCCCGATGTCCAAGAGCGTGGCCCGCGAGCCCAGCATTACCTCGTGGAGTCGTACGTGCCTGGGCAGGAGTTCGCGCTCGAGGGTTTGCTGGTGGGCGGCCAGCTCCACGTCCTGGCGTTGTTCGACAAGCCGGATCCGTTGGCGGGACCGTTCTTCGAGGAGACGATCTACGTGACACCCTCGAGGGCGCCGGAGGCAGTACAGCGTACGCTCGTCGTCTGTGCCAATGCTGCCACTGCCGCACTCGGGCTTCATCGTGGACCCGTGCACATCGAGCTGCGCCACAACGCTACCGGTCCCTGGCTGATCGAGCTGGCGGCGCGTCCGATTGGCGGGAAGTGCGGGCAGGTGCTCCGATTTGGGGACGGTGGAGAGCGATCGCTGGAGGAACTGGTCATTGGTCAAGCGGTGGAGCAGCTGGCGCACGTGCCGGCCCGCGCCCACGGGGCCGCCGGCGTCATGATGATCCCCAAACCCGGGCCCGGCGTATTCCGGGCCGTTAAGGGCATCGAAAAGGCCAACGGGGTTCCGCATGTCACCGGCGTAGTCATCACCGCGCATCGTGGGCAACGGCTCGTGCCCTTGCCGGACGAGTCGGGTTATCTGGGTTTCATTTTTGCTCGTTGCCAGGATCCCGCGGACGCCGAGGCAGCACTCCGCGCCGCGCATGCGTATTTGGAGTTCGAGATCGCGTGACGCCGTAGTCGCTGGGTTCCATCGGGAGGAGCGAAGATGCGGGAGACGATTCCAGCGACTCTGGCTGGTTACAGCGATCGCCCAACGATGGCAACGGTCACCGTGGACCAGTTTGATCGGCGACGAAGACTGCGCCGCGCATTCCAGGGACTGGCTATGGCATGGGGTGCAGCGGCGGCGAGCGCGTTCATCCCCATCGCCCACTTTTTGCTCGTGCCGGGACTGCTGCTATTCGGGCTCTATCTCTTCGTGCATCGGTTCGGCACCCAGGTAATGGCGCACGGTGCGACCGGGGTCTGTCCGGACTGTGGTGCGGATCAGTCGTTCGAACTTCCGTCGAAATGGCATCCACCCCATGACGTGACGTGTGGGACCTGTCGCAGGGGACTTGTGTTGCGGGGCGCGGTGAGCCCAGCAGCGCGTCAGCTATAGAACGGCTTCCGAACCACCAATTTTACGGTCTTCACCAACTCGTTCACGTCGTACGGCTTTGGGAAGAACGGCTGGCCGGTACGCTCGAGCGTGGCGCGGATGTCGGGATTGCCCGCATGCGCGGTCACGAACACCACGCGGGCTGCCATGTTGGGAAACCGCTCTTCCAGCTGGGCGTAGAACGTGAGGCCACTCTGGTCGGGCATGCCGATGTCGCAGACGATCGCGCGATAGTTTCGGACGCGCAGGGCCTCGAAGGCGTCCATGGCACTCGGCACCGCGAGGACGGCGAGACCGGCTCCCGTGAACACGCGAATCAACGCCTCCCGTTGGTAAGCCTCGTCATCCACCACGAGCACACTGAACGCGTCCGCCGGAATGCGGCGCTCGCCCGTGCGAGCATTGAGCAGTGTCCGGACCTGGTCGCGGCTGCCGTCGGTATCCTGCATTGAGCCAAGTTGAAGTCACATGGGGATTTGCGCCGCGACATTCGTCACTTTTGGGCGTAGGCGGGATGGACGATCCCGACTGGTTGGCCACCCGCCTCCCTACGCCGTATTCTAGAGAGCCGGGACCGAGAGCTGCGCCATGTCGCCTGACCAACTCGAACGTCTTCACGGGGCCCTTGGGACCCGCTACCGCCTCGAGCGCGAGCTCGGACGCGGCGGAATGGCGACGGTCTATCTGGCGGAGGACCTGAAGCTCGAACGCAAGGTCGCCATCAAGGTGCTGCGTCCCGATCTCGCCGCGGCCATCGGCAGTGACCGATTCCTCCAGGAAATCAAGCTCACCGCGCGCCTCGAGCATCCCCACATCCTCACCCTGCACGACTCGGGTGAGGCCGAAGGGTTTCTCTACTACGTCATGCCCTACGTCGAGGGGGAGTCGCTGCGCGATCGCGTCAATCGCGACAAGCGGCTACCTGTCGAGGACGCCGTGCGGATCGTTCGCGAGGTGGCAGACGCGCTCGATTACGCGCACCAGCGGGAAATCGTGCACCGGGACATCAAGCCAGAGAACATCCTGCTCGAAGCCGGTCACGCCGTGGTGAGCGATTTCGGCATTGCCCGCGCGGTAAGCGCCGCGAGCACCGAACGATTGACGGAGACGGGCCTCATCGTCGGGACACCGGAGTACATGAGTCCGGAGCAGGCGGCGGGCGACGGAGAACTGGACGGTCGGAGTGACGTCTACGCGCTCGGCTGCGTGTTGTACGAGTCGTTGGCGGGGGAGCCCCCGTTCACCGGCCCCACGCTCGAAAGCGTCGTGCGGCAGCACCTCACAACGGAGCCGCCGTCGGTGACCGCGCTGCGTCCAACCGTTCCGGAGACGGTAGTCGTGACGTTGGGAAAGGCGCTGGCCAAGGATCCGGCGGATCGATTCGCCACGTGCCGGGACTTCAGTGATGCCCTTGCTGACATCGCTTCCGAGCGCACGCAATGGGCAAAGCCCGCGAGAGAGCCCGCTCAGGCTCGGCGTGCGACGCGGATTTGGAGTGCCGTGGCCATCACGGCTGTTGCCCTCTTGGCGCTCGTTGCCTGGCAGACCGTCTGGAAATCACCGGATTCCTCGCGAGAGGCGAGCACGGGCATCGGCCTCGTGGACGAGCGACCCTCGGTGGCGGTGTTGCCGTTCGCAAACCGCAGTGGACGAGAGGAAGATCGCTACTTCACCGATGGAATCCACGACGAGCTGCTCACGCGGCTCTCCAAGATCTCGGGCCTCAGGACGATCTCGCGAACGTCGGTCGAAGAGTATCGGGAAACACCGAAGGACGTCCGTGAGATCGGTGCGGAGCTGGGGGTCGAGTATCTCCTCGAGGGGGGCGTGCAGCGCTCTGGCCAGCGGGTGCGCGTCAACGTACAGCTGATCGACGCCGTGGGTGAAGGGCACCTGTGGGGTGAGACGTATGACCGCGAGCTGACCGCGCAGGAACTGTTCGATATTCAGAGCGATATCTCGGAGGCCGTGGCAAGCGCATTACGCGCGGCCATCTCCGCAGAGGAGCGAGCCCGGATCGTGAAGTCGAGTACGCAGAGTCTCACGGCCTACGATCGTCTGTTACAGGGATGGAGCACGCTCCAAGATGTCCTTCAGCTAGACAGGTATGAGGCGGCGAGTCGGCTCTTCACCGAGGCCATCGACGAGGACCCCGACTTCATCCCGGCCCACCTTGGGCTCGCCGCCGCGCACATGCTGGCCTATCAATTTGGAATCGATCGGTCCGATGAACGTGCGCGCTTGGCCAAGGGTGCGATCGACCGCGCGGCGCAGGTCGATCCGGATCTGCCGGACGTCCACTTTGCGCTCGGACGCTACCTTTACGCCGTCGAAAAAGATTTCGAGGGCGCGCTCCGGGCGTACCGCCAGGCCGAGCGAGGCCTGCGCGGTGACTATGCACATGCAATCCAGACCGCGTTTGTCCAGCGGCGGTTAGGACGGTGGGACGACGCGCTCCGGTCGCTGGAGCGAGCCCAAGCGTTGAATCCGCGCGGGGTCGCACCTGTCCTGGAACTCGGCATCTCCCTGCGTTACCTGAGACGGTACGACGAGGCGGACGCGTATTTTGATCGTGTGCTCGAACTGGACCCGAGCAACGAGAGGGTACGATTCTACAAGGCGCGCCTGTTTGTACTCCGCGACGGAGATATCACAGGGCTACGGGAAGCGCTGGAGCGACTTCCGACTCCCGCCTTGCACACCAGTTGGTGGCTCGAGCTGGTCGAGGGAGATTGGCAAGCCGCCACCGCCCTGCTCGACGAGCCGGAGCTGGAACCGGCCTTCACGCAGTACTGGATCATTCCCCAGCCTTTGTACTCAGGATGGACCCATGCCGCGGCCGGACAGGACGAGCAGGCGCGGCTGGCCTTTCAGCGCGCCGCCGACACCATCATGTCCCAGCTCACCGACCACGACGATGACGATCGGTATCACCGGGCGCTCGGCTTGGCGTATGCGGGGCTGGGTCGAACCGACGAGGCGGTCCGCGCGGGAGAGCGCTCGCTCCAGATCATGCCCCCGGAGAAGGACGCGCTGAACGGAAGCTACAACGTCTTTGGGATGGCCCTCATCCACGCGCAGCTCGGACAGGCAGGTCCAGCCGTGCAGTGGCTCGACCGGTTTCTGTCTGCGCCCGGCAACGGATCTGTTCACACGATCGATCTGGATCCGCGGTTCGATCCCATCCGGAGCGATCCGCGGTTTCGTGAAATGCTCCAGAAGCACGGTCGGTGGTAGAAACATGCGGATCGGGCGGCGCGGGGATTCCCCG
>JBFJCP010000027.1:0-63852 GCA_041615815.1 Gemmatimonadales bacterium | reverse complement strand
CTCGGCACTGCCACCTTGGTCTTAGAGGCCACGGACGGTCGCGAGTTCTTTTGGCCGGTGGCTGAGCAGCAACGAGCCGTGCTGATCAACGAGACGAGCTTTTATGCCGCGCCGAGCGCGCGGTGTCCATGATTCGAGGACCTTCCATGCTGAGAACCATTGCTGCGGTCATCGTTGGTTACATCGTCATGTCAGTTTGGGTCATGCTGACGCTGAGTGTTGCCTGGCTCGTGCTCGGCAGGAATTTCGCCTTTGAGCCGGGGACCACCAACGTCACTGCGGGTTGGATGACCGTGGCCGGACTTCTGGGATTCTTCGGTGCGGTCCTGGCGGGGGTCGTGGCAGCTCGAATCGGGAGGGATCCGACGAACACACCCGTGAAAGTGTTGGCCGGTGTCGTGCTGGGACTGGGGATCGTTTTCGCCGCCGCCAACAATTCGGCAAGCAGGCCCGCATCGGATCCGGCGGACATACCTGAGGGCGTCAGCGTCTTCGAAGCGGCGAGCCATGCTCAACAACCCCCCTGGTACGGGTACTTCACGGCATTCATCGGCGCCGCGGGTATCCTGTTTGGAGGAAGGCTCTTACGGCGTGAGGAAGACGATGTGGATAGTGCCGCCCGTTGAGCAGTCGGAGGATCGCCACCATGGCCCGTAGCCGACCGTCAGCGGGTACGTACGCGCGGATTTACGACGTTGTCCGAAGGATCCCCGCGGGTCGTGTCGCGACGTACGGCCAAGTAGCGCGTCTGGCAGGACTGCCGCGGCACGCACGGCAGGTAGGTTACGCCCTGCGGGCGCTCGAAGACGATGCCGTCCCGTGGCATCGCGTGATCAACGCTGCGGGGGCGATCAGCCGCAGAGCGGATCCCATGTTCGTCGACGTCCAGCGGCAGTTGCTCCAGGCCGAGGGCATAGAGTTCGATCTCGGGGGCCGCGTGTTGGATTGCTACCAGTGGGAGCCGCGGAACACCAGCTGAACCGGTCTATCTCGAGCGCTCCAGCGCGCCCGCCCGGAGGATACCGTCCGGGACCTCAAACGCGATGCCCAGCAGACTCGCCACAAGCGGGGCAACGTCCTCAAGACCCATACTGGCGATGACCGCACCCTCGCGGACCCCGGCCCCCCACATCACCAGACCCGTGGCGATGTCCGGATGGAAGTCGGGCAGAAAACCGTGGGAGCCACCGGACCCTGGCCGAACGGCAGGGCCACGTGTGCTCGACGAGAAAGCCACCCCTTGTGTCCCAGCCAGCGCGAAGGGCACCCGCGGATCCGCGCCGATCCGGTCGAGAGCATCACGCTCCACAATCTGAAAGAGTTTCGTGATGCCGGGAGGCAACTCGTTGAGCTTGCGTCTGACACTGCCCAACGTCTCCCCGTCACCCGTTTCGCGGAGATGCAAGAAGGCACTCCCGCCGGCGGTGTGGAATCTGGCGCGCCAATCACCGTGATCGCGCCCGGCCTCGAGCAGGCCCGCCTCTGCCAACCACACATTGGGGGCGATTCTCGTATCGACATCCACAAACCCATGATCGCCAGTGACGACAAACGTCACCCGGTCCAGAATGCCGAGTCGTTCCACCGTTTCCACGAGACGACCGATCGCTCGGTCGACACCGGCCACGGCCTCGCGCGCTCGTGCGCCACTTCGTCCAACGCCGTGCTGGGCCGCATCGGTGGCGATCAGGTGAATCGTCATGAGGTTGGGACGGGCCGTCGCGATCAAATACTCCGCCATCGCCACCCGGCGAGGATCCCACCAACTGGAGTCGAAGCCCACGATTGGCCCCGTTGAATCGTACATGACGAGCCGGCCCGTGGCTTCCCGCTCCAACTCGTCGAGGAGTCCTTCCGTCGAGGCGGCCCGGATCATGTCGACCATCGTGACATCCGAGTCCAAGGACCAGACTTCGGGCACGTTGTGGTCGATGGGTGCCCCGACCGTGACCGGCCAGAAGATGCTCGCCGTGGTCATCCCCGCATCACGTGCCGCGAGCCACAGCGTGCGAGCGCGAATCGCATCGTAATCCCAGTACCACCGCCCGGTCTGGCTGTCGGCCTCGAAAGGCGTGTTGTAGAAGATCCCGTGGCGGGCGGGGAGCGCCCCCGTCACGATCGTCGTGTGCGAGGGATACGTGACGGATGGGAAAACCCCACGAACCGTGCGGGCGTGGGCACCTTGCTGGGCCATCCGTTGAAGCACCGGGGCCGGCCAGTGGCGATCGAGATAGAAATCCGGCCGCAGACCGTCGATCGAGATCAGTATCACGTGGTCCGCCGGTGCAACGTCTTGCGCCGGAACTGGGCTGGGCAAGACGACGACGATCGCCAAGACGACCGCAGCGAGAGGGCGCATGGTCCGGCTCCTACGAGCGGGCTGGATCGAGGGGTTGATCGAGATGCGGCCGCACGATAGCAATGCGGCCGGTCCAAGGGAACCCGCCCGAGAGAACGAATTCGTCAAACCGCGAGAGTCGAAGGTCATGCTGGTGCCTCCGGGCCCCGGTTTGCGGCGCGTGTGGGGATGTGCATTGGGGAGCAGATGAGAGAGTGTCGTTCAACGATCCCGTTGGTGTGGCTGGGCACGTGACTTGACATCAAGCTATCGTAATGATATCATATTACTAGCACTCAACCAGGAGGACACCCGTGATCCGCGAAATCAAACGCGAGGTCGCTTCCGGATACGTGGCGCTCGCTGCTCTAGTGATCGGGTCGGTCGTCGTGACGCTGTGGCTCATCCGCTCCATCATGGCGGAGAGCCCCGGCGCGATCATCGCGGCCGCGTTCGCCGCGCTGGTCGTGACGTTTCTGTGGGCGGGATTCTTCATGGTGAATCCCAACGAGGCGCGGGTGCTGCAGCTCTTCGGGAAATACGTGGGATCGGTGAAGACCCCGGGCCTTCGGTACGCCAACCCGTTCTACACCAAGCAGAAGGTCTCTGTACGGGTGCGGAACTTCGAGACCGGCAAGCTCAAGGTGAACGACCGCAACAGCAATCCCATCGAGATCGCCACGGTGGTCGTCTGGCGCGTGGTGGATACAGCCGAAGCCCTCTTCGAGGTCGACGACTACGTCGAATACGTGCACGTGCAGAGTGAAGCGGCGCTACGGGCGCTCACCGTGAATTACCCGTACGACGCCCATGAAGAGGGAGAGACATCCCTCAGCAGTCACACAGGCGAGATCTCGGAGCGGCTGCAGAAAGAAATCCAAGATCGGCTCACGAATGCGGGTGTGGAGGTCATCGAGGCGCGGATCAGCCATCTGGCGTACGCACCGGAGATCGCCAATGCCATGCTGCAGCGTCAGCAGGCAAGTGCGATCGTCGCGGCCCGCCGCAAGATCGTCGACGGAGCCGTTGGGATGGTGGAGATGGCGTTGCGGGAGCTGTCGAGTCAGCAGATCATCGACCTCGATGAAGAACGCAAGGCATCCATGGTGAGCAATCTGCTGGTCGTACTCTGCGCCGATCGAGGCACACAACCTGTCGTGAATGCCGGCTCGTTGTACTAGCGCGCGAGCGATCTAGCGCCCTCACCTGACACGCACCTGATCGATATGGCACCGCGAAAGGCGTTCTTGATACGCATCGATCCCCGCGTACTCGGCGCGATCGAGACATGGGCCGCCGACGATCTGCGGAGTGTCAACGGCCAGATCGAGTTTCTGCTCAGGAAGGCGTTAAAGGACGCCGGCCGTTTGAAGCGGCCCAATCGAGAAACCGCGGCCCCGAACGAGGAATGACGAACGGCCGATCCGCTTACCGAGGATCGGCCGTTCCCACCAACTCCCGGAAGGCCGCCTTGGTGCTTTCGGCAGCCGCTTCTGCGCCGGACCGAAGGTCCCCACCAGCGCGGCGCGCCCGCTCGATAGCTTCGAGCGCCGCGTCCTCCATCTCTCCTCGCGCGCGCTGAACTGCCTCGCGCACCTCGTTACGCTGCTGACGATCCCGCACATAGTACCCGGTGCCGGCACCCAAGGCGAACAACACGATCGTCCACAGCAATCGCGCTCCCAGGCCGCGACGTCTTGGTGGTGCCATGGTCTTACCCCCTATCAGCTCTCTGGCCGTTGCCGACAAGCTGGGCGATACGTGGGGCGAGGTCCAGTGGCTCTGGTTCTCATGGGCTGGTGTGGTACGCGCTCCTCCGAGCCGACGACAGGACGGGCGCCCTTCGTCTGCGACCTCTGGAATCCGCCCGGAAACCCCGCCGCCCCAGCCGCCGTTGCCCATCAGGTGGGTAGTATCGGCGGATGCCTCAGAGACTCAAAGCAGCCGGCAAGAAACATCGTACGTGCGCACAGAGATGGGATGAGACCGGCCGGGAGAGCAGCAATCCCGGCCGGCTCTGTGCATCAGGCGAGGATTTCGTCCAGCTCCTTCAGGCTTCGCTCCAGAACCTCGACGACTCGGCCGCGGCGCTCCTTATCATCCCGGAGCTTCCACGCTCCGCGGTAGGCTTGGCTCACGAGCCGGCCCACGAGACGGGTGACCTCGGGCATGGGATCACTGAAGAGCGAATCGATCGTTTCCTCGACTCGGTCGAAGATGTCCTCCACCGTTCCCTTGTGTTTCTCGAGGAACTCCAGTCCAGCGTCCGTGATGGCATAGACCTTCTTGCCCTCCACATCCTCACCCCGGACGAGCCCCTCATCCTCCAACCACTGCAGCGTGGGATAGACCGTGCCCGGAGATGGCTTGTAACACCCCTGGGTCTGCTCCTCCAGCGCCTTCATGACCTCGTAGCCGTGCATGGGCTTGTCCTTGAGGAGCTGGAGAATGACGTATTTCATGTCACCGGACTCGAACCACCGACGACGTCCTCGGCGCCGGTGGCGTGGGCCTCCCCACCACCATCCTTCACCGGGACTGAAACCAAATCCAAAAGCCCTGTGTGTCATCTGGAGCCTCCTGAGCGTGCACAACGGCACGTACACGATACAACGTCTAGATATATCGGGTAATATCTCGCGATATATCTAACGCGTCAAGGGGTTCGGCCGCATGGGGGGATCGGCGAGGTGGAGAACGCCAAGTGCCCGAGGGCTCCAGCCCCCGGACGTGGCGCTTCGGATCGGCGCTAGTTCGCGATGCTGAGCGGCCACCAGGTATGGCCGTAGTAGGCCACGAACAAAGCAGCGCCCGCCAGCGAGAGGGTCATGAGGAATTGGGCGCGCTCACTCAACCGCGTTTCCGGATCGGATTCGCGCCAGAACGGGTGGAGCGCAAAAGCGCCCGGAAACAAGACGAGGAAGAGGAGGCCGGCTCCAATGAAGCGACTCCATCCCAGAAGCAGCGACAGGCCTCCGGCTGTCAGCATCAAACCCGTGACGAAGGCCACGGGCCGGGGGCCCGGCACGTGTTTCCGTTCGAAGTAGGCGGCGACCTCGCGGGATCGGAACAGGTGATTCAGACCGAAGACGATGAAAAACGTCGAGAACAGAATGCGGCCGGCCAGGTGCATCCACGGCCACCACAGCCAGAGATACTCGGGCATCAGTCTCTCATCCTCCCACACACATGGGCCGCTCGGTGTTGGGCAGACCAGATTGATCGGGCTCGGGCCAATCCCGTGGTCGTGCGTGACTAGCAAGAGGATGGTGCCGGAAAACGGCGCTGGCAAGGCGGGCGAAGCGTGTGCGGCGGGCGCAAACGGGTGACGAACATGAAGGACGGAAAGCGCTCGCCATCCGTCCTTCGAAACCCCTGGACTTCGGACCTTTCGGCCTATTCCCGCTCCGGCACCGTCCCGGTGACTGTCGTGCGGCGCTTGTTCCGCATGATCGTGATCTCCATCGACTCGCCCGGATCGTAGGACCGGAGAATCCGGAGTGCATGTGAGGGGCTCGCCGGCTCGCGGCCGTCGATACTCAGAATCACGTCACCGCTCCTGAGGTTCAGCGAGGACTGAGAGGGCGCCCGTACCACCAAGAGCCCCTCCCTTGTTCCGAAGTATTCCCCCAGCTGATCGTCCAACGTCACCAGCTCGAGGTCGAGCCACAAATGTGGTAACCGAACGCGGAGCGGGGCGAGGTCGACACGGGGCATCCGGACGTCGCCGATTCGCAGCCCCGGGAGGTCGACGTCGAACCGGACGTCATTGCTATCGCTCGACCATCCGAACGCGTACGCATCAGGGCCGAGCGAACGAACCACGATTCGGGTCGAGCGCGAAGTCCCATCCCGCAGGTAGGCAACCGTGAGCGTGTCCCCTTCGTCCGATTCTCGGACGATACGAGCCAGCTTCTCACCGGGACGCTCGCCACCACGGCCACTACCCTTCAGCGACGCTCCACCGATCTCGGTGACGACGTCACCCGCCTTGAGACCGGCTTCGTCGGCTGGGCCTCCCGGTGTCACTGCTTGGATCCGCGCACCGTCGGCGTTCGCTCCGCCCGATCCTTCGTTTTGGAGGATCACACCCATTCTCGGCCGATCGTCCTCGAACACCCGGACCCACGACCGAGTTTCATCACCACCCGGCAGCACGACGATGTTCCGCAGTTGGTCTCGAATTCGCCATCCGTACAGACTCCGCTCGGCGAGCTGCAGCTCTTGCATCGCCCGCGTGAGCTCGCGCCGGGCGTCCGACTCGTGTTCCCGAATGTTGCGCAGCGCCCCTTCGACGGCGCGGCGCGCCGCCTCGAGACGCTCCTCCGCCTCTTGCATCCGCCGCTCTCGGTCGTTTTCACGGTCCTGGGCGAAACCCGAACCGGGCGCCGCCACACCGAGGGCCAGCAAAGCCGCAATCAGATATTTCGTCTTCATGAATCCACATTCTCCTTTACTCAGCGTTGCCGGCAGCCTCGGACCAGGTACAGACTCGCCTTCGCAGGATTTGGCTCGTCGAGTCCGAGGCCACCGGCACTTCCTCAAAAGCCAGCGTATCCCACCTCTCGCACATGTACCTGAACGAGAGCGTCCATCAGTGCCACCCGTTGCCGCCACAGTGACGCCACCTGTTCGGGAGTAGCTCGAACGGTGCGGGCCTCGTCGATTCCCACGTCCACCAACGAGATCCGGTCTTCGAGGTCCGCGATTGCACTCGCGGTCAGGCCATCCAGGACCCTCCCGCGTGGCACGGTCGCCAAAAGCTCCTCGAGCTGGCGCGACTCGCCCATCAACGTCTCGACGTCGGCTGGATCGACCATCGTGTCACCGACAGGGTTGGCCTGGGGAACCACCGCGCGAAGACCCAGGCCCATCACCAAAGCGGCGGCGGCCGCTAATCCTCCGAAGGCCAGACGTTGGTACCAGCGCTGCCGCCGCCCCGCCTCGACGGCGTCCCGGATGGCCGGCCACCGATCCCGGGGCGCACCCACGTGGGGGAGTGCCTTGAGCATCGCCACCCGCTGGTGCAACCGGTCCAACTCATCCTGGCACGCCGCGCATTCGTCGACATGCGCTCGCGCCGCCGCGGGCCCGCCACCGTCGCGGATCTCCAGCAGTTCACTCATCGTGCAATGTCTTAGCATTGCCCCTCCTCACCGAGCATCCTCCGCAACCGCGCATGCGCGCGAGACAGCTGCGACTTGGAAAAACTGACCGTCTTCCCCATCAGCTCGGCTATTTCCTCGTGTGTGTAACCTTCCACGTCGTGCAACCACACCACGGCTCGAGACGTATCCGACAGTCGCGAGAGGGCGCCTTCCAGGTCGAGCTGGAGCCCCACGTCCGCGGCGGCTCGAGCTGCCGCACCCCCCTCCTCGTCAAACTCGTCGGTGTCCCGATATTTGTCCGCACGGATCCTCATGAGCGCCTTGCTGGCCGCTATCCGCTTGATCCACGCGGTGAGACTGCCCGGCCGCGTCCCCCGGAAGCGGCGCACACTGTTACAAACCTCTAGGAACGTCTCCTGGAGCACGTCCTCGGCATCCTCCTCGGTCCGGCAGATCCTCCGAGCGATCGAGTACACCGTGCTCTCGTAGGCACGGTAGACACGTTCGAGCGCTGAGAGATCACCGGTCTTTGCGCGCCGAATGGCGAGCTCGTCGATCGCTGCCAGAGTCATTCCCGTCATCCGTAGCAATAGATGCATCGCTGGCCATCAGGGTCGCAGCGATTACCGCCACGCCGCTCCCCGCTCCCCGGCCCCTGCTGTAACATTGGTCCATGACCGCCCCGACCCAAGCCCCACGAGAGACCGTCCAGCGCTGGCTCCACCACCTGCGAGACGAGGCGGACGCCGCATTCCTCTATCGGGCACTCGCGGATACCGAAAAAAACGCGAAGAAACGGCATCTGTACGTGCGGCTCGCCAGGGTGGAAGACCGCCACGTCGGGATGTGGCAGAGCCTCTTGGCGGAGTACGGCCACCCCGTCGCCACTCCTCCTCCGTCACTCAGAGCCCGTCTGCTGGCCCGTCTCGCTCGCTGGACAGGACCGTCGACCTTACTGCCCCTCTTGCTTCGGGAAGAGGGGCGCGAGGTCAAGGGATACCTCGAGCTCTATCGCGAAAGCGCTCCTGGCTCGACCCGTGAAACGGCACTCACCCTTGCCAAGGAATCGGCCGAACACGCCGAAACGCTGAGCACCCTCGCCGGGGCGAGTGGGGAGCCGTGGCACCGCACCGAAACTGGTGGGTTTCTTCGGAACGTCATTTACGGTTTCAACGATGGGCTCACGGCCAACTTCGGGTTAGTGGCCGGAGTCGTCGGTGCATCCGTGGACGCCCAGATCGTGATGGTGTCGGGCCTTGCCGGCATGATCGCGGACGCGCTCTCGATGGGGTCATCGGGCTTTCTCGCGGCCAAGAGCGAGCGGGAAGTCTACGCCCACGAGATCGCCATGGAGCGGGAAGAGCTCGCTCTCATGCCGGACGTGGAAGAGGAAGAGCTCGCGCTGCTCTACGAAGCCAAGGGCGTCGACCCGGAACGGGCTCGACACATGGCGAGTGACATCATGCAGGATCCCGATCGGGCCCTCGACGAGAAGGTACGCGAGGAGCTACGGATTGGGGAAGCACACACGACACCGCTCCGGGAGGGCTGGATCACCGGCACGGCCACGGGCGTTGGCGCGCTCATTCCGGTGGCCCCGTTCTTCCTGCTCGACGGGGCCATGGCCATCGCCACGTCCTTTGTGGTCTCGATGCTCTCCCACTTTGGCGTCGGCGCGGCGCGAAGCGTCTTCACCGGCCGGGGGATCTTGCGGAGTGGGATGGACATGTTCCTCGTGGGGCTGGGAGTCGCAGCGGTGGGGTACGTGGTGGGAGATCTCTTGGCCACGTGGCTGGCGTAGCAGGGCGAGCGGAAGGTCCGCAGGCGGTCTACACGACGAGGTTCACCAACCGGTCCTGGACAAAGACCGTTCGCCGCACCGGTTTGTCCCCAACAGCCCGTTGCACGGCGGCGTCTTCGAGGGCCTTATCGACGGCCGCGGCCTCATCGATCCCGGCAGCCACACGCAGCCGGCCTCGGACCTTCCCGTTCACCTGGACGACGAGCTCCACCTCTTCTTCCTGCGCCAGTGCCTCGTCGTAGCTGGGCCAATCCGCAGTGAACACGCTTTTCGTATTTCCCAGCCGCTGCCAGCATTCTTCCGCAAAGTGCGGCGCGATCGGCGCCAGTAACACCACGAGGGGATCCAGGAGCCCGATTGGCACCCGGGGCTCCGCACCGTCTTCCTCACTGACCATACCTCGGAGCACGTTGACGTATTCCATCATCGCGGCGATTGCTGTGTTGTAGCGGAGCTCTTCGAGATCCGTCGTCACCTTGCGGATGGTCTGGTGCAGTTTCCGCCGCGCCTCGGGTGACTCCGAACCATCTGGTTCGTGGCCAGCGGCTGTGACGAGCCCCCAGATCTTATCCAGGAACCGGCGGACACCCACAATGCCCTCGTCACGGAAGTCGCCGCCTTCCTGGTACGGTCCAAGGAACATCAGGTAGAGCCGGAAGGTGTCGGCACCCCACTGGGCGATATACTCATCGGGGATCACGACGTTACCCCGCGACTTGGACATCTTCGCGCCGTCCTTCACAATGGTGCCGTGCGCGCGGAAGCGTAAGAAGGGCTCCTCGAACTCGAAATGCCCGAGGTCATGAAGCGCCATTGTCAGAAACCGTGCGTATAAGAGATGCAGGACAGCATGTTCGTTCCCGCCGATGTAGGAATCGACCGGCAGCCACTTGGCGGTGAGCGCGGGATCGAACGGGCGGTCGTTGACGTCCGACGATGGATACCGCAGGAAGTACCATCCCGAGTCGAGGAAGGTGTCCGACACATCCGTTTCGCGACGTGCCGTGGCTCCGCACGTGGGACATGCCACGCGGTACCAGTCTTCGTGGCGGGCCAGCGGCGAGGTGCCCGATTCGTCCGGCCGGAAGTCGTCGACCTCCGGGAGGAGTACCGGGAGATCCGCCTCCGGCACCGGAACCGTGCCACACGCGTCGCAGTGAATGATCGGAATGGGTGGTCCCCAATAGCGCTGCCGAGAGATACACCAATCGTGGAGCCGATACTGGGTCTGACGGGAGGCGAGATCCCGCTCCGCGAGCCAATCGGTGATCGCGCCCACCGCCTCCGCACACGGCATGCCGTCAAACTGACCTGAATTGACGAGCACACCGTCCCAGGAGGTGAACGGCAGCTCGGTTTGCCCGGGCGCTGAGAGCGATACGACCTGGCGCACCGCGAGGTCGAAGGTCTTCGCGAACTCGAAATCGCGTTCATCGTGCGCCGGAACCGCCATGATCGCCCCGGTCCCATATTCCATGAGCACGTAATCGGCCACCCACACCGGTATAGACTCCCCGGTGGCAGGATTCCGCGCATAGGAACCGGTGAAGACGCCGGTCTTCTCGCGCGAGCCGACTTTCCGACTCACGATGTCTTTCGCAACCGCCGCCCGTCGGTACTCGCGAACGACCGCGAGCTGTTCATGGGTCGTGAGGCGTTCCACCAGTGGATGCTCGGGCGCCAACACCATGTACGTGGCGCCGAAGACGGTGTCGGGACGCGTGGTGTAGACCCGGATTCGGTGTCCGGTGGGGGTCTCGAAGACCAATTCGGCCCCCTCCGAACGCCCAATCCAATTGCGCTGCATGGACCGCGTGGACTCGGACCAGTCGATCCAGTCCAGGTTGGCGAGGAGTCGCTCGGCGTACTCGGTGATTCGAAAGAACCACTGCTCGAGGAACTTCTGGTGGACCCGGACTCCCCGGTGGCGCTCGCAGTAACCGTCAATGACCTGCTCGTTGGCGAGCACGGTCTTGCACTCGGGACACCAGTTCACGGGCGCCCGTTTCTTTTCCGCCAGCCCCGCCCGGTACAGCTGGAGGAAGACCCACTGCGTCCACTTGTAGTAGGCTGGATCCGTCGTCGAAAGCTCGTGATCCCAATTGAGCATCAAGCCAATTCGCTTCAACTGCTCACGAAAGCGCGCAATGTTGCTGGGGATCAGCTTGCCCGGGTGGGCGTTTACCTGGAGCGCATAGTTCTCGGAGTGAATCCCGAAGGCGTCGAATCCGATTGGCTCGAACACGTCCCATCCCTGAAGGCGGCGAAAGCGACCGTGGATGTCGACCCCGAGAAAGGCGAAGACGTTTCCAACGTGGAGCCCCTCGGCGGAGGGATACGGGAACATCATGAGGTTGTAGTACGGACGCTCGGCATCGGCGAGGTCGAGCGCGTTGGTACGCCACTCCTCCCACTGCCGTTGCCACTTGGCCTCGACGGCCTGTGGCGCGTACGTCGCGATGTCGGTTTTCGGCTCGCTCATAACCTGCGAAATCTACCATGGCTTGCCGCCCCTGGTAGCCTCCCGTAGCTTGGCGTTCCGTATGCCCGAACAGTCGGCCGATCTACGGCGGCGAGTGCTCCTCGTCGGGGCGCCCCTCGCTGCGCTCACCATCATCGTTGCGGCGTTCATCGCCGTGCGGCTTGCCACGCGCCAGCTCGAGGACGCCAGTGCCCGAACGACGGCGACGGCGGCCCAGCGAAGCGCGGAGACCGTCGATCTCTATCTGCGCGAGCGGTGGGCATCCCTGCGCCTCCTCGTCAGTGTCCCCGCCGTCATCGAGCACGCCCGAACCCGGGGTCTGCAAGCGACGGCCCAAGGACTCGACGCCCTCGCGATCCCAGACCTCGAGAGTCGCTTCGCCTCTACCGGTGCCTTCCAACCGGACGCGCAACTGGACGCGTTCCTTGCCCGGGTCCGGGACGATTCGGATTTCGCGGAGGTGTTCTTTACCGAACGCCACGGCTTCATCGTGGGACGTAGCAACCCGACGAGCGATTTCGTACAGTCCGACGAAGAGTGGTGGCAGCGGGCGTTCGAGATCGGTGAGTTTCAGGACGAGCCGGAATTCGACGAATCGGCGGGAACAGCGGCTCTAGGTATGGCGATGCGCATCGAAGCCGCTCAGTCGGGGGAAGCGCTGGGGGTGGTCAAGGGCGTCCTCGACTTATCCCGATTAGCGTTCCTCCTTGCCGCTCCGCGGGATACGGTAGCGATCGAGGTGCACTTGGTGGACGCCGCCGGGCGCGTCGTGGCGGCGGCGGACCCCAGTCGGCTCCTGCAACCGCTTCCCGATGCCGGCGCGATCCCACGGGAAACCCAAACATCCGTTCGCGTCCTCCGGGGGCGCGGCTCCTCGCAGTTCGTGGCCTCGAGCCCCGCGAATGCCGGGAGATGGTGGGTAGTGGTGAGGGAATCTGCCGACACGAGCACCGGAGCGGTGGCCATTCAACGGGTCATCATCACGGGGTCCGGAATCCTTCTCGCCTTGGTCCTCACCATCATGCTGTGGCTCTCGTCCTGGTTACACCGGCGCATCACCCGACCGGTACAGGCGGCCGGAATCGTGACGCGTCGCGTGGCCGACGGCGACCTCTCGCTCTCCGTCACGGAGCGGGCTGCTGGCGCGCGGGAAGTCGAAGAGCTTCTCCAATCGGTGGAGGCGATGGTTCAGGCGTTGCGCACCCTCGTGGGGCAGATTCGCTCGGCGTCCGAGGAATCAGCAGCCATGGCGCAGGAGATCTCGGCGAGCACCGAAGAGATGTCCGCGTCCACCCAGGAAATGGCCAATACCTGTCAAAGCCTCACGGCGCAGGCTACCGAGGAAGCCAATACCGTGCGGGAGGCGGCGGCGGAGGCCGCCCATATTCTGCAGATCGCCACCAACTTGGCCGGCGGCGCGCGGGAGGCGGCATCACGGAGCTCCGCGCTCACCGAGTTGGCGTCGGGCCACCGTGAGCGCTTGGTGAGCGGAGGCGAACTCCTTCGGCGTCTGGCCAGTGACTTGGAGCAAGGTGCCGAGGATGCCCAGGCGCTCGCTCGAATGTCGGAAGAGATTCAGAGCTTCGTCAAGCAGGCGCGTGAAATCGGCGCGCAGACGAACATGTTGGCCCTCAACGCCGCGATCGAAGCATCTCGGGCCGGTGGCGGTGAGACCCGAGGGTTCGCCGTGGTCGCCGACGAAGTCCGCAAACTGGCGACACAAGCTTCGCGTGCGGCGGCGGCGACCTCGGAGACGGTGCGCAACGTGTTGGCGACGGTAGAAGCGACCACCGATCGACTCTCACGTCTCGTCGAATCGAGCAGCGCCGTGCGGGAGATTGCCGAGTCGGCCGCCGCCGGTCTGGCCGACGTGGCGCACGCGGCAGGGGAGACCAGTGAGTGGACCGACGACATCTCTCGGGCGGCCTCCGACCTCCGACGACTCGTGGAAGGGATCACGCGCAGGCTCGAGGTGCTCGCCCAGGGCACGGAAGGCGTGGTGGCCGCCGCGGAAGAGATTGCCGCGTCCGCGCAAGAACAGAGTGCCTCCACCCAGGAGATTGCGAGTTCCGCCTCCCATCTCGCGGAGTCCGCCGAGCGCCTCACGTCCGCGGTGAGTTCGTTTACCGTGGGACGGGACGTCCGCCGTGTGTCGGGAGTTTCGGTATCGCCGATCGACTGAGAAGGCGGGAAGGGATTGGGCGAGGGCCGGGTTCAGGCTGTGCCGTCGAGATTGGCAAAGCGCACTTCCACCACGTCTTGTAGTTGTTCCAGCCGCTCCAATATCTCGGGCTCCGGTGGCTCGTCTACCACGATGGCTGCGAGGGCCTCGGACCCGGGATGCTCGAGCCGTGACTGATGGTATGAGGCAATATTGATCTTGGCTTCTCCCAAGGCGCTGCCAACCCGGCCGATCACCCCGGGCACGTCGCGATTGCGCAGAACGACCACATGCCGTTCTGCCGGGATATCGACCGTGAAATCGTCGATCTGAATGATTCGGCCCAGGTGCTCGCCAATGACGGCGCCCACCACCAACACGTCGCGTGTCGCCGTTCGGACGTTGACGCCGATCGTCGTCTCGAATCCCGCCACTGCATTTCCCACACGACGCTCCACGGTTATTCCACGATCTCGTGCGAGTGTGGCCGCGTTCACCAGGCTCACCGGGCCCACTCCCATCGCGCTCAACGCCCCCTCCACCGCAGCGAGCATCGTGGGACGCGGCGCCGCTTCATCCTGTCCACCGTATGCCACCTCGACCCGATTGACCGCCCCCCGGGCGATCGCCGCCGCCAATCGACCCAGGCGCCGGGCCAAGTCCAGCACTCCTCGTAGCCTGAGAAGCGCCTCGCGTGAGACACCGGGCAGATTCACGGCACCTCCCACAGCGCCCGTGACGAGCGCATCCCGCACGGCGGCACAGATCTCGTGAGCCACTCGGGCCTGTGCCTCCGCCGTGGACGCGGCCAAATGCGGGGTTAATAACACCCGGTCCGACCGTCTCAACGGCGAGTCGTCGGGCAGGGGTTCGACCTCGAACACGTCGAGCGCTGCACCCGCCAAACGTCCCTGCTCGAGGGCCTCCATCAACGCGTCGGTGTCGATCAGGTCGCCACGAGCGGTGTTGATCAACACCGCATCCGGCTTCAGCAGTGCCAAACGCTCTCGATCCAGGAGATAGCGCGTGTCGTCGGTCAGCGGCAGGTGGAGCGTTACGAAATCGGCACGCTGCAAGGCGTCGTCCAACGGCAGCAGCTCGACCCCGAGCGTCCGGGCCCGGTCCGCAGGCAAATAGGGATCGTGCCCAACGACTGTCATCCCAAAGGCGCGGGCGAGTTGCGTCACCGTGGCCCCAATCCGACCCAGTCCCACCACGCCCAGGGTCTTGCCTCGGAGCTCTACTCCGGCAAAGCGCTTCCGTTCCCACCCACCGCGCCGCATGCACTCGACGGCCCACGGGATGTGGCGCACCAGGGCCAGCAGCAGCGCGATGGTGTGTTCGGCCGCGCTCACCGTGTTTGCTCCGGGAGCATTGAGCACCGCGATTCCTCGACGCGTGGCGGCGGCTACATCGATGTTGTCGACACCGATCCCGGCACGTCCGATGACCGAGAGCGACGGGGCGCCGGCCATGAGTTCATCGGTCACACGGGTCTCGGATCGGACCACAAGGGCGTGAGCGCGGGAGAGCACCTCGGGGAGCCGTTGTGGCGCGTCAACCGTGGACACGACCTCCAACTCCGGGACTTCGCGGAGGAGCGCGAACCCCCGGTCCGCGATTCGATCAGCAACCACAACGAGATATGTCACGAGGCAACCTGTGCCAGGTCCCGCAACAACTCGTCCACCCGTTCCGGGGTATGATCTCCCATATGGCCGATGCGGATGGTGCCTTCCTTCAGTTCCGCGTACCCCGTCCCGATTGTCCAACCCAGCTCCGCCATGGTACGCACGATATCTCGGCTGCGCGCCCCCTCGGGAACTCGGAGACAGGAGATGGTCCACGAACGGCGGCCGGCAGCCGGCAGGTATTGAAAACCGAGCTCTCCCCCACGGCCATCGATCCACCGCTCCACCCGCGCTCGCATGCTCTCGTGGCGCTTCCATCGTGCTTCGACACCGCCGGCAGCGGCAATGCGGCTCATCTGCGCCTGCAACGCATAGAACAGAGAGATCGCCGGTGTGTTGGTTGGCTGAGCATCTCCAGCGGCTTTGTCGAACGCCACCAAGTCGAGATACATGCCGCGCTCGGGGATTCGCTTGGCGCGTTCGAGCATCCGATCCGATGCCACACCAAGGGCGAGGCCAGGCGGAAGTGCCAGAGCTTTTTGCGAACCGGTAAAGACGAAGTCGAGGTCCCAGGCATCGGATTCCACTGGCGACCCCCCGAGCGACGTCACCGCATCCACGAGCACCACTACGTCGTCGAACTCCCGGATCACGGCAGTCAGTTCCTCCACTGGAGCCAACGCGCCCGTGGACGTCTCCGAGTGGACCATCGTCACGGCGTCGACGTCCGTTCGTTTGAGCGCATCGTACAACATGGATGGCTCGACCACTTCGCCCAAGGGCACGTTCAGCCTGACGACGTCTCGTCCCGTGGCGGCAACAATGGCGGCGAACCGTGCACCAAAGGCGCCTCCGACCAACGACAGCGCCCGATGCCTCACCCCGGATCGGACCGCCATCTCCATGAAGCCTGTGGCGGCGCAGGTGCCGATGAGCGGGCGTCGTTCACTGCGAAAGAGGCCCTTGAGTGGAGTTTCCAGCTCGCTGAGGAGCTGCACCATGTCCCGCCCCCGATGCGCGATCATGGGCCGCGTCATCGCCTGCAGGATGTCCGGATGCACCTCGGTGGGTCCTGGAAGGAAGAACCGCCCAAAATCCGGCGCGATCGCTGCCCGCCCCCCGTGGCGTTCGAGATCGTCCACTACACCTCGAGCCGTTGCCACACCGGAAGCGCGTCGGTCGATTTCACCACATGCATCCCGGCGGCCGCAAAGCGGGCGAAGGCCGCGTCCGCCTGGTCGGTAAAATCCACGACCTCCGGCACGACGACAGGGGAGGTACAATCGTCCAACAGGTACACTTTCTCTGGGAGGCGCGGATCACGGGAACGCATCTCTTCCAGAAGGTCGTGGACCGTCCATGCCACGCAGTGGCTCTTGGCCTGACCAGCCACGACCACGGCATCGAACGCGATCAGGCGCTCCACGAATCCGGCGTTTCGGTCGGCCACCGCCCGGCCATCGGGGCCGGCCGTGACCTCTGGACTCAGTGCCGAGTAATTCTCCGTCAAGGGATTGTTGCCTTTGACTTCAAAGGACGTCGCGGTGCGCCTGGCAATACTGTGAAAGAAGACGGCCTCCTCGATGGCCGAAACGAGGGCGTGCCCGAGACCACCCACCATGGCGTGATACGGCCACACCATGAGCGGATAGCGACCATTGCCCAGCGTTTGCACGTAGTGTCGGGCATACCGTTCGAGCCACTCGGCATCTCCGGCGGCGACCGACCGCGCCATCTCCGGGTTCACGCGCCACCGACCTCGCTCCACGTCGTCAGCCGTAATCACGGTCCGGCCACCCTCGGGGTGGTTTCCCGCCTCGTCGATCCAGAAGATGGGATGGAAGATCTGGAGCGCTGTATGCGTATCCAGCGTCGGAATGATCGTGGTAATGGCGCCGAGATTCCGATAAATGAACTCGGATAAGCGTACATTGTCCTCGACCGCTCCGCTTCCGCTGCGACCAGCCACGAACAGCTCGTAGCCTGGTATGCAAAACGTATTCTGGCAATCGACGAGGAGGAGGCAAACCCGGCTCTCGTCCGTCGACGCCGCGCGAATGCCATGTTTCGTAGCCCACTCCTCCGCCTCGCGAGCGCGGCCTTCGTAGTCCACTCGCCAAACATCGCCGACCCTAGCCGGGTCGAAGAAGGGGGGTAGGGGGAGCTGCCTGGTCACTTCGCGATCGTCAACATCGTATCAAGAGGAAAGAACTCAGCAAGCAGAAGGGTATCAAGGGCTCGAACACATTGGAGTTTTACTTCACCAACTCGAGTCGAGGATTGGGGCGATAGCTGCGGCCCACTTTGGCGCATGGCTCGCCCGTCAACATCACCACGTCCGCCGTGAAGTCGTATCGTCCCTGATCTCTGAATAGGGATGACCCCACTCCATACGCGTCCACCGGCACTTCCTGGCGCTCGAAATCCCGGATCTTGTCCACGCTGAAGCCACCCGATGCGACGATCTTGATGTGCTGGAACCCCTCCGCGTCCAATGCCCGGCGCACGTTCCACACCAATTGCGGATTCACTCCTGTGGGGATGAAACTCCCCATCTGCGGGATCACCGACTGATCTACCATGGTGTGCGACGTATCCAACCGCACCCCGTACAGACGCTCTCCCAGCGCCCGCGCGCAAGCCAACGACGTTGCCACACAGTCATTGTCGAAGTCGACGAGGCTGATGACACGCACATGCTCTGGCATAAACTCGGCGAACTTCACGGTCGCGAGCACGGTATCACCGCCGTAGGCAGCGATCACCCCGTGGGGCACGGTTCCGATCCCTTCGCTCCCCCACCACGAGGCCTGTGCGTCGGTGGAAACACCAATGGCTCCGGCGATGTGCGCGGCATATCCATCCCCGGTCTGCACCAACCAGTGATCATGGCGCGCGGGGAAGAACATCACCTCCTTCGGCTTTGCCGCGTCCACCACCCTTCTGGTATTGGTGCCGACTCGGGTGCGTCGCGCCAACACACCCAGGTAGAGGGTCTCCAGATGGGCAAAGGCATCGTAGGGCCCCTCGATCGTCATCACCGTCTCCCACGGCTCGATCTCGTCCCCGTCGTACAGCGCGCGGACGGAGAGGTCTTCCCACGAATCGGCACACAGTTTCAGAATCGCGATGGCCTCATCGATCCCCCCGAGGTAAGCCTCCGACTTACAGAAGACCTGCATGAGCACTGAAGGGTGGTGATGATCGGCGAGTAGTACCTCCCTGGTGCGTAAGAAGTATTTGTCGGAGTAATACCCCGAGCGCATCTTTTCGACCGGGAGGTTGAAGATTGCAGGATCCAGCCGCCTACGGCGCGCCATGGTCCGCTCCGTTGGGTCTGGCGATCGTGATGCGTCGGCGCCGCAGCCACCGAACGGCCATGGCATCGACGAGTCCGCGAGTCGCTCGATCCCACATCCCGTACTTGCTGACCCCATATCGTCGAGGCCGGTGGGCCACCGGCACTTCGGTCACCGAGCCACCGCCAATACGAATCAACGTCGGGAGAAACCTATGCATGCCGTCGAACCGCGGCAGCGTCTGTACAACCGGGCGCCGTATGGCCTTGAGAGAACATCCGGTATCCTGGACTCGGTCACCGGTGATCGCGTCGCGGGCCGCGTTGGCAACGCGACTCTGCATGCGCTTCCACCATGAATCGGCCCGGTGGATCCGATACCCAACGACGGCGTCACAGCCATCGCCGCGATCGAGGATGTCGAGGAGGCGCGGGACATCGGCGGGATCGTTCTGACCGTCCGCGTCCATGGTGACGATGACGTCACCACGGGATGATTCGAACCCCGCCATCAACGCAGCACTCTGACCGCAATTACGGTTCAACGAGACGATACGCAACGTCGGGTAAGCGGATTCGAGGCGCTGGAGCTCGGTACGCGAACCATCTGTCGAACCGTCGTCCACTGCCACGACCTCGTGTGGCACCGTCCCGAGCACCGTGCTAATCTCGCTGAGCAGCGGCTCGAGATTCTCGCGCTCGTTGTACACTGGCAACACGATGGAAATCTGGGGCCGATCCATGATTCGCCCTCGAGGAGACCACCCCGTGGAGGCGCCGGACAGTCCTCCGGGGGCTAGGGCGTCGGAACGTATGGCCTGCTCGGTCCCGAATCAAGTTGACACCAGGTCGGGACAAATCGTTAATTCGCCTGTGGAGAACCCTCTTCCCCAGGAGCCATCCGTGACCATCCCATTCCCCCGCCGCGATTTCGTCAAAGGCGCCGCCGCCGTGGCCGCCACGGCCTACGTTCCGAGTACGGCGTTTCGCAAGCAACGGTCCGACCGTAACATCGCCGTGGCGTCCGGCAATGGGCTGCGCGCCGTGGAGCGGGCGGGACAGCTCATGGCACAAGGCGCGGATACCCTCGACGCCGCCATCGAGGGCGTGAAGATCCAGGAACTGGATCCCGACGACACGTCCGTGGGCTACGGGGGTCTTCCCAACGAACATGGAGTGGTTCAGCTCGATGCGTCGTGCATGCATGGCCCCACGCGGCGCGCCGGGGCCGTGGCAGCGCTCGAAGGCATCAAGACACCGAGCCTCGTTGCCAAGTACGTGCTACTCTATACCGATCACATCCTCCTCGTGGGGGAGGGTGCCAAGCGCTTTGCCCTGTCTTATGGATTCAAAGAGGAAGACCTCCTCACCGACCGGGCACGCGAGGCATGGCTCACATGGCGCGCGAACCGAGGACACGAGGACGATTGGCTCGATGTTCCGGAAGATCACGAGATGGTGGCTCGACCTACGGGCACCATCAACCTCAACGCAGTGAACGCCGCCGGGGATGTCAGCTCGGTGACGACCACGAGCGGACTCGCATGGAAGATCCCTGGCCGAGTGGGTGACTCACCGTTGCTCGGAGCGGGACAGTATACCGATAACGAAGTTGGTGCCGCCGGCTCCACGGGCCGCGGGGAGGCCAATATCAAGGTCTGCGGCGCCTTCCTCACCGTCGAGTTCATGCGCCGAGGATTGAAGCCCACCGATGCCGCTCGCGAAACCTTAAAGCGGGTCGTAACCCAAACAGAGCCGCGTCTCTTAAGTGAGCAAGGCAGGCCACG
This sequence comes from Gemmatimonadales bacterium, assembly GCA_041615815.1. Taxonomy (GTDB): domain Bacteria; phylum Gemmatimonadota; class Gemmatimonadetes; order Gemmatimonadales; family GWC2-71-9; genus JBDHDH01. Next base: position 43,246 of record JBFJCP010000027.1, on the reverse strand, counting down.
ATTCAACCTGAGCTTCTACGCCGTGAACAAGGCCGGTGCTTTCGGCGCCGCTAGCTTTTATCCCAGCCGCTATAGCGCATTCGATGGGTCGGAGGCGGCCATTCGCGATACGGCGTACCTCTTCGAACGGCAGGACCGCGGGTGAGACGCCTCGCCGGCTGGGTCGTCCTGACGTCCACTCTCATGAGCGGTCGGGCAGCAGCGCAGCTGCCCGACCTGCCCACGTTCGGGCCCAACTGGCAAGACTTCTCGTACCCGAAGCTGTTCTGGGGACCTCGTGAGGGACTGACGGTCGGTCTCTACTACGCCCAGGTTCGGCCTTTTGGGTACGCCGACTGGGAATCGCCCCCGCCGTTTCGCGCGTCCGTATCCCTGGACGGCCAGATCTCGACCTCCGGAAGCCGGCGGCTAGCGTTGGAGGCGTGGTTCCCTCAGCTCGTCGACGGGTGGCGGTTCATCGCCACCGTTGCAGCACAGCGGCGTGCGCGAGAAAACTACTTCGGTCTCGGAAACGACACCCCTGGCGACGTCGACAGCCTCAAACAAGGACGGGACCATTTCTTCCGGTCCGACAACCGACGGGTGTACTTCCGAGGGGAGATCCAACGACGGATCGTGGGACCGGTACGAATCCTGGGTGGGTTCCATCTCGAGGGTTGGCGCGTCGACACGTTGTCCGGTCCAACGCTCCTCGCCCAAGATGCCGCGGCCGGCGCAGACCCGACGATCGCGAACGACGTTTTCGACGCGTCCGTGCGGGTGGGACTGGTGGTGGACGCCCGCGACGATGAGGTGGCACCGCGAAAGGGAGCACTCCTGGAAGTGATCTACGCCGCTGCCGACGCGGATGTAGCTGGGAGCGTGAGCTACAAGCGGACCACGGTGTCAGCGGCGGGGTACCTGCCGGCCGGCAGCCGTGTCGTGGTCGCCGCGCGAATCCTCGCGCAGACGATGCGTGGCACACCACGTCTGGGCAACCTGTACCAAATCGAGGCGGCTGAACATCCATCCTTCGGATTGGGCGGGGCCGGTTCGCATCGCGGGCTCCTGGACCGGCGGCTGCTCGGCCCGGACAAGCTGCTGACCAACCTCGACATCCGGGTGGATGCGTTCGCCATCCCGACGCTGGCAACCATTACCGTGCTCGGGTTCCTGGACACCGGGAGGGTCTTCGAGCTGGGTGAACTTGAACTCACTACGGCGGATCTGAAGGTGGGCGGAGGAGCCGGGTTGATCCTACGGATAGGCCGAGCCGGGATCCTCGGCGGGACGTGGGGAGTTGGTCCCGATGGGTTCGTTTCGCAGTTTCTCTCTCGGTGGACTTATTGAGCAAGAGGCAGCGGGCAGACGGTGGAGAGGCGAGGGTAGAAGCCGGAGGGTAGAGAGCAGGAAGAGGACGCCGACGAAAGCACTCCGCGCGCCGACCTCGGGACCCCGAGGACGGCGGGTGTGACCTACCGGTCCAGCAGTGCCAGCACCTCCCGCAGGGTCGTCGCGCCTCGATCCTTCGCATACCAGCGACGGACCTGCGGGTACAGTTCGTTCTTCGGCAAACGCCTCTTGTTGGCCATGACCCACTCCTGCAGCTCCGAGGGGCGGGGTCCCCAGGACCCCAGTTCCTGAAACTCCTCGTTCAGCACGATGACGATCGGAATCGATCGGCTCCCGTTGGTGAGGTAGCGGTCCATGATCTCCGGGTGCTCGTCGCGTCGAATGAGACGCATCTCGAGGCAGTGGGCTTCATCACCCAACCGTGCCAAGATCGGCACGGTGTTGCTGGCGTCGCCACACCAATCCTCTACGATCACCAAGAGCCGCGCGGTGCTCGCCCGATCGCACGCCAACTGCAGGGCCCATTCCGGGACGTTCGCCGTCCGGTAGATTCCCTCCCAAAGTCCCCGATTCTTCTCTGACTCCTCGACGAACCGGGTGTACGGGATCGCTACGTCCCAGACGGCTCGAAAATCCAGGCTTTCGAGCGTCGTCACGAGCCCGCGCCGACCTCTTCGATCGCTATGCCCCGCTCGCCGAGTCCGGCTACGTACGCATCGAAGGGAACCGCACGATAGGCCGGATGCACCCCGAGCTCGGTCACGCGACCATCGACCTGCATTTGAGACGCGAGGGAGAGCGAGAATCCTGTCGTTCGCATCATGGCACTGATTCGATTTCCGGCATCGTAGCGATCAACTAAACGGAAGGTCACCGCGGCCGGGTTCCCGGCACGGTTTCCCCGAACCGTCACCATGAGCGCCACCAAATCCTCGGCCCCCGGATCTCGCAGCTTCGGATCGACCACGGCGATGAAGGCATCACGGGGCGACACTTTCGTGCCCTTCACGCGGACCGGATCCACGCTGAACAGCCCGAGTTCGCGCATGGCCCACATGAGATGGGCATGACCCGGGTAACGCAATGTCTTGTACTCCATGGACCGAACGCGCCCGGCGAAATGCCACGGCATCGTGGACACGCCACCGCCCGTGTGAAACGCCTCGAGTCTGCCCAGCGGCTCGGGAAAATCAACCGTCTCGACCTCCGACAGTGCTTCTACCTGTGCCGGAGATCCATCACGCAGGATCCACGATGGCGTCGTGTAATAGTCGAGCACGCCCTCCAGCGAGTACACCACCTGATATTCGAGCGGTGGCTTGGGATGCTGGGGAAGGCCCCCAACATAGAGCTTGACGCTGTCCACCCTGTCGAGCCGGCGAATCCCCTCAGCCGCGAGGATGTTGGCCATTCCCGGCGCGAGACCGCAATCGGGCATGATGGACAGACCTTTCGCACGCGCCGCTTCGTGAAGGGATTCCTGCTGCTGGACGATCTCAGTGTTGCCCCCCAAATCCGTGAAATGCACGCCGGCATCTACCGCGAGGCGAGCCATAGGGTAGTTGAAGTAGTAGGGAATGGCACTCATCACGGCGTCATGCTCTCGCATGACGCCGAGGACCGAGGCTTCATCCCGAACGTCGAGGCGATGGAACCGGAGCCGCTTGCCCTCCCGAGCTTTCAGGAATCCCGGGGCGTGCTCAAACCGGCAATCCGCCACGGTCACCGCGGCCTGCGAGCGCTCGAGGAGGTCGAACGCACAGGCCGAGCCCTGTAGACCGGCCCCTAAGACAAGCATTTTCATGCACTTACTCCGTCAACAAGCCCTGTGGGCGGGCGAGAAAGATAGGTGGTCCATGCCGTCGCTGGAATGGCCTGCATGGCCCGGGCCTAGGGCCCTGGCAGGAGGACGTCCCAGGCACGGTCACCATCTCGAGGCGGGGGTTAGATGGGTGGCGGGGGCGCTAGACAACTATCGGGAAAGACGTTAACTAGACCCACCTTTCACCGAGGAGTTCGGGATGGCGGCAGGCGCGACGCAACCCCGGGATGCCTGGGCGACTCGAGTCGGCTTCATCCTCGCCGCTGTGGGATCGGCGGTCGGCCTGGGCAACATGTGGCGGTTTTCGTACATGGCCTCGCAGGGCGGGGGCGCCCCATTCGTCCTGCTCTACTTGGTGTTCGTCGCGATCGTCGGCATTCCCCTGATGACCTCCGAATTTGTGGTGGGGCGCTTGACCCAGGAGTCGCCCGCTCGCGCCGTTCGGCGTTTAGGAGGCCCCGCGTGGGGACCGCTGGGGCTGCTGTTCGTGTTCTGCGGGTTCGGGATCCTGTCGTACTACTCGGTCATTGCCGGGTGGACCATGCGCTACGCGGTGGACGCCGTGCGCAACGCTATCCCGAGTGACACCGGCGCGTACTTCGGGGCGGTGTCGGTGGGATTCGATGCCCTCGCGGCCCACCTGCTATTCATGGCCGCTACGATCTTCATCGTGATGCGGGGCGTCAAAAGGGGTCTGGAGCGAGCCGCGCTCATCCTGATGCCGCTCCTCTTCATGATCTTGGTGGGTCTGGCCATCTGGGCGGTGACACTCGACGGAGCTGCGGAGGCGTACGCGTACTATCTCCGGCCGAGTTTGGGCGAGCTGCTCGACACCGCGATCATCACCGACGCAGCCGGCCAGGCGTTCTTCTCCCTGAGCCTCGGTATGGGAGCACTTATGACCTACGCGTCGTACCTCTCATCCAAGGAGAACCTCGGGCGGGAGGCAGCGACGGTGGCGCTGACGGACTTTGGCGTCGCATTCGTCGTGGGGCTCGTGGTCTTCCCGGTGATCTTCAGTTTTGGACTCCTGGACCGGGTTGGCGAGAGCGCGCTCGGTGCCCTCTTCATCACCCTCCCGGCGGGGTTCGAAGAGCTGGGACGGGCGGGGGATCTCATCGATACGGCGTTCTTCATCATGTTGTTCTTCGCCGCGCTCACATCGGCGATCTCCCTCTTGGAGGTGGTTGTAGCTGCGGCCGTGGATGTGTGGGGATGGGCGCGGCCGCGGGCCGCGTTGGTCCTGGGCATCCTGGTGGCCCTTCTGGGCATCCCGTCCGCGTTCAGTCTCAATTTCCTGGGCGCCGCGGACCAGTTCGTTGGGAATTTCCTGCTAATCGTGGGCGGGTTCTTCACGGCACTGCTCGTAGGTTACAAGATCCTGCCGCAGGCCGACGCGGAGCTCGCGAAGGGGCTCGACAATCCGGTGGCCCGCAACGCATGGAGATTCTTCGTACGCTACGTTGCCCCGGCGGTGCTGGTCGTCGTGTTGTTCTTCCTGATTCCCCCCACCTGGGAAGCCGTGATGACGCTCTTCGGGGTCGGGAACTAGGAGGGTGAGGCCGTAAGGAGCGAGGCGGCGGGGCTGACGGAGGGAGAACGAGAGGGGAAGTGCAGCCTCGCCTACGTCTGCCAGCGTCGTGCCCACGTTTGACGTATGGGATCCGCGTAGACGTCGTCGATGGCCGTTTCCGGCCTCGGCATCTTTTCGTGCCGACTGGCTAGCGCCTCTTCGGCGGCGCGGTCGACTTCTGCCGCCACGTCTCCTTCGACGCGACTCAAGTCCTCAGCCGTCACCCCCTCACACTTCACATACTCCTCGAAGAGACCGATGGGATCTCGTGTTCCCCAGTATTCGTACGTTTCGGCCGGTATGACGACTCGCGCCTCGCGCTCGTCGTGCGTGGCATGCCCTCCCATGCGGAAGGTCTCGGCGGCCAGGATCACCGGACCCTCGCCGGCTCGGCAGCGGTCCGCAGCCAAACGCGTTGCGGCATAGGCGTCCAGCACGTTGTTGCCGTCAAAGGATCCCCCAGCGCATCCATACGCCTCGTGCATCTTGCCGAAATCGTCGGCGAGGTGGTGTTGGGCGACCAGCGTTCCGAGCGCCACCTGGTTGTTTTGGATGATGAAGATCACGGGCAGTTGTTGTACCGCCGCGTAGTTGAATGCCTCGTGCGTGGGCCCGGATTTGACCGAACCGTCCCCGACCCAGGTAAGCGCGACGCCATCGTCTCCGCGCATCCGAAAGGCAAGCGCAATGCCGAGGGCGACGGGCGGCATATTCCCAATGTTGGAGATTGGCTGCAACACGCGGTGTGGGAAGCTGCCCACGTGCCCATCGCGACCTCGCGAAGGTGAATCCGACGTCCCGAGGTAGCCCCGAAGCATATCGGTCACCGACATTCCCATCTCACAGCAGGCACCGGCATTACGGATCATGGGAGCGACCACGTCGAGGTCGCGTTTGAGGGCGTGCACTGGCCCAATCGTGCACGCTTCCTCTCCCGTGCCTAGCCACGCTTTGGATATCACCCCTTGGCGGACCCAACGCTTCAGCATGACATCGTGAAGCCTTGCTCGCACCATGCCGGCATAGAGCGCCAGTTTGGCATCACCATCCAATTGATCCACGATCGCGCGGCGTACGGGATCCTTTTGGACGGTCGCGGCGTATTCTTCGACAAGGGCGGGGATGGGGCGCCAATCGACATACTCGGGCGGATCGTACGCGGGGAAGCGTTTCATCGCGGCAAGCGTTGCTGCTTCGGCATCGTGCGCCTAATATCCTCTTAAGACCTCAATAGGAGCAAGTCAATGTCCGGGCTCGGCTTCCGGACCCACCGTTGGAGCGCTGCCGGGATCGTCGCGGGGGCCATTGCTGGGAGTCTTGCCGTTTCCGCGGAGCCGGCTCCCGACACGCTCGCGGATCCAATGGCGGATTCGCTCGTCAGCCTGTGGATCGACTCGGTGGGGGGGATGGACACGTATCACCAATTCCAATCGGCGTCATTCACGATCGCCACCATTCTCTACGACACCGTCAGCGGCCGCATCAGACGCACGCGGCCAAGGTACGTGTGGATACGCAAAGGGCCGTACGGAGAGGAAACGCGCATCGAGCGCTGGGAAACCGGCGACATCATTCAACAAGGCTTCAATGGGCGGGACCGGGCGTGGGCAGCCGTCGCCGGCTCCCTCTTGCCGGACACCGCCAAGGACACCCGGGAGGCACTCTACGTTTCCCGTGATGTCTTCTACTGGTTCGGGCTGCCGTTCAAGCTGCGAGATCCTGGCGTATATCTGTCCTACCTTGGCAAGCGTCCTCGACCGGGCGCGGAGTTCGTCCAGCACCGGTCCGCCTCACGCAGTCCTGACGAGCTCTACCACGCGGTCGGCGTCTCGTTCGGTGAAGGGGTGGGCGAGCATAACGACGTATTCACCTACTACTTCGCCGAGGGGCGGGGCTTCCCCACGGAAGTCACCTATGTGGAGGAGGGCCGTACCAGCCTCAACCGTCTCCTCTGGGGAGAAACACGGCGGGCTGGTGAGATCGCTTATCCCTACGTCACGCGCCGAGATTGGATCACCGAGTCCGGCAAACGCACGAAGGCGCTGGTCCTTTCCGACGTGACCATCAATCCCAACATTCCCCAGGAGCGCTTCGAACGGCCCTAACCGTCGACCTATTGGGGCGCCATCAGAGCGTCTGCGGTACGAATTGAGCACCGTCGCCCGCGTTTGGGCTCTCCTCGTGGTCGCGACGGCCGTCGGGCCCAGTGTGCTACGCGCACAGACGGTCGAAGGCCGTCTCCTGGATGAGCGCATTGGCATACCCATCGACGGTGCCATCGTGGTGCTCCTCGACGGGGAGGGCAATCGGCGGGCGCAGACTCTCACCGACCAGGAAGGCCGCTTCGTGATCCGGGCCCGCGCAGCCGGTAGGTACGTGCTGGGCGTGGAGCGAATCGGGTACCGTGCTTGGGCCTCCGAGCCGTTCGTGCTCGCGGCTGGCGAAACGCGTACCCAGGACGTCTCGGTTACCGCAATTCCGGTCCGACTCGATCCCGTCTTGGTGGAGGGGGAAGAAGACTGCGAGGTTCGCCCCCGCGAGGGCGCGGCGGCGGCGCTCCTTTGGGAAGAAGCGCGTAAGGCGCTCGCTGTCACGTCTCTTGCGGAGCAGCGACGCCTCTTCCGTTTCGTGATCAACCGCTATGAGCGCCGGCTCGATCCCAACCTGCAGATCCGCGACGAAACCAGCCGTGACCGCTCAATGTACACGGATCGACCGTTCACCACGCTTCCCCCATCGCGCCTCGTCACGGAAGGGTTCGTCAGCAGGGCGGAGGACGGAAGCCGCACGTATTACGCACCCGACGCACATGTTCTTCTGTCTGACGATTTCCTGAACACGCATTGCTTCCGGCCGCGGCGCGGCAGCGAACGCGACGGACTCGTGGGACTGGCATTCGAGCCAGCCCGCGACCGCGAGGTTTCGGACATCGAGGGTGTGTTGTGGTTGGACACGGCCACAGCCGAGTTGCGCACACTCGAGTTTCGATACGCGAACCTGGACGGACCGGCGGCGCGGTACGGACCCGGGGGGTACATCGAGTTCCGTCGGATTCCGTCAGGAGCCTGGATCGTGCAACACTGGTGGATCCGGATGCCGTTGATCGTCCAGCAAGAACAACGGCGCGTGGGCCCGATCAACATCGATCGCCAGACGGTCGTGCAGGGATACAAGCAGGACGGCGGTGAAGTCACGACGGTTCGCACCCGAGACGGGAAGGCGGTGTTCGACCTCTCCCAGGGAACGGTGGTGGGACAGGTGCGGGACGGTGTCCTGGGAACCCCGTTGGAACACGCATTGGTACGACTCGTCGGGACCACTCACGTGGCGACCACGGATCGGTACGGCCGCTTTCAGATCGGAGGCGTCCCCGAGGGACAATACCTCGCGCAGGTCGAACACCCATGGTTTGCCCTCTTTCACGGCGACACGTTGACACAGGCGGTGTCCGTCAAACGTGGTCGCATGTCCAGCGTTCGCATTACGTCTCCGTCGCTCGAGACCATCCGCGAGCGCCTCTGTCTCGATCGCAACGCCGACCTCGGCACTGCTGTCCTCACCGGCTATGTCCGCGATCCCGACACGCAGGCAGCGGTGGCTGGTGCAACGGTGACCATCATCCACTACACATCCCACGCGCTCTCGGCCGCGAGAGTACGGGGGCGTCCCGGTCTTCGTGTGCAGGTAGTCCAAGGCGCGCAGCGAGTGGAGACGGAGACGGACTCGCGCGGGCTTTATCGGGTCTGTGGGCTCCCGGAAGGTGCCGCGCTCTTCGTGACCGCGGTCAGCGAGAGGCGAACCAGCGAGCGGATCAGAGTGGAGTTTTTGCCCGATGAAGTGATCGTCCGCGATCTTCGTCTCACGGAGCGACGTTCGGAAACGCCACCATGACCTGTTTCTGCTGGGGTCTTATTGTAGGAGGGCTTCGAGCCGTCGGCGCTCCGCCTCGTCTGCGCAAGTCGCCAGCGCCAGCCCAAACGCCCGAGCGGTGGCGTAGCGATTACTCGGGTCGTTCTCCAACGACTTCATGAGCGTCGATTCCAGTTCGGCCGGGAGGTCGGGCCGGACCCTCCGCAGGGGCTTTGGTTTCCCCCGCAGACGCGACAGCATCATCTCCTGCGGCGTGCGGCCTTCGAAGGGGAGCTTGGCGGTGAGCATCTCGAACGCGACGATCCCCAGGGCGTACACGTCACTCCGAGCGTCGAGATCGTGCCCGCGGATCTGTTCGGGACTCATGAACTCTGGGGTGCCCAGGATGATCCCGGTCGCCGTGAGCTTGGAGAGCACCGGGTCGGCGCGGCTCTCCTTGGCCAAGCCGAAGTCCATGATGACAGCGCGCTCTCGCCCATCGCCCGCGGAGATCAGCATGATATTCTCGGGCTTGAGGTCTCGATGAATGATGTTCATCTGATGGGCGTGGTGGAGCCCTGCACAGGTCTGGACGAGGAAGTCCACACCCACGTCCGGGGGCATCGGCCCCACTTTTTGTTCGCGATCGGCCAGCAGCTCGCCGTGGAGATAGGGCATCACCAGATAGATGAGCCCTCCCTCGGTTTCGCCGAACCGGAGGATACGGCACACGTTGGGGTGGTCGAGGCGCATAGCCAGACCGGCCTCGCGGCGTAGTCGCTCCACTGAGCTTTGATCCCGGCCCAGTCGCGGAATCAGCACCTTGATGGCCACGCTTTGCCCGGTGGTCACGTCGCTCGCCTCGTAGACGTACGACATCCCACCTTCGCCCAGCTTCCGCAGCACCCGGTAGCGGCCCTCCAATACTTGACCCACCAGGGCCCCCGCCCCGCTCATCCGCGGTTCGGGCTTCGGGATCGCCACCTTTCGGATCTCCGTCTTTTGCGCGGCATCCGCTGGTGAGGGAGCGGGTGTGATGGGTTTTCCCCCCGTTCCCCCGACGTCAACGAGGGGACTTCCATCCTTGGGACAGAAGCGTGCCTCACCGGCGTAGACCGTTTTACAGCGTGGACATCGCCGACTCATGATCGGACCAGATTTCGCCCTTCGTTCTTCGCTCGGTACAACGCTTCGTCTGCCAACGCGATCAAATCCTCAGGGGAACCTACTTCGGCGGGGGGGATGCTGGCGACCCCAATCGACACGGTGGCTGCCAATGGCGTGTCCCCATCGGCGAAGCGGTGCTCCTCCACTTTGATGCGGATACGTTCGGCAAACGACAAGGCGCCCTCGGCAACGGTCTCGGGGAGGACGATGACGAACTCTTCACCCCCATATCGCGCCACGACGTCCACGGTACGTACCTCCCGGCGGAGCAGCTCGCCCAGCTGCTTCAACACCTTGTCACCAACCAGATGTCCGAACGTGTCATTGATGAACTTGAAGCGGTCCACATCAATCAGCAGAATACTCACCGCCACGTCATATCGCTGTACTCGGCCAAACTCGGCCTCCAACTTGTCGATCAGGGCGCGCCTGTTGAGACATCCGGTTAGTGCGTCCGTTGTCGCCAGCACCTGATATCGCTCTTTGTCCGACTGCGCGGTCTGCAGGACGTAGGCCTTTTCGAGCGCGTTAACGGCCGAGCTAATCACCTTTTCCGCAAACTCGAGATCGTTGGTGGTGAGCGGCGGATCTTTGTCCGTGGTCCTCAAAAAGAAGACGCCGCCCTGCTCTTCCTTCAGCCGGAATGGTACCGCAATGACGGATCGAATCGGCACGGTGATCCCCTCGTGCCGCCACTGACTGCGAATCTCGGCGTACAATGGGTCGGTATGGATGTCCGTGACCAGCACGGAGGACGCTGTTTCGAGAGCCTTTCGGATCTCGGGGTACCGGCGGAGACGGATTTCCAGGTTACGGATCATCGGATTCTCCGCCGTGACCACGACGGTCCCCGCTTCGTCCTCCGCGTTTGCCAGGACCAGCGAACAGCGAGAGATCTTGAGCACGTTGGACACGCGCCGTGCCAGAATGTGGTAGATCTCCTCGGGTTGAAGCGCATCGGTGATCTCGTGGAGAATGTCCACCATCTCCGCGCGGGCGGCGGCCTCCTCCGCTCGGAGTTCTGCTTCCTTGCGGGCCTCTTCGAGGACCCGCCCATGCCGAAGCTGCACGGCGACCCGAGCCAATAGCTCCTTGACCCGAAACGGCTTCGCGATGAAGTCCGACGCACCCAGGCCCAGGGACTTCACGGTGGCTTCCTCCGGTGGCATGGAGGAGATCATGAGCACGGGAAGATCGCGCCACCGGGCGTCACGCTTCACCTGGGCCAGGAGCTGCAACCCATCGACCTTCGGCATCATGATGTCCAACATCAGGAGGTCGGGACGTTCATTCTGCAGATGGCGCAGGAGGTTCTCCCCACCCCGCACCGGAATCACCTCGTACCCCTTGTCCCCAAGAATCCAGGTGAGCGTATGCAACAGGGTCTCGTCGTCATCGGCGACCAAGATCCTGGGACGGGTTGCGCTCATGGTTATCGGGAGTCGGAATCGCTGAGTTGCTCGATCGTTGCCGGGTCCATGTTACCACCGCTCACGATGAGCACGGTCGGGCCCTCGGGACGCAGCCGGCCGGCGCGCAGGGCGGCCGTGGTGGCCGCGCCCGACGGCTCCACCACCAGGGCGAGCTCGGTGTGCAGCCATTGTGTGGCTTCGATGATCGCTGAGTCGGCCACGGTCACGCTCTTCACGCGACCCCTCAAGTGACTGAAGGTAATGGTACCCACTGAAAGCGGAAGTAACCCGTCGGCAACGCTCGTGGTGCTCTCCAACCGAACCGGCCCGCCAGCCGCGAGGGCGGCGGTCAGGGTTGCCGCACCCTCCGGCTCCACACCGATGAGCCGGGCGTCGGGGCGCACCGCCGCCAGCGCTGTCGCCACCCCGGCGGCGAGTCCGCCACCCCCAATGGGAACGGCGACGAGGGCCACCGAAGGGAGATCCTCGAGGATCTCAAGACCCACGGTTCCCTGACCGGCGATGATGTCGGGGTGATCGTACGGTGGGATCACCGTCAGCCCTTGGGTCTCGGCGATCTCGAGCGCCCGACGGTACCGATCCTCCGACGTGGTTCCCGCAAACTCGATCTGCCCACCCCACCGCTTCACGCCGTGCACCTTGGCCCGGGGTGCCGTTTCCGGCATGACGATGACGGCTCGCACCCCAACTCGCTGGGCGGCAAATGCCACTGCCTGCCCGTGATTGCCGCTGGAGTACGTGATGACGCCTCGCGCCCGCTGCGATGTTGGGAGCCGGCGCACGGCCGTCCAGGCACCGCGGAGCTTGAAGGCGCCGGTAGGCTGGCGGTTTTCCAGCTTGAGGTGCACCGGTACACCGAATCGCTCGCTGAGTCCCGGCACCGGCATCAGCGGCGTACGCGCGGCGACACCCACGAGACCCCGGGCTGCCTCGCGGATGTCGTCGAGGGTCACTTCCGTCAGCGTGGCCTCAGCTACCCTGTGCCTCCCCTTCCGGGGCGCCGCTGGCGCTCGCCTCAGCGGCCTCCGACTCAGCTGCGTCGTCTTCCTTCACCACTCGCGCCACGTCGCCCACTTTGTCCCCGGCGTCGAGGTTCATGACGCGAACACCCTGCGTGTTTCGTCCGCTGATGCGAATCCCGTCGACCGGCACGCGGATAATGACACCCTTCTTGGTGATCATCATGAGCTCGTCATCGGGCAACACTTCCTTGAGTGCTACGGTGTCGCCGGTCTTCTCGGTACGTTTGAGGGTGATGATTCCTTTGCCACCACGTTTTTGCACGCGATAGTCGCCGATCTCCGACCGCTTCCCCATGCCTCGCTCGCTCACCACCAACAACGTAGCCTCCCGCCGAATCACGACCATCCCAATCACTCGATCACCCTGCTCCAATTGGATGCCGCGCACTCCCGTAGCCGCGCGGCCCATGTCCCGCACGTCTTGTTCGTGGAACCGAATGCTCATCCCGTGACGTGTGGCCAGGACCACGTCGTTCGACCCGTCGGTGACCTGCACCTCAATGAGCTCGTCGCCCTTGTCGATGTTGATCGCGTTAATGCCGTTCGCACGCGGATTCCCGTACGCCGAGAGCACGGTCTTCTTCACGGTGCCGTTGGCGGTGGAGAATATCAAATACTTGCTATCCGTGAATTCTCTGACGCTCACGAACGCCGTGATGCGCTCGTCCGGCTTGATCTGTATGAGGTTGATGATGGGACGACCGCGCGCGGCGCGCCCCCCTTGTGGGATGTCGTACACCTTGAGCCAATAGACCTGACCATTTTGCGTGAAGAAGAGCACGTAGTCGTGGGTAGACGCGACGAACAGGTGCTCGACCCAATCGTCCTCACGCGTCCCCATCCCGCTGAGACCGCGGCCCCCGCGACGTTGACGTCGGTACGTCGTGACGGGAATCCGCTTGATGTACCCGGCATGCGAGATCGTGATGACCATGTCCTCCTCAGCAATCAAATCCTCCACCGAGAAGTCTCCCTCGTCAGCCACGATCTCGGTCCGCCGCGCGTCTCCGAATTTCGTGACGAGCTCATCAAGCTCGTCTTTCAGGATCTTCATCCGCTTGGGCTTGGACGCCAGAATGCTCTTGAACTCCTTGATCAGCTTCCGGACCTCCGTGAGTTCCTCTTCCAACTTGTCGATCTCGAGCGCCGTCAACCGGGACAGCCGCATGTTGAGAATCGCTTCGCTCTGTTTCTCCGAGAGCTCAAACCGTTTCCGCAAGGCGGCGTCCGCGGACGGGACGTCCTTGGCCCCGCGAATGATCTTGATGACCTCATCGATGCTATCGACGGCAATCTTGAGGCCCTCGAGAATGTGCTCTCGCGCCTGCGCCTGGTCCAAGTCGTACTGCGTGCGGCTGGTGATGACCTCGTGGCGGTGATCGACGAAATGCTGCAGGATCTCCCGTAGGTTCATCACTTTCGGAACGCCGTCCACGAGCGCCAACATGATGGCACCGAAGGTGGACTGCATCTGTGTGTGCTTGTAGAGCCGATTGAGCACAACCGTCGGATTGACGTCCCGCTTGAGCTCAATGACGATCCGCATCCCGTCGCGGTCCGATTCGTCGCGGAGATCGGAGATGTCGGTCACCTTCTTGGAGCGAACGAGACCGGCGATCTGTTCGATCAGGCGCGACTTGTTGACCTGGAAGGGGATCTCGGTGACAACGATCCGCGCCTTGCCCGATGATTCCTTCTCCTCCACCTGGGCTCGGGCTCGCATGATGATGCGGCCGCGCCCCTCGCGGTAGCAGTCGTTGATCCCGTCTTGTCCGTAAATGAACCCGCCAGTCGGGAAATCCGGACCTTTGATCAAGCGCTGGAGCGCGGCGACGTCGGCGTCGGGCTTGTCGATCAGATGTTTGAGTGCGTTCGCCACCTCCCCGAGATTGTGCGGCGGGACATTGGTCGCCATGCCGACCGCGATGCCTGACGAACCGTTGATCAGGAGATTGGGGAGCTTGGCAGGCAGCACCGTCGGCTCGTTCAACCGACCGTCGAAGTTGGGTAGGAAACCGACCGTGTTCTTCTCGATATCCTCGAGCATCGCCACCGCCAGCGGCGTGAGGCGAGCTTCCGTGTACCGGTAGGCAGCCGCATTGTCGCCATCTACCGAGCCGAAGTTCCCCTGCCCGTCCACCAGCGGGTAGCGAAGCGAGAAATCTTGCACCATGCGAACGAGCGAGTCATAGACCGCAGCGTCCCCGTGGGGATGGTACTTACCGAGCACCTCACCCACCACCGTGGCGCTCTTCTTGTACGGCCGCGCGGGGCCGAGCCCCAGATCGTTCATGGCGTACAGGATGCGGCGATGAACCGGCTTCAGCCCGTCACGGACATCCGGCAGGGCTCGCTGGACGATGACGCTCATCGAGTAATCGATGAAGGACTCCTTCATCTCGTCTTCGATGAGCCTGGGGAGAATGCGTTCGCGTTGATTCGGAGCGGTCATGGCAGTCTGGGTCCGGTCATGAAAAAAGAGGGGCCAAAATGGACCCCTCACGAGGTCCGCTAAATATACCACCAGCCACACGGGTGACGCAATCGTCGCAAACCTATCTAAGCCCTTATTCGACAGTCGATTAGATAGCTAGCTCCTGTGCTGTGGACCTCCCGACCGTTTCTATGCTCGACGCTTACCGGGCCTTGACACGAACGCTGCAACCTTCCCCCACCCTCGTGCGTCTAAGGATAGTAGGAGAATGGGGCAGTGAACCCGGCACAGTCGCATTGGGGGGTGGGAATGACGACCTTTGGTCTCTCAATAGAAGATGCACTAGCTCCGGGTCGGAGTTCATGCGTACCGCGGTGCCAGAAGCCGCACCTACCCGCACGGGATCGGGCAGCGTCGGTGAAGCGCGCGGCGCTCGACTACATGTTCTTGGATGCAACAGGACGCCCGGTTGGCCGCATCGTGGCACCGCAGACCCCACCGGTCATCGGCAAGCATGCGCCGACGTTTTATCTGGATAGGGGTTAGGGGACGAGAGCGAGATGCTAAGGGGCGATGAACGACGCGAGACGCGTCGACGCCCCTACCCGCACGCCGCGTATCTCTTCTAAAACACCCAGGACCCGGACAAGCCGACCGTCCGATACCGGTACGTCCCGACATCAGACGAAAACACTTGCAGACCCGTCGTTGAGAAGCCTGCCGACGCCACCACCTCTTTTCCGGGCGCAATGCGATAGCTCACCACCGTCCGCACACGCGCCGAGGCGCTCAGGTCCGCACCGGACAGGGTCTGGACCCCGGGCGCACCCTCCAGCAGCAACGTCCATTTCCCGAATTCCCGCTGCCAACGGCCGGTCACCTCGCCCAGACCGTAGAAGCTCGGGTCGAAGTAGCCATCGTTTAGATCCTGCCGATAGCCAAAGGCCCGCCAGGAGGCGCCCAACGTCCACGAGCGCGCCACCCGCCGGGACGCACCCACCGAGCCGGCGATGCGACGATTCCCCTCCGACCCGTCAAACGTGGCTCGGGAGAGACCGCCCGTCACACTCCATCCGGGTGCGGGTTCTCCCCGCAACGATACACCGAGCTCTTGATAATCCACGTCGCGTTCCGCCAAGAGCGCGGTGACGTCGAGCGCCTGCCGGGTGTATCGGAGGGTAGCGCCGATCGGGTGACGGCCAGGAGTGGCAACCCACGCCGCGAATCGTCCAACCGGATCCGCCCCAGGCGCGTCCGCATCACTGGCCCCGACCCCGGCGGCAACGGCCCACCCAGGCTCGAACTGCGTCCACAACTCCACGAAACCGCCTCGTGTAGTGCGCTCAAGCGGTGCTGCACCGGTCTGGTCGAGGTCACGCGTATACCCTTCCACCCGGACCTCCACCCGAGGGATCAGACGCCACGCTGCCCGCGCGGCAAAGGTACCGATGCGATTCCCGTCCGAGTCGCTCTCGAACACGAAGGATGACCCGACACGGGGCGCCGTAGCCGCCTGCGCCCATTGCAGTTGCGCTCGCATATCGCGATCGGTCGGATCGATCTCCGCGGCGCGGGCCAGCACCTCCAGCGCTGCGGCATCCCGCCCCTGCCACCGAAGGGTCTGCGCCAGTCCGACAAGCGAGGGAACATCATCCGGTGCCGTCGCGAGGACCTGTCGCCACGCCCGCTCCCCACCGACCAGGTTTCCGCCCCACGTCAGGGTCTGCGCCAGCCCGCGCAGCGCGTCGAGGTCGGTCGGGTCCTGATTCACCATCGTTCGGTAGATGCTCGCCGCCGAATCCAGAGCGTCCGACCACGAAAGGATCCGTGCGAGACCCAGCAAGGCGTCCCGGTTGTTGGGATCCCCGCGTAGCACGCTATCGTAGGCCGCGATGGCATCCGGAAACCTGGAGGCCCAGCCGAGCGTGCGGGCGCGGGCCACGCGGACCTCGCGATCCTCGGGTGTGATCTCGAGGAGCTGATCATACGTGCGAATGGCCGCGTCGAGCTCCCCTGCCCACGCCGAGAACTGCGCCCGTGCCTGCAGGGCCGGGACGTACGTGGGTCGTGCATCGAGCACGTCGTCGAGGGCGGCGATGGCGCCGGACAGATCGCCGCGCCATGCGATCACGCGGGCGCGGTCGACGGCTGCTTCCGCGTTGGCCGGCGCGAGCGACAGTAGGCGGTCAAACAGCGTGATGCTCTCGCGGTACCGCTCGTCCCACGCGTGGATGAGAGCGAGGCGGTGGAGCGCGCGTTGGTCCGAGGAGTCCGTGGCGAGACGCCGCTCATAAAGCCGGCGGGCAGTTGCGACATCACCTCGATTCCAGGCGGCGTCAGCGTCGTCCTGGGCACGGGCTGGAGGCGCGAAGCTCACCGCGAGCACGAGACACGCGGTGCCCAGTCGCACCACGAGACGGTTCATCGATACTTGACGACGGTCGGCTCAAGCGTGCGGAACGTCTCCCGCATGACGTGATAGGCCGGACGCCGCCGTTCCCGCCAGCGCGGGATGTCCCAGGCGGACCAGGTAAATCGCGCTACTCCCTCGGCGCTCGCCGGCGCCGGCCAGAACGTCCACCAACCCTTGGAATCCGTCGCAGCCGCGAGGATGCCGATGGATCCCACGACACTGGTCCCCAGCGCTCCCCGTGGTGCCTCCGGATCATGTTGCAGCACACGAAGCTGGCTCGGATCGGTGACGTTCAGGAGGGCCCAGGGGATCCGCGCTTCGATCACGCGGCCGCTCGCCAATCGTGTCCAGAGGCCGTCCGGTGGTTCGCCCTCTGGCAGGATGCTCCGGTTGTAGCCCAGACCAGCGTACTCGGACCCGTCACGGCCGAATCGCGGGCGATTGATGACGACGTGGAGCGAATCGTACTGGCCGTCGTGATTTGGGACAGTCACGTACCGAGCTTTGAACCGCTGCTCGATCCGGTCACGAAAGAAGCCCGGTGGCGTGAAGGCTGTGTCGATGGCAGGAAAGACCAGCCGATCTCGGGGAACTCCCTCACGCACCCGTTGGAGCCGAAACGGATTCGAGGGGGGATCCGCAAGCAGGCGTGCACCGTCTGCGCCGATCTCCAGCACAAACTCCACGCCAACGGGAAGGTTGGGACCTTGCTTTCCGGGCCAGCGGAAATCCCCCGCCTCCGGGTGCACCATGTCGAAGCCGATGTACACTCGCTGAAACGTCTTACGACCCGAATCGAACAACAACCACAGGTTCGCCTCGTCAGCCGTGGCACGTAGCGTGGCGCCGTCCTCAGACCGATAGAGGGGCGGTACCAACTCCCAGGGGCGCTGGCGCTGCGTCGCCGTCTCGCCCGGCAGACGTGGCTCGGGATCCATGGCGACCATGCCGTAGTGTTGCTCGGCGTCGAGCCGGTTGTGCCACAGCCGCCCCCGCTCATGTGGGATCTCGAAGTCGACCGTGAGCCAATTCTTCTTGAACCATTCATCGATCCAAGCGAAAACGACGCCACCGGCCATGCCCGCCTCGGCAATCTCTCGCGTCAGCCTTGCATCGATCTCGGCCATGCGTTCCTCGGTATGGCCGCCGTGGTGCCACCCCTGCGGTTGGACATGTGCGACACCGATGCTCGCCGGTACTCCGTACTCGGCGATGAGAATCGGGAGATTGGGGTGATGGGCTTTGAGATCTCGAAGATAGCCATAGTAACTCGACGGACCCTCAGCCGACCGAGCCTTCCGGTACCCCGGGTCCAACACCATGAAGTCGGGATAGTAGGGATACACGTGAAAGGCGGCGAATACGCCTGCCGGAAAACGCTCGGTGGGTCGCATCCGGCCCGCGTCGAGCCCAACGGCGTCGTTGTCGTACTCCATGGGCTGGGCGGCGAAGTGCTCACCCAGCGCCCGGCGGAGCCCCACCTCCTCCTCCGCCGTCGTTTCCGTGGGGTGGTACATCGGATCCAGCGTCGGCCAATTCGTGTAGGCCGCCGGCCGTTGTTGTCGATAGGTCTCCGATTCGTACGCCACGATTTGCTCGGTGGCCTTGGCCAACCACACCTCCATCGGGCTCCCATCCCGAAGCTCGATGTAGCGCCCCAGCCATTCTGTCTTCCGCGGGCCGCGGCGGTTGTAGACCACCACGGAGTAGGGCTCCCACTCCCGTCCGATGATGTATGCCAGGGCCCAGAGTGACACGTCCGCCGTGTACCGACCGGACGCATGCCCCCGCCGCGGTGGTATGTCCGCACGCCCGTGCACCACGTCCACCACCCGCCGGATCTCGCTGAAGAAGTCGCCCTCCCACGTGGGATCCTCGTACTCGTGGTCCGGCGGAAGCTCTGCCCAGACCCCATGAATCAGCATCAGTGGCGCCCAGGGATGGGCGAGGTTGTGCGCTCTCAACGCCGCGTAGAAATACGGAGGGTGAATCGTGTACAACCGAATCGCGTTGGCACCCATATCCGCGATGCCGGTAATCCAACGAGCGTAGGTAGCGGAATCCGGAAATTGGCTCGGGAAATTGCCCGGGAGTGCCGCGCCGAGATTCACGCCTTTCACGTAGAACGGCTGCCAGCCGCTCCCGTCGAAGATCTCGAACCGCTCGCCCTGCGTCCGTACATGGTGCACGACGGTGTCCGGCAATGCGAGTGGCGGCCGTTCTGGAGGACCCGGAGGCATCTGGCCGAGATACTCCAACGCCGTACGATTCTCTGGTTCCACCCGTAGCACGCGACGGAAACCGGTCCGAGCCGCTTCGACCTCGCCATTGACCCACGCGACGAGCGCGGCACCAACCAGGGCGTCGACTACGCCCGAGTCCACGGCGAGCACCTGCTGAAAGTGGAGCCGGGCCTCGTCGGCGCGGCCCAACCGTAGGGCGGTATACCCCATCCCAGTACGGGCGGCGATGTCGCCCACGCAACGATTGGCCGCCTGTCGGAACAGGGTATCCGCTCGGGCAATCTCGCCACCTCGGTACGCCATCCATCCCTCGGCCACCAATGGCTCGGCGGCCCCCGGACAAGCCTGCGCCCTGAGGGGCGCGGCAACCCCAGCTGCGGCGGCGAGTCCGACGAGCACCCCCCACCACGTCCGCAGACCTCTCACCGGCTGAGCCATCAAGCGATCTCCACGGTGACCTTGCCCATCTGCTCACCTACCTGGAGCCGGCGGAAGGCGTCCACCACACGGTCCAGCGGGAAGGTGGAGTCCACGATCGGCCGGAGCTGACCCTGTCCCAAGAGTCGAACGATCTCTCGATACTCCGCGGCGGTTCCCATCGTAGATCCCATAATCGTCCATTGATACCAAAAAAGTCTCCGAACATCTGTGACGACCTTGGGCCCCGTCGTAGCGCCACAGGTCACCAAACGCCCGCCCGGCGCGAGCACCCGCAATGACCGTTCCCACGTCGCTTCCCCGACATTCTCGACGACCACATCCACCCCTCGCCGGTCGGTTAGGGCCCGGACCTCCTTGGCCACGTCTTGCGTGGCATGGTTGATGACCTCGTCTGCACCCAGCTCCCGGGCGGCTGCAAGCTTCTCGTCGCTCGACGACGTCGCAATTACACGTCCACCAGCGAACTTCGCGATCCGAAGCGCGGTCACGGAGACCCCACCGCCAATACCCCAGATGAGCACCAGCTCGCCCGGCCGGAGACGGGCCTTAGTCACCAGCATCCGCCACGCGGTGAGCGTGGTGAGGGAAAAGGCCGCCGCCTCCACCCACGTGATGGGCTCGTGGGGTGGCGGCAGATCGGGGACCGGAAGGACGTTATGCCGCGGGAGCACGACATATTCGGCCAACGTGCCTGGGACGTGCTCGCCCAACAGCCGGTATTCGACACACAGGGAGTGCTGACCCGCAAGGCAGGAGTCACAGGCATAGCAGGAGATCCCCGGATTGAACAGCACCCGGTCCCCCGAGCGCACATGGGTCACCCCCCGCCCGACCGACTCCACCACCCCGGCTCCGTCGCCACCCAGAATGTGGGGGAATTGCAGATTCAGCCCCGGTAAGCCGGTCAGGGTCCAGAGATCGAGGCGGTTGAGTGCGGCGGCTTGGAGCCGGACCAGGACGTCGTCGGGGTGCGTGATGGACGGAGGAGGAACATCGACGAGCTCGAGCTGCGAGAGATCTCCGTGGCCCCTGGCGACGACGGCTCGCATCAGCTCAGGAGCTCGAGGTGCGCCGCGCGCGAGAGCGAGGTCCGGCGGCTTGGCTCATCTCGCACCCTCCCAGAGCACCGCGCGCACGGTGGCACGCCCGTTCGGCCAGCGTAAAGTGCGATATGCATTGGAGATACGGGAGCCAACCTAAGTGCGGTCCGAGTCCGGTGTCAAGCGAGAGACTCGAGGGTGACCGAGCGCTGTGTTCCCCATACGCGGGCGGCTCTTGCGCATCCTTTTCATGGCGCCACAATCTATAGCCACCATCATGCTCACAGCGGAGGGAATCCCAATGTTGCACGACGTTGGCGGGACGGGAGGCATAGGTGGACCGGGCATGTGGGATCCAATGCCGTTGACCCCGCCGGTCCGACCGCCACAGCCCGAGTCGGAACGGCTCATCTGGTCGACCCCGGAGCCCACCCCGGCCGAAGAGAAAAAGGAAACGCCCAAGCCTCCGGCCAAAAAGCCAGCCCGCAAGCGCGCCACGAAGGCAAAGAAAAAGGCGCGCAAAAAAGCCACCAAGAAACGGGCGAAGAAAGCCAAGAAGAAGGCTACGAAGAAGCGCGCGGCCAAGGGGCGCCGAAAGACCGCGAAACGCAAGGCCGCCAAGAAGCGCAAGCCTGCACGGAAGAAGGCGAAGAAGACCACGCGACGAAAGAAAAAGTCGGCCAAGCGCGCCAAGCGCCGCTAGGCGTCGAGACGCCGTTCAACTGACCGCGCCTGCCGTAGACCGTTTCGGAGTGGAGCTAGCCCCCCGGGTGCAGCTCGCGGTCCGGGCAGGCGCGGCGGTCCGTTTGGGCCTTCCCTTGCAGACTTCCTCCTCCGCAGTACGTTGCGCGCATCCCGTTCCGCGGGGAGTGCGCGTCATGAGAGTTGGCGTCGTCCTGCTGAGCATGTTGGGCGCATGTACGCAGGCGCAGGAACCCGGCATAGCCGACCCCACACCGGCCATCCGCCGTATGCTCGACGCATCGGCCACCGCATGGAATCGGGGTGACCTCCAGGCCTTTCTGTCGGACTACGCAGAAGAGGACGAAACGAGCTTCGTGAGCGGCCGGGTCGTCCACTACGGATATTCGTGGATACGGGACAACTACGCCCCGCGCTTCGAACCGGGCGTCGCCCGGGACTCATTGCGGTTCGAAGAGCTGGCATCCCGACCTCTCGGAGCCGATCACGCGCTCGCTACCGCGCGGTACGTGCTGTTTCGCGGTGATTCCGTGACGAGCACTGGGTTGTTCACCCTGGTGCTACGGCGAGACGGTGAGGACTGGAAAATCCTGCATGATCACACGAGTCGAGATGAATAACGGGAGCGGGCCTCTCGTCACCACTTGCCGGGTTCTCGGGTGGCGATGGGCGACGCTGCCAGTGATCGCGATCACAGCCGCGTGCAGCTCAGGGGAAGGGAAAACCGCATACGTGGGGGCCACCCTCCTGGACGGACTTGGAGGACCAGCGGTCGCCAACGCCGTCGTGCTCGTGGCGGAAGGGCGCATCGAGGCGGTGGGTCCGGCAGACGCCGTGAAGGTCCCTCGGGGGGCCCAAGAGATCAGTGTGGCCGGCAAATGGATCGTCCCCGGCCTTATCGACGCGCACGCCCATACCGACGATTGGATGCTGGGCCGCTTCATGGCCTACGGAGTCACGACCGTGCGGGACATGGGACGGGACCAGGCGACGATCCTCACACTGAGAGATGCGGTGAATGCGGGGCGGGTATTGGGGCCCCGCATGTACGTCTCGGGTGCCATCATCGACGGGGCGTCGTCACCGATTCGAGATGCGACCGAGGTTAGATCCGGGACGGAGGCTCGCCGCGCCATCGATCAGCTGGTTCTGGCCGAAGCCGCGCAAGCCAAGATCTATACGGGCATCGACGCGCGACTGCTCCGGCCGCTCATGGACGAGGCGCTCACGCTCAAGATCCCCGTGGCCGGCCATCTCGGCCGCGTCGACGCTCTCACGGCCGCTCGCATGGGGGTCGAGGTCCTCGAGCACATGACCGGCGTCGTGGAAGCGGCCGTCACGAGTCCACGAGTGTTCTTCGAGGCGCACACCGATTACTACCGTGGGTGGAACACCTTTGAGCGTGGGTGGGCCGCGCTGGACTCAACGACGCTGGACCGCGTCGCGCGAGAGCTGGCCGCAGGCGGCACGGCCATCGTGCCAACGCTCGTCAAGCACGACGTGTACACACGATTGTCCGACGCCACCCTCGCCGGGAGCCTCGATCTCAGTGGCGTTCCCGACTCGGTCCGACGCCGGTGGGACATCCCCGCGTTGATGCGGCGTGCTGGACTGAGTGCGCGCGACTTCGTCGCCTTCCGGCGGTCACGACCCGTGCAGGATCGCTTTGTCCGTTTGTTTGCCAGCGCCGGGGGAACCGTTGCGGCGGGCACCGACACACCGTACGAGCTCATTCCGCCTGGCGCGAGTCTCCATCGAGAGTTGGAGCTCCTCGTGCGAGCAGGGCTGACCCCCGCGCAGGCGCTGCAGGCCGCCACGAAGGATGCGGCGCAACTCATGGGGGCGGACTCCATCGGCGTGCTTCGTGCCGGCGCGCTCGCCGATTTTCTCGTTCTGAATGCCGACCCAATTGCCGATATTGCGAACACCCGCTCGATCGACATGATCATCTCCGGGGGAAGCCTCTATCGGCCGTCCGAGCTCAGACAGGGGTGGCAGTAGAGGCAGAGGGCGGAGGGCGGAGTCCCCCATGCTGGGGGGACGGTGGGGGGTCGTCGATTTCCAGGTGCGGCTTCGCAACAATCACACTGGGGCGGCAGGATTCGAACCTGCAACCTCCCGGTTAACAGCCGGGCGCTCCGCCAGTTGAGCTACACCCCAACGCCGTTCAGCTGATCAAACGCCATCGCCGCCCGAACAGGCGAAGCGGGCGGCGATGGCGTAACTGCTTGATAGAAAATGTGTTACAGGTAGCCCGCGTCTCGGAGTTCGAGCGGATTTGCGCCGTGATCGAGAGCAGATCGCGTATTTCAATGTAGTTCTCCCAGCCCTGGCCCACTAGCCTTCGGACCGCGATTGGGGGATCTTACAGGGGTGACCGGGCCGGCACCGGACACGCGCCCTCCACTCGCACCACGAGCCACAAACCATGGACCTCCCCGATGATCGTGAGATCCAGGACCATCACTGGATGACCCCGTCGGGACCGGCGCTCGTGGATCGATCGTCCGATATCCAGGTGGCCCGCGATCGGGCGGCGGCGCTGCTCAGGGAGCGCGCGACGCGACCCGGTGTGCTCGCGCGCCGACTCATGGGTCGCCCTCTGCCGGGCGACGAGCGGCTGGTTGACCAGCTGATTCGAGAACGGCGGCGGCGGACCCGCATCGACGGGAGCGTTGATGGCGGTCTCCTCTCGACTGCGTGGATCGCGTGGGAGCTCATGGATCTCGGATGTCCCGCCGACCACGCGGCTATGGTACGAACCATCGGATTCGTCTTGGGACGCCAGGACCGGCCGGGTCGGTTTGGTGAGGGGTGTGACGACGAGCTGCACGCCGCGAAGTGTTGTCACCACTTCCTCAGGGGTTTCTTCTCTCCCAGCACCCGTGAGGAGATGTTGGCCCCCCTCGTACTGCGGAGTGGGCTCATCATCGATGCCGAAGAAAACGCGCGTCTCGCGGCAAGTCTCTTGGCACTCAGGGTCGTGCTTCGAGCGGAGCAGGACTGCCGCCATGCCGTCTGCGGGCATGTGGAGACTCTCATGGAGATGTCGGCGCTGTGGGACGATCCGGGAACCCGCTGGCCGGTTGATCTCACCTTCTTGGGCCTGGGAGCTTTGGCGTTTGCACCGCTTCAGTACCGTCCGGATGTGGAGCGGATCGCGGTCCGTATTTTCGAGCATCAGGAGGCAGACGGGAGCTGGCGAAGTGCCCACCTGTTCAACGCGATCAACATGCTCATGTCCTTTGGTTCCACCACCACGCGGAACGCGGTGAAACGGGCTATTCCGCTGGTCCTGAGCGCTCAGACGGAGAGCGGCGCGTTCGACGCGTCGGAGAACGAAGAACTCGTGCTCATCGGGTTGCGAGCGTTGCGGCTGGCCGAGAAGTAGTTCATCCCCCAAGACTCACCCATGCCCGTCCGATCCACCAGAAGCCGAGACCGAAACTGGCAAGGCCGGTGACGGCGGCGACGGTCCGAGCCCAGGTTAAGGACGACGTAGCGCGGCCAGCGGCAAGAGCGGCGAGAGCGGCGTACAACCCCATCGCCAACACCGTTCCCATACCGAATGCCACCAGGTAACCCACGGCGAGCCAGCGATCGGGCAGTAGTGTCACCGGTATGAGCGCCACGACAGGCGCGGTCCCGGCGAGTCCGTGGACGGCACCCACGAGCGTGGACATGTGCCGATGTCGCTTGGCCGGATCGGCATGCGCGTGACTATGCGGGTGCAATTCAGGGTGATGGGTGTGGAGGTGGGCGTGACCGCCGTGCCGGTGGGGGTCGTGCACATGCAACCGCCGGGCAGAGCGCACGGCCCAAATACCGAGCGCAACCAGCATGATGCCGACGGCGAGTTCGGCCCATGATTCTGCCGAGCCGGGGACTCCGATGTTGCTCCAGGCGAGCATCCCACCGACAATTAGCACGATGAACGCGTGCCCCAACCCCCACCGCATGCCGAACATGGTGGCGGCCGGTACCCGCGGATGATGACCCACGAACGTACCCACCGCGACCATGTGGTCCACTTCGAGCGCGTGGGCGGCGCCGAGGGCGAATGCCGCCGCGTACGCGGCGATAACATCTTGCACGGTCTAACCTCGAAGGAGGGCTGACGTGGCAGATGCGCCACGGGATCAACGAGCGCGCATCCGGCTGACGTCGTTATCTCACGGCGCCGGTTGAGCTTGTAAGCTCGGAGCCACCGAGTTGGCGCAGGTTCTGCGCCACCTACCAGACGTTAGCGACCCGCATGTCCTGGTTGCGGCGCTGACGCGAGACGACGCGGCGGTGTACCGGTTGACGGCCGACCGAGCCATCGTGGCGACGGTGGACTTCTTTACGCCCATCGTCGATGACGCCTACGTGTTCGGCGCGATCGCGGCCGCGAATGCGTTTAGCGACCTCTACGCGATGGGGGCCACCCCGTTGCTCGCGCTCAATATAGTGGGCTGGCCGCGGGAGCCGGACATGCTCGACCTGTTGGGTGAGACCGTTCGAGGAGCGGTCGATATTGCGACGCGGGCCGGTGCATTCATCTTGGGTGGCCACTCGATCGACGACCGGGAACCGAAGTTCGGTCTCGTGGCCATCGGTGAGGTCGATCCAGCCCGGCTGATCACGAATGCCGGCGCCAAGCCGGGTGATCGGCTCGTACTCACCAAGGCGATCGGCACTGGTATCCTGAGCACGGGACTGAAACAGCAGCGGATCTCAGAGAAGGACATGGATGCGGCCATTCGCTCCATGATGACGCTGAACGCTGGTGCCATGCGCGCGATGCAAGAGCTGGGCGATGCGGTCCATGCCGCCACAGATGTCACGGGCTTCGGCTTGTTGGGACATCTGCGCAACTTGCTCGTGGCGAGCAACGTCGGTGCCCGCCTTGTCGCCTCGACCGTTCCGATCTTTCCTCACGCACGCGCGCTCGTGACGAAAGGAGCGGTCCCGGGTGGGACCAGCCGCAACCTCGAGGCCGCACGCGAATACACACAGTGGCCTCCGGAGGTCGACGAAACGACCCAAACGCTTCTCTGCGACGCTCAGACCTCCGGGGGACTGCTGATCGCCGTGGAAGCCGCGCATGCCGACGAGTTGGTGGCCGCCCTCGAAGCGGAAGACACTCCGGTGGCGGCTGCGGTGGGTTGGGTCGTCGAGGGGCGCGGGGACATCGAAGTGACCGATGAGCCGTAAGCGCGCCCGACGTCTCATCGTGATCCATGCGGACGAGAGTTGTCTGGGCAATGGCCGCGACGGCGACACACCCGGTGGGGCCGCCTCGTTGATCGAGGTGCGCGCCAAAGGCGAAGTCGTCAGAAGAGACGTATACATCTCCGCACCGGATACCACGAACAATCGCATGGCTTTGGCGGGGGCGATTGCGACCTTCGCCTTGCTCTCACAAAAGGGCCAGCCGCTGCGTGTGGCGTACTACTCCGATTCTCAGTATCTCGTGAAGGGCATGACGGAGTGGGTCCCCGCATGGCGGGCCCGTGGATGGCGCAGGAAAGGGGGCGCGGTCGAGAACCTCGAGCTCTGGCAGACCTTGGTTCGAGTCACCCAACCCCATACCGTCGTGTGGCGTTGGATCCGGGGGCATACCGGACACCCCAAGAACGAATACGTCAACGATCTGGCCATGCGCGCCGCCGCCGAGCAGATCAACTCCGACGGCATCGAGCCATCGGGGTTCGAGGCGTGGCTGGACGCGCACCGGGCACGGGGGCAGTTCGCAGACTATGACCCGGAGCAGGCTCTGACGGACATCGAAACGGAGCTCGCGGGGGAAAGATCATGACCGTCTTCAAGGACGGTGTCGCTGCCAACACGCACCCGCTCAATCTCCTCCCGGAGGGCGCCGGTCCTCAACTCGACCGAATCCCGCTCTACGAGGTCTACATGCGGATGGCCGAAGAGTTGGCCAAACGGTCGACGTGCATTCGACTACAGGTAGGAACGGTCGTCACGGACGCAAACCTGGAGAACGTGGTCGCCATCGGTTACAACGGCAACGCCAAGGGGTTGCCCAATCGCTGTGATTCCACGGTTCCCGGCAGCTGTGGCTGCCTCCACTCAGAGGTGAACGCACTCGTAAAAGCCCCTGGCCACCTGCGCGACAAAGTCGTGTTCGTCACCGACAGTCCTTGCGTGATGTGCGCCAAATTGATGATCAACTCCGGCGTCACCCATGTGTTCTATCGGCGTCCGTATCGCGACCCCAGCGGGATCGAACAACTCCAAGCGGCCGGTGTCGTGCCGGTACCGTACGATCGCTGGGCAGCCGAATGGCGATGAGGCATTGATCGTGGGTGATGTCCAGCGCGTGTTCCAGACGTTGGTCGAGGTCTTGTCCGAGCAAGATCCGCAGCGCTTGCACCGGACATTCGCCGTGACCGAACTCCACGAAGCGATCATCCCGTATCGACGATATCGAAGCCAGCTCAAATTCGATTCGATCGAAGACTACGAGATGGCCATTCTGCGACTGCTCGCGGGAGAGGGGGGATACGTGTCGACGGAGCCCGCCGAGGTGCAAGAATTCCTCGCGCGCGAACTATCCGGGGTGAACCCGAGTCCAGGTGTCTTTCGAGGTTTTGGGGAGGCGTCCGTCCGGCTCGACCCCGATGCCGTTCGCGCCGTTATGCGGCAGGTCGAGTCCTACGCCCCTCCCGGCGCCGCTCCTCCGACCGCTGACTGGGGGCCCGCGGAGTTTCCACGTCCGGACCCAGCGATACCAGAGCCTGAACCCGAACCTCAGCCGGACCCGGACCCCGAGCCAGAGCCCGAGCCAGAGCCAGAGCCCGAGCTTGCGGACGATGTCCCACCCGCGATTTCCATCGTCAGAGAGACCGTCGATCCAGTGCCGCCCCCTTCCGACACCGCTCGCCCGCGACACGCGATCTGCCCGCACTGCGGCACCGAACTTCCAGCGGGACTCCTGCCCCGATACTGCCCGGAATGTGGTGCCGCGGTGACCTGGCCGTCTTGTGAACGCTGTGGGGAGCGGCGGGCCCCCACCTGGAACCACTGCATTCACTGTGGCGAGCCCCAAGCGTAGCAATCCGTGACCCGCCGTTTCACCGTGGCCGTCATTCCGGGGGACGGAATCGGGCCCGAGGTGATCGACGCGGCCATTCCGGCGATCGAGAACGCCGCTCGCTGGGGGAGCGCCGCGATTCGCTGGCGACACCTGCCGTACGGTGCCGAGCACTTCATCCGAACGGGCGAAACCCTCCCCGACGCCGCGTTCGTCATGCTCCAATCCGAGTGCCAGGGGATCCTGCTTGGCGCACTCGGGGATCCTCGGGTCCCCGACAACGAGCATGCCCGCGATATCCTGCTCGGCCTCCGAACCCGCCTCGACCTCTATGTGAACTTCCGGCCTTGCCGGTTGTGGAGCCAGGATTTGTGCCCGCTCAGCTCCTTCAGCGAAGAGGCGGATGGGGCGGGGAAGGACATCGATATCGCGATCTTCAGAGAAAACACCGAGGGCCTGTATCTGGGTCGCGGGCGGATCGCACAGGAGGGCACGCCAGACGAGGAACACATAGCCGAGGAAGTCCATACGTCGACGGGGGTGTCCCGAATCATCCGCGCCGCGTTCGAATGGGCCCGGACTCACCGCCGCTCTCGGATCACTCTGTGCGACAAGTCCAATGCGATCCCCGCCCATCGGCTCTGGGGCCGAGTTTTTGGAGAGATCGGCTCTCAGTATCCCGAGATCGAGCGCGAGCACCGTTATGCGGATGCCCTGGCGATGGAACTGATCCGTGACCCAGCCCGTTTCGACGTCATCGTGGCCAACAATCTCTTGGGTGACATTCTGTCCGATATCGCTGCCGAGCTGGTGGGCGGTCTTGGGCTGGCTCCGAGCGCCAATCTCCATCCGGGTAGGCCAGGTCTCTTCGAGCCCGTGCACGGGTCGGCGCCATCACTCGCCGGTCGGGACGTGGCCAACCCCATGGCCGTGCTGCTCACGGGGGCATTGATGCTGGAGGCGCTGGGCCTCCCCGCAGAGGCTGGCCGTCTCGAGGACGGGGTCAGGGCGGCACTCAACGCGGGAGTGCGGACGGCGGATTTGGGCGGCTCGGCGTCGACGCGAGAGGTTGGCGCATGGATCGCGGGTCACTTGAGCACGGACGTTGCACGGCCCCACTGAGCGGCCTGAAGGTCCCTCCTCGGCGGGTTATATTTGTTGTTCTGCGCCAGATCGGCGTTTTTCCGGGAGTTCCTCATGAAAACCCAAGGTCAGAGTAAGGACGTGGTGTTTCTTTCGGGCGTCCGGACGGGCTTCGGCAAGTTCGGTGGGACCCTCAAAGACCATTCGGCCACGCAGCTTGGTGCCATTGCCTCTACCCAGGCCGTGGAACGGGCCGGTATCGAACCGAGCCACATCGATCACGTCGTGTTCGGCAATGCCCAGCAAACCTCGGCTGACGCCATCTACCTCGCGAGACATGTGGGACTTCAGGCAAGGCTCACGATGGAGACACCTGCCGTCACGGTGAACCGCCTGTGCGGATCGGGATTCGAATCCATCAGCCAAGGCGCCCAGTTGATTCTGGTCGGCGAGGCGGAGGTTGTCCTCGCCGGTGGGACCGAGTCCATGAGTCAGGCGCCACATGTGGTGCGCGGCGCTCGATGGGGTATTCGTCTGGGTCCGGCCCCACCGTTCGAAGATTCCCTCTGGGAGGCCTTGCGCGACCCACAATGCGGACTCTCGATGGCCGAGACCGCGGAAAACCTCGCCGAGAAGTACCAACTCACGCGGGACGACGTCGACGGATATGCGCTCCTGAGCCAGCAGCGGGCCCAGCAGGCGTGGGAGGATTGTGTGTTCGAAGACGAGGTCATCCCCGTGCCGATCAAGCATCGCAAGACCAAAGAAGTCGTCCAATGGCGCGCTGATGAGCACATGCGCCCGGCTACGACCTTGGAGGCGCTCCTGTCCTTACCTCCCTACTTCAAGAAGGATGGATTGGTGACCGCCGGGAATGCTTCGGGTATTTGTGACGGGGCCGCGGCCACGGTGTTGGCAAGTGAAGGCTTCGCGAGCCAGCGCGGTCTGAAGCCGCTGGGACGAATTGTCTCGTGGGCCGTGGCCGGCGTCGATCCCAAGCTCATGGGGATCGGTCCAGCTCCGGCAGCCCGCAAGGCGTTGGCCAAGGCGAGGCTCGAGTTGGACGACATGGATCTCGTCGAGGTCAACGAGGCGTTTGCTCCTCAATACGTCGCCGTCGAGAGGGAGTTGGGACTCGATCGGGCGCGTACCAACGTCCATGGTGGTGCAATCGCTATCGGCCATCCGCTCGCGGCCAGTGGGTCCCGCATCACGATCCATCTCCTCCACGCCCTCCGTCGGGCCAAGAAGCGATACGGCCTAGGATCGGCATGCATCGGGGGCGGCCAAGGGGCGGCGGTCATCGTCGAGGCGTACTAGCGGCCGTCATGAGCGATCTCGTTCCCAGTCGTCAGCGCATCGATCGTGCGGCGCTCGAGCGCATCGTCAGACGCGCCGCCGAGCTCCAGGCGCAGGAACGAGAGATCGGTGAAGGACTCACCGAACCGCAGCTGATGGAGCTTGGGCGTGAGGTTGGGATTCCCGCCCCCTACCTGCAGCGCGCCCTCATGGAGGAGCGTACCCGTGGTGTGCTCCAGCACGAGAGCGGAATGGGCGCATGGCTCGCGGGCCCGCGAAAAGTGACAGCTGGCCGTACCGTTCCCGGAGCTCGGGAGGAGCTCGAGAGCGCTCTCCATCAGTGGATGACGCAAGGCGAGTTACTGCAAGTGAAGCGTCGTTTTCCCGAAGGCACCTCTTGGGAACGCCAAGAGGGCGCCTTCGCGTCCCTCAAGCGATCGCTGGGGTTTGGAGGACGGCGGTATCAGCTGGCGCGCGCGCGCGAAATCGTGAGCCAAATCGTCCCCGTGGAAGCCAAACGCTGCTATGTGCAGCTCGTGGCCGATCTCACGAACAGCTTCAACGAATACCTCGCGGGGAGCGGGGTGGTGGGTACTGGCGGCGTGGTGGCCACCGGGATTGCGCTCATGGTGGGAGTGCTGCCACCGTTCGCGATCTTGCCCGGGCTCTTGGCCGTGCCCGCGGCGATCGCCATCGCACGCTCACGGCGCAACGAAGTCGAGCGCTGCCAAGTGGCCCTGGAGCAAGTCTTGGACCGCCTCGAACACGGTGATCTCGAGGTCCGACGCCGGTCGGGACCGGGCGGGGGAAGCTTCGTCCGACTCGCGGACGAGATCAAGCGAACCTTAGGGACGTGATTGTCGATCAATGACAGACATCAAACATGTTGGTGTACTCGGGTGCGGACTCATGGGGAGTGGTATCGCGCAGGTTGCGGCCCAAGCCGGCTTTCGAACCACTGTACGGGAGGTGACCGACGAACTCAACACTCGGGGGCAAACAGGCATTGAGAAATCCCTCGGCAAGTTCGTCGAGAAGGGCAAACTCTCGGCCGAGGATCGGGAAGCGACCCTCGACCGCCTGACGTTTACGACGGACCTTGGTGACCTCGCCAAGTGCGACATCGTCATCGAGGCGGTCACGGAGGACCTCGAAATCAAGAACGAGCTCTGGAAACAGCTTGATTCGATCGTTAAACCGAATACCATTTTTGCGTCCAACACATCGAGCTTGACCATTGCGGCCATGGCGGCCGCGACGGCGCGCCCCGAGAAGTTTGCGGGCCTTCACTTCTTCAACCCCGTGCCGTTGATGAAGCTCGTGGAAGTGGTGCGGACCGTTACCACGAGCCCGGCCACCTTCGAGCGGGTGATGGCGTTCGCCAAGTCGTTGGGCAAGGAGCCGATCGCCGCCAAAGACACCTCGGGGTTCATTGTGAACCTCTTATTGGTCCCATATCTCCTGGACGCCATCCGGGCGGTGGAGGCCGGCGTTGGGAGCGTTTCGGATATCGACAAGGGCATGGTGCTGGGAACCGGCCATCCCATGGGTCCACTCACGCTGCTCGATTTCGTCGGTCTCGATACGACATACCGGATCGCCGAGATCATGTTCGACGAGTATAGAGAAGTTCGGTACGCTCCACCGCCCCTGCTCAAACGGATGATTTTGGCCGGAATGCATGGCAAGAAGTCCGGCAAAGGGTTCTACGACTACTCCACCAATCCACCATCAGTTACCGACCTGGGACTCTAATCATGTGGCAAACACCAGCCGAGCTGCACTCGGCTCTCAACGATATCCCGGTGATCTTGTTCCTTGCATCCATCACCTTCGACCTCCTAGGAAGCGCCACCAAGCGAGACTCGCTCAAGGCGGCCGGCTTCTGGGCCCTCATCGGTGCTGCCGGAGGGGCGCTGATCGCGTTGATCACGGGGCTGAGAGCGGAGGCTTCCATCGAGCACGGGGGATCGGTCCATCTCGTGATGGAGCGCCACCAAACGCTCGCCATCGCGGCCACGATTCTCCTAGTTGCGTTGGCGGCCTGGCGCATTTGGCGGCGCGGACAGCTCGGAGACCAGGAACGACCCGTATTCTTGAGCATTGCCGCTGTCGGCGCTCTGGCCATCATTTGGGTGGCGCATATCGGCGGAACCATCGTGTACCGATACGCAGGCGGGATTCCCACACCGGTCATGGAGGGGGCGTTGGCGGAGCGGTCCACCGGTCACAGTCACGGCCCTGGGGAGGAACACGACCAAGAGACGAACGAGGCGGTGGGTGCCGAGGCGTCGGCCGACTCGGCGGCGACCGGACAGAGCGACCATGAGCACGCGCCCGGAACGCCACAACACGAGCACGACTAGCCCCTTCATCATCCATGCTGCGCACGCTCGTGCACGGGACGACTCTGGTCTGGCTCGTCGCAGCATGCGGCTCGGTCAATACGCGACCGTACCTCACGCCCGTTCCCGAGGCAATCGTGGACACATTATCCACGGCTCCCGATAATGTCATCAATACCGTCGCCCGCGCCGTGGTGTCCGCCGGTCTCCGCATCCGCGCCGTCAGCGCCCGAGAGGGGTATCTCGAAACGGACTGGTACGACGTCATGGCGCGTCGCCCGTCGTCAGGGCGGACGCTCGCGGTGCGCCGCAATATCAAGATGCGGTTTTGGGCCGACTCGGTGGGCCTCGGCCGTTCGCAGCTTGTGAGCGAAGCGGTCATCCGCCGCTCGGCGGACCCTTCTCTTCCGGCACGAGACGCCGAAATGATGGTCCCCGACGATCACCCCGGCCGCCAAGTGTTGGGGAGCGTCCTCGACTCGCTCCGCATCCGCTTTGGCACGGGACCTACGTGACAGATTCGCATCGCTGGCCCGGACCCCAAGACCAGTGTTGGGACGTTGTGGTCATTGGAGCCGGACCGGCTGGCGCCATGGCAGCGCTCCACCTGGCCGGCCACGGCCATCAAGTGCTCCTGCTGGACAAGTACGGATTCCCGCGGGAGAAGGTCTGTGGAGATGCGCTCATCCCGGATGCCATCGCCAGCCTGCAACGAGCCGGGCTCTACGAGGAGGTGCGCCAGCATTCCTTCCACACCACCACCGTCAGCATCTACAGCCCGTCACAAGTCAGGATCGATCTTCCGGGATCGTTTCTGACGCTTCGGCGGGAGATTCTCGATGCCGTAGTCCTGCGCGCCGCCAAGACGCGCGGAGCCACCTTCCGGCACGCGCAGGTCATGGCCCTGGCGGAGCAGAACGGCCACGTAACCGCGCGGCTACGGGATGGTTCGGTCGTGCGGGGCCGATATGCCGTGATCGCGACCGGGGCCGACGTGGCGCTCCTCACCCAGGTGGGGCTAGTCACGAGGGGGCGGGCGAGTGGGATCGCCGCCCGCTACTACGTGCAGTCGGATATGTCGATTGAGGAGCTCGTTGTATCGCTAGACCGCGCGATCCTTCCGGGGTATGCGTGGATCTTCCCTATGACGGGCGGCCAGTTCAACGTTGGCTGTGGTGTATTCTACCACGGGCGGAAGCATCGCGGCGCAAACCTCCGGTCCGCACTCGAGGTTTGGGTGAAGCAGTTTCCGATCGCCCGAGAACTCATGCGCCATGCCACACATGTCACGACGCTGCGCGGCGCGAGATTGCGTTGCGGACTCAAAGGGGCGGTGGCGCATCGCGGCGGCCGCATTTTGGCAATCGGCGAGACTCTGGGGACGACGTTTCCGTTCACGGGCGAGGGAATCGGCAAGGCGATGGAGACGGGTGAGCTGGCAGCGCGCCATATTCATCAGGCCATCGAGGATGCGGACATCGCGCCGGTCCAAGCGCTTCCGCTCGCCATCGAGCGAGAGTTGGCACCGAAGTACGTCGGATACGACATTGCCGAGGCGTGGGTATCGAGACCATGGCTCGCGGACAGGCTCGCCAAACGGATCCAGCGGAATCCACGGTTGCGGCAAGCGGCCGCGGGCATTCTGAGCGAAACGGTCGATCCCCGAATGCTCTTCCGCTGGAGGAATCTCCTCCCCCGGTGGCTACGGTGATCGCAACCAGACACGCCCCCAGCGTCAGGGAGTTGCCAGGCAGCCCGGGCGAAGTCCACCTTATGCGGATGACGCGAATCTCGGTGCAACCCGTCCCGTCAGCTGACGTCGGGCTCGGGCTGGGGCTTCAACATCCTGTGGAAGCGGGCTCTCGATGAACACGTCGCACCGTCCTGAAGGAATTGTGGCGACGACGGAGCAGCGCCTCCCGATACATCGATCATCGACGGCCGAGCCGGGATCGCCCTCAGGGGATAGAGCGTTCTGCCGCGAGATGCTACCGAAAGTCTCCCGAACATTCGCCGTCTGCATACGGTTGCTGCCCCCTCAGTTGGAACACCCGGTGCTCATCGCCTATCTCCTCTGCCGAGTGGCCGACACACTCGAAGACACGATCCGATTGACGCCCCCTCGGAAGCCGGAGCTGCTACACCATCTTGGTGCGTGTCTCGAGGGCGCCAGCATAGACGTCGATCCGCTTCTCGACGCGTTCCCAGAGCCGGCAACGGACGAAGAAGCGCTCGTAACACGGGCGGACGCGGTGCTCCGCGAGTTCTTCAGACTGACCGACGCCCAGCAGGTGGCCATCCGGCCGGCGGTTCAGGAAATGTGTATCGGCATGGCGGAGTTTGCCGCCCGACCCCGAAGTTCCGTAAGGGAGCAACTAGTGCTGGATACGATCGAAGAGCTCGAGCGCTATTGCTATTACGTCGCGGGCACGGTAGGCCACCTCCTCACTGAGTTGTTCCGACTCCACACATCGTCGGTGACTGCGAAGCGCTATGCGCGCCTGAAAGAACTGGCAACGAGCTTTGGACTGGGCTTGCAGCTTACCAATATCATCAAGGACGTGGCCGACGACCGACGCCGCGGATGGTCTTTCGTGCCACGCCAACTCTGCCAGCTGGCGGGTGTCCGACCCGAGGACCTGGTGGACGGCCACCACCGGGAAGAGGCAGGGCGTGTCATGGATGCGTTGATTGCGAAGACCAAGGGACATCTTTGTGACGCTCTGGAATACAGCGTCCGGCTTCCCCATCGCGCCTATCGCATTCGGCTCTTTTGTCTCACCTCGCTTTACTTCGCGGTGCGGACGATCAGGTTGGCCGAAGGGGACCGACGGCTTCTCGACCCCAATCACAAAGTGAAAATCTCCAGGGGAGAGGTTTTCCGTACCCTACGTGCGACCCGCCTGGTGGCGCCGAGTAATCGACTAGTGCGGGCCTACTTCCAGCGTCTCGCCGGTCCTGGATGGGCGTGCGGATCCCACGGCGTGCCCTAGCAACCTGACCAACCGGCCGCCAAGAGGCTGCGGCCATACCGCCCCGCAAGGCGCCGCTCTACGTTTCACTCCATGGCATCGTTCCGCCGCCCTCCTGGGTTCAAAGGAATCTTCAGCACCAGCCCCTCCGTGAGGGCAGCGTATAGCGAAGGGGCGGGACCGTTGCGCATGCTGCCGGAATGCGTAGCAGTTCCCCGTGACGCGGCTGATGTCGCCTCGGTGGTCCGGGCGGCGGCTGATGGTGGACATCCCATCGTCCCTCGAGGAGCGGGGAGCGGCATGCCCGGCGGCAACGTGGGGACCGGGATCCTGGTCGATCTCCAGGCGCTGGATCGGCGCATGACGTTCGACAGGGTGCCCAGCGTGCGTGTCGGTGCATCGACCATCTACGGGGATCTCGATCGAGCGGCGCTCCACCATGGCTGGCGGCTCCCGCCAGACCCATCGAGTGGAGCGTTTTGCACTATTGGCGGAATGATCGCGACCAACGCCGCCGGGCCGCGGAGCCTTCGGGCCGGTAGCATTCGTCGGTGGGTGCGAGGCGTGCAGATCGTGACGGGCGACGCCGAGGTGGGGTGGATTCGGCGGGCCGGAAGTCCCACGGCTACCCATGAACCCGAGCTCTCCGCGGTGGGGCGCTTCTGGCGGGATGTCGCTCCGAACGTCACAGGGAGTACCGATGCCATCTTGGCAGCGTTCCCGCACACGACGAAGAACTCGTGCGGGTATGCGCTCGACGCATTCCTGCAGAGCGGAGATCTCGTGGATTTGATCGTGGGATCCGAGGGCACGCTGGCGTTCGTGACCCAGGTCGAGCTGGCGCTGGAAGCTTGCGCGGGTGCGGAGGCAGCGATGCTGGTCGGTCTCCGCGACATAGAGCCGCTGGGCGAGATCGTGCGGGTCTTGCGACATTGCGCGCCCTCGGCCATCGAGCTCGTGGATCGGTCGCTTCTTCAGCTGGGGGCCGCGCGCGTTCCCGAGCGTCTCCGCGACGTCGAGGCACTCCTACTCCTGAGCCTGGAGGGGCCTGACGCAGCGGTTGTGGAATCGATGGTCCGCCGAGCGAAGAGCACGATGAATCGACTCGCGCCGATCGTGGAGGTCGGCCTCACGGCTTCGGAACGGGCCGCGTTGTGGGGGATCCGGAAAGCCGCGAGCCCAGCGTTGGCGGCACTCCCCGACACGCGCCGGTCGCTCCAGATTATCGAGGACGGATGTGTACCCGTCGCTCAACTCGGCCCCTACCTGACTGGGGTGCGGCGAGCGGCGGGAGAGCTGGACGTGGACATTGTGGCTTTCGGTCACGCAGGAGACGGCCATCTCCACGTCAATGCACTGATCGACACGTCCCGAGGAGACTTCGTCGATGTCATGATGGCACTGTACCGCCGTGTGAGCGCTCTGGTGATGGAGCTCGGGGGTACGCCGAGCGGGGAGCACGGAGACGGCCGCCTGCGCGCCCCGTTGGTTGAGCCGCTCTACGGAGCGAGCGTCGTAGACCTGTTTCGCGCAACCAAGACAGCCTTTGACCCAGCAGGCCTGCTCAACCCTGGTGTGATTCTCCCTGAGGGGCCCGCGTTCGCCGCTGACCGTCTCAAGGTCGGACCGGCTGCTCCATCTATTCCCTCGGCCATCGCGCGTGGTCTCCGGACCTTGGAACGGGACGGCGGCTGGCAGACCCCTAAGCTGGAGTTGCTCACCGCGCGAGAACGGACGAGAGTATAGGATGGGCCCTGACGAGCGATCCACCCGGGGGCGACGGCCATGAGGCAGTATCTCGACATCCTACGGCACGTGCTCGAGCATGGTGGCCCGAAACCGGATCGGACCGGTACGGGCACCCTCAGCACTTTTGGCCACCAGATGCGGTTTGATCTCGCGGCTGGCTTTCCGCTGCTCACGACGAAGAAGCTGCATCTGAAGTCCATCATCTACGAGCTCCTCTGGTTTCTCCGCGGGGACACCAACATTCGCTACCTGAACGAGCACGGGGTGAGGATCTGGGACGAGTGGGCCGATGAGCACGGAGATCTAGGACCGATTTACGGCTTCCAGTGGCGTTCCTGGCCCACCGCGGATGGACAACACGTGGACCAGCTGTCCGATGTGATTCAGGCAATTCGCGAGCATCCGCATTCGCGGCGTCTCTTGGTGAGTTCCTGGAACGTCGGTGACCTTCCCCGAATGGCCCTGGCGCCGTGCCACACGCTGTTTCAGTTCTACGTGCAGGGCGGCCGCCTCTCATGCCAGCTCTACCAGCGGAGCGCCGATCTTTTCCTGGGGGTTCCGTTCAACATCGCCTCCTATGCCCTCCTCACCATGATGGTGGCGCAGGTGACGAACCTCGAGCTGGGAGACTTCGTCCATACACTGGGCGATACCCATCTCTACCAGAACCATCTGGAGCAGGCGAGGACACAGCTCACTCGCACACCCCGCGCACTCCCAACGATGGAGTTGAACCCCTCGATCCACGACCTCCTCGACTTCGACTTCGAGGACTTCACACTGCGGGACTATCACCCGCATCCGGCCATCCCCGCCAAGGTAGCGGTCTGACCGTCTCACTCATCGCGGCGATGGCGGAGAACCGGGTGATCGGTCGGAACAACGATTTGCCCTGGCATCTCCCAGCCGACCTGCAGCATTTCCAGCGCCTCACGACTGCACACACGGTCGTGATGGGTCGAAAGACCTTCGACTCCATCGGCCGTCGACCACTGGCGCACCGGCGCAACATCGTGCTGACCCGCGATCCTTCCTACCAACCGCCTGGCGTCGAGATCGCCCGGAGCCTGGAAGAAGCGCTCGCGCTCTCAAAGGGGGATGGTGAGGTGTTCATCGCTGGCGGCGAGGAGGTCTATCGTCGCGCCTTACACCTCGCAGATCGGCTCTACCTCACCGTCGTCCATGCCGTCGTCGAAGGCGACGCGCGGTTTCCAGAGTTCGATCGCGAGGAGTGGACACTCAGCTCTGAGGAGTATCGGCCGCCTGACGAGCGGCACCGATTTGGCTTGAGCTTTCGCCGCTACGATCGGCGTCGATCGCGCTGACTGAGACTCGACGCGCGGCTCGAACCCCTCCGCACGCTCCTCACTCGCTCGGATCCGGCGAGAGCGACTTCGCAAATCACCGAGCAAGAGTATTGCAAATCGTTCCAGCATTTCGTATCGTGTTGCGCGATAACAACTCCGCTTGGAGTTCGATGCGAATAGGGCTCGCTTACAACCAGCGTCCGGACGACTTCGAGGAGCAACTCCGAGATGCTGGTGCCAACGCTACCAGCTCACCAGCTGACGACTTCGTCGAATGGGACGAGCCGGATACGATCGCCGCCGTCGAGGACGCACTCCTCGCGTTCGGCGAGGTGATTCGTCTCGAGGCCGTTCGGGATTTCCCGTGGCGGCTGGCCCGATCGCGGATCGATCTGCTGTTCAACATGGCAGAGGGAGCGCGCGGTCCGAGCCGCGAAGCACACGTACCGGCCATCGCCGAGTTTCTTGGTATCCCCTACACGGCCAGCGATCCGCTCACCCTTGCCCTCTCCTTGCACAAGGCCCGGACCAAGGAGTGCTTGCTGCAGCGCGCCGTGCCGACTCCACCATTCATGGTCGTGGCGACCGAAGCGGATCTTGCCAAGCTCAAAGCGTTCTCCAGCTATCCAGCCTTCCTCAAGCCCGTCTGGGAGGGATCATCCAAAGGGATCGGCGAGGAGAACTATTGTGCTTCCGCGCGCGAGGCTCGACGGCGGGCACGCCAGCTACTTCGCACCTACCGCGAGCCTGTGCTGGTTGAAGCCTATCTGCCAGGACACGAGTTCACGGCTGCCATTCTCGGTAATGGCCCCGAGGCCGAGTGCCTCCCACTCATCCGGTACCGCTTCGAGGGGCTGCCCAAAGGAGCCCTGCCGATCATGGGGCGCGAGGCGAAGTGGATCTGGGATCGCCCGGACGAACCACTGGATATCCTCGAATGCCCGGCTCGGATTCCGGCCGCGCTGCGACGCGCGGTCGAGGAGGCGGCTCTCGCCGCCTATCACGCCCTCGGCTGCCGCGACTGGGCGCGGGTGGATCTCCGCCTCGACGGGTCCGGTGGTCCGCAGGTCATGGAGATCAACCCTCTCCCGGGAATCATTCCGGACCTGGCCGCCAACAGTTGCTTCCCGCTGGCGGCAGCTCGCGCAGGCATCGCGTACCCCGAGCTCATCCAGCGAGTCGTGGCCGCGGCGTGGAATCGCACGACCGGCGAAGAGCTCTCGGTCCCAACCTTGGCTGGAGCGGCCACCTGAAGATCGCCGTGATCTACGATGGCGGCGCTGACGACTGGAGTCCTGAGGATATCCAGTCCGTGCTCGAACCCGTCGAGGCGGTTTCCGAGTCCTTGAGCGCTTACGGACACGACGTCAGCCGCATTCCCGTGTTGCCGGATCTCATGTGGCTGGACGCCGTACGAGAGAGCGATCTCGTCTTCAACCTCTGTGAGGGTATTGGCGGCGTCAGCCACCTCGAGTACAAAGTGGCGTCCGCCATCGAACTGTGCGGCATCCCCTACACCGGCGGCCATGCGTGGACGATGACCCTCTGTCATCGGAAGCCCCTGCTCAACACGGTCCTCGAGGCGGCCGGTCTTCCCGTGCCACCGTGGCACGTGCCTGAAAACGGTGCCACCGCACCGGGCTTTCCACTACCGGCCATCGTCAAACCGGCGGCGGAGGATGCCAGCGTGGGGATCGATCAGGGATCGGTGGTCACGACGTCCGATGCGTTGGAGCGTCGGGTCAACGAGCTCCGCAAGCGCTTCCCCGAAATCGTGATCCAGCGCTATATCCACGGCCGCGAACTGGCCGTCGGGATCGTGGGTGACACCGTCTTGCCCATTTCTGAGATCGACTTCAGCGACATGCCCGACGGCGCGTGGCCCATCCTCTCCTTCGACGCCAAGTGGAAGCCGGGGAGCCCCGAGGATGTGGGCAGTCAGCCAGTGTGCCCGGCTGCTTTGACTCCGGACCTGCAGGAGCGCGTCGCGACGATGGCCTTGCAGGCATGGCAGGCGGTCGACGGAACTGGTTACGGGCGGGTGGATCTCCGCGTGGATCACGACCACAACCCCTGGATCATAGAGGTAAACCCCAACCCGGACATCTCCACGGACGCGGGCTTGGCGCGGATGGCGGCAGCGGCGGGATGGCACTATGACGAACTCGTGCGCCGCGTTGTGGATGCGGTCATGGAGGCCGACGGCGTGACGGCGTCGACGCCCGGATCGAGAGAGGGACAGACGTGAGCCCGTCCGAAAGCGCCGTGATCGCTCTGCGCGACCCCCGGCCAGCAGACCTCCCGCGAGTTCGTGCGATCGTCGATGCGACGGGGATCTTTCGCCCGGAGGAGGTCGAGATCGCGGTCGAGGTGTTTGGGGACGCGGCACGCGCCCCCGGGAAAGACTATTACGCCTTGGGCGCGTACGAAGAGGATCGGCTCATCGGCTTTGCCTGCTACGGACCGACGCCATGCACCGTCGCGACCTGGGATCTCTATTGGATCGCCGTGGATCCTGCTGCTCAGCGGCTCGGGGTAGGCCGACGCCTCATGGCGGCGTGCGAGGACGCGGTTTCACGAGGGGGAGGCCGCGTAATTGTGGTCGAAACCGCGTCGCGGCCAGACTACGGGCCAACCCGTGCCTTCTACGCGGCGCTTGGATACACGCCGAGCGCTCGTATCCCGCACTACTATGCGCCGCAGGATGATCTGGTGATGTTCGTGAAATACCTCCGTCCTTCAACGGAGCCGTCGAACCATGGCTGAATGGCAGAAGCTCCTCCGGGAACGCGGTCTCTCGACGCTTCAGCAGCTGGTGGAGAGATTCGGCCCCGACCACTTTACCGATCTGGAGCGCTTGCAAGAAGCGGTGGACAACTTCGAGTTCCGGATCTCACCCGCAATGGTGGATCTCATTCAGGAGCCTGGGGACCCCATTTGGCGTCAGTACATCCCGGAGCTCGACGAACTGGAAGTGATCGATGGAGTGCCGGACAGTCTCAATGAGGACGGTGACAGCCCGGTTCCCAACATCACACATCGATACCCGGATCGAGCGCTCTTTCTCGTGAGCCCCGTGTGTGCGGCGTACTGCCGGTTCTGCACTCGTCGTCGCAAGGTTGGTGATCCCGAGAAGATCCCCATGTCGCAGTTAGAAAGCGCGTTCCAATACCTGGAAGAGCATTCCGAGATCCGCGATGTGATCCTCTCGGGGGGCGATCCATTGCTTCTTTCCGACCGGCGGCTCGACCTCATTCTGGCGAGGCTCCGAAGCATTTCACATCTCGAGATCATTCGGATTGGGAGTCGCGTCCCGTGTCACCTTCCGGAACGGATCACACCGGCGCTGTGCAACATCCTGAGGAAATACCATCCCTTTTACATCAACACGCACTTCAACCATCCGGCCGAGCTAACACCCCAAGCCGTTCGGGCGCTGGGTATGCTGGCCGACGCGGGCATCCCGCTGGGCTGTCAGACGGTTCTACTGCGAGGCGTCAACGATGACGTCGAGGTCATGAAGGAGTTGATGCAGAAACTGCTCGCCGCGCGCGT
Organism: Gemmatimonadales bacterium; assembly: GCA_041615815.1. Classification (GTDB taxonomy): domain Bacteria; phylum Gemmatimonadota; class Gemmatimonadetes; order Gemmatimonadales; family GWC2-71-9; genus JBDHDH01. The sequence continues at coordinate 426 of JBFJCP010000027.1, read as the reverse complement.
GCGGCCGTACTACATCTACATGTGCGACAACGTTGCTGGGGTGGAGCATTTCAAGACCACGGTGGAGAAGGGACTGGAGATTATTCAGGGCTTGCGCGGTTGGACCAGCGGTCTCGCCGTACCGCACTTCGTGATTGACGCACCGGGAGGCGGGGGAAAGATCCCACTGGTTCCAGAGTACGTGGAAGAGATTTCGGAAGACGAGGTCGTGCTTCGCAACTACCAAGGCGACCGATATGTTTGGACTCAACCCCGCCGGGAGGCATTAGTGGGTGCGGAACTGAACGGCAATGGGTACGGCGCGGGATCGCCGTTCGGCAACGCCACCCCGAAACGGGGAGCGGCAAGCACCAATGGCCGAAAGGGGGCGCGGCGCACGCGTTCCTAACATCGCACCGAGCCGGCAGCGCTCACCAGAGCGCAGAT
>JBFJCP010000026.1:0-72566 GCA_041615815.1 Gemmatimonadales bacterium | reverse complement strand
GGGGCCCACACGGCGGTAGAGCGGATTGGAGACGCCATACACGTGAACCTCGCGTCCCGCACGGTACAGCGAGACGGGCACGAGGTGTCGCTCACACCCAAGGAGTTCGATCTTCTCCAGGCCCTGCTGAAGCGCCGGGGTGCCGTCGCCTCTCGTCTGGAGCTGCTCAAGGAGGTGTGGGATTACAGCGCGGCGGTGATGACGCGTACCGTAGACATGCACATCGCCGAGCTGCGACGCAAGCTCGAAGAGAGCCCGTCCCGACCAAGACACATTCTGACGGTGCGCAAGGTCGGGTACCGTCTCGAGGCGTAACACGTTTACGGCCTCTTGACGCGAGGCAGACGCGTTCCGTACCGGATGCGAACCACTTGATCACCACCGCGCTGGATCGTTCGGCTACTTTGCCATCTGCCAGCGAGCAGCGGCGTGGTTGAGCGCCTTGCTGCCAAGCAGGGATCTCGCAGGGAGGGGCGAGCGGGACCACACGAATTCCCGGCTCAGCCACGCCGTCGCTTTATTCCTCGAGACCGACCGTTCGCTCAGGACTTGACGCCCGGGCTTAATCCTGTGGGCGTTCGGTGAGCGGGCGTTGCGGGGGGACCGGCAACGCTGCCTTGTGGCCCCCATCACCCTCACGAGCCAAAAGCTCTCCGGCGCCTCCATAGGGGTAGATGGTGGGAGCGCGATCCTGCAGCAGTCCGCCCGTGTCCGCGGTTGGCCCGTAGGTGCTGTACACCGCCCGTCCGAGGATCCTGAGCAGGGTGGTCTGCTGACCGCGATGGTGCGCGGTATGGACGATGCGGCGTGTCATGACCCACGCCCGGCTCCGTGTCACGTCGAAAAAGGGCACTTCCGTCTCCCACCACGCGATAGTCTTTTGGCGGAGCACCTCGAGCCGACGCTCAGAGTCCAACGCGTAGCGCCGGATGAACTCGAGCCGGGTTTCCACGTCCGGGAGCGGAGGGGCGCTCACGTCCACTCCGAGCATGGTCCTGAACCAGATGTCCTCGCTCACACATTGGTGCACCATGTGTTCGCGGACGCTTCTGCCCCGCCGGTCGGAGGGGTGCGGACGCGTCCCGAGATCGGCATCCCCGAACATGCTCCACACACTGAGCACCTTGAGGCGTTCGGTTTCGTAGGTGTCCACTAGATGCTGATAGCTCATTCGCTCCTCGGCTGGCCAACCCCGGAGCCTCTCCGATCCGGCGACCGTCCTTGTTTCAGTCGTCCACCCGCATGAAGAGGTTGTTCAGTGACTCCGCGAGCGTTGGGTGTGCGAACACCCCGTCACGCAGAGCCGTGTAGGGTAGATCCCCCATCATGGCGATTTGCAGCATCGACATGATCTCTCCCCCCTCGATACCGAGGATCGCCGCGCCCAAAATTCGTCCTGATTCGGGCGCGATCAGCACCTTCATGAATCCTCGTGTCTCATCCATCTCCAGCGCGCGGGCCACGTGCGTCATCGGCATCTGCACGAGGCGGTACGATTGGCCGCGCTGACGAGCTTCACGCTCGCTCCAGCCCACCCGACCCAGCTGTGGGTCGATGAAGACCGTATACGGCACGAGCCGGCCCGCTGTGCTGGCGTCGGCACCCCCGAGGTGAATCGCCTTGAGCACGCGGTAGTCGTCATACGAGATGTGCGTGAACGCTGGGCCCCCCACGACATCACCGAGCGCGTAGATCCCGGGAACGTCGGTTTCGAGTCGCTCGTTGACGGGGACGAACCCGCGGCGATCCGGTGAGATGCCGGCAGCCTCCAAGCGGAGCGCCTTGGTATTCGGGGTCCGCCCCACCGCCACGAGGAGATCGGTCGCTTGGATGCGCCGCTCACCGCCCGGAGTGCGAATGGTCACGATCACCCCTGGCGCTGCCGCTTTGACCGCCACGGCCTCGGAGTCGAGCAGGACTTCTATGCCGTCTTCCTCCAAGATCTGGCGAACCTGCTCCGCCACGTCCTCGTCTTCCCGATGCAACAGTTGATGGGCGCGCTGCACGATGGTGACCCGACTGCCAAAGCGGCGAAACATCTGGCCGAATTCCAGCCCGATGTAACCACCGCCGAGTACCAGGAGATGTTCCGGAACGGTCTCGACCTCCATGACGGACGTCGAATCGAGAAACGCAACGTCGCGCAACCCTGGAAGATCGGGAATGGTCGGCGTGGCCCCCGTATTGACAAAAATCTTCTCTGCCTCGAGACGGCGCTTGCCACCATCCTGCAGTCGCACCTCGATCTGGCGCGAGCTCCGGAAGCTGGCCTCCCCCATGATGAGGTCGAGCCGATCGATCTTCTCCAGCCCGCGACGGCTTCCGGAGCGGAAGCTTTCCACTCTGGCCCGCTTCCGGGCCCGCACCGCGGCTTGGTCGACCGTTATGGGCCCGGTGACGACCCCGTATTCGCTCCCTCGACGTGCCAGGTATGCCACGCGAGCGCTGGCCACCATTGTTTTGGTGGGCGTACACCCCACGTTCACGCAACTCCCACCCACGTGCTCCCGCTCTACGATGGCCATCCGCCACCCTGCGCGTGCCAGGTCCGCGGCAAGAGGCTTCCCTCCCTGACCCGTCCCGATCACGATCCCATCGTACTTCTCAAGGTCCGACATACGGTGTCCTGGTCCCCGCCGCCGAGTCCTTCCCTCGCCACGACGGCGGCGGATCCGTGGTGGGAGATGTTTGCCATCGTAAGCGGCTGTGAGCACCCTGGGTTCCCGGCACGGGGGTCGCCCCTCGAGCCCTCGCGGTTCGGCGGTGCTTCACTGTATAGTGCGAGCGTTCCGCGACGCCGCAATGTGAGATACAATGCTGAGGCGTTGCGAGCTCGATAACGAAGGGGTGACATCTATGACCGCCACGGCGAATGCCGCCACTCTCTCGTTGGGGCCCTATGCCGATGTGGTGGAGGCTCGACTTGCCACATGGCGTGCCCAAGGCTTCGCCGAACGCCTGAAGGCCAAGGACCCGGCACTCTGGTCCACCGAGCCGGTCTCGGAACTCGCCGACCGACTCGGGTGGATCGATCTCCCCAACACCATGACCGCCCATCTCTCAGACTGGCACCGATTGACCGAACAGGTACGGGCAGACGGGATCCGGCACGTCGTGCTCCTGGGCATGGGCGGATCGAGTCTCGCCCCCGAGGTGTTCGCCGCGGTCGCCGGCGGGGAGAGAAACGCCACCGGCCTGACCGTGCTGGACACGACGCATCCCGATGCCGTCCGCACGGCCGAGCAGCAGATCGAGCTTGCCCGCTCGTTGTTCGTCGTGTCGAGCAAGTCCGGCACTACCCTGGAAACAGTTTCGCTTTTCAAGACGTTCTGGGATCGCGTGCGACGCCAGGGTACGTCTGCCGGGAAGCACTTCGTGGCGATCACGGATCCGGGAACGCCACTCGAGGCCCTGGGTCGGGAGCGAGGCTTCCGCCAGGTGGTCACCGCCCCTGTGGACGTGGGCGGCCGATATTCCGCGCTCTCGCCCTTCGGGCTCGTCCCAGCGGCCCTCATCGGGCTCGATGCTCGAGCGCTCCTCGATGGAGCCAAACCGATGGCCCATGACGTGCGCGCGGCTCTGCGCCTCGGTGCGGCCCTGGGCGAGCTGGCCGCGGCCGGGAGGGACAAGGTCACCTTCCTGACCTCTCAAATGCTCAATGCGTTTCCGGCGTGGCTCGAGCAGCTCATCGCTGAGAGCACCGGGAAAGATGGACGGGGCATCGTGCCCGTGGCCAACGAACCGATGACAGACGCCGCCAACTATGGAGCCGACCGCTTCTTCGTGTGTCTCACCCTCGACGGTGAGCCAGCCCCCGACTGTCAGTCGCTGCGGCGCGCTGGACACCCATTCGCACACATTGCCATGGGGCGCGGGGAGCACCTCGGCGCCGAGATGATGCGCTGGGAGGTCGCGGTCGCCGCTGCGGGGGCTATTCTGCGAATCCAACCGTTCAATCAGCCGGACGTGCAGTTGGCCAAGGAACTCGCGCGCGCTGCCATGAGAGGAGGGGCATCGCCGGACGCTGACGAGGTCGAAGCCGTCAATGCCGACTCCGAGTCGCTACCCGACGCTCTGGGCCGCTGGTTGCGCGATCCCGGACCCGGCGAGTACGTCGGCATTCACGCGTACCTTGCACCCACGAGGGGAACCACGACCCTGCTCCAGCAGTTCCGCCACTGCGTGCTCGAGCGCACCCGTCTCGCAACCACGCTGGGATACGGTCCGCGCTTTCTGCACTCCACCGGGCAACTCCACAAAGGCGGCCCCAATATTGGGCGGTTCCTGCAGCTCGTGGACGACCCGGCGCACGACGTTCCTGTACCGGAAACTGATTACACGTTCGGCCAGCTCATTCGCGCACAGTCGGTGGGTGACTACCGCGCGCTCCAGCAGCGAGAGCGGCGCGTGCTTCGCGTCCATCTCGGATCACCGGTGTCCCGGGGGCTGGAGCAGCTCCTCCGGGCGCTCGACTAGACAGGAAGACCCATGGAACTCGGCATGATCGGTCTAGGGCGCATGGGCGCCAATATGGCCACACGGCTCGTGAGCGGCGGCCATCAGGTGGTTGCATTCGATCGAGACCACGACGCCGTCCGACGCGCAAAAGATCAGGGGGCCGTCGGCGCGCCGTCGCTGGAGGAGCTGGTGCACGCACTCTCCACGCCACGGGCTGTCTGGCTCATGGTACCGGCGGGCACCGTCGTGGACCAGGTTCTTACGTCGCTCACACCCGCGCTTACCCAAGGCGACGTGATTATCGACGGTGGCAACTCCAATTACAGGGAGACCATGCGGCGCGCGCGAGCACTGGAGAACGCAGGATTGCACTTCGTCGACGTCGGAACCAGCGGCGGGGTGTGGGGACGCGACGAGGGATACAGCATGATGGTTGGGGGACCCCACGCGATCGTGGAGCGGCTCCGCCCACTGTTCGAGACGTTGGCTCCGGCGCCCGAGAGAGGCTGGGGACACGTTGGGCCCGCCGGTGCCGGTCATTTCGTCAAGATGGTCCACAACGGTATCGAGTATGGGCTCATGCAAGCCTATGCCGAAGGCTTCTCCATCATGAAGCACAAGACGGAGTTCGATCTGGACCTGCACCAGGTCGCCGAGATCTGGCGGTTCGGGAGCGTCGTGCGGTCATGGCTCTTGGATCTCACCGCGCGGGCACTCCAAGCCGATCAAGAACTCGAAACGATCGCTCCCTACGTCTCGGATTCGGGAGAAGGCCGCTGGACGGTGGCGGAAGCCATCGACCTCGACGTCCCGGCACCGGTCATATCGCTGTCCCTCATTCAGCGTCTTCGCTCTCGCGATGACGAATCATACGCAGACCGCCTGCTCGCGGCCCTCCGGGGTCAGTTCGGCGGACACGCCGTTCGGAAGGCCGACTAGCCGTGCCATCAGACCGGGTGGACCCGCACCTCTTTGTGATCGTGGGCGGAACCGGGGACCTCACCAGGCGGAAGTTGCTGCCCGCCCTCCACCGCCTCGGAGCCCAGGGACTCCTGGACGGGAATTACGCCATCTTGGGGGTCTCGCGCGATACCGAGCTGGATGACGACCGATTCCGAGAATGGGCTCGGGACGGTCTCGAGACGGGTGGTGCCCACCTACGATCGTGGTGCGACGACCGTCTCTACCACATCGGGGTGCGCGGCGATGAAGCGTCCTACCGTGCGCTGGCCGCCCGGATCGCGGAGATCGAACAGCGTCATGAGCTCCCGGGCAACCGCGTCATCTATCTCGCGCTTCCGCCGGCGGCCTTTCCCGGCACCATCACCGCGTTGGGTGGAGCGAAGCTGAACCGCAGTGACGGGTGGACGAGGCTCGTGATCGAGAAGCCGTTCGGGCGAGACCTCGCTTCTGCCCAGAAGCTCAATGCCGTTGCCCACCAATACTTCGACGAGCGCCAGCTCTACCGGATCGACCACTACCTCGGAAAGGAAACCGTACAAAACCTCCTGGTCTTCCGATTTGCCAACGCGATGTTCGAATCGCTCTGGAATCGTGACCGCGTAGCCAACGTACAGATCTCGGTGGCGGAGAATCTCGGCGTCGAGGATCGCGCCGGCTATTATGATCGTGTGGGCGCTCTTCGGGACATGGTCCAGAATCACCTCACGCAATTGCTCTCCCTCATCGGGATGGAAGTGCCCGTCTCCTACGACGCTGAGGCGGTCCGCTACGAGAAGGTCAAGCTACTTCGCTCCATTGCGCCGGTGGAGCCGCACGATGTCGTGTTCGGTCAGTATACCGAGGGAAACATCAACGGCGCGCCGGTGGTCGGATACCGGCACGAACCGGACGTGCCCAACGACACGAATACCGAGACCTTCGTGGCACTGCGCCTCCAGATCGACACCTGGCGCTGGCAGGGTGTGCCGTTCTACATCAGAACGGGGAAACGTATGGAGAGTCGGCTCACGCAGATCGCGGTGACCTTCCGGCAGCCACCGGTCTGCCTGTTCGACTCCCTCGGCGGATGCCCGATGAATCCTAACGTCTTGATCCTGACGATTCAGCCGGACGAAGGGTTTGCCCTGTGCATCGATGTGAAGACGCCGGGCGAGCCCTTCGCCTTGCAGACGCTCCCACTGCGGTTTCAATATCGTGAGGCCTTCGGCGATATTCCGGACGCGTACCAAACACTCCTGCTCGACGTGCTGAACGGCGACCAGACACTCTTCGTGCATGCCGATGAAGCAGAAGCTGCATGGCGCCTCTATACCCCGCTCTTGGAGCGATCGGCTGACGTCCACCCATACGCGGCTGGGACGTGGGGACCGACCTTGGCCGATGACCTGATTACTCGAGACGGCTATCGGTGGTACGGACCCATTCGAGTGAGCGCGTGACCCCCGGCAGCCTGTTCCTCATGGCACGCGTTCGGCAAACGCTGACACGCCATCGATCGTTACGGCACGCCGCCCGATGATGGCGCCCCGTATCCGCGTGTACCACGATCCCGATGCCGTCGCTGCCGCGGCGGCCGAGGAAATCGCCACACGCATCGACGACGGCGTCGCGCAACGCGGATGGGTCACGCTAGTCCTCTCCGGTGGTTCCACCCCCGTCCTTCTGTTCGAACAGCTCGCCAATCCCCCATACCGGTATCGGATCCCCTGGACGGACGTCCATGTGTTCTGGGGAGATGAGCGGGCCGTGCCGCCGGAGCATGAAGACAGCAACTTCGGCACGGCGGACCGCATCCTGCTCTCCCGCATTCCGATCCCCTCTGCCAACGTGCACCGAATGCTGGGTGAAGGAAATCCCGACGTCGCCGCCACGGAATACGAGGAGGAGATTCGGGCAGTTCTCGGACTCGAACCGGGTGCGCTGCCGGTCTTCGACCTGGTCCTCTTGGGCGTCGGATCTGACGGCCATACGGCGTCGCTCTTTCCGGAAAGCGTGGCATGGGAAGAACGCAAACGCCTCGTTACGGCTGTGTGGGTGGAGTCTCTGAAGGCACACCGGATCACGCTCACGCCACCGGTGTTTCGAGAAGCCCGTACCGTGCTGTTCATGGCCACGGGCGCGAGCAAGGCCCCGGTGGTTGCGCGAGTGTTGGAATCCTCCGAGGGCGACGTCGACCTGCCTGCGGCCCGGATCGAGCCACGGACGGGGGATTTACTGTGGTTCTTGGATCAGCAGGCGGCTCAACGGTTGACCCGCTACCAGCATCGCTCGTAGCGAGAGGAAGGACCTATGCCGTGTTTCCTGGCCGTACTCGCGCTTCTCACACCCAGGTTGGCGATCGTTATCCTGTGGCTGTTCACCGGTTGGTTTTCCGGCATCTTTGGCACCGCGCTCTGGCCGATCCTCGGGTTCCTCTTTCTCCCAACGACCCTTCTCTGGTATACCGCTGTTCAGCATTGGTTCGGAGGCGTGTGGAGCCTCTGGCCGGTGCTGGGACTCATTCTCGCGCTGGCCATCGACGTGTCCCCAGCGAAAGGCCGCCGGGCTGAGGGCTAGGGGCGCGATCGCTCCGACAACGCTTTGTAGTACTGCTCTACGAGCTCGCGGTATCCGTCGGGCACCTCATCGGATCCGCCGAGCAGCAGGCGGCGCTCATCGTCCCCGGCGAACTGACGCCGGAGACCATACTCGAACTCCTTCAGCCCCTGGATGACCTCGCTTCGCAGCTGCGCCAACGCGCGCGGATCTCCGGTGGCAACCCGGTCATCCAGCGCGCGGAGCCGCGCAATGATGTTCTCGAGATCCTCAACGTCAACACCTTCGTTCCCCAATTGGCGGCGCAGCTGGTCCGCTTCAGTCACGCGCTGGCGGAGCTCCCGGCGAAACTGGCGAGCATCCCCTGGCTGAAGATCCCCAAGCCCCCCCAACGTGGTCGGATCGGCCCCTGGTGACCGGCGACCGCCGTCGGCCTGAGTTTGGCCGTTCCCCTGTTGTCCCTGTTGTCCCTGTTGTCCTTGCTGTCCCTGTTGACCTTGTTGTCCCTGTTGTCCCTGTTGTCCTTGCTGTCCCTGTTGACCTTGTTGTCCCTGTTGTCCTTGCTGCCCCTGCTGTCCTTGTTGTCCCGGTGGTCCTTCCTGCCCCTGCTGCTCTTGTTCTCCCTGTTGCCCTTGTTGCCCCTGCTCTCCTTCTGCACCCCTATCTCGAATCCTGGCATCGAGGGATTCCAGAGCATTGACGAGGTCGCGCGTCCGATCCAAGCCGCGCGCCAACCGCCGCTCCGGTGACTCACCGAGTGCGTCGCGAGCTTCCTGGATGCGGTCCCGAAGGGCGTCGAGGTCCTGCTGAATCTGCTCCTCGAAATTCTGGGCGTACTCTCGCGAGCGGCCCTGCACGACCCCCCGTGAGTACAGCACTTTCTCACGTAGCTTGGTGTCTCGGATGCCGCTCGCCGCCTCCTGAAGTTTCCGGGAGGCATCGGGTTGCTCGCGCCGCGTTTCCTGCCCGAGGCGGTCGAGCTGTCGTTCCAGATCCCGCACCTCGGCCGCCATCTGTTCCTTGCGCTCCAGGAGCCGGCGGAGGGCTTCGCTATCTTGCGCCTCCAAACGTCCCACATCTTCCGTGAGCCGTTCTTGGGTCTCGCTCATGCGCTGCGCTCGACGCAACGCGTCACCGATCTCTCGTTCGAGCCCCGCCGAGCGGTTCTCGTCCAGCAGCCGCCGCGCTTCCCGGAGACGGTCTAGCGCAGTTTGACCCTGGTTGGCACCGGACGTCCCGTTGCTTGCCGCTCGACGCATCTCCTCGGCGGCGCGTCGGAGTTCTCGTGCCGTTTCTTCGAACTCGGGCATGGCCTGTTCACGTGCCAGGCGTTCGAGACGTCGTGCCAGCTCCTCCGCCTCCTCGGCGAGCTGTCGCTGCCCTCCCCCGCCCCCACCCCCCTGCTGCTGGAGCTGGCCCGCCCGCGCCCGCATTCGCTCGTTTTCCTGTTGCTGGCGTCTGGCAAGCTGGCGGAGTTTCTCCATCAGCTCATCGAGCTGGGCATCCGTCTGCTGGCGTTCGCCCCGCTGCACCTGCTCGTATTGATTGCGCAGCTTGTCCAGCTCAAGCTCGAAGAGGTCGGCGAGCTCCTCGGCGCTCGACGCACCACCGCCCCCTCCCCCACCATCGCCGCGTGAGATCTGCACCTCACGAAAGACCGCTTCCGCCCGCTGCAGCTGTTGTAACGCCTGCCGCTCTGGTGGGAGTGCACTCTCCGGCTTTCGCTCACCAAGTTGGTTTTCCGCAACTTCCATGGCACCAACGGCTTCTTCGAGAGCGCCCGCGATCGCGGAAAATGTGGAGTCCAACGAGATGACACCCCGGTTCCGGATGCGACGGAGCAGCGTCTGCACTTCCTCCCGAAGTCGGCCCTGCGCCAAGGCGAGTGTTGCCAGATTCTCGCGAAACTCCTTCTCGCCGTATGTTTCGCGATCGCGAATGAGGTTGAACGTGGCAGCCACGATCTGTCGTTGACGCTCCGAGAGCGCACTGTTGAGTCCCGCGCCCATCCCTCCACCACCACCCTGCTGGTCGGCCTGGCGATACTCCTGCTCGAAGGGGCGGACGTTCAGGAAATAGATGTCGGTGACCGTTTGATGCGGGCCGCTCACACCATCGGTGTCGGTAGCCCGGGCGTAGTAGGACACAAGATCACCCGGCTCCAAACCCAGCTCTTCCAGGAAGAACGTATGGCTGGCTGTCACGTTGCGCCGGCGCCCACCATCGTACAACATGGTCGTCTTTTCTGGACCGCCATTGATGGCAACGACGAGCTCGACCCGCCGGAGACCGTAGTCGTCCTCGGCTTCGACTTCCGTGAATACTTCCTCGATCGCGGTGACGCGCAGGTCGCGACCTGGATTGGCAATGACCACGGAGGGTGGCTGATCGAGCAGCGCATCGATGACGTAGTCCGGTGAGCCTGGCACGACCTTGTTCGTCGCCGTTCGGAACAAGATCCGATAGAACCCGTCTCGTCGCACCTGAAGCTCCCCCGTCAGCTTCCCTGCCGCCCCAACCTCCAACGCAAGGGTATCGCGTTCGTCTACGACGATCGCACCCCATGACGTCGGAATTGTGGGTGTGATCTCCACGATCACTCTCGTGCCTTCGAGCGCCGCGACGTCACCGCCATCCTCGTCCCGTTGTGGGCGGAGGCCGGTGTAGGATGGGAAATGATACTCGAGATCGATTTGTTGAACGTGGGGAAGCTCGGCAACGTCGATCGTAAACACCGACGATCGGACACCCCCGGCTTCGACGTAGTACTCGGTGACCGCGTCCAGGTCGAAGAGCAGAAAGGCAAACGCTCCCGACTCGTCGTCCACGGTCATGGGCCACCGCTCCCAAGCAGCAGCTCCCGCACGTCGGACCGAAAGGTCCACTTGGCCTGCGTCGAAATTGTTGAGACGCGCCGTGACACGGAGATCCGACCCTTTCGCGATCGTCGTGTCGCCGGGCACCACGGCAATGGAATATGGACTGCGCTCGCTCGCAGATTCCCAGGGCGTCAGCAGCGTACGGGTGCCGAGCCGGAGTGCGGCCGGCCCAAAGAAGAGCATCGCCAACCCAAAGAGCGTGGCCCCCGCCAACACGCCGGACGATTGCAGCAGCGGCCGCCGGTCGATGTCTCGACCGTCCCCAATGGTGGCGCACTCTTCAATGGCGCTGGTAACGAGCCGTTCCACAAAGGCCGGTGACAGCTCCGCGGTGGGCTCCTCGGTATCGGCGAATCCCACCGCACTGAGCATGCGTCCGTCGAGTGCTGGCGCATGTTCCTCGACGTACAGCGCAACTCGATCGTCCGAGACCCGCCGGAGCAGCGGGCGCACCATGAACCAACCCACCAATGCCGCTACGAGCAGGTAGGCCACGAGGCGGAACACCAAGACGGCCGTTGGGTTGAAGTGGAACCGATCGATCCCCAGCGCCGATACTCCAAAGACTATCAGACCACCCACGATTGCGATGGCCAACCCCCGAAACACGATCTTGAGGCGCCAGCGCCTGCGGACGCTCTGCACGATACGGAGCAGTTGGTCTCGATTCGCGGGGTACGCCATCTCGACGTCTCCTCGGTCGGGGTCAGCGCCGGGGTGCCCGGCGTGCTCGATTCGAGAGGGTCAACTCTGCCAGCAGCAGAAGGATCACTCCTATGAGGAGATACCACCAGAGCCCCTGACGACGTTCCCTCTCCTGCGGGGTCAACACGAGACCCGCGGATGCCTGGTCCGCGCTGCTGCCGGCCGTGCTCACAGCACCCACGACCTCCTCCGGATCGACAACCGTCAAGTCCGTCTCCGCCGGATCGAGATTGGCTGCGATCGTCGCCAGCGCGGTGGATCGATCGTCCAGCGGACGCACGCGGTACAAACCCTGCTCGCGAAGCTCCAGGTACGGACTTTCCTGCTCGAACCGCCGCAAGATCCGCTCCCCGGAGGGCGTTTCAACCACCAACTCATCCAGAACCGTGGCCGTCCCAGCCGTTTCACCACCCACATAGTCTGCGAGGTTCACTACCTGGCCCGCTGTGACCCATGGCCGCAACGCCCCGTACCCGGCGAGGTATTGCATCAACTGATGGGCAAACGGGAGGAACACCGGCTGAATCGGCAGGTCGTTCCAGCGGTTGTCCAACGTCGTCGAGAGTACCAGGACCGTCCCAGCGCCCACCCGGGATTCGAAAAGTGCCACTCCCCCGTCATCATACCGCGCCAGCACCGTTGCGGAATCTGTTGGCTCGACGAGCCGATATCGAAAGAACCGGGCCGTCGAGAAGTCCCCGCTCCGCGGTGCCCGGAACACCTCGAACACCGGGTGGCCAACTGCGACGATGCTGAGGTTCCCGCCGCGGTCGCTCCACCGATCCACCGAGGAGCTGGCCACCCCCGGGAACACGCGTTGATTGTTCCAGCCGGCTGGGGTGGCACGGGGCCCGAGGACGATCAGCAGGCGACCGCCCTCCTCCACGAAGCGCTCGAGACGCCGTCCCACCGCCCCACCGGGCCACGTCACGTCATTGAGCACGACTGCGGGTCGTCCCTCGAGGTCTTCGACAGACAGCTGACTCGGCGTTCGGTGGACGACCTCGAAGGGGGGATCGCTCCCGATCGCGAGGGCCCGGGCCAGGTACACGCGCTCGCTGGCGCTGGCTCGGGGATGGTGCATGAGGACGACGCGGACCGCTTGGGAGGGTGCGACCACGAAGAAGAATTGGTTGTCACGCGCCAGCCGGTCTTCGCCCGCGGTGATCTTTCCCAACGCCACCCGTCGCGGCACGGTGACCGCGGCGAAATGGAGCGTGGTGGCACCGTGAGGATCCAACTGCGCCTTCCGCGTCTCCACCTGCTGGCCGTCGACTTGAAGCTGCACGGTAGCCTCCCGGGTGCTTCCCCCGGCATTGACGAGCCGGGCCGAGACGGCCACTCGGTCGCGAGTGGAGCCACCGGTCCGCTCGATGGTCAGGCCGGTGACCGCGAGGTTGGCGTCGCCCGGTTCCGCCACGTTGATGGCCTTGACCGTCACACCGGCGGGGAGCCGTGGCGCGTCATCCGGACGCCACCCCGTGCGCTGGAAATCACTGATCAGCACCACTTCGCGACGTGGGAGCTGCGCTTGCTCCATCATCTGGGCTGCAAGTTGGAGGGCCGGGCCATATCGGGTGGGCACGTCTTCAGGATCCAATGGGGCGAGGAGGGCGCGCAGAACGGCGAGGTCGCCGCTCGGTTGGCTCAGGGCCTCGGCCCGATCGGAAAACGCGATGAGCGCACCGCGATCCTGGTCGCCCAATCCATTGATCGTCTCGCGCGCAGCCGCTACCGCCCGGTCCCATCGATCACCGTAAGCCATACTGTGCGAGCGGTCGATCAGAATCACGACCTCGCGCCCCGCCGTGAACGCTCCCATCACGCCGGCACCTTCAACCAACGGACGTGCGAACGCCATCACCAACAGCACGATGGCCGCGCACCGAAGCAGGAACAGCACCCAATGCCGGATTCGTTGCCGCCGGACCGTCTTGTGGGGGATTCGATCCACGAACATGAGCGACGGGAAGCGGACGACGTCGTGCCGCTCGCGGTCCGTAAGATGGATGACGATGGGAATCGCCAGGGCGGCCAGGCCTGCCAAGAACAACGGGGCGAGAAACGAAAACGGCATCACCGCACCCGACTCAGACGCTGGCGCCGGCTGAGGTAGTCGAAGAGCGCGTAGTCCAACGGAGTGACCGTGCTCACCTGGGTGTAATCGATCCGATTTTGGCCAAGAAGCGTGGAGAGGGTTGCGATGTGCTCACCAACCAACCGCTGATACTGCTCCCTCAATTGCTCCGTCACCACCGGTACGCGTTCGCCGGTCTCGAGGTCCTCGAAATGCCGCGCGCCATCGAACGGGAACTCTACCTCCGCGGGATCCAAGACATGAAATACGATGACATCGTTGCCGCGATGGCGCAGTCGGTTCACCGCCGATAGGACGCGTTGTGGCTCCTCGTAGAGGTCGGACACCAAGACCAGAATGCCACGGCGGCTCATGGCTTCGGCGATCCGGAGTAGCGGCTCTTCGATGCCGCCCTCCCCGCCGACCTCGAGGCGATCTAGTGTGTGGAGCACAACCTCCAGGTGTCTCGCCGAGGGTGGGACGTGGGAGACGATCTCCCGATCGAACGTCACGATGCCGACGCGATCCCGTTGTTGTCGTGAGAAGTACGTGAGGCACGCCGCCAGATACCGCGCATAGTCGAGCTTGCTTACCGGGCCGCTCCGATAACTCATGGAACGCGACACGTCGAGGAGTACGCTGAAGTTCGCGTTGGTGTCCGCCTCGAACTGCTTCACGTAAAATCGATCGGTTCGCCCAAACACGCGCCAATCAATCCAGCGTATGTCGTCTCCGGGCATGTACGCTCGGTGTTCGGCAAAGTCGATGGACACGCCGAGATACGGCGAGCGGTGCAGACCGCTGATGAAGCCGTCCACCACGGTCTTGGCCAGGAGCTCGAGATTGTCGATCCTGGCGAGCGTTGCGGGATCGAGAAACCGAGACCGGCTCACATGCCCGAAGCCGGAACGGGCACCGCCTTGAGGAGCTCGTCCACCAGTCGATCAGCCGAGACTTGCTCCGACTCGGCATGGAAATTCTTGAGGATGCGGTGCCGAAGAACCGGATGTGCGAGGCCACGAATGTCCTCAAACGTCACGTGGTACCGCCCCTGCATCAGCGCCCGCGCTTTCGCCCCCAGCACCAAGTACTGCGCCGCCCGCACGCTGGCCCCGTAGGAAACCCACCGCGTGACGAATTCGGGCGCACCGTTCTTGTTGGGCCGCGACGTCCGGACCAGGTCCACTGCATACTTGAGTACCGGTTCCGGCACGGGAACTTTGCGCACGAGCTCTTGAAAACCGACAATATCCGGCCCGGTGAGCGTCGGTTCGAACCGCCAATTCTGGATGGCCGTCGTCTGACGGACCACCTGCAACTCGTGTTCTTCCGGCATGTAGTCGATGATGATATTGAACATGAAGCGGTCGAGCTGAGCCTCCGGCAATGGGTAGGTTCCCTCCAGCTCGATCGGGTTCTGAGTGGCAAAGACGAAGAACGGCTCATCGAGGTCGTAGGTTCGTCCTTGTACCGTGACTTTGTGCTCCTCCATCGCCTCGAGCAACGCCGCTTGGGTCTTTGGAGGTGTCCGATTGATCTCGTCCGCCAGCACGATATTCCCGAAGATCGGTCCATGGACGAAGGTCATCTCCCGGCGGCCGGTCGTCGCATTCTCCTGAATGAGATCCGAACCCGTAATGTCCGATGGCATCAAGTCCGGCGTGAACTGAATGCGGGAAAACTTGAGGTCGAGCACCTGGGCGATCGTGCGGATGAGCAAGGTCTTGGCGAGCCCGGGAACGCCCACGATGAGGCTGTTGCCACCGACGAACAGACACATCAGCACCTGCTCAATGACGTCGTCCTGTCCCACAATGCGCTTGCGGACCTCAGCCAGTATCCGATCGCGACCCGCCTTGAGCCGGTCCGCGAGGGCAATATCGTCTCGAGAGTCGAGTGTCACGTTGGTATCGGTCATCGGAGTGATGCGATTGCTCCTCTAATGAGTCATGGCATAGACGATGTAGTTCACACCCAGCTTATACGCCTCGTTGGAGAGCTCGATGGGAACGAACCCTGCGTCGGACCATTCCCAGTACTCGCCAATGTCATTGTTGTAATTCACGATCACCATCAATCGCTTGCTCGGGTCGTTGTCCTCGAAAATCCCATAATAGACCGATGCCATCCCCCAGTAGGGGTGCGCCGCCGGCAATACCTCGATGTCGAAGAACGAATGAAAGATCGGATAGGACGGATCCAGGGGAACGAGCTGCGCCTCGGGCAATACGCGCCGCATCTTTTCCTCGAAATTGTACCACTGCTCCCCGGCAAAATCGTCGAAGATGATGAAGCCGCCTTTGAGAAGGTACGCGCGCAGATTCTCCACTTCCTTGTCGTTCACGGTCCAGAATCCCGGCTCCGAGAGATAGGCCACGGGGTACTTGAACAACTCGGGATCTTCCGCCGTGAGGATGTTGCTACCACCAAGATATGGCGTTAAGGCCGTGAGTTCGTCGAGAATCTTGGTGAGATTGCGCTCAGCCCGTGGATAATCGTGATCCCACTTCTGGTCACCACGAAAATACCCTCCGCCACCGGACCAACCAGCCATCGGATCGAAGCGCAGCCGCACGAATGTAAAGCGTCCGTCGTACGCGACGTTGAACCGAGCGTAGTCACCATCGTCGCCTCCCCGACGCCGCTGCGCGTTGAGCGGTTGGGTCAGCAGCGTCGCGAGCACGACGCCGAGAATCAATCGTGACATCATGACACCCTCATCGGTCCGATCTCGGATGCTGCTCATGGATGGCAAGGAGCAACTCCTGTGCCTCGGCAAAGTTGGGCGCGCGTTCCAGAGCCTGCAGCACGTACCGCCGCGCCTCGAGTATGTTGCCGGCCCGGTAGTACGTCAGTGCCAATTGATAGATCGCATCGGCCCGGTCCACCGGTCTGAGTGCGAGCACCGCGCGGCGCTCGGTCACGGCTTCTGCCCAACGGCCCCTTCCGGCATACAGTTCGGCCAACCGCGTGTGGAGCTCCATGTCGAATGGATACAGGTACACGGCGCGCGACAATGCGTCGATGGTCCCGAGTTCGTCGTTGAGCTGCCGTCGTAGGTTTCCGAGCTCCAGCAGTGCGTCATAGTGCCGCTCATTCACGGCGGTGAGGTTCGCCAGCTCGGTGGCGGCGCGCTCGAAGTCTCCGCGCGCTTTCGCTATTTGTGCCAGGAACCAGTAGGGACTGTCCGCTCCGGCGTATTCCGGGAACAGTTCCTTGGCCCGCTCGAGAAACGGAATGGCAGCAGCCACGTCCCCTTGGCGTGCCAGCTCTTGCCCGGTGACCAAGTGGGCAACGAAGTCGTTGGGATCGCGCCGCGCGCGCAGTGCGAGCGCCGCCGGCGTCGGTGGACGTTCCGGATCGTCCGCCGCCGCAGGACCGAGCGCGTCGAGCGCTCCTCCGAATCGGCGACGCACGTACGCATCGAACTCGCCGTCCATCCGGCGCGGTGTCGTGCCGAGCACCGAGCGAAACAGCTCGGCCGTCGTCTTCCCGTCCCGATACCCCACCAGGAGCGCTCGAAATGCTCCGACCCCGTGACGTTCTTCGATCATCTCACAGACCAACGATGCCTGATAATAGGAGTAGATGATCTGCTGTGGATAGGCCGGCCTCGTGAACCCGCGATTCAGATCGCTGACCGGAACCAGTCGATCCTGGAGGAATGCGACGAGGAACCCCGGCGAGACGTCGTCCCCCCACCCCGGGCGCGCCCGGCGCTCTTCGAGAACCGCAAGACCCTCAGTGAGCCACCGCGGAACGCGATGGTCGCTGAGACCCAGATGAAAGGTATGAGCCAGTTCATGCCACAACGTCGATCCCCAGTTGAAGTGCCCCTCGTCCCGTGCCGAGGGAGAGTCCATGGCCACCACGGGTCCAAAACTCACCCCCAGAGCGCCGAGCCCCACGAGACCCACGGTCCGCACCGAGAAATCGGCGTGACTCGGATAGATCTCCACCCGCACGGGGGTCGGGGCCCGGTACGCGTAGCGGGCAGCCAGCTTGTCGTACGCGTCTTCAGCCAGCACTTCGGCGTAGATCGAGAGCAGGTCGGATTCCTTGGCATCGATCACAAAGCGGAAGCGGGGCGACACCGTTTCCCGATACTGTGTGAGCGTATCCAGCAGATCCAAGGTGTTCTTGGTCCACACGTCAAACGGATCTCCCGCGAATGCCTTCTCGAGGTTTCGCGCACCATCGTGCATGGTTCCGAGGCGAAGCTGATTCCGGCCCAGCAACGCGTAGCCGCGCCACGACGTGGAATCGATGGTCACGGCCTGCCGCGCAAAGTCCACCGCGTCACCGTAACGCCGGATGCGGGCACTCAACTCGGACAGGGTGTTGTAGAGATCCGCGTAGCGGGGATTCAGGGCGAGCGTGCGCCGCCGAGTGTCGTCGTACTCGGCGCGCCGTCCCCTGAAAAAGTAGCTTGCGGCCAGTATCGACAGGGCGTCCAGCGACGTGGGATCAGTTTCCAGCGCTCGCTCAGCTTCTCGGTGCGCGCCGTCATAGTCTTCCATCTCCAGGTAGAGCGCACCGAGAAACGCCCGAGCCTCAACCAGGTTGGGATTGACCTCGAGACTCTGCTGCACCAGCTCCAGGCTTTCATCCGATCCGTCAAAATGCTTGGTGCGTGCCATACCAAGTAGCGCCCACGGGTATTTGGGATTGACTTGGAGGATGGCCTTGAAGGTCTCGAGTGCATCGGTCCCGTTGTATTTCTCGAGGAACAATTCTCCCAACCGCGCCCGCGCCTCCAGATTGTTACCATCCGCGGTGATCGCCTCGTCGAATGCACGAAGCGCGTCCTTGGCTCGCTGCGGCTCGTCGAAGCTCAAGTACCGCATGGCAAGCGCCACCGCCATACGCTCGGGCGAGGTGAGATTGCGTCCTCGATTGTACACGTCAAAGAAGGTGTCGAACTCCGCCATCGCGCGGGTGAGCGCTCCGCGTCGATAGAAGAGGGCGGCGCGCTGGAAACGGGCCATCACACTATCGGTCGCGCCTTCCGTGAGAGCCTGGTTGAACGCGGATTCGGCCTCGCGCAGTTTGCCGCGCTGGAGCCGCAGCTCTCCCAGCGTATTCCACAGGTGGGGTGCGAACCGGGTCGCATGGGCTTCGACCACGCGCTCCGCCTCCGCGTACCGCCCCACCTCAGACAAGGCGCGCGCGAGGCCACGCACGGTTGCCGGGGTGGGATCTTGGGCCACGGCTCGCTCGTAGAGGCTGACGGCCCGATCGTAATCCCCACGTATGAGGGCGGACTGCGCCGCTGGCGGCTGCGCGCCGAGCGGAGTACCGAGCAGCAGCATCAGCCCGACGGTGAACACGGCGCCTCTCACGGGGTCACCACCGATCCCTCGAGCTCCCGAATCCGTCGAGACGCACGGGCCAACGCCACCAGGAGTTCTTCCAGCTTTCGCTCGTATGCGTCCTGTGCCATGGCGTCTTTGCGCGTTCGCAACTCTGCGACTTGGCGCTCCAGAACATCGCGCTCACGATAGAGCGCCCCGAGAGCCGGATCACCGGCTCGGGGAGTGTCCGCTCCACTAGCGGCGAGGTACAGCACCTTGGCCAACATCCCGTCCGCACCATCCGGCCCCGGCTCGGTCGTGCCCTGACCGTCACCGTTGTCGTCGAGGACCGCATGTTCCGTCAACAACCGATTCTGTTGCTCGTACATCCGTGCCACTTGGCTCCTCGCGTATTGAAACGCTTCGAGCAACGAAATCCGATCGTCTTTGTCGACGTCCGCCGTCCCTTTCGCAAATGCCTCCGAGAAGAACATCCCGAAGAGCGTGCGGTTTCGCTCGAAACCGCTCTTGGTAGCGGTCACGATCGTCCGCCCTTCGCCCGACAAGGCCGCCACGAACTCACCACTGGCGCTCGCCGTGTTCACGAATCCGATGCGTTGGGTCGGGAAGAGGTCCAACAACGCCGCAAAATCCTGTGCGGTCATGTCCGGGCCGGGAAGATTGAAGCGGGACTCGCCGTTGCGAAAACTCCCATGTCCGAACAGCACGACGATGAGTTGGGCATCGCTCGACGCGCGTGCAGCGAGCTCGCGAAAGGTCTGCTCCACCATCTCCTTCGTAGACCGCCCACGAATGTGCGCCGGGGCGCGGTCTGGCGATTCCGCCAGATAGACGATTTCCGAGCTTGGTACCCCAAACCGTTCCCGCGCCGCTTCGATCAACCCCATAGCCCAGACGTGAAGCTCCGTGGCAAAGGCGGGATCTCCGGCAATCCCGCTGATAACGATCAGGTGCGTCTGGGCTGCGGCCGGAACGACACGCAGGAGGAGCAGCACGACGAGCACCGCGAGAGTCCGGCTCATACGAGCCCCCGGAGGCGCCGGTAGCCCCATTCCGCCGCTAACAGCGTGACGAGGAGGAAAAAGACGACGGGCATGTCCCACAGATCTTTTTCTTCTCGCACCGTCGTCCCGCTCTCGGTGTACTGGACATCCTCGGGCAACCCGCCGAGGGTCCGCTGGGTGTAGTACCGGCCACCCGTCTCTTCGGCAATCCGTTGCAGCGTTTCCGCGCGAAGCTCCGACTCGAAGAACTCGTCGGTGGGATCGGCAGCGTAGACGTATCCACGGTTGTCCCCCACGACCCCATCACGCGTGCCCGCCTCCACCGTGAAGGAATACAGGCCACGCTCGTCGGCCACGAAGTCGACCTCATACCGCCCATCTTCGTCCACCGCCCACTCAAGCGTCAGATCGCGTTCCACGCCCGACGGCGACGTGAGGCGGGCCCGCACCTCGGCGCCATTGAGCCGGAGATACGCCGAATCCGAGACCTCGGCGGCCAGCGTGACCGAGCGACCGAGGCCCACGCGGTCCTCTGAGGGCATCACCATGACACGGTCCGGGGCGCCGCTGACCAGCCACCGCAGGAGCTGTTGCCAAAAGCGCTCGTGGGTCGGGTCGTCAATGGGAATCTCGGCGTGCATCTGCCAGAGCCAGGAGTCCTGTATGGGGAGTGCAAGGGACCGGCCCCGACCGTAGCGTTGCGCTGCGAGGACCACGACCCGGTCGTCAGCCGTTGTGGCGGTGCCGCTCAAGAGCGTGCTGGCACCTGGCTTCACGTCGCGGATGGGAGTGACCGTGGTGAGCGGTGGTAACGCTTCCCACCGATCAGCCGAGGCCTCGAGAGTGGTGGCGATCTGTGTGGCCGGGTGGCTCACCCCCACCGGAGTGGGTTCCACCTTGATCTCGGTGGCCGACGGGGACCCGTCCACGGGATCCAACGGTGGGATCACGACGGGGAGCGCGTCCGCGACGGCGGTTTCGCCATAGCCGCCCTGCGCAAACGCATGGCGACCACCCAGCATGAGCAAGCCTCCGCCCCGCTGGCTCACGAATTCCCCAATCATGCGGAGTTGATCCTGCGTGAAAAAGCTCGCTTCCACACTACCGAGGATCAGGCCGTGGTACCCGAATAACTCCTCTCGGGTCGACGGAAATCCCGCTGCGAGCTCGTCGGGACTTTCGACCTGATAGCGCCCGTAGTTGTTTTCCGCCATCCGCATGAAGCCCACGACCTGGAGGTTCTGGTCGTCCGCCACGGCGCGTCGGACGAACTTGAATTCGAACCTGGGCTCGCCCTCGAAGTACAGGATCTTCTGACGGCCACCCTCGACGATGATCAGCGCTTCCCGGGTGTTGTTCTCCTTCACCAGTTCACCTGGCTGCGGCGGAACGTGGAACCGAAACAGCCGCGGCCCGGCCTCGTCTGCCGGAAACTGGACCGGCACCGTCGCCGTTTCGCCGCCTCGCGGAAGGACCACCTGCTCCGTGCTCACAATTCGTCCATCGCTCTCGACCTGGACCGGCACGGTCTGCCCGCCGAAGCCCGAATGCCCAATGTAGAGCTCAACGACCAGCGTCGAGCCCTTCAGCACGCGGCGCGGGGTCTCCACCCGTCCCAACGCGATGTCTTTGGAAAACCGCTCCCGGCCTACGCCAACCGTATAGACAGGCAGCCCGCTCGCCTTGAGCCGCAGCAGCGGCTCGGTGAGGGCCGCATCCGAGTTGTCGGCACCGTCGGACACCAGCACCATCCCCGCAAGCGGCACGGCACTCAACTCCTGGCGGGCGTGTTCGAGCGCTTGACCCACGGCGGTCCGCGTGCCCGCAAAGGCCAGTCCGTCCACGGCCTCCACCCGTTCGGTGGCCCCATCAAATCTGAAGAACCGCAACTTGAATCGGTCGGCGAGTGCACGGGCCACGTCCCCACCTTCCGCACCGAACATCTCCTTCACCACGGCCGCGCGCGCACGACCATCGGCATCGGCGACCTGCATACTTCGGGAATCATCGACCACGATCGCCAGAAAGTTCTGCTGGGGGACGACGCTGGCCACGACGAGCAAGGGACGAAGGAGCACGAACGTGAGGAGACCCACAACACCCAGCCGCAGCACGGTGAGCACGCCCCGATCGGCTGGATGCAGTTTGCCAGGCGACCGCAGATAGAGATAGACAGTGATGGCCGCCACCCCCCCACCCAACGCTAACACCAGTCCAGGCCAAGCCACGCCAAGTGCCACCGTGCCCTTTTCGAACACGAAGGGCCGGTACTTGAACAGGAAGGCGAACACCGATTCGAACGCCGCGTCCATGCCTAGTGACTCATTCCGTACATGATCATGTTCACACCCAGCTGATACGCGAAGTTGGAGAACCGTATCGGATACCACGGATCTTCCGCCCATTCCCATGCGTCGCCGAGGTCCGTATTCCAATTAATCACAACCATGAGACGCCCATGTTCATCGAAGATGCCACGGAGGGCCGGTTCGTAGCCATCCCGCTCCCACGTCCGCCCTCCGGATCGGCCGAGCCGGACATTGGGTACTTGCAGGATCTCGGACAGATCGTAGAACGCGCTCATGAGCGGATGGTCCGCGCCGAGGTCGACGATGGGGTATTCGGGCAGCACACGTCGAATTTGCATTTCGAAGTTCTGCCATTCGAACGTGCCCCAAAAATCATCGACTACCAAGAACCCTCCAGCCAACAGATAGTCCCGTAAGCCACGGACCTCCGGCTCGGTGAGCGCCATGTAGCCGACCTCGACAGCATAGAGAAAGGGGTATCGTCGAAGGTCCGGGTCGTCGAGCCGCACGGCGTTTTCAGCCTCATAGGCATCGATGATCGTGAGATGTTTGAGCCCGATCAGAAACTGTCGGTCGGCCTTGGGATAATCCGTGCTCCATGACCCACGGCGCCGGCCAGCATAATCGCTGTACACCGCCCGGGTGAAATAGAATACCCGACCTGCGGGGGGCCGGGCCGTCACTGACGTTTCGACGTTCGAACTGGGCAATGCGGGAGGCACATGCGCACGATGAGCGGCGGCGCCCGTCGCAAGAACGAGCGCGAGCAGGGCGAGCACCGCCGGCCCGCGCAAGTTTTTGAACGACAGCACGCTACGCATCCCTATGCTCAATACTGAAAGCTACCCCCTGGGGTTCCGGACCGCTGCTCGATAATTGTAAAAGATTTGTCAAAAGCCCGCCTCGACTTGCTTGACAGTGACACCCGGGAGCGGGTACGCTACGGCCACACCTGGGGACAACCACGCATGCCCGCTCGACTCGTCTTCATCACCGGTAGCAAAGCCGGGACCGCCGTCGATCTTTCGGAGATCGCCACGACATTTGGGCGTGCCACCGATCGAACCGTCCCCTTCGAAGCCAATGAAGTATTGGTCTCGGCCCATCACGCCACCATCTCGAGAACCGCAGAAGACACCTACGTGCTGCGGGACGACGGCAGTCGCAACGGGACGTTCGTCAACGCTGACCGCGTGAGCGAGCGGGCGCTCGACGACGGCGATCTCGTGCAGTTCGGGCCGGGCGGTCCGGCGGCGCACTTCGTGATGAGCGTCGCCCCGGGAACCACGCAGACCCTGGATCCAGGTGACATGCGACGGGCGTTGGCCTTCATCGAGCGCACCAAGCGCGAGGCCATGGCGCCTGACGGCGCAGAGTCCAACCCACAGCTCGCAACGACGCGAGAACTCGCCGCCATCACCTACGCACGCTCCGAACGTCGTGGGCGCCAGCTGGTGGCCTTGGCCATCCTGGGCGTCGTGGCCATCCTGGGCGTGGTGGCCTGGCAACAGTTCAGCAAGAAGCGAATGGAACAGGAGCTCGCCGGCCTCTCCGTGGCTCTGGCCAGCGAGCGCTCGTCCCGCTCGGCGCTGGAACAGCAGATGGCCTCCGTGGGAGCGCGGTACGACTCCCTCGCGCAGGCGGTGGACGACGCCCAGCGCAGCGTTGCCCGCGATCCGCGTGTGGACCTGGGAGCCATTCGCGAGTATGCCCGCGGCGTCGCCCTCATCGTGTTTTCCTATGGGTACGGCAACGGACGAGACCTTCTGCGCTACGCCGTTGACGAAGCTGGGAAGGTCGTCGTCCGACGCGGCCCCCGGGGAGAGGAGATCCCGGCAATCGTGCTCGGCGGGTCTGGCCCCCCGGTCAAGCATGACGGGACCGCTACCGGCTTTCTCATCGACTCGACGGGCTGGATGATCACCAACCGGCACGTGGCACGACCCTGGGAGGATGACAGCGACCTGGATGCCATACGAGCCGCAGGGTTCGACGTCTCCGGCCGGATCCTCGATCTCAGGGCCTACTTCCCACCGGGTGACCGATCGTCACCCGTGGTCGTGGAGACGGTATCTCGCGCCGCGGACGTGGCGTTACTCAGAATCCTGGGGAATCCCATTTCGGCGCCGGTGCTGCCGCTGGCAGCGGCAACCGCGGCCGCGCAACCAGGGGATCCGCTCATCTTCATTGGCTATCCCACCGGACCATTCAACCTGTTGTTCCGCATCGACCAGGCCGAACGTGCCACGATCCTGCAGCGAGTGGGTGACGATCAACGCCGGCTTGTGGAAGAATTGGCCAGGCGACGACTCATTCAGCCGCTCATCATGAACGGCAGCGTGAGCGATACCACGGCGAGCGAGGTCATTCACTCGGCAACGACGACCGTGGGTGGCAGCGGAGGTCCGCTCATCGACGCCCATCAACACGTCGTCGCCGTGCACTACGCGTTCTTGCGGTCTCCCACCCCGGGAGACCCGTTTCGTACCCAACGCGGCGTGCACATTCGGTATGCCTGGGAAATTCTCCCAGCTCCGGTCCGTCAGGCACTGACGCCGGCTCCGGCGCCGGGCCAGTGAGCGGGGCTCGCACCGCAGGCATCCTGTCGCGTTTCCTCCGCGTGGCCACGCTGGCTACCACGTCCCGAATGAGGTCTCTGGGAGCCGGCAAGGGCCTCATGCGCCTGATTCCCGGCGGCCATCGCCGGAGCTTTCGTCAGTGGCGACATCTGGGAGGAGCACCCGGAGGAACGCCTCGGGATCGGCTAGTTGACCGGGGCTCGAGGTCGTTGATCTCGCGCTGGTTCGAGGATCGCCGACGCTCACCCGAGTGGTGACCCTCGGGCACGAGCGTGCTCCGACGTGATTACCGGGAGGTTGCGGCCACGTCGTCGCCCGGCGTGTCTTCAGCGGGAATCACGCGCAACAGCCGGTCATCCTCCGGCGCCGGCTCATCGTTCCACGCCGTGCGGTTGTTCGTCGTGATGTAGAGATAGCCGTCTGGCCCCATGACGACCGCGCGCACACGGCCGAGTTTCCCCACGAAGTAGGCCTCTTCCCGAGCGATCCGCCAGCCCGTTCGATGCTCCGGCGAATGTGCCAACACAATACGCCGTAGCTGCTGGCCACGGAGCCCAGCCACGAACGCGTTGCCATACCACGGCCGCCAGTCGCCGGTATAGATGGCCAGCCCCGATGGGGCAATCGCCGGCGTCCACTCCACAAGAGGGGGGACGAACCGCGGATCATCCACGAGCCCAGAGGACAGCCCCGACACGAGCGGCCAACCGTAGTTCTCCCCGCTCAGAATCACGTTGAGCTCGTCCTCACCATGCCAGTAGTTCTCAAAGTCCGCGCCGCTGGGCCCGTGCTCCGTCGCAAACAGGTCTCCGGTCTCCGGATGCCATGCAAGCCCCTGGCTATTTCTCGTCCCAAGGACGTAGATCGGCGATCCCGGCCACGGATTGTCGTCGGGAATGGTCCCATCCGGACGGAAGCGCATGATCTTGGATCCCAGGGTCTCCATGTCCTGCGACATGGGTGGATTGGCCAGCTCCCCGGACGTGACGTACATCATGCCGTCCGGACCAAATGCCAGCTGCGCCCCGGCGTGGGTCACGCCGGAGATGATGCTGTCCACCAAGACGACGGGATCGACACCCTTCCCGTGCCGGTCGGTCAGTCGGATGACGCGGTTCATGAGGGTGTCGCCCGCGCGGAAGGTCCCGACGACGAAGACGTAGCCGGACTCGTCGAAATCAGGAGCGAGCGCGATCCCCATGAGGCCCGCCGCCGCCTTCTGGTAGACGTCCAGCGTGGCCCACGGCTCCGGTTGGAGCTGACGGTCACGGATGACCCGGATCCGCCCTGGCTTCTCGGTGAGGAGGATTCGGCCGTCGGGGAGAAACTCCAAGTCCCACGGTAACTCCAAACCACTGGCGACGGTCTCGAGCCGTGGCTCGGGCCCCTCCGGCGCCGGATTGTGCTCCCGGCTGCACGCCGAAGCGAGCCAGACCGTTCCAAAGGCGAGGATGCCAATTGCCTTCACGGTGGTGTTCACTGAGACGACTCCATTCGTCGATCCCGGTCCTTGGCGAGCAAGAACCGCGCCGTGTGTGGGGACTGTCTGCTTCGGGAATGGAGTGGGAAAACGCGTCCTAGCGACGGCGTCGGGAGCCGTGCTTGGTCCAGATGGCGATGACGCCGCATTTGCGGTTCCCCGTGCCAAGAAAGATGGCCGGGGTCGTGGAGGGTCCGCGGTAGATCTCGATGCCTGCGATGGCCGTCGGGATGATATTGTCCATCGACTCCATACCGGAGTGCACCCCGTCAATGTAGTACTCTACCGGGCAGGAGTTGAAACCCTCGAGCAGGGACGGTATCCCTCTGAGGCTCGCCACGTCGCCGGCACGATTGACCTTGAAGCCGTGGACCATGCGAAGGAGGTCCGAGGTTCGACGCGGCCGCAGCCGCTCGATGTCGTCAGCAGTGATGAAGGTGCCCTTTTCCGACCGCATGCGTCGGGTGAATCCCGCGAGACCGCCTTTGACGGTTTCGCCTTCGATCGTCACCGGGTCGAGCAGGAGTATCTCAACCGGCGTCAGAACCACTGGGCCGATGTCCACTTCGATGGGCTCGGCCACGCGCACGTTGATCCGTACGGCCCAAGGCTCATACCCCGGGAACCGCACGAGCACCGTGTGCACGCCGGTCTCGATTCCTGCGATGTAGAAATATCCTTCCGCGTTAGTGCTGGTGACGTGCTCGCGCTCGACGAGAACGACGGAAACGCCAGGGAGGGGATCGCGGGTGAGGGAGTCGGTGACCGTGCCAACGAATGCAGTCTGCTGCGCGGCGCCGATGGCAAACGGCGTCAGCGCGAGTCCGGCAACGATCCCTGCAATGTTTGGCATGTGCAACCCCCGGCGGGGTAATCGAAATATAATACGCCTTCACACGCCGGCCACTCGACACGACGAAAGATGCGCAAGGTGCATTCCACAGACGGGATCGAATTGAATGAGATGCGGGACGGCGCGGAAAAGGTGGCGACGATGGCCGCAGCAGCTCAGGTCGGCATTTTCGCCTCGCTGCTTGACGGGCCGTTGCGATCTGAAACGATCGCGAATCGTGCCGGTCTCGACCTCCGCGCGACCCAGATCGTCCTCGACGCCTTGGTGGACTTGGCGATCGTCACCCGAACCGACGCAGGGTACGGGTTAACTCGGTTGGGCCGACGGTACCTCGCCGATCCATCCTCGCCCGACTACGCGGCAGGCGGGCTTCCGCTCTGGCTCCAGAACATCCGCGCCTGGACACACC
This sequence comes from Gemmatimonadales bacterium, assembly GCA_041615815.1. Lineage (GTDB taxonomy): Bacteria > Gemmatimonadota > Gemmatimonadetes > Gemmatimonadales > GWC2-71-9 > JBDHDH01. The sequence goes on along the minus strand of JBFJCP010000026.1, from coordinate 45,000 downwards.
TCCCCGACAGTCTGCGTTCGGGACGCCCGTGGGAGCGAAGGCAGCGGCGCAGCCGGGAGGAACTGCGCCATTACCTGGACGGAATGGCCGCCGCGCCCGCAGCCAGGATCCGACGCCTGGTCCAGCACTGCCTCGAGCGGCAACCCACAGCGGCCACCGTGCTGGACCTCGGAGCTGGGCCTGGTCATGTGGGCGGCGCGTTCGCGGCCGAAGGACTCGAAGCCACGTTGTTCGACCTTCCCGAGGTCGTGGACGTTGCCGCGGACGAGTACGGGCTCCGCCATCGCACCGATCTCCACCTCGTGGCTGGCGACTTCATGGAGGATGCCCTGCCGCCGGGCCCGTTCGACATCGTGCTCGCCAGCAACATCACGCACATCTACTCACCGGCACAGAACACGAAGCTCCTCGAGAAGATTCACAGGGTGCTCCAGCCATTGGGGCTCGTGGCCGTCGCGGACTTCGTTCGGGGCATGAGCCCGCGGGCAGCCCGGTTCGCCATCGTCATGCTGCTGCGGACGGAAGGAGGCAACACCTACACGGCCGGGGAGTATCGTGCGTGGCTCGGGACCGCGGGCTTTCGAGACGTCGTCATCGAGGACATCGACGTGGACCGACAGGTCATCTCGGCGCATACGCCGTGACGACCAGAGGACGACCAAGCAAGCCTCGTTGCCGGTCAGTCATGAGGGTACCATTCGACGATCGTTGCACCACGCTCTACCTTGGAGCATCTCGCCAGCCCGTGCGTCCCCGTTCGTGAGGAAAAGGTCATGAAGCCCTGGCAGAGACGTGCGCCTTGGATCGCGGCTGGCGGCGTGGTCGGCGCCTTCGCTTTCGTCCTCGCGCAACGACTCGAAGGGTTCAACACGCACATCGCCGAATTCATGGGCGCGCAAATCGTTCAGCGGGGGGGATACTCCACATCGCTTGCCGTGCCCATCGGCTGGGGCGTCCATCTCGGCGTGGCCCTCACCTACGCATGCTTCTTCGGCGTCCTCACGCTGCTCCCGGTGTTTCCCACGGCGCGCGGACCACGGTGGGGTGCTGCGGCCGGGATGGTGCTCATCCTCGGCTGGCTGACCACCCTGGTCACGGCGCCGGCCATCCAGATCACGATCGGCCTCCTGTCGGGCCAAGGCTTCCCGAACACGCTGCCAGGGCTCAACACGAGCTTCGGTGCGCCCTTTTGGAATCACATGCTTTTCTTCGCCATCTGTGCTGTGCTGATCGTCGTAGTGCCCGACATCGTGGGCCAACGAACAAAGCCGCGATAGGAAGAGCGACTGCGCCCGTATATCGCGCGCTCAGACTTCGTTGGCCAGCTCAGTGAGTATCGCCGGATCGATCTCGTGCCCCCCGGGGAACGTTTTGAGCTGATAAGGAATCCGCTGCTCGGCGAGGCGCGCTTTTTCGCGCTCCACCGCACCATCGGGGATGTACGAGTCGGCAGTTCCGACGACGAGGGTCAGTCCGTGGGGGCCGAGGCGCTCGCGAGCGTGCTGGAAGTCCAGATCGGGCGGCACGCCACCGGCCCACAGAAGGAGACGGTCCGTGCGCGTTCTTCCCAGCACGGCCCAGCGACATGCCGTGGCGACGCCCTGTGAGAAGCCCAGGACGATGATCCGAGGGTTCGAGCCACGGAGCGGAGTCAGCACGTGCGCGGCGACGGCGTCGAGATACTTCAGGTAATCGCCGATCTCGACTTCTCGGTCCTCTCGCGTCATCCAGCTGGCCCCAACCCGCATGGCCGCGGCACCACGAACATGTTCGGGGTCGATGTAGAAGCGGGACAGTCCTTCGGGTGCCACGAGGAGTCGAGCCTCATGCTCCAACACAGCAAAGTGTTGGAGAAAGCGCGATGCTAACTGCCCGTACCCGTGGAGCACAAACCAAACTTCCCGCACCCCGCTCCCGGTGGACCCCATCACGGCGTACCGGGCGGTCCGAACCACCTCCAGGTATTCCTCTCGTATCATAGAGACGTTCGCTCTCTGCAACGGGCGTGTTACATTTGAGAATGGGAAACGCCGCAAGATAACGACGGAGATTCCGCGATGCCCCTGGTGCCCTTCGACCAACTTCCCGACAACGCACGCCTTTGGGTGTTCGCCGCGTCCCGCCCACTGACGTCAGCGGAGAGCCAGACACTGATGCGGCACATCGACGCCTACTTAGGGACCTGGGCCGCCCATGGCTCACCCCTGCGTAACGGCCGGGCGTGGCACGACGATCGATTCCTCATGGTCGCCGTGGACGAGTCGTCTGCCGGGGCCTCCGGCTGCTCCATCGACGGCCTCATGCGGACGGTGAGAGATGCCGAGGAGCACTTGGGTGTGAAGATGACGGACAATGCCCCCGTCTGGTATCGGGACAACCGTGAGGTACGGCAGGTTGATCGAGCGCAGTTTCGGGACATGGCCAAGGCGGGCAGCGTCAGTCCCGATACCATCGTGTTTGACAACACGATCACGACGCTTGGTGCGGTTCGTGAGGGCCGGTGGGAGACGGCGGCCCGCGAGACGTGGCACGGTCGCGCGTTCTTTGGCGAGCAGGCCACCAGTCGACGCTGATCTCTATCGCCGAACGGGTACAAAAACAGTAGAGCGCCCGGTGCTTGGCCGGGCGCTCTACGTTCGGTGCCCCCTGGAGTCGATGATCAGTCGTCGAGTCCCAGCACCACCCACAGTTGATGGAGGTGCTCCCCGGCCGGAAGCGTGCGGTCGTGCCGCTCGCTCGCCGGTTCCGGCTTCCGGGGACTCGAGTTGGGAAACGCTTCACCGGCCTTGGCGGCCGGCGCCCCGTCTCTCCGCACCGCGGTGCGGGGGGGCCGAGGGTGATTAATGCTGATGAAGCCGCCCATCGCCACCTCCTGCTACTATCCCAGTTTAATGGTAGCGGGACGACGTGAAGGCGGGGTGAAATACTCATGAGCTTTGGGCAGCGGCAAACACGACCAAGTTGGTTGCATAGGTGTTAGCGGCTAGCGGTCGTTGGTTGTTTCTCCCTCTGATCCAGAATACCGTTGACGGACACGTTCCCTCTTCCGACGGCAGATTGTCCCATGACCCACCGACGCCTGTTTCTGAGACAGCTGGCCGGGATCGCCGCCACGGCCTCAATGGGACCCCTCCTTGCAGCGGACGAAGCGCTGGCGCAACAGCTCGACGAGCTACGAACGACTTCACTGGGGAATCAACCGTACGCGCTTCTGCGTAGCCGCTACCTGCTCGATGACCGTGTCACTTATCTCAATCACGGCTCGATTGGGACGGTACCTCGCGTGGTCCACGAGGCACACACCGAGTATCTCCGACTGTGCGAGAGGAATCCGTGGCTGTACGTGTGGGGGGATGCCTGGGAGCAGACCCGGGAATCCATACGCGCCAAGGCCGCCAGCTACCTCGGTGCAGAAGCGGACGAGATAGCGATCACCCACAACACGACCGAGGGCTTCAATGTCCTGGCTTGGGGACTTCCTCTGGGACGGGGCGACGAAGTCCTGTTCAGCTCGCTCAATCACGACGGAGCCAGCATCTGTTGGCAGCATGTGGCACCGGTGCGAGGCTACGCGGTCCGACGCTTTGCCTTTCCCGTGCTCGAGGCGCCGCAGATGAATGCCGCACGGATCCTCGAGATCTACGACCGCGAGATCTCTGCCCGAACCAGGGTGCTGGTATTCCCACATGTGGACAACGTCGTCGGTCTGCGCCACCCGGCGCGGGAGCTGACGGCGCTCGCTCGTGAACGCGGGGTCGACTTCGTCGCGGTCGACGGTGCCCAAACCGTGGGGATGTTCGATGTCGACGTCGGTCGAATCGGGGCAGACGTCTACTGCGCCAGCCCACACAAATGGTTGCAGGCGCCCAAGGGCCTGGGTCTCATGCACGTGGGTCAAGCGGTGCGAAAAACGCTCCGCCCCATGTGGGTGACATGGGGACAGGACCGCTGGAAAGGGACGATTCGCATCTTCGAGGACTACGGGACCCGCAATCTCCCGGAGCTGGTTACGCTGGGTGACGCCATCGACTTTCAATTGGCCCTGGATGGCACACAGAAACAAACACACTACCGAGCACTGCACCGCCACTTTCAGGCGCTGGCATCGGCCACACCGAGCGTCGAATGGCGCTCACCGCGCAACTGGGAGCTCGGGGCTTCGCTCTACGCCGTCGAGGTGCGAGGCCATCGGAGCACCGATGTGTTTCAACGTCTCTTCCGCGAGCACGGCTTTGTCTTCCGCGCATTCGCCACGCCCGAGCTGAACACGATTCGGATCTCCCCCAATCTCGCGAATACGTACGAGGAGGCGGACCGTCTCTTCGCGACGCTCACTCGGCTCTGACCGCGGCGGAATCAGAACGTCGGACCGGAAGGAATGGTATCCACCCGTAGTACCGACAAGTTGGAGAGTGAGGGCCGATGAAAGGCGCGATCCCTACCACCACCAGCGAAGCGCATCAGGGCTTGGAGACGCTGCGTGCCCACGCAAGGCACCTTGCCCACAAACTCTCCCCTCAGGAGCTCAACTGGAAGCCGGGACCAGATCGGTGGAGCGTTGGCCAGTGCCTCGATCACCTCACGGTCACGGCCAGGAAGTACGCCACGGTGATGGAGTCCGCGATCGTCAAAGCCGAGGGGAAAGTGGCACGCGGCAGTGGGGAAACCCTCGAGCCGAGCTTAATGGGCAGACTCTTCCTGAGGCTTCTTCAGGCGCCAGGAAGGCGATTCAAGGTCCCCGGCGGATTTGTTCCTGCCTCGGCGGTCTCCAGTGCGGTGGTCAGCGAATTCGAGGAAGCGCACCGCAAGCTCGACGAACTCCTCGTTCGGGCGCGCAAGCTTCCGATGAAGCGCGTCAGGACGCGTTCGCCGGTCACGGCGCTGCTGCGCCTCAATCTGGCGGATTGCTACGTCATTCTCCTCGTACATGCCGAGCGACATCTGCGGCAAGCGCAACGGGTTCTCGAGAGCACAGATTTTCCCCGATCGTAGGGCATTCGTCCCACCCGTACCGGGTAGATCCCGGTCGTCCCAGCTTGCTGGTCTCACCCCCAGCGCGCTCGAACCTTTCCAGGGTCGCCGGACAAGGACCGATCCCATGCCTTTCACAGAATGCCACGCGCGGACGACAAAATGTCACGCACTGATCCCGCTGCTCCTGGCCGTTGTCGTCCCACTCGACGCTCAAGAGCCGAGCCATTGGCCGGCGTACGGCCTCGACTTGGCGGGGTCACGCTACTCGCCCTTGGGTCAGATCCACCGCGGCAACGTCACGCACCTGGAGATCGCCTGGACGTATCGCACGGGCGAGCTCGGGCAGGGGGCGAACGATGCCCGGAAGCTCACGTTCGAAGCGACCCCTATCCACTTCGAGGGTGTGTTGTACCTCAGCACGGCGTTCGGGATGGTCATCGCCCTGGATCCGTCGACCGGGCGGGAGCGCTGGATCTTCGACCCGGGCGTCGATCGCAGCCAAAGCTACTCGGAGGTGACGTCTCGGGGTGTCGCGGCGTGGCGGGATCCGGAGGCACCAGCCACCGCCGAGTGTGCGGCCCGAATCCTGATCGGAACCATCGACGCCCGGCTGATCGCGGTCGATGCCACACGAGGGCAGCCCTGTCGGTCCTTCGGACGTGCTGGACAGATCGACTTGGCTCTGGCCGTGGGGATGCAAGGCGAAGGGGATTACCAGGTCACGTCGCCGCCAATCGTCACCGACGGCGTGGTCATCGTGGGGTCGTCCATCGGTGACAATTGGAATGTTGACACCGGACGCGGCGTGGTTCGCGCCTTCGATGCGCGCACCGGTGAGCCGCGATGGGCCTGGGATCCGATTCCTCGGGACTCTACGGGGTTCCGGGCCGGAGCGGCGAATGCGTGGTCCGTCATGACGGTGGATCCCGAACGCGACCTCGTGTTCGTGCCCACCAGCAGTCCCAGTCCCGATTTCTACGGCGGCCTGCGTCCCGGCGACAACCGTTATGCCAACTCGGTGGTCGCGCTCCGTGCCTCCACCGGTCAGGTGGTGTGGCATTTCCAAACCGTGCATCACGATCTCTGGGACTACGATGTCGCGGCGCAACCGGTGCTCGTGACGGTCGAGCGAGGAGGGCGGCGGATCCCGGCCGTTGTCCAGGCAACGAAGATGGGATCGTTGTTCGTGCTCGATCGAGAAACGGGGGACCCGCTCTTTCCCATCGAGGAGCGTCCGGTGCCTCGCAGCGACGTTGCCGGTGAGCGTGCGTGGCCCACCCAGCCGTTCCCCACGATTCCTCGGCCACTCGTCCCTCATCGCACCATCACTGCTGCGGACGCGTGGGGTCTGACCCCAGCGGACCTCGCCGAGTGTCGTGCGGTGATCGCGGCAGCCCGCTCCGAGGGGATCTTCACGCCCCCAAGCGTCCGCGGCACCATCATGTTCCCTGGAAATAGCGGGGGAAACAACTGGGGGAGCGTCGCGTTCCATCCGGGGCGCCAGCTCATCGTGGCAAACACCAATCGACTGGCGACGCTCGTCGAGCTCATTCCACGCGATTCGTTTGCTTCCGTCCGCGCCCGCGGTGGGCCGTTCGAGTACGCCGCCCAGCGGGGAGCGCCTTTCGGCATGCGGCGGCGCACCTTCCGCTCGTCCAGCGGCCTGCCTTGCACGCCGCCACCCTGGGGTACATTGGCGGCCGTCGACCTCTCTACCGGGGCCATCGCATGGGAGATACCCTTTGGGACGACACCACCGGGCTTCCACCTTCCCGCCGACGTCACTGACACCATGCTGGGGTGGCCGAGCGGCGGGGGTGCCATCGTCACGGGTGGTGATTTGGTGTTCATCGGAGCCAGCATGGACCAAAAGCTGCGCGCGTATGATATCGCGACCGGTACCGAATTGTGGAGCGCCCCGCTCCCACGGGCGGCGATTGCCACCCCCATGACGTACCTCGATGGCCGTGGCCGCCAATACGTCGTGATCGCCGCCGGAGGACAAGGTAAATGGGGCATCCCAACCGGGGATTACCTCGTCGCGTTCGCGCTTCCGGGAGGGCCGTGAGGAGACCCGTCGATGCCCCGGCCGATCCGGATCGTTGGCTCCGGGGATGGCGCGTTTGGGCGCTCGGCTTCACGTTCTGGACGGCGATCGGCCTCCTCACGTTCAGTTACTATTATCTCGACGTCTTCGTGCGGGGGCGCCGCGAGCCGTTCTACGAGAAGCTGATCGAGGAGCTGACAGGGGCGTACGGTACTGGCCTTCTCTTTCCGCTCGTCGTCTACTACACGCGCACCCTCCGCCGAACTCTGCCACACTGGTCCGGCAAGTTTGGCCTGCATCTGCCGGGTGTCGTCGTCTTCTCGGTCCTTCATACCACGTGGAATGCCATCACGCGGCAACTCACGTATGCGGCCGTTGGACTGGGCGCCTACGACTACGGCCTCATGTCGATCCGGTACGCTATGGAGTTCCCGAACGATCTGATCGGGTACGGGATCTTCGTCGGCTTCACTTACCTGTTCGACCACTATCGACGGGCGCGAGATCGCGAGGTGCAGGTGGCCCGGTTGGAGCGTGAGCTCACGCAGGTGCGGCTGCGAAGTCTCGAATCACAGCTCCAGCCACATTTTCTGTTCAACGCGCTCAACACCGTATCGTCGGTCATGTACGAGGATCCCGCGGCGGCGGACAAGATGCTTTCGGGACTGGCAGATCTCCTGCGGCGATCGCTGCGCTCGGAGGGGAGACACGAGGTGGCGCTCAGCGAGGAGCTCGAGTCCTTGAGGCTCTATCTCGACATCATGCGCCAGCGCTTTGCAGAGCGGCTGCAGGTGCGGACGGCGGTCGCGGAAGATGTCGGAGCGGCAGTGATTCCGCCGTTCTTACTCCAACCCCTGGTCGAAAACGCCCTTCAGCATGGTGACCCAGGACCCGAACGGCCCGCCCACATCACGGTGGACGCTCGGCGGCAGAACGGCCGCCTTCACGTGGAGATTCGTGATAATGGACCGGGCATCACCGAGCCGGCGGGGCGGCTCATCCAACGCGGCATCGGTTTACAGAACACCGACCGTCGCCTCCGCCATCTCTACGGCAGCGATTACAGCTTCGAGCTCCACAACGGCATGGGAGGTGGGTTGGTGGTGACGATCGACATTCCGTACCGGACGACGCCGTCAGCGAACGATGTCTCGCACTCGCGATGACACCCTGCGGGTCCTCATCGTCGACGATGAGCGTCCGGCCCGTCAGAAAGTCCGACGATTTCTCGAGAGCGATCCCGACATCGGGGTCATCTACGAAGTCTCCGAAGGCCGTCGCGCCGTGGAGGTGATCCAGGACGAGGCGCCGGACATTGTCTTGCTCGACATCCAGATGCCGCAATGGGATGGCTTCCGCGTGCTGGACGCGCTCCCGGCGGAGGCGATCCCGCACGTCATCTTCGTGACCGCCTATGACCAGTATGCGATCAGGGCATTCGACGTGAGTGCGGTGGACTACCTCCTCAAACCGTTCGACGCCGATCGGTTCGCCCGTGCACTGACAAAAGCAAAGGATGCCGCGCGGCGCCAGCGTACCAACGAGGATCTCGCTCGACTCCAGGCGGTGCTTCGTGATCTCCGCACTCACGAGACGCCGCGCACGGACAGGCTGTTGGTGAGCGCCGGTGAGCGAAGCGTGATGGTGCGGGTCGAACAAATCGATCGCGTCGAGGCGGACTGTAACTACGTCAAAATCCTCGCTGCGGGAAAAACGTATCGGCTGCGCTCGACCATCACCGAGCTCGACCGCCAACTCGCTTCAAATCAGTTTGTCCGGGTGAGCCGATCCACGATCGTCAACGTGGACCGGATCGTGGACCTGGAGCCGACGGGGCATGGTGACTTCAGCATGCGCCTCACGGACGGCTCGCGCGTGCGTCTGAGCCGCCGTTTCCGGCAGCGTCTCACTGCCGTCACGGGGTTCATGCCGTGAGACGGAGCTCAACGTAGCGATCCGTTCACGACCCCGAGGAACCACTCGCGCCGGATCCTTCTGGTGTGACCAAGACCGCCGACCTGGAGTGTCTGTTGCACCCGTTGTCGGTGCCGTCGGTCGCCGGATTGCCCAGTCGCCGCTTACGGTCGCGCGGGGCCGGTGAGGACGCGCCCTGGGGTCGCTCCGGTGAAGGCACCTTCGCGAATCACCGGTTCACCGTTGATCACCATATGGTGGATACCCACGGCGTACTGGTGGGGATCGGTGTACGTCGCGCGGTCCCGAATGCTAACGGGATCGAACACGACGAGGTCGGCGAACGCCCCCTCGTGAACTCGGCCTCGCTCCCGCTGTCCGACCTGGTCAGCTGGCATGGAGGTCATTTTCTTCACGGCCTCCTCCAGGGTGATGACCCCCAGCTCCCGGACGTAGCGTGCGAGGACGCGAGGGAAAGCGCCGTAGCTCCGTGGATGGGGAAACCCCATGCCGTAGCCCACGGGGTCACCATCGGTCTCGATCATCGCCAGCGGATGCTGCATGATCCGGATTACATCGCCTTCATCCATGCTGTGATAGATGGCGCTGAAGCCACCCTTGAGCTGGAGTTCGATCACGAGCTGGATTCCCGTCTCCACGGTGTTGGCCAGCCCCCGATCACGCGCCAGGTCACCCAGGTTCTTCCCATCATATCGCCGGTCCGATGGCACCACGCGGAACTGGATGCGAGCGAGATCTTCCCCCGCCCGTTCTTCTTGCATGATCCTCCGCATCTCGGTTTCGATGCGCGCTCGCACGGCAGCATCCGCGAGCCGCGCCGCGAGCGAATCCTGCCCTCCGGCCAAGGCCCATTGCGGGAACAGAATGCTGGAGCCCGTGCTGGAGGCGGTGTACGGATAGAGATCGTGCCGGATGTCGAGTCCTGCGGCATTGGCAGAGTCGATCATGGCAAGCGTCCGCGCCGACCAACCCCACTGACTCACGCCCACGGCCTTGTGGTGGTTGATCTGCGCAGGAATCCCAGCCTCACGAGCGACCCTGATGACCTCGGCCACTGACTCGATCAGCCCCGGGCCCTCGTTTCGCATGTGGGATACATAGATCCCACCATGCTGTGCAGCCACCTTCGCAAGCTCGATGATTTCCTCGGTCTTTGCGTAGTTGGCCGGTACGTAGAGCAACCCCGTCGAGAAACCGAGCGCACCCTGGCGCATCGTTTCGTCCACGAGGGTGCGCATCTCGTCGAGCTCCGCTGCCGTCGGATCTCGATTCTCGAGACCAAGAATCTGCTTTCGAGTCCATGTATGACCGGCAAAGAATCCCACGTTGGGCGCGATGTCGAGCGACCGAATGTATGCGCGCAGCGGCCACGGTTGGTCGCCGCTGTGGAGCGAGGCGAGGATCGTCGTTATCCCCTGCCGCAAGAAATTCTCGGCGAACGGATGCTCGTGGATGGTCGTTTGGATGTGGGCGTGATTGTCTATGAAGCCGGGCGAAACGATCAGGCCCTCGGCCCGCAGCACCGAAGCACCATGATTGGCTGCAATCCCCTCCCGAGCCACACGAACGACCCGATCACCCTCGATCCCGAGATCGGCGCGGAATCCCGGGGCGCCCGTACCGTCCACGATCGTGCCACCCACGATCACGAGATCGTAGAGGGGTACCCCATCGTCACCATTCTCCCTGCTGCACCCTACCACCGTGGCGACGGCCAATGTCGTGAAGCCGAGGAACCAGCGCATGGTCAGAGCCACATGATCAGCGCGACGATCGCCATGAAGACGACGAGGAGCAGCGTCCCCAGCATCTTGCCGGAATACCACGGCGTTGGTTTGAGCAGCGCGAACTTTCCCGTCGAGAGTCGCACGACGCGCAGATCCTCGCAGAATTGCCCGGCCGTGCCGAACCGGCGCTCGGGATCTCCAGCCAACGCCCGATCCAGGGCTGAGACCACCTCCGGCGGCACTCCGGGACGGAAGTCGGTGACGGGCGGCGGACTTCCCGTCCCTCCTGCGCCGTCCCCTTCGGGTGCGGCGTGGGACGGCGGTTGCCCCGCCAACATTTCATACAAGACACATCCCAGCGAGAACACGTCGCTCCGTTCGTCCAATTGGCGCGGACCCCGGAACTGCTCCGGACTCATGTAGGAACTGGTATCGACGATGTTGGCGAGTCCAGCGAGATTATCGGCGGCGGCGGCGAACACGGCCCGCTCGACACCGAAGTCACCAACCACCGCATGGCCATCCCTGAGTAAGATGTTCTCCGGGCGAAGATCGCCATGTGGCACGCCGTGACTGTGGGCAAAGCCCATCGCGTCGGCCACCTCCCGCGTGACGCGCATGGCGTCGTCGAGCGAGAGCTGGGTCTCGCGGTCCAGCCAGTCCCTGAGCGATTCCCCTTCCACGAACGGCCGTACAAAGTAGAGGAACTCGCCCGCTTGGCCCGCGTCATACACCGCAATGATGTTGGGATGCTGGAGTTCCGTGGCAGCCCGGATCTCCGCCAAGAACCGATCCCGATCGATCGTGGCGGCGATCTCCGGCCTAAGGACCTTGAGAACGACTTTCCGGTCTGCGGCTCGATCCTGCGCTTGATAGCCGATGGCGAAACTCCCTGCACCCAGCTCGTGTTCGAGGACGTAGCGGGCCGGGAGGACGGACCTCAAGCGGTCGACGTTCGCATTCATGGACGCGGCTCGGTTTGGACGCCAAACAATAGGCCCGGACTGCCCCGGGGACCAGGGGGCACGGAATCCGCCTGAGAAGAGCCGGGGGGAAGCCACCGGGTCGGACCTCGGGTTACCTTTCCGAACGGCGTTCGCTCAGGCCATGACGTCGCCCCACAAGTCCTCAACATGCCGACATGCCCGAACTCGATTTGACGTTCAGTCTCGCGCAGGGACTCACGGAGGCCCTCAATCATCGGCCGGTGGCCGCCCTCGCGACGTTGTTCGGCGCGGGGCTCGTGACGAGTCTAACCCCGTGCGTGTATCCGATGATTCCCATTACCGCGGGCATCCTCGGAGGCACCGCGGGGCCCGACGCTGCCCGCGGTCGGACGGTTGCGCTCACGTTGACCTACGTCTCGGGCTTGGCCCTGCTCTATGCAACCCTCGGGCTCCTTGCTGGTCTCACGGGATCGCTATTCGGAACGGTCTCCGCCAGCCCGTGGGCCCGGTTTGCCATGGGGAATCTGCTGCTGATCTTCGGATTGGCGATGCTGGGTGTGATTCCCGTCTCGGCACCGCAACGTCTCATGGCGTGGGCGGGGGGATTGGGTGGTGGGTCCTACCCCGCCGTGTTTCTCTTGGGCGCCACCTCGGGCGTCGTCGCCGCTCCCTGTGGCGCCCCAGCCTTTGCGGCGGTGCTCACATGGGTCGGGAGCACCGGGAGCGCGATGTGGGGGTTCATCTACCTGTTCGTGTTCTCGATGGGCATGATGGCGTTGCTGGTGGCGGTCGGTCTGTTTTCGGGTCTCCTCACCGCGCTACCCAAATCCGGACCGTGGATGTTGTGGATCAAACGAGCCGCTGGGGTGGTAATGTTGGCGATAGCGGAGTACTACTTCATTCAGATGGGTCTGGTGCTGTGACGACAGAGAGGCAGAGGAGACAGAAGACCGTGGAAGTGCTTCATCGGCTTGCGAGAAACCTCACATCCCTGGTCGTAGCGCTGATCACGGTCCTCTCGTCCGCCGCGGCGCTACATGCCCAAGACGAGATCGGCATTCCACGCGGGGCCGCGCCGGAGCCGGTCACCATCGAGGATCTCGACGGGCAGCCGGTGGATCTGAGGCAGTGGATCGGTCAGAAGCCCGTCCTGCTCGAGTTCTGGGCATTATGGTGCGAGAATTGTGAGGCACTGCTTCCCCGAATGCGGGAAGCCCACGCCCGCTACGGCGACGACGTCGAGTTCATCGCCGTCAGCGTCGGCGTGAACCAAACGCCGCGCAGGATCCGGCGGCACCTCGAGAAACATCCCATCCCGTTTCGCGTGTTGTGGGACGGCCAGGGAAAAGCCACGCGTGCGTTCCTGGCCCCCATCACGTCCTACGTCGTCATTCTCGACAGCGCGGGACGCGTGGTGTACACGGGAGCCGGACCCGATCAGAACATCGATGCCGCAATCCAGCGCGTGCTCGCAGCGGCAACGAGCGCCGGCACGGAATGATCTCGGGGTGGCGGTGACAACAGTAGGGCCCGCCAGCACGGCGGGCCCTGTTGCATTGATCCGGTACTCTTATCGGTCAATTCGCGGGTTCTGTGTCCATGGGCGGCGCGATACGGGCCAGGGCTTCTCCCAGCTCGGTGTACGCCTGCGGATCGATCTCACGAAACGGTGCCTGGACATGGGCAATCCGACCCTCCGCGTCCACGACGAACAGCGATCGGTTGTCGATCAACCCGCGCTCACCCCGATCGATGAATGCGCCATACTGCTGACCCACCGCCGCATTGAGATCACTGCCAAAGAGGAATGGAAAATCCTCGTCCTCCGCCCATGACGCCAGTGCGGCCACCGAATCCGTGCTAATGGCGATGAGCACGATCTCGCGGCCGCCGCGGAACAGCTGTGCGTACTGATCACGGTACGCTCTCATTTGAATCGTTCAGCCACGCGTTCGCGCTCGGTAGAAGAACGCCAGCACGACCGTCTTTCCACGGAAGTCACTCAGCCGAACCGGGTCCCGCAGTACTCCGTATCGTGTGCCGCCCGGAATGGCGAAGTCGGGTGCCATCACTCCCACGTCGAGCGGCGTGCCCATCGTCTGTGCGGCGGCCGGCTGGAGGGCCAGCATCATCAGGCCGGCACTCAGGAGAAGGCTGGAAAATGCTAGTCGCATGCAGGTGCTCCTCTGGCATGGGGGAACGGTGGGGAGCCTTCTTGTATATAGCGGTAACACCACCTCACGTCCACGACGGCCCGACCGTCTGCCTCGTATGTTACCCGAGTACGCGGCCCAAGAACTGTTTCAGCCGTGTCCACGCGTCTTGCGCCGGGGCTTCCCGAAGCTCCCTGTCTTCCTCTACACGCAGCCAGAACCCGTGGTTCACGGCGTCGTAGATATGGATGTCGTTCTGGATACCGAGGGAGTCGAGCGTGGCGGCAAAGCGTCGCACCTGATCCGGTGGAATCCCTTGATCCATCTCGGCGAACGTTCCGTACACCGGGTGATCCAGCTTGGCAAGCTCGGCCGGATCATCCACGAGTGAACCATAGAAGATGGCGGTGGCATCGTGGCGCTCCCCGCCCAGCGCATAGCTGAGGGCAATCCCACCGCCAAAGCACCAGCCCATCACGCCCACCCTCCCAGTCACGTCGGCACGGTCCCGGAGAAACCGTTGCGCGGCATCGAGGTTGGCAATGACGGCGGCCATGTTGCCCCGAGTTTCCCGGACCAGCGCCATGTTCTCGTCTCGGTTGCTCCCTGTGCGGCTCCGGTACAGGTCCGCCGCCAACGTCACATAGCCCTCCCTCGCGAACGCATCCGCCATCTGTCGGACTCGATCCACCAGCCCATTCCACTCATGGATCAGGATCAACGCTGGGAACGGTCCCTCACCTTCGGGGACCGCGAGATAGCCCCGCACCAGCGAGTCCCCTGCTTGATAGGTGACGGTCTGACCCTGGGGCGGTGGTGCCTGGCCCAGGATGGCATCCGGAATGGACGATGTGACGGCCCCCTCCGTGGCGCGCTCAGCCGGCGAACAGCTCGAGAGGAAGACGACCAGAACGAGGACCACACGTTGCCACATCGGGCTGTTCTCCTGTGTTTCGATTCGAGCGATCGAGGACCCGCCGATGGCCTTCAGCGTCTTGGTCATGGACGGGCCGCCAGCGCCGTCTCGCCCGCCGCTTTCCGGCCGGCACGACGCACCTGCTCCCCGCATACCGGTCGTTCGCGCAGCACGTGGGCCATCGCCATGGCACGCTCCACCAGTTCGCGGGCGCCGTCGTGCAACTCGCTACTCTCCCGCACATACCACACGTTGCGCTCCATGTCCTCCGCCTCCCACCCGCGGCTGTGCGCGATGAAGGGAAACTGGGGGAACACACAACCCAGCTCCGCGAAGAACGTCAGCATCTGCCCCGCCACGGCCTGTACGTTGTCCTGACCGCCGGTGATGATGAACGCGGCCGTCTTGTTCCGCATGAGCACGCGGTTGCGAATCGTGATCTGATTCTGCACGCAGTTCAGGCGCTCGGTCATCTTGAAGTACAGTGAGCTCGCGCTTCCCCACCGGATCGGGCTGGCGATGATCAGAACGTCGCCCCAGTGGACAATCGCCTCGTACACCCGGTCCATCTGATCCTGCGGATCCATCTGCGTGATCGAGCAAGGCCATGTGCACGCATGCGCGCTCTTGGAGTAATACCCTTCGCATGCGCGAAACTGCAGGTCGTTCAGCCCAATCCAGCGGGTTTTCGCACCTCGAGCGGCGGCATGACTGACGGCGGTCCGCAAGAGCTCTTCGGATGTCGAGTAGCGCGGGTTCTTCTCATCCATCACCGTGGTGGAAATGCCGACGACGCGGAGCGGACCATTGCCCCGGTCTACGACCCGCTCGAGGGGGTGCGGATCATGCGGCTTTCGATGCCGCTTCGTGGCTGCGGAGAGATTGATCTCTAGCCGTCCGCCACGTTCGCGCAATTCGTATCGTGGTACCCTGTCGTCCTCGAATCCCGGTTCACCTTCTCCTGTGCGCCGATGAAACTTCCAGTTGTGCCACGGACACACCACGTACTCGCCGTCGAGCCGGCCGTCACCGAGGGGCCCACCGGAGTGGTTGCACGTACCCGAGATCGCGGCGAACTCGCCGTTTTGGAAGGACAGCGCAATGGCGGTACGCCCGACGCGAAGTTGTTGGAGAGAAACTCGCTTCAATGCTTGAACCGCACCGAGATCGTGCCATCGTGCCTCCGCCATCATGTGCTCCCGCGGTCGATCGTGAAGCGCCGGGTCACGGACCGTCCTCACCGGGGGGATCCCCCCGCCGTCCCGAGATGAGCTGGAGCCGTCCGCGACAACTCGTGCAGATTACATCAGCACCCACCCCGGCCCGGGGACTGGCGAGGAGCAAGCGCCCACCACAACGCGGACAGGCGACTAGCGCTCGGGGATCGGCAAACATGGAGTGGATCTCGAGCCGTTCCCGCTCGGTGAACGCGAAGAACCTGGTGCTGCGCCGCTCGCTTCTGCGACGATCGGCCGTGCGCCGATCGTAAGCGCGCCGACGCTCTTGGGCCACCGGCGAGGTGATCTCGCGTCGATCGCCGGAGCGACGATCTCCCCACGACCGTCGATCGCTGCCCGATCGTAGGTCCTCGAGAAACCGGCCGAGGGCGCGGTTCAAGTCGTTCATCGCGACGCCCGCTCGAGGCGCGCGCGCGCCTCGTCGAATCGTGCCTGGAGACGCGGGATCTGGACACCGTCGTAGGCTTCCTGTAGACGCCCCTCTTGCACGTCAAGGAGCGCCAACAGGTCGCGGGCGGCCCGCCGTCGTGCACCCGTATCGGTGCTCCCCACGGTGCCGATCCACACGGGCGAGGTATGGGCAAACGCGTACGTGCTCATCGCGGGCCAGCCCGTTGGGCCGCCGTGGACGCGCGCGGCAACCCACCCACCCTCGGGTACATCGAGAGTGCCTCGGTACGACCTGGTGCCGGGAGCGTCCAGGCCCGTCGCCGACCATGCGACACTTCCATTGACGAGCACTTCGGCGCGCTCCACGGGTACCGCCGACCGAAGATCGAGCGTCCACTCTACGCGGCGCCGCCCGACCACCGCGTCCCCGGGCCGCGATCCCGCCACCGCAAAGTCCAAGAGCGGACCCGTGGTCACGAAGGAACGACCGCTACGCAACGCCGCGAGGTACGTGGGCCAATTCACCTCACCCCCCGTATGCACATAGACGCGTGTCGTGCCCACAGCCATCGTGCGGTAAAAGTTGTTCATGACGTCGGTGCCAGCCGACGGAGCCACCGGCACACCCAGGTTGAGCATGCGATACCACAGTTCGCTCGTTCCCAATTCGTCACTCCAGAGGCAGGCAACCTCGAGGAGGTCCATGTCACCCAGCACACCGTCCACTACCAGCTCCACGGGGACACGCAGCATCCCCTCGGGCGAAAAGGGGTCGCCGCTACCAAACGGATGCACGTAGATCGCCATGCCGCCTTGCGAGTGCGCGTGATCGAGCGGCACGGTGTTGGGCCGATCGTCCGTACCATACACCTGATACCCCGGCCCCCAGATCCACGGCCAGAACAGCTCGCGAATTCCAATCAAGCCGAGATGGCCGAGGAAATGGGACCGGACCTCTTGGCCAAATTGCACGAGCGGACGCCGGGCGTGCTGCCAGCTCCAGAGATGTTGGTCTTCGAATCGGTTGTGGAGATTGGCCAAAAGGGGCGTCGCCACGTCGAGCGCCTCGGCTTCGAGCATCGGCAACAGATCGTCCGGCGTGAGTCGATACTGACCGCCGTAGTTCAGATGGAAATGGTGATCGCCCGAGATCCATCCGGCATCCCGTGGATCCCAGACGGCCTCGAGCGTGAGGGCCATGTCGCGCACCTCACCTGCGTCCACCTGCGCTGTCACGGTCACTTCTGGCGTCGTAATGCCCTGCACCGCGGACACGGTGACCGAACCGGCCGGCACGGTGATCTCGACGACCCCCGGCGAATAGAAGAATACCCGCCCGTTTTGTCCGTCAAAGCGGCTCTGAGACGCTGAGGGAACAGCCGGATGCCCGTTCCCGTCCACCACACTCAACCGCGTTGGTGCGGGCCTCGATGCCCCATTGACGTATGTGGCGATTCGGACAACCGCGGTGGGTTCCCCCCAGTCCCAACGGCGCACCGGGATGACCTCGACCGCTCCTCCGCCCCGGTCGATCCGCTTGAGTGCCATGACCTCTCGGTCGTCCGCTTCCGCGAAATAGATCGATCGTCCGTCCGCGCTCCACGCGGGCGTAAGCGGAAGCCCCGCGGACGCTGTCAGCATCACCGACGTGCCGGGGTCGTCCAGCGCAAGGAGCCTCAGTTCGTAGCGTGCCTGTGTGGGCCAGTTGTACGCGACGAGCGCACCGTCTGGGCTCAGGGTCGGTCGGGTCATGGAGACGATGCGCTCGGTCTGGAGCACCGTCTGCTCGCCCGACGGGGTGTCGAGCAAGCGAATGTCGTTGGGACCAGCCTTGGCCAGGAAGAGGACCCGGACACCATCGGGATGCGGCTGCGGCTTGAGCTCGATGCCCCGGTCCCTCGTGACGCGCGTCGTCGTTTCCTCGGCGAGGTCGAGACGCCAGAGATCGATGTCGCCCGCCGCGGCCGAGGCGTAGTAGAGCGAGGCCCCATCCGGTGCGAATGCCGGATCGAGATCGATGGCGGGGGTGTTGACGGCCACGATCTCCTCACCGGTTGCGAGGTCGAGGATCACGATCCACGTGTCCGACCCGTCATCTCGCACAAAGGCCAGGCGATCTCCTGCCGGCGACCAGGCAGGCCGAAAATCCATGGCCGCTCCGGTCGTTACTCGCCGAGCCGTTCCCGTCTCCAGGGCGAGGAGCCAGAGCCAGCCGCGTGACGAGAACGCGACCGTGTGCCCGTCGGGCGAGGGTGCGGGATCGATGGGTCCGCTGGTGAGAGTGGGAAGCTCGTAGCCCTCGAGATACACGTGGTGCCGGAAGCCGTCGACCTTGGGATACCGATGGGTCCATTGCGCCGAGAGGGACGGGGCCAGGAGGAGGGTAAGCCCCATCAGCAGGAACGCACGCATGATTCCTCCGGGGGATGGCGCCACTAATCTTGAGGCTGGGGCCCGGGATGGGAAGGGACTGGGGAGTATGAGGCCAGGAGCTTGCTGGCGCTTCTAGGCCAGGGCTACCGGTCGCGATCTCGCAGCTGGGCGTCGCGAAGCGCGCGCTCTTGTGCTTTCGCCCGCTGCCGTTTGACCCTCAATACGAGGAAGCCGACTCCCCAGACGACGACCAACCCGATGAAGGTAGCGATGGGGAACCGGAAAAAGCTCCACATCACCCCTGCCAGCACGATGAGGAAACCGACCACGGCCCCGATGATGAGGGCGACCTCAGTCAGGCGCTCACGAAGACTCTTCTTCTCCTCCCGCCCGTAGTGGCGAAGAAACGGCCCCAACCGCGGTTTCTCGTCCGACACCATCGCTCCTTGCGAGAACGGGACAAAAGCTACGCGATTGGCCCGGGTAGGGATAGCGTGGCCAGACCGTGACCGGTTCGTGGCTTCCGATGATGTATTACTTTTCGTGACGCCACGTGACAGACCGAGGCCGCATGACCGCGCCGAGCAAGCATCCCCCGCACCCACCCCTTACCGGTAACCACAGCAAAGTGATCCGGCATCGAGGCGATTTCTCCTGGAAGGACATCCCACTCGAGCCCTACAAGGAAACCACAGACACGTGGAAGGGCATCACGCGCCGCGAGCTCTCAGGCAAGCGAGGCGAATCGCAACGGTTTCACGTGCGGTACTTCGAGATCGCACCGGGGGGATACAGCACGCTCGAGAAACACGAGCATGAACACGTGGTCATCCCGATTCGTGGCCACGGCGAAGTCCAGTTCGGCTGCTACCTCTACGCGGTGGGCTTTGGGGACGTCGTCTATGTGGCACCCGGCGACCCGCATCAATTTCGCAATCCTCCCGACGCGGCCGAACCATTCGGGTTTCTGTGCCTGGTGAACGCCGAGCGCGACGTGCCGGAAGCGGTGGATGGGACGGGGTTCTGCTACATCTGCGAGTGAGCGAGGGACTGCAGACCTGGTCGATTGAGCCGGCTTAGCCGTCCGTAGTCACCACCCCTCGAAGCGCCTTCGTGACCCCGCAGCGGTCGCCAGATTAATCCAATCGATGCCGAACATTGCATTCTTGGAAACGGGGAGCAGATCCACGGCGGCCTGCGCGTCGCGGATCGCGTCAGCTCGCCGTCCGAGACCCGCGTACGCCAGACCCAGCTCGCCATGGAACCGTGGGCTCGGCCGGTAGCGTGGCGCGTCGCCGCTCGAGCACCTGCGCGGAGTCGTAGTACGCAAGGAGACTGGTGAAGAAAGCGTTAGCCGGCGAACGTCGCTCGAAGCCGCGTGAACTCGCTTGCGATGGTCGACTCGAGCGCTTCGCGATCTTGGGGCGCCAAAAACGACGCCCGCACACCACTGATGACAAAACGCTCCGCGACCGCGTTGTCGAAACCAAAGGCGCTCGCGCAGACGAGATACTCGTCTGTCAGCGTCGTGTTGAACATCGGAGGATCGTCCGAGTTCAGCGTGACGTACAGGCCTGCCTCGAGCAGACGTGGAAGGGGGTGCTCTTCGATGCTTGGCGCGACGCCGAGACATACGTTGCTCGTGGGACAGACTTCGAGCGGAATCTGTCGCGTACGAAGCTCGTGGACGAGCGCCGGATCTTCCAAACAGCGTATGCCGTGGCCAATCCGCACGGCGTTCAGCCGCTGTAGGGCACCCCAGATGCTCGCAGGCCCCTCCGTCTCGCCGGCGTGCGGAACGCTCGGCAGCCCCGCGGCGTGTGTTCGCTCGAACGCATCCGCGAATTTCTCGGGCGGATTCCCCACCTCGGGACCACCCAGCCCAAATGCAACGACCCCATCCTGCATTCCGGCGATGGCCCAGTCCGCGATCATTGGCCCATAGGTGGCGGGGAGGTTGCGCGGAATATCGATCACCAAACCCATTTGCACGCCCAGCTCCCGCTCCGCCCATTCCCGTGCTCGGTTGAGCGCCGCCAGCTGATCGTCGAACGGGAGCTGCTTCTGCAGGTAATGCGTGACCGCGGTATAGGTGACCTCGCTGTACTTGATGTTCTGCTTCGCTTGACCGATCAAAAACTCCCGCGCAACGAGTTCGACATCCGCCACCGTTCTCACACACGCGGAGACCGTCAAGTAGATCTCGACAAAATGATCGAAGTCCGTAAATCGATACCAATCACGAATTCCTTGGACCGTGTCAGCGGGGAGGGACACGTGGTGTCGGCGCGCGAGCTCGAGCAACGTCTCCGGCTGGATGGAGCCCTCGAGATGCACGTGCAGCTCCACCTTTGGCATCGAGCGAATGAAATCAGGGAGAGACAAGCGGATCTGGAGTCAGGGCACCGAGGGCGGGCGGCGCGAGCGCAGAGGACAGCGTGCTGGATGTCGACGGAACACTGCCGAGGATGACCACGGTGTTATCACGATCCGCCCTCCGTTTCCATCTTGATGGAATCGATCCGGGCTTGGAGCGAATCCGCCGCAGAGGCCTGACCTGATGCCCGAAGCATGGTAGCCCAATCGGACAGCGTTTCGATGACGTGACGGTCGGTGGCGCCGAGAGTCGTCTCACGAATCGAGAGCGCTCGCCGGTACAGCGGCGCTGCATCTGCATAGCGCCCGGCGTCCCGGTACAGATTCGCGAGGCCGTTGAGCGTAATGGCCAAGGAGGGGTGGAGGGGCTCGAGTATCCCCTCCTTGATGGCCAGCGCACGGCGGAAGTATTGCTCTCCCTCGGCGACGTTCCCGAGCTTCCAATGCGTCTCGGCAATGTTATTGAGCGCGCCAGCTACACGAATATGGTTCGGACCGAGCGCCTTCGCATAGATGTCCAGCGCTCGCTGGTACAGCCCAGCTGCTTCGCGATACTCTCCCCGCGTCCATGCCAGCACCCCGAGGTTGTTGAGGATGGAACCCAACTCAGGGTGGTCAGGACCCAGCATGCGCGTCCGGATATCGAGCGATCGTCGGAAGAAGCGGTCCGCATCCTCGAGATTGCCTTGGAGCCACCGGACACCACCGAGATCGCTGAGCGTGTACGCCACGTCGGGATGATCCGGACCGAACGCCTTCTCCCGAATCACGAGTTCCCGGCTGAACATGGAGTCGGCTTCCGCGTAGCGCCCTTGCCGGGTGTACAGGCTTCCCAGCGCTCCAAGGCTACTTCCGACATCCGTATGGTCGGGTGCGAAGGCGTCCTCGCGGATGGCCAGCGCTCGCTCCAGGAGTGGCTCCGCCTCATCAAACTTCCCTTGCGACACGTACGCGGTTCCGAGCCCACCGAGCGTGGCGGCCAGTGCCGGAGCGGCGGGGCCGAGCCGCGCTTCCTGGATGGCCATGGCCCGCTGGTAGAGACGTTCTGCCTCGTCGTATTTCCCTTGCTTCCGGAAGAGCTCGGCGAGCATGAAGAGTCCTTCCGCCACCTGGAGGTGGTCTTCGCCGTGTACATTTTCCCGTACCGCCAACCCACGCTCGAGCATGGGAGCGGCCCGATCGTATAAGCCGAGGCTTTGGTACGCCTCTCCCATCGTGAGCATGAGGCGCGCCTGCACCTGTGGCTGCTCCGCCAGCTCCACATCGATCCGTTCCGCCGCTTTGTCCAACAGCTCACGGGCGGTCACCGAATTGCCGCGCGCCTCACTGGGATCGTTGACCGCGAACAGCCCAACGAGAAAACCCGACACTTGCCGTAGTGCCTCAGCTTCGCGTGCGGTCGCGGCCTCGGCACGCGTGGCCCGAACCATACCCACCGTGGCCGCAACGGCACCACCTGCCAACGCGATGGCGACGATCGCCGCGGCAACAACCCCGCTTCGGTTCCGCGCGACGAACTTGGAGAGGCGGTAGGCAGCGCTCGGCGGCCGGGCCAACACGGGCTCTTCTTGCAGATGTCGCTCGATGTCCATCGCGAGCCCATTAGCCGTCTCATACCGCCTCGCCCGCTCCTTCTCCATCGCTTTCATCACGATCCAGTCCAAATCGCCCCTCAGCTCGCGAATCAGCGACTTGGGATCGGTGTGGCGGAATTCCGCCACGGACTGTTGGTGTCCCACCAGACTCGTGAAGCGGGCACTCGGCGTCGGGGGATCCGTCTCCCGCATCACGAGCTGCGCAAAGAACTCGGGCATGCCCCCCACCTCGCGGGGCTCGACGGGGAGACTGCCCACCAACAACTCGTAGAGAATGACGCCCAGTGAGTAAATGTCAGTCCGCGTATCGATGTCCAAGCCGGACAGACCTGCCTGCTCGGGACTCATGTAGGCCGGCGTGCCAATGGCCCGCCCGTGTTCGGTCACGAGCGTGCGTTCCGTCAGCGGTTGGGAGATGGCTTTGGCAACCCCAAAATCGATGATTTTGGGGACGGGCCGATCGTCCTGCTCGCTGACGAGGATGTTCGACGGCTTGAGATCTCGGTGAATGACACCTTTTTGATGCGCATGCTGCACCGCCCGGCAGATCTCGACGAACAGTACGAGACGGGCACGGGTGGAGAGCTTGAAGGAGTCACAATAATCGTTGAGGGGGATGCCTTTCACCAACTCCATCACGAAGTACGGCCGTCCGGCCTCCGTCACCCCGGCATCCAGCACCTTGGCGATGTTGGGATGATCCATGACGGCCAGTGCTTGCCGCTCGGCCTCGAAGCGGGCCAGGACTTGCCTGGTATCGAGACCGGGCTTCATGACTTTTAGCGCTACGCGCCGAACCACCGGCTCGGTTTGCTCCGCCTCATAGACGAGACCCATCCCCCCCTCGCCCAAGATCTGGAGGATCCGGTAGGTACCGATGCGCTCCGGATGCTCCATGACCTCCGAGGCTTCCGATCCGAAAGTGCTCTGTGATGAACGAATCGATTCGTCGGCCATTCGTCAGGTCACGAGTGGGTAAGGTGATGGAACAAACAATTGCCGATGCCTAAAGATGGACTGGCGAGATCCACCACGCGAGAGCTTGTGACCCCTTGCGAAGCGGCGTCTCGCCCTACAACCTAGCGCCACTATCCCCAATCGGCGGAGGATTCATGCGCTCCCTTCCCATCCTGGTGGTTGCTGCCCTCGGCATCGCAACGGTGGCGCTCGGTGGCACCGACCTCGGCTCGGCGGACGGCGAGGCTACCGTGACCGTAAACGTCGATATTCGATGTTCGGCCAACGGCGCCATCAACGTGTCCGTGCGCCCGTGGCGTGCCAGGCTCGCCCGCGGCGACGATATCGAATGGAATCTGCAGGGAAACGCCAGCTCGGATTCGCTCGAGATCACGCCCAAGACCGGCCGCTGGCCATTTACGCAACAGGCTCCGCGGCGCGGAACCAAGACCAACCCGGCCCGGGCGGCCGACATGGTGCCGGGAGCGTCTGGCCGCTACCGCTATAACATCACCCTGTGGTGTGTCGTCGGCGGTGACACCAACGTCGTCGTCATCGATCCCGATATCGACATCGGGGAGTAGAACGCGGATAGAGTTGGCAAGACGGGGGACGGGGTCACCCATCATCTAGGGGCGCGCGGTCGCCGCTTTCACCGGATTCCGGAGGATACCGACATCCTCCACCTCTACTTCCACCACGTCGCCGGGTGCAAGCGCGCTGGTCGAGCCCGGTGTGCCGGTGAAGATCACGTCACCCGGGAGCAGCGTGATGTAGCGACTGATGTAGCTGACAAGCGTCGGAATGTCGTAAATCAAGTCTTTGGCGCGCTCTGACTGCTTGAGCTCGCCGTTTACCCGAGTTTGGATCAATAACGTACCGTAGTCCACACCGCGGACGATCGCGGGGCCGAGTGGCGCGAAGGTGTCTGCCCCCTTGGCGCGTGCCCATTGCAGGTCTGTATCCTGCCAGGTTCGCTCGGTCACATCGTTGCCGGCCGTTACCCCAAAGACATAGTCCAGTGCGTCCTCGACCGTAACGTTTTTGGCCCGCTTCCCGATCACGATCACCAACTCGCCCTCGTAGTGTAGGTCCTGGGCATCAGCGGGAATGACGATCGCTTCCCCGGGCCCGATCACGGACGTCGGCAACTTGACGAACACCCCCGGAGCGCTGGGAATGGGACGACCGGCGAGGTGGCTTCGAAAGTTACGACCGATGGCGAGGACCTTCGACGGCTCCACGGGCGCCAAAAGGCGGACCGCGTTCAACGGGACAGAGCGCCCGCTCTTCCGGGGGGAGGCGAAGAGATCGCCCTCCAGCTGGTGAACGTTCTCGCCCTCCAGCACCCCGTACGACGTCCGTTCTTCATGGTGATAGCGGACGAACTTGGTCACACCCTGACCCATGAGGGGCGCACCAAACACGGCGCCGCCGAGTATGACAAACACAATTGATGACCAGTGCGGCATGGCAGCGCCACCTTCCCTAACGGGGCTCGCTCTCGGGAGCCGCCGTCGTCGTGGCACGCTGAGCGGGCTGTGGCACGATAACCGCCGGGATTCCCTGCTCGGCGATCAACTGGTTGAAGCCCGCCAGCCGGGGATCGAGTAACCCCTCGAGCTGTGCCTCATGTCGCGCCCACCGCGCCGAAAGGTCGCCAAACAGCTCTTTGGCTCCGTCCGTCACGATTCCCTCCGCGCCATCGACCGCCCCCCGAAGGTAGACGTATTGAAACCGCAAGCGGGATGGGAAGTTGATCACCGTCTGTCCGTCAGCGACCCGTTTTTGCACCAGCGAGTCTTCCAGGGCGGTCAAATCGGCTACGAGGTGTTTTCCCGCATCCCCCACCGGTTTGCCGGCTGCGGCATCCTTGGTGCGCTCCATGAGGTCCTCCACCTGCGCTCGCACCTGCTGAAGACGAATCACACCCTGGTGGATCGCGGACAGTTCCGCAGACACCCGCGCGATGAAGCGATCTTGATCGCGGAAGTCGGCATCGGTAGCGTCCACACGCGGGTCACGCCGCACGCTCACCGGTACGGTGACGCTCACATCTCCCTGCGATACGCGAATCTGGTACGTCCCCGGCGCGACGCGGTGCCCGCGGAGACTCCCCCACGTGTACAGCTTGGGGACGTTCTCGAGGGTTTCATACCGCAGGTCCCACGAAAGGCGGTTATGCCCCTGCTTGACCTTGATCACAGAACTCGAGTCCGTCGTGGCTTCCCGATCGGTCGAATACGTTCGGATCACGGCGCCCGCAGGGTCCAGCACGTCCATGGTCACCGTAATCGAATCGCTCGCATTAGTCAGATACACATCGACGATCGCACCGGCTGGTGGGTTCTTTCCTGCATTCGCCATGGGGAACTGGAACCCGCCACCCCCCGCCATGCGATACGCATCCCGAGGCTCGAACAGATGGACCGGTGAACGGGCGATCCGAAGATTCATCTGCTGCAGTGGGGAGAGATCATCCAGAATCCAGAATCCCCTGCCCTGCGTTGCTGCCACGAGATCGTTGTGTTGACCTTGAATCTTGAGATCGGTGATGGGCGTGATCGGCATCCCAAGCTGCAGCGACTGCCAGTCGGCCCCGTCGTTCCAGGAAACATAGAGGCCCGTTTCGGTACCGGCATAGAGGAGGCCCCGCCGTTTCGGATCTTCGCGTACCACCCGCACGAATGCGTCAGGCGCGATGCCTTTCACGATCCTCGTCCAACTCTGTCCGTAGTCTCTGGACTTGTAGATGTGTGGCGTGAAATCGTTGAACTTGTATCGCGTGAAGGCAACGTAGACCACGGCCGGATCGTGGGGTGAGACATCGATGGCATTGACCATGCCCTCCGGCATGTCGCGAGGCGTCACGTTAGCCCAGTTCCGGCCCCCGTCCCGCGTGACCTGCACGAGTCCGTCGTCGCTCCCGGTCCAGATGGTGGCCGCATCGTGCGGCGATTCGGCCACGTACATGATCGTGCCGTAGATTTCACCTCCCGCACCCTCGTTGGTGATCGGACTCCCACCGGGTCCTTGTTTGGCATCGTCATCCCGAGTGAGATCCGGACTGATCTCTTCCCAGCTTCGGCCGCGGTTCGTGGACTTCAACAGCACGTTGCCCGCATGGTAGATCACCCTGGGGTCGTGTTGGGATACGACGATCGGCGCATTCCAATTGAAGCGATATTTGATGTCCCTGGAGGCGAGGGCAGCCGGTAGGAACGGATAGGCCATCACATTGTGCGATTCTCGGATGGCTTCGTCGAATTCCTCTATCTGTCCCATATAGCACCCGCCATAGTTGCGCGCGGGATTGTCGGGGTCGAATGCGACATAGGCGCTCTCACAACCCGCCACAGCATACCAATCCTTCCATCCGATGCCGCGACCGCTGGTCCGGCTCACGATGGCGACTGACGAATTGTCCTGCTGCCCGCCGTACACGTAGTACGGGAACCGGTTATCGGTGTTGACACGATAGAACTGTGCCGTGGGTTGATTCTGTTGTGTGGACCACGTGGTACCGCCGTTGAGCGATACGTTGGCTCCGCCGTCGTTGCCATTGATCAGGTATTCGCTGTTGGTGGGGTTGATCCACAACGCGTGATTGTCGCCGTGCGGCGTGCGCACCCGCGTGAAGCTCTTGCCGCCATCGATACTCTTCATGAGTGGGGCGTTCATGATCCACACGACATCCGCGTTTTGCGGGTCTGCATGAATGTGGATGTAATACCATGCGCGCGCCCTCAGCGTCCAATTGTCGTTGATGTTCTTCCAGCTCGTGCCACCGTCGTCGGAGCGAAACACCCCCCCACCCGGATCGGCTTCCACCAGGGCGTAGACCCGCTCCGGATCCGCTGACACCGAGACGCTGGTCTTCCCCATCAGCTCCGGGAATCCGTTGGTGAGTCTCGTCCAGGTGTCACCGCCATCGGTGGACTTATGAATGCCACTGCCCGGGCCGCCGCTCCGCACCTCCCACGGGCGCCGCAGGTGATCCCAGGTGCCTGCGTAGAGGATACGGGGATTTGTTCGGTCCATACTGAGCGCGCTGGCGCCCGTGGTCTCGTTCAAGTACAAGACTCGTTCCCACGTGGCGCCGCCGTCTTTCGACCGATACACACCGCGGTGCTCGGTGGGCCCATGGACGGCGCCCTGCGCCGCCACATAGACGAGATCCGCATTCGTCGGATGCACGACCACCGCGGCGACATGCCGCGTCTCCCGCAGCCCCATATGCCGCCACGTTTTTCCGGCGTCGGTCGATTTATAGACACCGTCTCCATAGGACGTGGCCACCCCACGTACCGCGTGCTCCCCCATGCCGACGTAGATCACGTTGGGATCCGACGGTGCCACGGCCAGCGCGCCCACCGACGAGGTCCCAAACGTCGAGTCGGAGACATTACTCCACGTCTGCCCCGCATCGGTCGTCTTCCACACCCCGCTGCCCACCCCGCCGAAGTAGTAGACGAGCGGCTTGGAGGTCACTCCGGCGACGGCCACCGAGCGACCGCCGCGGTACGGGCCGATATTGCGCCATTCCATGCTCTGATAGAGCGAGGGATCGAGCTGCATCTCTTGCGCGTTGAGCGCAGTGCCGCTACCCAGAAGGATGGCAACGCAGAACTTTGCAAGACGCTTGGCTTCGTGCATCATGATGTGCCCACGAGACAGGGAGAGATCAGGAACGAACGTGCTCTAGACTACCTTCGTACCCTGTTGGAGGGAAGCACGGGTGGTGATGCTAGCCCCGACGTCCGACGACGCGCCGAAGCCCCTGCGTGGCCTGTTCGCGCCACTCGCGCACCTCGGCGCCCCCCCGCTCCCACAGGCGCACAGCCGCCAGGTAATAGCGTGCCGCGTCCTCGAAGTCCTCACGAGCCTCGGCCAGCTGACCGAGCTCGTAGGACGCTCGGGCGGTGTAGAAGCCCATCCACGTCGTCGGCGGCACGAGCGAGTGAAGCAGGGCCTCGGCACTGTCCGGACGCCCCGTGGCTCGCATCAGCATCGCGAGGTGGAACCGCATGGCGGGCGCGGCCAAGGCTTCCCAGTCGTTGTCGGTATGGATGGACCACAAGTGAACGGCACGCTCGGCCAGCGGGACGGCAGCGGTCAGATCGCCGCGACGTGCAGCGACACGGGCATCCAAGTCGGCCTGAAGTCCGCCACGGTAGTCCGACGACGTGCCGCCGGCCGGCAGTGTCCCGATAGCCTCCTTCCAGCGCTGTGTGATCAGGGTATCGCCGACCGTCGCGTGATAGGCCCCCACCAACCAGAGGGTCCACCAGACGGGGCGCGTCTCGAAGTAGTGAAGCGCGGAATCCGGTGGCACGTACTCCTCGAGCCAGGCGACAGCCCGTTCACTCACGGCCGGGTCGCCGACGCCCGCTATACTGGCTGCCACGAAAAAGCGGCGCAGGTTCTTATAGAGTTCCTGGACTTCGTAGTCCCCCGCCGCGATGCCCGAGTCGACTTCTGCGATACGGCCCTCGGCAATCTTGAGGCGCGCGATTTCGCCGAGCACCGCCCGTTGAGGAGTCCCTGGACTCGCCCGGCCACGCAGGCGATCGAGCACCGCCTCGGCGCGGCTCGGGCGCAGCGACCGAAGGTAGCGAATGGCAGTCAACCACTCCCGGAACGGTGCCGCGCCGATCGTGTCGGCGAGCGCATCGAACTCCCGATCATCGGCCAGCACGCCACGCAGCGCGATCAACGTTGCCCGTACCAGGGCGTTGGTAGTATCCACCTGCCCCAATCGCACCATCTGCACGCGAATGTCTTCGGGATTCTCCCACGTAACCGAAAGCCAGGCGCGGCTGAGCAACGACGGGATGAAGGTCGAGTCGAGTTGGACGGCCCGCTCAGCCGAGCGAACGGCGTCGTACTCGTCGGCACCAAACTGCCATCCATACACGGACTGGTAGTACGCCAGACGGCGCCAGCCGTCCACATCCGAGCTGTCGATTTGGACGATCCGTGTCGCTGCTTCCGCAGCGGTAATGCCGTCGGTTCGGATGGAGGCCAAGGCCGACCTCGCGCGCAGGCGGTTCCGCTCGCTCAGAGAGTCACTATAGCGCACGGCCCGCTCGGCGAGCTCCATGAGGCCCCGGAAGAACTCCCCGCTGAGAAACATCACCCACGACTTGATGGTCGTCGCTTCCACCAAGGCGAGCGCAAATGTCGAGTCTGCGGCCACTGCCTGGTCGATCGCCGCGTCGGCCTCGTCCACTTGGCCGCGCCGCATCGCATCCCGGGCACGGAGATAGGATTTGAGCGCGTCGGCGGACTGCGTGCCGTAGCCGGCAACCGATGATCCGGGGAGGTCCGTGGCAGGTCTCCGCGGAAACACCTCCCCAATGATCGCCACGGCAAGACGTTGAACCAAACCTCCCAGGCTATCTGCTGGCCCATCGAACAAGAAGGCGCGGAGCGGTTCGCCGACCCCGGCCCGATACACTCGAACGTTGAGGCGAATGATGCCCGCATCGTCGGTCACGGTACCCAGGACGAACCGGTCCGCTCCCGCGTCGCCAGCAATCTCGCTCGCCTCGAGGGGGTCCACGGGACTGACCGCTCGGGCCGTCCGCTCGGGACGTAGCGTCCGCCACAGCGACCACGGATCCGCAACACGGACCTCCGGCGTGCCATCGAGGACCGTGGCCAGGAGATCCGGTACCTGCTCGGACCATTGTGCCGCGTCGGCGTCTGTGGGTCGAAAGGGAAAGACGGCGACCGCAAGCCGGTCATCGGTCACGGAGCTGACCGCGCCGTCCCGACCCAGCCCCACGTAGGCCACGGCTCCCAATACCAGCGCACCGACAACACCGAGCGCCAGCCGGGCACCGACGGGCCGCGCCGGCGGCGTGGTGGGTTCGGCTTCGCCCGCAGCAAGACTCCGGACGAAGTCGCTCGCCGTGGGGTACCGGTCTGCGGCCGCTGGAGCCAGCGCCCGGCGAATGGCGCGGTCGAGCGCGGGTGAGACCGTTGAGCGGAGCGGACGCAGCGACCGAACTTCACCGGTGAGCTGTCGCGCGAGAATGGCCTGCGGCGTTGGACCGGAGTGTGGCGGTTCTCCCCCCACCATCTCATAGAGCACGCACGCCAGGGAGTAGAGATCCGCACGCCCGTCCACTCGAGAATCGCCGCTGGCCTGTTCCGGGCTCATGTAGGCGGGCGTTCCGACGACGAGGCCTGTCTCCGTGAGTCGATCCGTTCCGGCCATCTCGACGGCGCGCGCCACCCCAAAATCGGCGATGATGGCGTGGTCCCCGGAAAGAAGAATGTTCTCCGGTTTCACGTCCCGGTGCACGACCCCGTAGCTGTGCGCATGGCCAAGTGCATCCGCGACCTCGCGCGTGATCTTGAGCGCATCCTCAAGCGGCAATTGCGTCTCTCGATTGATACGAGCGCGCAGGGATTCGCCTTCCACGAGCGGCATGACGTAGTACAAGACCCCTCCGGCCGTTCCCGAATCGTAGACTGGCAGGATGTGGGGATGGGACAGGTTTGCCGCGATCTCGATCTCTCGCAGGAAGCGCTCGGCGCTCACCGCCGCGGTGAGCTCCGGCCGCAATACCTTGACCGCAACCTCGCGGTTGTGGTTCAGGTCCTTTGCCACGTAGACCGTGGCGGCCCCACCTCGCCCCAGCTCCCGTACCAAGGCGTAGCGATCCGCCAGGGCGGCCTTCACACGCTCGTAGTGATTCTTCACGATTGAGATACTCAGTCGTCCTGTCCAGGCGCCTGTACTATAGGTATTGGGATTCCCACCGACCAGGCCGCGTGGCCACGGGGAGCCCTCGCCGGGCGGCGTCGGGGAAGCCATGACCCCGCCCGAGCCACCACCCCTCGACGAACCGTTCTTCCGGCCGCTCGGGCATCTGCATCCCGCCGACGTCCACCGTGGTCCCGCGGCGATGAGCGTATTGGACGCGCTTTGGGTTGCTCGAGCCCACAATGCGAGTTAATTGGGCGGCGGCCCCACTAAATAGAGGTGTGCGCCCTCATGCAATGGCTCGAGGCCCACGGTTTCGCCATCACGCTGCTCGCCCTTTACACCGGCCTCATGGCATACCATGCCCTCGAGGGAAAGCGGCGCACTCGTGGCATCGTCGACTATTACGTGGGTGGGCGAACGATGGGCGGCGTGGCCCTCGGCCTGTCCTTTTTTGCCACGTACTCGAGCACCAACAGTTTCGTCGGCTTTTCTGGTCAGGCGTACGCGTACGGCGCCCCGTGGCTGTTACTGGCACCCGTGGCCGTCGTGTTCTGCATCGTCGCTTGGGCCGTGGTCGCACCCCGCCTGCGCCGATTTACCGCGTCGTTGGAATCGGTCACGATCCCGGATTTCATTGGCTTCCGTTTTTCCAGTGTTCCCGCGCGGGTGGCGGCGGCGCTCATCGTGCTGTTTTCCAGCTTCCTCTACATGACGGCCGTTTTCAAGGGAATCGGCAATCTCCTGGAAGTGTTCCTCGAGGTTCCGTATCCACTGGCCATCGGTGTTGTGCTCGTCATCGTGATGTTGTATACGGCGGTCGGGGGCTTCGTGTCCGTGGTGCGGACCGACGTCGTCCAGGGAGTCGTCATGGTCTTTGCGGCTCTGCTGCTGTTCGGCGGGACCATCTCCGCCGCCGGTGGGCTCGGCGCGCTCGACGTGCTGCGCTCGTCCCCGGACACCACACCGCTCTTTCGATGGGACGCTGCCATGCCGTTTCCGGTCCTCATCGGGATCGTGGTCGCCGGCACGATGAAGTTCGTGGTGGAGCCCCGGCAGCTCTCGCGGTTCTATGCGCTCGAGGATCACCGTGCCACGCGATCCGGGATGTGGGTATCGACCCTCGCATTTCTCGTGGTCTACTCGCTCCTTCTTCCGATTGGGCTCTATGCCCATCGCGTTCTCGCCACCCCTGTCACCGACACCGATCTCGTGGTCCCCATGCTGTTGAGCGGGGGGAATGTCTTCCATCCCGCCGTCTCGGCGTTTCTGCTGGTCGCGATGGTGGCCGCCGCCATGTCGTCTCTGGACAGCGTTCTGCTCGTCATGGCCTCGACCTGCGAGCGTGACCTCGTGAGCGTCTGGCGTCCGGGGGGCACGGATGCGTCGATGATTCGGGCAACCAGGTGGTACGTGGCCCTGTTTGCCGTGATCACCGCGCTGATCGCGCTCGACCCGCCAGGACAGATCGTGACCCTCACCGCGTTCTCCGGGAGCCTGTACGCCGCGTGTTTTCTGCCGGCCATCGTCTTGGGTTTGCATTGGCATCGAGGGAACGGGCGAGCGGTCATCGCGTCGTTCGTGGTGGGGGTGGCCGTGCTCGTGGGATGGAAGTACCTGCCGCTCGGCAGCCGGATTCACGCGTTGTTTCCAGCCATGCTGCTGTCAACGGCCGCATACATCACGTTGGGATTACGGGGTGGCGGTCCGGCCGACGAGCGTGTGCGGCGATTGTTCGAGAGTCTGGGAGAATAGACGCGAGGGCCGGGATGGGCACCGACGCGCTAGATCTCCTCACAATACGCGAGGACCGCGTGTACGAGAATCTCGGCGAGGGCGGCGACCGATTCTACATCCACCCATTCTTCGACGGCGTGGGCGCCCTCTCCGATAGGGCCCATCACCACTGTCTCGATTCCGGCCGCCTGCAACAGCGCTGCGTCCATCCAATACGGCGCCCCGACGATCGTGGGCTCCCCCCCGAGGACCATCCCGGCCGCTTGGCGGATCGTCTGCACGATGCGGGTGTCGCGAGAGATCTCGAACGGGGCACGGGCGATGAGCTTGCGCACATGGGCATCGAAAGTCGGGTCTTCCTCCTGCAGGATCCGTACGATGTCCTGCACTTCCCCCATGGCCAGGGCCTCGTTTTCCCCGGGGATCGTGCGACGTTCGATCTCGAGGCGGCACTTTGCTGCATAGGTGGATGGCCCGGACCCCCCACGAATGATCGGGGCGTGAAGCGAGGGTGGACCCACGAGCCCATGGCCCGTGGAGAGACGCAGCTCCCGCTCGAGTCGATCGAGCCGGGCGAGGAAACGCCCCATCCGCATGTTGGCATCGACGCCCAGGTCAAAGCGGCTGCCATGCGCCGCGTGCCCGTACGTTTCCACCTCGATCCAGCAGAACCCCTTGTGGGCGATACAGACGTCGAGCTCCGTCGGCTCGGTGACGATCGCGGCGTCCGCACGGACCTGCTCTAGCACGTCTGCCATGCCTATGCTAGCAACTTCCTCGTCCGCCACCGCGGTCACGAGCACCTCACCGCGAGTTGGGCGTTCCATTTGGGCCAGCACTTTGGCCGCCGCAACGCAGGCCGTCAGACCGCCCTTCATGTCGTATGCCCCTCGCCCGTAGAGCCGTCCCTCCCGCAACTCCGCCGAAAAGGGCGCCGCCATCTCCTCCACCCCGACCGTGTCTACATGAGCGTAGAGGATGACGCGAGGGCCGGGGGTGCCGCTGTCATAACGGCCGATGACGCTGAGCCTCCCGGTCTCCGGTTCTCTCGTGGACACGTCGAGACCGACGTGGGTCAGCACATCCACGAGGTACCATCCGATCTCCCGCTCGTCGGTACGGCCGTCGGTAAACGCTGGATTCACCGAGTTGATGCGCACCAAATCGGCAAGGAGATCGGTGACGTACCCACGATCAACATGGACGTTCATCGCCTGTCTCGTGTCGCGGTGTCAGCCCGCGCTCATGAGGGTGACCTCGTCGTGATGGCGCGACCGGGGAAAACACCGGGCAGCGATTCTCCGTCCCGCACCACGAAAGTCCCGTCCACGATGACGTGCACGATACCCTCTGAGAAGCGCATCGACTGCTGGAACGTGGCCCGGTCAATGACCCGGTCGGGATCGAACACGGTGATGTCCGCATCGGCGCCTTGCCGGATGCGTCCTTTGTCTCTCATGGCCGGAACGTGCGCTTCGAGGCGCTGCGCGGGCATGATCGTCATCTTTCGCAAGGCATCCATCAATCCCAATGCCTGCTTCTCGCGAACGTAATGGCCTAGCACGCGAGCAAACGTCCCGGCCCCTCGTGGGTGTTCTCCTCCGGTGCGAAACGGTAGGCCGTCGGATGCGATCATGACGGCGGGGTGACCTACCGCATATGCGGCCACGTCCTCTGGGATGCCGTGCCCGATGACGAGCCCACCGCGCTGGCGGTAGGACGTGAAGGTCGAGGCCGTGAGGCGTTCGCCCGTCTCCACCCATTGCAGATCCCCGTAGTCCATGCCGAATTGCTCGCGCCACCCATCATCGAACAGCGCACTCTCGAGATAAGTGGACCAGGCGGTGTAGGGATACGCCTCGGTGGTCACATCCAGCCCGCTGGCGCGGGCGCCTTCGATGATCTCGAGCGCCAGCGGTGTCTGCCGGCCTCCACTGCTCGTGATGTGCACGATGTGGAGCGACGCCCCCGTGGCTGCGGCATTGGCGATCACCTCCTGCACCGCCTCGATGCTACTTCCGGGCTCCATCTCGCCAGCGGAGCGGACATGTACAAACGCGGGAACGCGGCGTGCCGCCGCGACGCGGAACATGGCGAGCACTTCTTCCCGGCGGGCACCCGGTGTGTAGGCCAACCCCATCCCGATCCCGAGCGCTCCCTCCGTGAGACCCTGCCCAAGTAATCCCAAGAGCTCGTCGATCTCGGTTGGGCTCGCCGCCTCGTACGTCGCCGCCGCGATGTTGAATCCTCGTGCGAGCGCGTTGGGATTCGTGGAAAAATGTCCGACATCGATTTCGTGTTTGAGTTTCACCCGTGCCGGGATGTGTCCGACCGTCGCACCGTAGTGGATCACCGCCGAACCCTCGCGGGAGGCGTACCAGCCGGCGACGGGGAAGACGCCGCCTTCCAGGTCCAGGGCGGTGGTCACCCCGTCCCGCGCCTGATAGCGATTGCTCAGCGAGTCCTGTCCGTGGGCGTGGAGGTCGATGAATCCGGGCGCGACGACGAGGCCCTCCGCGTCCACGATCTCCCGGCCATCGAGGGGTGCGGTGGAGATGGCGCCAATGCGACCGTCACGAATTCCCACGTGTCGTACCGCATCCAATCCCGACTCGGGATCCATGACGCGCCCATTGGAAAGCACCACGTCAAACGGGGCTTGGGATGTCTGACACGCCGTGCCGAAGAGCAGCGCAGCAGTGACGCTGGCTCGGATGCAAACCGTCAGAGCCGGCATATCAGGATCCCCTTGCGACGAACCGCCGGTACGCTTCGGTGCCCCTGGTCAGTTCGTCATCCAAGTCGACGCCAAGACCGTCGGCGATGCGCGTTGCCATCTGGAAGAACGCCGTGACCATCACCACGGACAAGAAACTTGCGTCATCGAGTGTCGCATCGCGGAGCGCTTCCGCATCCGTCGCACTCACCGCGCTCGGTGTCAGCTTCAGTTTTTGGCAAAAGGATAGGATCGCGCGCTCTCGTGTGCTCAGATTTGCGGTGCGCCAATCTCGCTTGACGGCATTGACCAAGTCGTCATCCCGGGTCACCGTTCGCAGAAACTCTGCGTGCGCTTCCTTTCAATAATGACAATCGTTGAGCGCAGAGACTACGGTTGCGATGAGCTCTCGTTCACGTTCAGAGAGCGGGCCACTACCATAGACGGCCCCGCTGAGCTGCGTATAGGCTCGCAACGCTTCCGGGTTCAGACTCAGCGCTCGTCGAATGTTCGGAATGAAGCCAAAATCGTGCTGGCTAGCCTCATAAATGCGCCGGAGCGCGCCGCCCGCCTCTTTGGGAGGAATCGTCCGAATCCATGTCACGGGTAGGTCAGTTGCGCACTAGCTCGAGGAGGCCGCCAAAACCGCTGACATGGGGGAGACGCACGAGCACGCCGTCCTCCACGAGCGCGGCGTGACCCACCCGAACCGTTGCATCAGGAAAGAAGAACCACCGCACTCCGCTCCCCCTCACGTCACCGCCCAGCTCTTCGTTGTTCCCAAGGCTGAGCCGCACGATTCCTTCACCGTATCCGTAGTAGGGGACCCAAGCGCCGTCTAACAACGACCGTAGCATGGGATTGAACCCGATGCCCAACTCGCGAAAGTGCCCGAGCGCCGGCTCCCGCTCGAGGGCGGCCCGCGCAACCCCAGCGCCACTGGCCGCCGCCACCGCGGTCACCACACCCCCATTGATGGTGAGGGTGAGCTGCTTCGCTTCGCCATCTGCGAACCGTGCGCTCGG
The DNA here is from genome assembly GCA_041615815.1 of Gemmatimonadales bacterium. Lineage (GTDB taxonomy): Bacteria > Gemmatimonadota > Gemmatimonadetes > Gemmatimonadales > GWC2-71-9 > JBDHDH01. The sequence continues at coordinate 8,177 of JBFJCP010000026.1, read as the reverse complement.
CACGACAATCGTTCCATTGACCGAGGTCTCGACGGGCGCCACTCGGATCACACCGGCGGGCAGCTCGATCTCGCGATCGATCCGCATCGCTGCAGATGCGATGCGACGGCGCGACGCATCCCCATTCTGTTTGTTGAACGGACGCCCCCCAACTTCGAGGCTGAGATTCGTACCCGCGGGAGTCGTTACGTGTACCAGGCCGGACCGGAGTAAAGCGATCGCGGCGTCCTGATGCCGGTCCAGCTCCTCGTAGTCGATCGCCAGAGCATTGAGATAGACCGCGTCGTACCTGTCCAAGTGTTCTCCAGGCCTTCCATCGGCACCCATCGTTCCCGCACCCCAGTGGAAGTGAATCTGACGGCCTCGTCCGGCGTCGAGCCACTCCGCCAAGGCGTGCTGCTGCTCCAGCGGCGTACCGTTGCCCGAGGGATCCGGCAGCCACACGTAGATATCTGCCGAGTCCAGCCTAGTGGCAAAATCTCGGACGGCACCGTATGGCATCAACTCGACCGTAACGTCTCGAGACACAAGTGCCCGCTCGAGAGCCGCCGGGAGTCCGGGTAGAGCATCGGGATGGTACCGCAGAATTGCGTGCTCACCCTGGACAGGCGCCAGCGCGATGGTAATCCGCTCGGCCATGAAGCCGTCGACACTCGGCTGGCATCCCACGCCTGTCGCAACCGCCACCCCGAGCCAGGCAAAGGGGAGAACACGCACCGAAAACCTCCCATGCTTCGAGTGGGCGTGACGAGCAAGTGTGCACGCGAATCAGGGATCCCGCTAGTCGGACCCCTTTCGGGAGGAAGTCAGATCGCGTTTGCCAGCCAGAGGGAGACGAACACTCCGTAAAACAGAGCGCACGCAACCAACGCCACGCGTCGCCACAGCGGCGGGCGAAGCGGCGGTGCCAGGAGAGTGGTGTTGACGTAGAGCAGGTGGAGTGAGGCGATGATGAACACGATCCCCGCCATGTTGGCGCCGAGCTGCAACAGAATGATGGGCTGGGTCAGTCTGAGGGCGATGACACCCCAGACCACGACGATGGCGAGGACAATGTAGTAGACCGTCCGTACATCCATGCCGGGTGCCTGACGCAGCTTCCGGTTTCCGGTCCACAGGATGTCCGTCAGCCCCCGAGTCATGGCATCGAGGATATCCAATTGGGTCTTGAACAAGATCCACGCGCCAAGAAATGCGACGAGCAGCGCAACCACGGCGCCGCGTGCTCGGAGTGCGTCAGCCAGCTCCGCGGCGACGCCAAGTCCACGAATGTCGGTGCCCCCAGGCACGAAGGCCACATACAAGAGCGCCGGGAGCGCCATTCCGAGCAGCGCACCAACGAAGTAGATGCCCCACTGATCCACCCGCACGATGCGCCACCACCCTCTCCATCGCTCCAGTGACTCGGCGGTGATCGGGAATCGGAACCCCGTGTGCGCCAAATTCACGGACCTCCCTCCCACGGCGGCGGGGATGTAGCCCGAATGCCGACTCATCCCGTAGCCCTTGTCCCGCGCCCAACTGGAGAGCGTGACGTTGATCATGCCTCCCGCTCCGGAATAGGCGGCAAACGCGCCGATGAGAAAGAAATCAGCGCCGCGCGGAAGGAAGTTGAAACTGCCGGAGCGCACGTCGAGACCGATGAATCCCGCCGCCGTCGCGATCCAGGTCTCCGGTGCCACGAACACGACTCCGAGGACCAGGAAGCCACCGAGAATGGCAACCACGAGAATCCAATTGAGGATTTCGAGCGTTCGCTCGATCCGCCGTCCGATGAGCAGGATGAGTACACAGGCCAGAAACGTCCCGACGCCAATCACATACACGGCGCTGGCATCGGCGGGACCGGCGAGGCGCCCCACCGCCAAGAAGTAGATGGCGCCAGCGGCGGCACCAGCCCACCCCGGCCATCCCAGTTGCAGGAGATACAGCGACGCGTAGAGCCAAGCCCAGGGGGTGGCGCGGGGAGGCGTTCGCATGAATCCCGTGAACGCCGGTTCCCCGGTGGCGAGGGTGTACCGCATGAGTTCGGTGTTGAAAACCGTTTGGAGAAACGCGGCCACGCCGGTGACCCAGAGCAGGGTCAGACCGTACCGGACGAACGCGGCGGGTCCCAACAGGAACTCGCCACTCCCGATCGATGCTCCCAGCACGATGACCCCGGGCCCAACGACCCCCACCCACGCGAGCCCTTTCGGTACCGGAGGAGCCGGCAACTCCTTCTCGACCCATGGGTCCAGTCCGGAGCGTGCCTCCGGGGGTGGGGAATCGGGCGCTGCCACAGCGGGCACTACGCGCGCCCACCCACCTCGTGGAGTACTTCCTCCAACGCGCCAAGCAACCGCTGGATGCGACTGGTGTCCGCGTTGACACCCATCAACCCCACCCGCCAGGTCTTGCCGGCCAACGGGCCAAACCCTCCGGCGATTTCGATCCCCCGATCCAACAACGCTCGACGGACTTGGAGGTCGTCGATGCCATCCGGTATCTCGATGACATTGAGCATGGGGAGTCGATGCGCCCGGGGCGTGAACAGCGAGAGGCCCAGCCGCTCGAGCCCCATGACGAACGTGTCGTGCGCCCGCTCGTGACGGTGCCACCGCTCTTCCAGACCTTCCTGTAAGACCAGGCGCAGCGCTTCGTGGAACGCGTAAATGCTCGAGACGGGGGCGGTATGGTGGAACACCCGTTTCCGCTCCCCACGGACGTCTCCCCAATACGTGAACAGCAGCTGCAGATCGAAATACCACGTTGGTGGCGGTGCCTTCCGCTTCCGAACGATCTCCATTGCGAGCGGCCCCAACGTGACCGGTCCCATCCCGGGAGGCGCGCCCAGACACTTCTGGGAGCACGAGCCCGCCGCGTCGATGCCCCAGGCGTCGATAGCCACCGGCATGCCGCCCAGCGACGTCACGCAGTCCACGGCGACCAGCGCGCCGCGGCTATGGGCGATCTGTGCAATCTCTTCGAGGGGCTGGGCGGCACCGGTGGATGTCTCGGCGTGAACGAGGGCGACGAGCTTCGCCGGCTTACGGGTCAGCTCTTGAGCGATCCGCTCCGGCGGAATCACCTCCCCAAACGACGCTTCGACGACCCGCACGTTGGCACCGGCACGCGCCGCCATTTCCTGCAGGCGCTGCCCGAAGTACCCGATCACTCCCACCACCACTTCATCGCCGGGCTCCAACAGGTTCAGCATGATGGTTTCGAGACCGGACGTTCCAGTTCCCGACATCGGGATCGTATGGTGGTTTTGGGTTTGGAACACCCTGCGCAGCATCTGCATGGTCTCGTCCATGACCTGCAGAAAGTACGGGTCCAGGTGCCCGACCATGGTGCGGGACATGGCCTCGAGAACTCGGGGGTCCGGGTTGGAAGGTCCGGGCCCCATGAGAAGGCGCTCAGGGGGACGAATGGTGTCAAACGGCGACGGGCTGGCCGTCTGCTCCAACGACGTTGGGGGCGCGGGCGCGGTCACGATGGTGGCCCTCGGGCATTGTGATGGATGCGGGACTGCGAGTGGAGAAGAATATGGGTGCTCGGTGCTCGGTGCTAGGTGCTGGTGCTTGGTGCTAGGCGGTAGGCCACAGACGAAAGGCCAACGGTCGGCAACCGCAGCGTGGTGATCGCAGAGTGCGGGCAGATCTCCTGACGCCGATCCACCGCTTCGTCACGCCCCCCCCGTTGCTAGAACCCGTCGGAATAGATCATCCGGACATCCCAGTTCCCGATCTCCAGGAGTGAGCGTCCACCAAGCGTCCACGCGTCCTGGCGATCGGCGCGGCCCAGGGGGCGCATCAGGACCGTACGACGCGGGCTCGTGATGCTGATGTCCGTTTCCGTGGTCTCAAACCCGTGTCGTGCCAAGAGGGCTCGTACCGACGCATCGAAGCATCTTTGCCAGACAGCGAGCGCTTCGAACGCGTCCCAGTCGAGCACCGCTTCCAAGAGCGCGGCCCGCACCTCGGCACTGGAGGCCTCCCAGTCCACGATGTAGGCCTCGACCTCGGGCGCGTGCTCTCGCGCCTTCGTCCCGATCACCAAGTACCCCTCCAGCACCCCGTGCTGTTGGCGATAGACGAAACGGTAATCAGAGAGCGGATTCCGATACCGCCATTCCAGGTACTGCGGGTCACGCACGTGACGGAGGCGTCCATCGTACGGAAGGCGCTTCACGAGGCCGGCCATCGAATCCGCCCATGGGTACCGATCCACGGCAATGCCATGGCGCGGAGAGCGGACCACGGCTTGATCGAACCGCTTGAATGGCGGCCGGCTTCCGGTGACCCTCCGCTTGGCATAGCCGATGGCTCGCCGCCAGAGACGCTGCACCCGACGCTGCACTCGTCCGATCCCCGGTCTCGGGCGCGGATCGCTGATGGTGCCGCGGCGAACGTCCTCCAACGGTCCCGCCCCACGCCAGCCCATACTCAGTGATGCGATGTGTGTGATGGGTCTGGCGCTCAGATTGATCGCGATCGGGAATCCTCGACGTGCTAAATCCGTGTGTGCGACCTCCATGATCTGTCGCACGATTCCCCGCTGACGGTGCTCGGGCAACACAACCAGATTCGTGGCGCACGGGATCATGTACTCGCTTCCATCCACTTCCCACTTCGTTCCGGAAAACGCCCGCATTCCTACGACCCGATCACCGGACTTGGCCAGATAGATCATTGGGTCGACGTAGGGATTGTCCAAGAACTTCCATTGGAAGTAGGCACGTCGGCGCTCGAGCGAGTCGGGGGACAGGAACCGACTGATGTCGATCACGGTGTCCTGGAACTCGTCGCTGTACGGGACGACTTCGTAGCGGGTCATACGAAGGGGGATTCGTGCGGTGTCACCGGAAGAGGTGGCACGCAGTGTCATTTCACCGGGTTGCGGCACTCCGGTCATGGTTACGAGTCCTAGCAATGAAGGCGAGTATGCTGTCTATGGTGTTCCAGTCCGTGGGCAATTGAATGGTCGAGGGATCCAGCGACCGGCCCACCTCGTTTTCGATCCACAAGGCAAGCCGAAGGATGCCAAGGGAATCCAGCGCTCCCGATTCGATGAGCGACGTGTCGGCTCGGAGACCACCGTGGACATTCACGTGGAGCTCATGCTCGAGAAACCGGATGACCCGTTCTCGGTCCATCACGACGTCGGTTCTTTCTTCGCCGTGGCGTGCATGCGCACCGGCTCGATCGTGCTGCAATACTTTGCTACCTCATCGCGATTGATCTTCCCGCGGGAGGTGCGCGGGATGTGCTCCACCAAGTACCATTGGGCGGGCATTTTGTGATCGGCGAGACGCTCCCGGACCCACTCGTGCAACTCGGCCATCCGCTCGGGTGAGCTCTCGTCCATGACGAGGGCCACACCCAGGTTTTGACCGTACAGTGGATCATCCAACGCAAACGTGCACACGTCGCGGGTTCCGCGAAAACGCTCCAGCACGCTGTCCACGTCTCCGGGATGAACCTTCATCCCGCCCTTATTGATCTCCTCTCGGGCGCGGCCGCAGAGATAGAGGTGGCCATGCTTGATCACACCGATGTCCCCGGTCATGAACCATCCCTGACACACGACCTCACGGGTGAGATCGTCGCGGTCCAAATAGCCGCGCATCAACGCCGGCGTATTGAGCCAGACAAACCCCTCTTCGCCCGGCGCACACGCTTCAGCCATTGCGGGAGGCGTGTCCGTGCTGGACCCCTTGAGCAACTTGATGACGGCTCCCCAGGGAACGCCGATCAGCCCGTCTTCGGGGGTGAACTCCGGGACCGTCGTGCCGGCAACCCAACTGCCGGTCTCGGTGATGCCGTAGGAATTGATGACACGATCGGCACCGGTCCACTTGATGATTTCCCGCCAGAGATGCGCGGAAAGCGGTGCAGATCCACAGAAGACCCACTCGAGGCTGCCCTTGGTGGGCGGCGCCGCCGTCTTCAGCGCGAGACGCCACACCGAGGGGACGGAGGACATAAAAGTGATCTCATGCTCGTCAAGCAGCCGCCCGAGCTGGACCAAGAGGTCGGCACGAAACGGCGGCACGACATACAGATCCATGCCCGAGAGCCACGGAAAGAGACAGTTGCAGATGAGCCCGTGACCAAAATGCGTGGGCAAGAGGCACAGTGTGCGGCGAAAATGCCGGAGTCCGAGACTCTGCTGCAACGTAATCCAACGAGCGCGAAGCGAGCGGTGGGTGTGAACAACACCCTTGGGTTGTCCCGTGGTTCCGGACGTGAACAGGATCAACGCTTCTCGATCCAGATGTAATCGATTGTCGTGCGGCGGGAGCGGCACCGGTGGACCACCGTTGCCATTCTCCGGCATTCGCAGGATTTGGATCCCGAGCACCGACAGCGGAGCCGCGACCTCCTCCTTCGGGGAATCGATCCACAGCGAGAACCGCGGGCGGGCCGCCTGCGCGAGCGTCTCGACCTCATGATGCGTGAGACGCGTATCGATGGGGATCGCACAACCGCCAAGGCTCCAGACCGCGAGCAGGTCGACAAAGAACTCGATCGTGTTGCCATAATGGAGAAAGACGCGGTCCCCAGGTTCGAGACTATGCGCCGCCAGCCATGCTGTGCGCTGGTGAAACGCCTCGAGAACGGTCGCCCGATCCCAGTGCCGACCCGTGAGCGGCTCGATGAGGCTCCCAACACTCGAGCTCAAGAACATGCCGGACACCTCTCCGTGGTCATCGCGGGGTCAGATGAGCGACGCGGGAACAGAACGTTGACGATCATGACTCTCCCGCAAGAGCCTCGTGCATTGGGGTACCCCCACGCGTCGCGGAGACGCGGCGGGCAATCGTCCGTCACTCGTGCGGAGCTCACCCATGGCCTGCTCGATCGCCTCTTGTGCCGCGAAGAGACAGGGCGTGCTGTAGATCACGAGGGAGACACCGAGGCCTTGGAGCTCCGTCAGACTCGTCGGCGGCGATTTCCCGCCAGCAATCTGGTTGAATGTGATGGGACAGGCCACGCCCCGCGAGAGGGCTCGCAGATCGCTCAGACTCCTCAGGCCGTCGGCGAGGACGGCATCCGCACCGGCGCCGGAAAATGCGCGCGCGCGCCGAAGGATCTCATCCGGTTCCGTGGCATCGGTACGAGCGATGACGTACATGTCCTCGCGTACGGCGAGGACGCGCTCGAGCTTCGCAAGGTAGACGTCCAACGGCAACAGCTGCTTCCCGTCCAGGTGCCCACACCGTCGCGGGCGGGCCTGATCTTCGAGTACCACCCCCGATGCCCCCGCGTCCTCCAGCCGCTTCACCACGTGCGCCGCCACCGCTGGATCGCCGTAGCCGTCATCGATGTCCACCAAGAGGTGGTGGTCGGGCAGGACCGCCCGGAGGCGCTCCACGAAGGCCAACATGTCGGACCAGGCGATATAGCCGAGGTCCGGAAGGCCGTAGTGACTCGCCGCAAACCCAAAGCCGGAGACAAACAACGCGTCGAAATGTCGTGCCGCCACGCGTGCAGAGAAGACGTCGTACACACCGATGAACGGCGTGATGCTCTCCGCCGCCAGCTGGTATCGGAGGCGCGATCCGCAGGTCGGTTGCATTGGTGTCAAACCTCTCGGAACGAGATGGTTCCCGGAGGCGGGGCGGTGGTGAGCCCCGCGGCGCCGGCCTTCCCTGGGTGTCTCGCAAGTGCTATACCGGCCACTAAGTGTCCCTCTGGCAGTAGGTTGGGTGGCGGTGGCATGAGGATTCGACTCCGGAGACCCATCCACGCTGTTGCGCTCATACGGCGGGTGTGGCAGAGGTCGCGGGATTCGGCGTTCCTCCCGTGGCCCCGGCTGGGACGCTCTGCTAATGTTGGGCGGGATAGCCGGGACAAAGGGGAGGGACGGGACGTCAGAGACGCAGGGGCGGCAGAGGCGGTCGAGAGCACCATGGAAAGACCCACAGACACCCTCCCGCTCGTTACCCGCGCTCGACAGCACAGCACCCGTGTGGCGGTCGTCGCGGGTGATGAGGCATTCACCTATCAAGATCTCCTCACGGGGTCGAGCCGTGTGGCGGGAGCACTGCTTGCGGGCAACGCCGACCTCGGCGAGGCGCGCGTTGCGTTCCTCGTGCCACCGGGGTTCCCCTACCTCGCCGTGCAATGGGGCGTGTGGCGGGCGAACTTGCCGATGTCGTGGAGTGCCGCGAGGTAGGAGAGGCGGGC
>JBFJCP010000025.1:0-74108 GCA_041615815.1 Gemmatimonadales bacterium | reverse complement strand
GTCTACCCATTTCCCGCTCCCCGCTCCCCGCCCCCTGCTCCCCGTTCTCCCGCTCCCTGCTCCCCGCTCCTCGCTCCCGGCGGAGGAGCCGGCGCCTGTCGCGTCGTCGTCTTGATGAGGCGCTGATCCCGCTCACCCAATTCCATGGCTGCGTTGTCACGGTCCTTTTCATTCTTATACACTGCAATCAGCGATGATCCCGACCCACAGAGGCGTGCCAGCAGCGGCCGGGTCTCGGCCAGCCGCTCAAAAAGCTCCTTGAGCTCCGCATGGTGCCCAAACACCGTCGTCTCGAAATCGTTGCCACCCAACCGTCCGATCCCGCCCCAACTTGCGAAGGCGTCGGCGTCGAACACGACCGCCCCCCGCCTCAGCTCATGTGCCCTGCCCACGTCGAACTGCCGATAGGCCGCGGCCGTGCTCACCCCGATCGGCGGCACCACGATGAGCGTCGGAGATGCCCTTGGCGCAGGGAGCCGAAACAGACGCTCGCCCCGTCCCCACGCCAGGGCCAGGGCTGCCCCCGAGGCGAAGAACGCCACGTCGCTCCCCAACTTGGCAGCAAACTGCAAGATCTCGTGTCGTGGGACGGCATCGCCGGTCAACCGGTTCACCGCATGGAGCGTGGCTGCCCCGTCGCTCGATCCGCCGCCCAAACCGGCTTCCACCGGAATCCGTTTCTGCAAACGAATCCGAACGCCGAACTTATTGCCCGTGGCAGCCAACACCGCCGCCGCCGCCCGATACGCCAAGTTCTCCTGCTCGGGACCGGTCTCCGCACCCCCCACCTCGAGCGAGATGCCGCCCGCCGTGCGTTCCACCACCACCTCGTCGTGGAGCTCGAGGAGCGTGAAGAGCGTCTCGATGCCGTGATAGCCGCTTTCTTCTCGCGAGAGGATCCGCAAGAGGAGATTCGCTTTCGCGTGAGCATGGACGCTTACGGTGTCGGGCATGGGCGTGTGCCTGCCGCGCGCGGACCAGGCGAACGGAGTCGGAGGGGCGGAAGAAGGTGCCTGCCTGCGCAGTTGAGTGTTGTGAGCATGAGGAGACCTCATTGTTCCGCGGGTGCCGACCCCGAACCAGTGGATGCGTCGTCTCTCCCCGCTTCCGCCCCTTTGGCTTCGTCCGCTCCTTTTTGTAAGTCCGCCAAATGCAAATGCGCGCGTGACAGCGACCAGAGCCCCAACAGACTGATGGGGATGAACGTCGCAAAGTGATAGCCGACCGCATACGAAACCGCGCGTCCCGCAGGCACGCCGTACAACGAAAGCGACACTCGGCAGGCAGCCTCGAACGGTCCAAAGAAACCGGGTGACGACGGGAGTGCCACCCCGAAGGCGATGAGCCCCATGACCATCAATCCCGCCGTGACTGGGAGTGACAGATCGAACGCGACAAAGCAGAGCCAGAAGGAGGCAGCGTTGACTAACCAGACAATGAAAGTCCAGAGCAACGCGTAGCTCAGGCGGCTGAAACTACGCAGCGCTTCCAACCCCGAGAGGACACCGCGAACGGCATGGACCATGCGCTCCGCCCAGCGCTGCGGGAGGAGTCGGTTCCCCACCGCCGTGGCGGCCCGGATGGCTGGTTCGGGCCAATGCACGAGGAGCAGTGCGACCACGAGCAAGAGGAGAAATACCAGGGCCCCGGTCCGTGCCACGTCGATCAACGGCACGTTCGCAACCGTGGTGGATCCGCTGAATCCGCCCGCCCAGATAGCGATGGTCAGGAGCGCAACGATTCCGATCCCGTCCAGGACACGTTCGATGGCGATGGACGCGAGCGCCGTCGAGAATCGCACGGACGTGAGGCGTCGAGCGGCGTACGCCCGGGCCACCTCCCCCGCTCGTGCGGGCAAGAGGTTGTTGGCCATGAACCCGATGGCCGTGGCGTGCCAGAGCGGGATGAAGGGGAGGGTACTCCCTTCGAGCCTCAGGATGTAGCGCCATCGGACGGTGCGCGCCGGAAAGGCGAGCGTCGCCACCACCACGGCACTGAGGAAGGCAACGGGCCGTACGCTTTTGAGGTGTTCCCAGACCTCCGTCAGCGAGACGTCGTGGAGGGTCCACCAGAGAAGGGCAACCGAGAGCAGAATCCCCAGCGCTCCCGGCCAGTGTAGGCGACGGCTACGGGCGGGGGTCGCGGCCAAGCTCGACGAGATCGAAGACTTCCTTGATCAGTTCGCGCACCCGCGGGAGATCGAACGCCTCGGCCTTCAGCTCGGCCTGGATCTTTTCCCGCAGCGCCAAGGCGCGCTCCAGGGCCGCCGGTCCCCGGTATGAGAGGTCCCTGATGGGGACCACGCTCTCTTCGGCCACTCCACCGTCGTCGGCGGGGTCGGTCGGCGGGCCGGCGATGAGGTCGTCCAGCGACGCGGCACCAAAGCCGAGCGCGCCGGCATACCGCTCGTAGCGGATCCAACTTCCGACGAGGTCTCCCGTCTCCTTGTGGAGTCCGGGTGCCGGCGTCTTTTGCACGGCCCGGCGGGGTCGCGTGACCTGAGCCGGGGGACGTGGGGCCGCGGGCGCGGCGGAGGGTGTCGGCTCGGTCTCGAATGCAGCCGAAGCCGCCGGTGGCCGCCGCGGGGCCGCACTTTCGGTCGTGGCTACCGGTTTCGGCGCCGGCGCCTTGGGGAGCGCGTTGACTTTCGCCACCAACGTGCGCAGCCGCTCCGCGAGGGCTGCCTCATCCCCTTCCGCGGTCTCGCTCAGCACGACGCCGGCCGCGCGGAGATGCTCCGCGATTCGCTCGGTATGATGGAGCGCGGCTCCTCGTGCGACGGCCTCGCGTGCCGCGTGGCCGAAGGCGGACACGGCCGCTTCCAGCGGTCCTCCGGTGGCCGACGCGAGTGCCCTGAAGGTGCCAGCGAGCGCCTGCGCACGCAGCTCCCGTTGGGTAGTGGACGGTGCTCGTTGGAGCTCGTCAGCGGCCAGCTCCAAGTGTTCGCCGTGAGAGACCAGCTCGAGGCGCCCGAGGCGCGCGGGCCGCGCCGTCGCGGTGCCGCGCTCCACGATGTGCGGACCGTCGTCGTCGAAAAACAACGAGTCGATGGGGACGGCCTCTTGGTCGAGCTCCAAGAGTGCCGAAAGGCGATGGGCGAAATCTCGGGTCTCGACCGACTCGGGGTCGGCGCGGCCGTCCGCGGCGATCTCGCGAGCGGCCCGGGAGAGCGCTTTGGCAGCAGCCTCGAAGAGCAGGTCTGCACCATCGATACGTTCGCGTCGGCGAGACACCTCGCCGACGGCCTGCTCGACCCCCTGGAGCACGTCGTTGAGCGGCGGAATCTCCGAGAGAATCGCTACCCCCCGGAGAGGCTGCATGACCTTGAGCACGCGCTCCAGCGGTTCCGGCGCCTGCGGGTTCTGTTGCATGCTGCGAGCGGCTTCGTGCAATGCGCTGGCGACGGCCGCTCCCTCTCGAGCGAGAAACGCTCGTGTGCCCGCATCGAGACCGCGGTCTTCCGCGGTAGGCTGTGCGCCCGAGGGTCGGCCGGTGGCGCGCTCGAGTTCGCTCGTGATGCCGGCGGCCCGCCGCTCGGCGGCGTCCGTCCAGTCGTTGACGCTCCGCACGAGGACCTTGAGATCATCGACGGCACGGATCGACAACTGGCGGGTTGCTTCATCCCAGGGTTGGCTGTGTTCGCGAACCGCGCGGGCGAGAGTCTCGAACGCCGCCGCCGCCGTCGCGATACTCCGTTGGTTGGCCATCAGGGCGGACCCGCGGAGCGCTCGCGTGAGGCGAAGGAGCTCCTCCGAGTCCGGTGGGACGGGTGCAGACACGAGCGCGTCCAGACGCTCGAGGTACTCGCTCGCCTCCATGGAAAAAAACTCGGTCAAGCCCATCTGGGACATTGGGAGTAGTGCCGGGTCCTGGTGTTAAGGTGCCGTTTCGCGTGCCCATCCCGCCGCTGCGGTCCATCCCGCTGCTGCCGTCGCGGTGCCAAGCCCGCCCAAGCTACGAGCCCGCTTGAGCTTAGTCAACGCGCGCCGCCCATGAGCGCCCGCATCTCCCGCACGGCGGTTTCCATGCCGATCATGATGCTTCGGCTCACGATGCTGTGTCCAATATTCAACTCCTCGATCTCGGCAATCGCCGCGACGGGCGTCACATTGCGGTATGTGAGCCCATGTCCGGCATGCACGGCGAGACCGGCCACGCGCGCATGGGTGGCCGCCACGCGCAGTCGCTGGAGGGCGGTATCCGAGGATCGATAGGTGTTGGCATATTCGCCAGTGTGGAGCTCCACGGCGGGCACCCCCATGACCGCGGCCAGATCGAGGACGCGGCGGTCCGGGTCGACGAACAAGCTCACCCGTACGCCGGCCTCTTTGAGCCGATCGATCGTGTCCTGCAGCCGGTCGGTATCGCCGCTTAAGTCGAGTCCCCCCTCGGTCGTGATCTCCTCACGGCGCTCGGGAACGAGGGTGGCTTGATGGGGAGCGAGCCCGCACGCGAGCTCCACGATCTCCGCGCTGGTGGCGAGCTCGAAGTTGAGCACGGTCGTGACCGCCTCCGCCAGGCGTTGCACGTCCGCATCCTGGATGTGGCGGCGGTCCTCTCGCAAGTGGACGGTGATGCCGTCCGCTCCCCCGCGCTCACAGAGGAGCGCGGCCTCCACGGGATCCGGTTCGTCGGTCCGGCGGGCCTGGCGGACGGTGGCGACATGGTCGACGTTGACGTACAAACGCATACTCGGGTTGCCCGGGGTTTTGGAAGCGTTTAGGTTCGACGCCGGCGCTCGCGGAGCACACGATACGAATGCGTAGAAGTATACCAGGCCTGACAGTTGCCCTCATCTTCTGGGCATGCGGCGGTGGTCAACCGGAGACGATCCCGGTGCCCGCCGATCCCGAGAACGCGATTCGCGATTTTCTCGGGGCGGTACAGTCCAACGACCTCGCCACGATGGCGAATATCTGGGGCAGTGCTCGTGGTCCGGCCTCGTCCTACATGAAGCGGCCGGAGCTGGAACAGCGATTGTCGGTGATTCGCGCCTACCTCGTGCACGAGAGCTACGAGGTGTTGCCGCCGGGATTCGGCGCCGCGCCGTCGCCGCAACAACGCGAACTTTCCGTTCGGTTGACGCGTCGGGGTTGCCGGCCGACAGTGCCCTTTACCCTCCGGCGATACGGGGATGGGTGGCTCATCACGTCGATCGATCTGGCCGCCGCCGGGAACCCGGCTCGCGCCTGTCGGCCCTAGGTCGGTCGGCGGAGTGCTATTCGGTCAGCTCGAGAAGGATCCCGGCTGTCGCCTTGGGGTGGATAAAGGCAATCCGGCGCCCGCCGGCACCGCGGCGCGGGTTCTGGTCCACCAATTGGTAGCCATGACGACGGCAGGCCTCGAGGGCGCGCTCCAGATTCGGCACCCGGTAGCAGACGTGGTGAATACCGGGCCCCCGTTTGGCGAGAAACTTGGCGATGGGGCTGTGCGGATCGCTCGAGGCGAGCAGCTCGACGTCTACGTCGGCGAAGGTGATGGAAACTATTTGGGCGCCGTCGGCTGTTTCGGGTTCGGACGGCGTAAGGCCGAGGACGTCACGGTAGAAGGCGGTCGCTTCTTCGAGATCGGTGACGGCGATGCCAATGTGCGCCACCCGGGCCGCTACGTCGTTCACATCGCCTCCCATGGGCGGAGTCGTGAGTGAGCAGAGTCTGGTACATTCATGGTTACACATCATACAGTTGGGGAGCAGAACATGGCAGTGACGCATCCGGTGGCGGTGAAGGACGACGATTTCGAGAGGGAAATCGAGCGACATGACGGGCTCGCCATCGTGGATTTCTGGGCCACGTGGTGCGGACCGTGCCAGATCATCGCCCCGGTGATCGAACAGATCGCCAAGGACTACGAGGGCAAGGTGAAGGTCGCCAAGCTCGACGTGGATGCCAATCCGCAGACCGCGATGCGGCTGGGCGTGCGTTCGATCCCGAGCATCCTCTTTTTCAAGGGTGGTCAGCACGTGGATACCGTGGTGGGGACCGTGCCAAAGGCGTACCTTGTGGAAAAGATCGACAAACATCTCGCCGAGCACTGAGGCCGTCGGGCCGCCCAGCCCGCCGCGGAAGGCGGGAGCGGCCCAAAGCTGAGGTTGCCATGCGTCGCAGCAGCGCGCTGCTCGCCCATACACCCGTTCGGCTCTCAGAGCTGACCTTTCCGCACGACCGGGTCCATGTCTTCCGGACCCGCTTGGTGTTCATTCATCTCGATAATCTCCTGCATTTCGCCAAGATCGATCGGGACGGCCGGGTGGACGGGTACGTCGTGGCGTATCTGCCGGACGAGGTCGTCATCCTCCTGCTCCTGGATGGGGAGGTGGTCTCGGCGGTCGGGTTTGCGGAGGCCGGGCGTGGTGTGCTCCCGTTGGCCACCGCGCTCCGCCGGGTGCGAGAAGAACCGGAACGGGGGGAGCTGGTCTTCTGCGATGCGCCCCTCAAGCAGATCGCGTGGATGTACGGGAGCTGCGCGGCGCCGGCCATCCCGCGACCGCTGGACCCCAAGCAACCCGAGAAGCTGATCGGGGAGCTCGAGACCGAGCACTATACCGGCCTCCTCGAGATGATCGTGGACGGCCGCGTGCAGTACCTCCGATGGGAGGATGGCGCCTGCGTCGATGGGTTCTTTACCGAGGACGCCGCGGACAAACCGGTGGTGGACCGGGTGAGGCAGCTCCTCCTGCCAGATGCTTCCGGCGGACTTCCCGTGGTTGCCGTGGGCCAATACCCGCTGTTTGCCAAAGTGCCGGTACAAGCATCCCCGGCCATGCTGCAGATCTATCGGGAGCTCTTCTGGTCTATCGCCACGGAAACCGAGCGCAAGGCGCCGAACATGGGGATGAAGCGTGCGTACCGGTTGCGCGACTCGTTGGCCACCATCCACGGATCACTCACCGCCATCGGGCGGCCGCTTGATCGGGATCCCGCGGAAATCAGCGACACGGAGGAACAACTCACGTTCGCCTTGTCCGACTGGGCGCTCCAGCTCCTGGAGGAGCTGGACGTCGTGTCGCCGGGCGCGGCCCCCACGGTGCTCAAGGAGGCCACCAAAGAACACCGATTCCTGCTCCAGAAGACGGGCTTCTACACCCGGCTTCCGTGGTCCGTTACCTGGTGAGTGCCGGTACGCTCTTTGTGGTGGCCACTCCGCTCGGTAACCTCGAGGACCTGTCGCACCGGGCGGGGCGGATCCTCCGGGAGGTGGACCTGGTGGCCGCGGAAGACACCCGACGCGCCCGGGTCCTGTTGGGCAAGGCGGACGCCCACCCCCGCCTGCTGAGCTACCATGCCCATTCCCCGCCTGCGCGCCGCACCGAGCTTCTAGCGGCCCTAGCGGAAGGGCGGAATGTGGCGCTGCTCACGGACGCGGGGACCCCAACCATTAGTGATCCAGGGGTGGCGTTGATCCGGGAAGCGCGGGCAGCCGGTGTGAGGGTGGTGGCGGTCCCCGGGCCGTCAGCCGTCACCGCGGCGCTGAGTATCTCCGGCCTTCCTGCGGACCGATACTCCTTTATGGGGTTTTCCCCCCGGAAGGGGGCGGCCCGACACCGTCTGCTCCAGCAGGCGGCCCACAGCCCGTGGACGGTCGTGTTCTTCGAGGCGCCGTCCCGGGTCGCGAGCCTACTGGAGGATCTGGCGGGACTGTGTGATGCGGATCGCGAGGCGGCCGTCGCGAGGGAGCTGACGAAAGTGCACGAAGAGGTTAAGCTGGGGACCCTCAATGACTTGGCGGTTTATTACCGGGAGCATCCGCCCCGCGGCGAGGTGACGGTGCTCGTGGCCGGTGCCGCTGTGCCGCGAGCCAGCGCCAATCGGGCCGAGCTACGGTCTCGTGCCGCTGCTCTCCTGGCTCGAGGGATCAGTCGTCGGGACGCCGCCGCGCAATTGGCGGCGGAGTTTGATTGTTCACGCAACGAAGCCTATCGGCTGGTGTCGGAGCTATGATGCGCGCCTTCCTCGTCACCGCGATCCTGTGCACGCTCGCTGGGGTCGATCGTCCTACCCCCACCGCGCTGACGGCGGGCCGCCTGCAGTACGACGGCGGGGGCGATTGGTACGCCAATCCCTCCAGCCTCGCCAATCTGCTCGGCGTCGTCCGTCAACGGACGGCGATACGCGTCGAGGAGCGGGAACGGGTGGTGCGCTTGACGAGTCCCGACCTCTGGGAGGTGCCGTATCTCTATCTCACTGGACATGGGAACATCCGCTTCACCGATGACGAGGTGCGGATCTTGCGACGGTACCTGGAAAACGGAGGGTTCCTCCATGCGGACGACAATTATGGAATGGATGAGTCCTTCCGTCGCGAGATCAGCCGGGTCTTCCCGAATCAACCACTCGTGGATGTGCCGGCCGACCACCCTGTCTACCACGTCGTCTATTCGTTTCCTCAGGGTCTTCCCAAGATTCATGAACACGATGGTCTGCCCGCGCAGGGGCTGGGGATCTTCGTCGGACCGCGGCTCGCGGTGTACTACTCGTATCAGTCGGACCTCGGAGACGGGTGGGAGGATGCCGACGTGCACAATGATCCGCCAGCCGTGCGTGAGACGGCGCTGAGGATGGGCGTGAACCTCTTCGTTTACGCGGTCGCGGGAAGTTCATGACCGAAACGCGACGCTGGCTCGAAGGACAGCGGCGGCGGTTCGTCTGGCGCATCGCTGGGGCGGGCACGTTGCTCACCGTGGGGTTCGTGTTCGCGGCTATTGGCGTGGGGCTGCTCCTCGGGCGGTGGGGTGTGTACCAGTGGGCGCCGCCGGCCGTCCTGGCAGGGTGGGTTGCGGCCGTTGCGGGGTTGGTGGCGGGTTTGTGGTGGTACCGGCGAGCGGCGCATTGCCACGATCTCCCGTTTCTCGCCGATCAAGTGGAGCGTCGCGGTGGCCTGCGTCGGGGATCCATCGCTGGGGCCGCCGCGTGGGACAAGCGGTTTGGAAGCCCGGCGTTAGCGGCGGTGGCCGATCGGCGGGCCCACGGGTGGTTGGAGCAGCAAGGGCGCGGCGCGTTGGCTGGGGTGCGAGGCGGCACGACGCGATCCATGGGTATGGGCGCTCTGGTCCTGTTCGTCGGGATCGGGCTCTTCGGCGTTTCGATTCCCGATTGGCGCACGAATCCCTTTCTGCGACCGCTCGCGGTGCTCGCGACCCCGGACCGATGGGTAGAGATCGCAGTGGACAGGACCGAAATCCGCCGGGGAGAGAGCGTGATGGTGACCGTCCGCGCTCCCGGTGAGCGGAGCATCACGCTGTGGTCGCGGGCTCCCGGTGAGCCGTGGTCCGGTCGAACCCTGGTGCTCGACACCACGGGGAGCGTGCGTGCCGTGCTAGGCCCGCTGGACGCGGATCGATTCCTCAGGGCAGTGAGCGAGGGTCGTTCGTCCGACACCGTGCACGTGCGAGTAGCGCTCCCGGCGTTCTTGGCTGACGTCCAGTTGCTTGCTCGCTACCCCGAGTACCTCGAGCGTCCCGACGAACCGCTGGTCTCCGGCCCGGACCCGGTGTTGTTGTGGGTCGGCACCCGCGTGCTCACGCGTGGCGAGGCCACGGTTCCCGTGGCGGCGGCGGCGTGGAGGCAGGAAGATCGCACGGTCGAGCTCACGGTGGCGCACCGCGGGTTCCGCGGGGTCTTGACGGTACGGGGGAGCGGACGGTGGGTGCTCGATGTGCAACCAGTGGGCGGGGACTCGCTGGACGATCCCCGTCCGGTCCTTCACATCACGGCCCTCATCGACAGTGTCCCCATCGTTACGGTGCCGGTGCCCGGCGCTGACACCACGGCACCCCTCTCGCTCACACTGCCGCTCGTGGTGGATGCCCGAGACGACCATGCCCTGTCCAAGGTCGAGCTCGTGAGTTGGCGCGTGACCCGTTTGGGTGAGCGCCGGCCGGCCAGTGCGGAGCTGATTCCGCTTCCCGAAGGCGGCACCGAGCGTGCGGTCCTTCAGTGGGTGCTGGATTTGAACGGGCGCGGATTTCTCCCCGGTGACACGGCCTACTTCAAGGTGCGCGCCAGTGACAACGCCCCGCAGCCTCAGGTGGGCGAGAGTCGGACGTTTGCGCTGCGTCTTCCGGCAATGCGGGAGCTTCGGCAGGCCATGCGAGCTGCCAGCGAGGCGATCGCGAGCGGAAGCGATTCGCTCACCGCCGCGCAGCGGGAGCTGGCCCGCGATCTGGAGGATCTGGCCGCGGAGCGAGACCGCGGACAGCCCGAACGCTCGCAAACCGGGGGTGCACAGCCGGCGGACCAACTGCCGTTCAGCTCGGTCGAACGCGCACGGGAGTTGGCGGATCGCCAGGAGCGCGCCCTCGAACGGGCCCGGCACCTGCGCGACGAGCTCCGGGAGCTCCAGGAGGCCGCGTGGAACGCCGGACTCACGGATCCAGCGTTCCAACGGCAGCTCCAGGATCTCCAAGAGCTGTTGGACCGTGCAATCAGTGACGAACTCGCCGAGCGGCTTCAGGCGCTCCGGGAAGCCCTCGAGCGTCTGGACGCGGAAGCGGTACGGCAGGCACTGGACGAGCTGGCCGAGGCGGCGCAGGAGCTGCGCCAAGAGCTGGATCGGGGGCGCGAGCTGTTCGAGCGCGCAGCGATCGAGGGCGAGATGACGACGCTCGCGCAGGACGCCGACGAGCTGGCCCGACTCCAGCGCGAGTGGAATCGAGAAGTGGACCGCGGGCTCAACCCCGATCTCGCCCGGTCCGAGGCCGATCTTGCCGATCGGGCGGACTCGCTGGGCCGGCAGCTCCAAGCCATGGGCGATGCGCTGGATTCCCTGGGCCCCGTGGGCGAGGCGATGGATCAAGCGGCCGAGCAAGCAGGGCAGGCGTCGCAACACATGCAGCAGGCGGTGTCCCAGGCGAGCCAGGGACGGCAACAGGGGGCGCGCCAAGCGGGCCAATCCGCGAGCCAAGAGCTCGATCCTTTGAGCGATCAACTTCGCGAGCAGCGCGATCAGCTCCGTCAGGGGTGGCAGCAAGAGGTGTTGGACGCGATGGATCGCGCTCTCGTCGAGACGGCCGAGTTGGCGCAGCGTGAGGAAGCCGTGTCGCAACGACTGAATCGGGGGGAATCCGGAAGCGATCTCCGGGGCGAGCAGGCGGCCGTGCGAGACGGCGTGGATCGAGTGATTCAACGAGTGCAATCGGCGGCCGGGAAGAACGCGCTCGTCTCGCCGCAACTCGGCGCGGCCCTGGGCTTTGCCAAGCTACGCATGGACGAAGCGCTGCAGCAGCTCCAGCGTCCCGTTCCCAACTCCCGACAGGCCGGCGACCGCGCGGGTCAGGCGGTCGACGCCCTGAACGCCGTCGCACACGCGCTCCTCCGCACGAGGAGCGAGGTCGCTGGCGCGCAGTCGGGCTCGGGACTGCAGGAGGCACTGGAACAGATGGCGCAGCTCGCAGAGCAGCAGGGGGCGATCAACAGCGAAACCGGACAAATGCAGCCCATGATGTCCATGGGTGGTGATCAACTCATGCAGCAGTTGCGTGCCATGGCGGACCGCCAGCGAGGCTTGGCCAACGAGTTGGACCGATTGAATGCCCAAGGAGATGTCAGTGGCACCGACGAGCTTGCCGAAGATGCGCGCGAGATCGCCGGTGAGCTCGACGCGGGCCAGCTCAACCGGGAGACGGTCGAGCGCCAGGAGCGGCTGTACCACCGGCTCCTCGACGCCGGCCGTTCGCTCCGCAAGGACGAGGAAGACGAGCGCAAGGAGCGCATGAGCGAGACGGCCGATCCCAATCTCGTCCGGCCACCACCGGTGGACGGCATGCGTCCAGGGGACGGTCCTCGCTTCCGCTACCCCACCTGGGAGGAATTACGCTCGTTGTCGCCCGAGGAACGGCGTCTCATTCTGGATTACTTCCGACGGTTGAACGATGCGCGGCCGTAACATCGCGTCGATGCTCGGTGTCCTCATGGTGATGGCCGCCGCGGCGGAAGCGCAGACTCAGGCCGTGCGCAACGCCCGTCAACTCGAGGGGCGCGGTCGATACGAAGAAGCGGTCTTGCTCTACCGCGGGCTGCTCGAGGAGTCACCAGGCGATTTTCAGGCTCTGCTGGGGTTGGAGCGCATCTACACGAGGCTGGGGCGCGTAGATTCGTTGGTGCCGTACCTGCGTCGCGCGGAGGTGGTGGCCCCAGCGAGCGAGTTCGTACGAGCGATGCAGATCAGGGTGTGGAGCGCGTTGGGGAGGGGAGACAGTCTGGCGGCGGTTGCGTCCCGATGGATGGCCGCCGCTCCGGAAAGCCCCGCGCCGTACCGTCAGTGGGCGCTGTGGCTGGCGCAGCAGGGTGAGGTGGCGCAAGCCAGGGTGGTTCTGGAGCGGGGGCAGGCAAGGCTCGGTGAGTTGGCCTTGGTCCGCGAGATGGCGGAGATCCTGGCGTACGCGGGGGAGTGGATGCGCGCGGCCGAAGCCTGGCGGCAAGCCGTGCGTCAAGACGAGGAGTTTGCGCTGGCGGCGGCGACGTCGCTGGCCGAAGCGCCCGATCACGAGCGGTCTCGTCTGCTCGCGCTGTTGGACGGTCGGGGAGCGGCCGGAACCGACCGACGTCTTGCTGCGGATCTCCTCCTGAGCTGGGGCCGCGCCGAGGAGGCGTGGACCCGCCTCGACAGTGCGTTGCCGGCGGATCGAGGACGGGCGGTCACCATTCTCACCCAGTTCGCCGAGCGGGCTCGGCAGGTCCGCACGTTGGGTGGAGCGCGAGCCCGGGGCTACGCGCTCGAACGTCTTGCCGAGTTGGTGACCGGTCCGGAGAGGGAGCGCGCCAGGCTGGAATCGGCCCAGGCCTTCGCGGATGCCGGCGACCTCGGCGCTGCGCGTCGGATGCTCGGCGGGCTCACGCTGGACCCACGAGCGCGCCGTAGCGACGCAGGGGCTACGATGGCCGCGCTGATTCGCGTCCTGGCAGATGCGGGCCGCGCTGAGGAAGCCGAGGAACTATTCCGCCAGTGGGAGCGGAGCCTTCGGGGCGACGAGGTGGCCATGCTCAGAGAAAAGCTGGCCTGGTCACGGGTGCGTCGGGGAGACCTGGATCGCGCGGAACGCTTGATTGCGGGAGATTCGTCTATCGGGGCACAGGCCGTCTTGGGCTGGGTCGCGTTGTACCGTGGCGATCTCGCTGGGGCGACCGAGTATTTCCGGGTGGCTGGCCCGTACGCGCAGTCACGGGAAGAGGCCACGCGACGTACGCAGGTGCTGGCATTGATCCAACGGATCGACCCGGACACCGTGCCCACGCTCGGCGCGGCGCTGCTACGGCTGGGCCGGGCGGATACGGTTCGCGCCGTCCGCGAGTTGGAGGACGCCGCGGGCGAGCTTCCGGTCCGGGGCGGCCGCGCGGCGGTTTTGGCCTTTGCCGGGGAGCTCGCGGTGGCTGTCGGCGACTATGATCAGGCGGAAAGTCTGCTGCTCGATGCGCTGAGCCTCGACGAGAACGGTGCATCGGCGCCTACGGCCGCATACGCGCTCGCTGTCTCCTACGCACGATTGGGCCGCCACGACGACGCGATTCGGCTACTGGAGAATCTCATTCTCGACCATCCTGAAAGCGCGGTCGTACCGCAGGCTCGGCGCCTCCTCGATCAAATGAAGGGAATGCTGCCCAGCTCGTGAGGAGGCGGGAGTTTGTCGGGGGCGTCGCAGGATTCTTCCTGCCGATTGGCGGATGGGCGGGCGCACGGCGTTCGCTGCTGTCCGAGGGTCCGACGGTCCCACCGTCCGCCTCGAGCCTTCTGATCCCCATGGACGATCGGCAAGCCGAGCACCTCAAGGCCTATGGCTTGGCGTTTCGGGCCCTGAAGAGCGGTGTGAGTGGGGAGTGGTTGCTCAATTACCGTGGAGGAAGCTTCCTGCTGCCGGCCACGGACGCCATTCGACGGGATGCTGCCTTGGCGGGCGTCGTGGCCGAGCAGATCTCCGACGCTCAGGTGATCAACATTCGCGGGACGATCGAGGGCAGCAACATGGACGCCGTGCCGCTGGAGAAGGCACCCAAAGTGGCCGTCTACGTGCCACCCACAGCGGCTCCGTGGGACGATGCGGTGACAATGGCGTTGCAGTACGCCGGCATCGAGTATGACAAGGTGTGGGACGCGGAGGTCGCAGCCGGCAAGCTGCGCGAGTACGAATGGTTGCATCTGCATCACGAGGACTTTACTGGTCAGTTCTCGAAATTCTTTTTGACATACAGCGGAAGCAGCTGGCTGCGGGAGATGGTGCAGCAGAACGTGAAAATGGCGCGGAGCTTGGGATTGACCACGGTGGCAGATCTCAAGAAAACGGTCGCGCGGGAGATCCGGCGCTACGTGGAAAACGGCGGATTCCTGTTTGCGATGTGTACGGCCACGGAAACATTGGAGATCGTGATGGCGGCGGAAGGCGTGGACGTCGCGGCGCAGTACAGCGATGGGACACCCATGGATCCGGACGCCTCGGAGCGCCTCCAGTGGGATCGCACGTTTGCCTTCGAGGGAGTGCGGTTGGAGGTCTCACCGGCCATTGCCAGCTTCTCGGATATCGATGGACATCAGGTCAACAATCCGGCCCGTCGGCAGCCGTTGGGCGCCTTCCGACTGTTCGACTTCAGCGCGAAGATCGATCCCGTTCCGACCATGTTGGTGCAGTGTCATCGGCAGATCATCCCAGACTTCTATGGGCTCACGACGTCGTTCAACCGTGAACGGCTGAAGCCCGGCGTGACCGTCCTGGCCGACGAGCAGGGCGCGCCGTGGGTGAAGTACATCCACGGAGAGTTTGGCCAAGGCACCTGGACGTTCATCGGGGGTCACGACCCAGAAGATCCGCAACACCAGATCGGCGATCCGCCCACCGATCTCTCCCTGTATCCCAACTCCCCAGGGTATCGGCTCATCCTCAACAACGTTCTCTTCCCGGCCGCGAAGAAACGCGAGCTCAAGACGTGAGCGAACTGACCCCCGGGGTCGCCGCGCACCTGGTCGACGAGATCACGGCGGCCGGCGGCCGCGAGGTCTCATTCGTTGCCACGCTCGATGAGGAAGGACGGATCGTCTCCGCACGCGCCGTGGCGCGGGGAACGGTCGATGCGGTGCTTGCCCTTCCCGGTGTCGCCGAAACCGGTGAGATGGTGCTGCACAACCATCCGAGCGGCATCCTGGAGCCCTCCCAGGCCGATCTCTACGTGGCAGCACGCATGCACGACGGGGGCATCGGATTCGGCATCATCGACAATTCGGCCTCCCATTTGTACGTCGTCGTGGAGGTCCCTCGCAAACGCGCGTACGCACCATTGGACGCGGTGGTCGTGGCGGACGAACTAGGACCGGGCGGACGCGTGGCCCGTATCGTCTCGTCGTTCGAAGACCGGCCCAGTCAACGCGATATGGCCGCGTACGTAGCCGATACGTACAACGACGGCGGGGTCTCACTTCTGGAGGCGGGAACCGGCGTCGGGAAATCGTTCGCCTACCTCGTTCCCGCCTTGTTGTGGGCACAGGTGAATGGCGAGCGGACCATCGTCTCGACCAACACGATCAACCTCCAGGAACAGCTCGTGGGGAAGGACCTGCCGCTCCTGGCCAAGTCGTTCGCCGAGGGGGAGCGCCGTCCCACCTACGCCTTGCTGAAAGGGTGGCGGAACTACGTCTGTCTTGCCCGGTTGAACCTGGCCAGTGGGGGCCAGACCATGCTGCTCGAACCGGAGCGCCAGAAAGAGCTCGACAGCCTCCTGGCCTGGGCGGAACGGACCACGGATGGGTCGCTGGCGGATTTGCCGGACCCGCCGTCCCCGGAGGTATGGGACGAGATCAGTGCCGAGCCCGATCTCTGCACGCGGCTCGAGTGTCCCCACTTCGATCGATGTTATGTCTTCGACGCCCGCCGCCGGGCGGCGGACGCGGACGTGGTCGTCGTGAATCACCATCTCCTGGCCGCGGATCTCAGCATCCGACGCGTGCAGGAAAACTGGCAAGAGGCCGCCGTGCTCCCGCCGTACCGACGCCTGATCATCGATGAGGCGCACCACCTCGAAGACACCGCCGCGCAGCACCTGGGGAACCAGGTGAGCTCGCGCGGTGTGACCCGACTCTTGTCTCGGCTCGAACGTGGTGGGCGCGGGTTGATTCCCACGCTCCTCGCCGAGCTGTCGGCGAAGACGGACATGCTGAGCGCGGCATCGGTGGAGCTATTGCGGACGGCTCTGCTCCCCGCGGTGAGCGAGGCGCGCGAGCATGCCGATCGGCTCTTTCGCATCCTCGCGGGGCTCCTCGAGTCCGAGCGCGGGGGAGTGCTGCGCCTCGACGATGGGTTCATCGCGCATCCCGTGTGGTCCAGTGGCCTCGACATCGCCGTGGACCACTTTGTCTCCGGCCTCACGAGACTGCGGGATGGTGTCGAAACCGTCGCGGATCGGCTCGAGCTCGCCGAGGAGCCGGATCGTCGCTCGCAGCTGCTTCAGGAGATGCAGGGTGTGGTGCGGCGACTCCAGGCGGTGATGGACGGCGTGTTGCTGACCCTGCGCCCACAACAGGGAGCCTCGCTGGTGCGGTGGCTGGAACGACGGGGGGACAGGCCGAGCGGGCCGCTGCCATTCCCCATCGCCTTGTCCGCGGTGCCACTCAACCTGGCTCCCATCCTCCGAGACACGTTGTTCGATCGCGTGGAGACGGTGGTCTTGACGAGCGCGACGCTCGCCACCGGCGAGGACTTTTCGTTCCTCTCGGACCGTGTGGGGTTATCGCTGCCACCGGATCCCCGGAAATACGCCGAGATGCTGCCGTCACCGTTCGCGTACGCGGAGCAGTGCCTCTTCGCCGTCCCCACCGACGCCCCCGACCCTCGGGCGGACGAACGCGGTCACGACCGAGCCTTGGTCCAGGCGGTGGCAGAACTCGCCCACGCCTCCGACGGGGGGATGTTCGTTCTCTTTACGAGCCATGCCGCGCTCAGGCGGGCGGCCGCCCAGCTGCGAGGGGTCATTGGGGGCCGGTGGCCGCTCCTGGTGCAGGGTGAGGGACAACGAGATTACCTCTTGCGGCGGTTTCGGGACATGGGGAATGCCGTCCTCCTGGGAACGGACAGCTTCTGGGAAGGTGTGGACGTTCCAGGGCCGTCGCTGCGCGTACTCGTCCTGGCCAAGTTGCCGTTCAAGGTCCCGAGCGAGCCGCTCACGGCGGCGCGCCTCGAATCGCTCGAGCAACAGGGGATCGATGGGTTTACGCAGTACCTGCTCCCGCTTGCCGCACTCAAGCTGAAGCAGGGATTCGGACGGCTGATCCGCACGCGGACCGATGTCGGGGCCGTGGTGCTGTTGGATCGGCGTGTGGTGCAGCGGAGTTACGGTCGCCTCCTCTTGGCGTCCCTGCCGCCGGCTCGACGCGTCGTGGGACCCTGGCCGGACATCCGTGAGGAAGTCGAGGAGTTCTTTGCACGCCATGGAATCGGAGCGCCGGCATGACGCGCGACATCGCGCGCCTCCAGCGGCTCCCCGCATATGCCGTGGCCGACTTAGCCACGATCAAGCGGCAGATGGTGGCCGAGGGGCGAGACGTCATCGATCTCAGTGTGGGTGATGCGGACGTTCCGCCACCGCAGGTAGCGGTCGAGGCCCTGCGGGAGGCCCTGAACGACAGCCGAATGAGCCGGTACGGCTTCCAGTTGGGCCTCCCCACCTTTCGCGAGGCGGTCGCCCGCTACATGGCGCGTCGGTTTGGCGTGACGGTGGATCCCTTCACGGAAGTGCTGCCGTTGCTGGGCTCGAAGGACGGGCTCGCCCATCTCCCGTTCGCGGTGCTCAACCGCGGTGACGTCTGCGTGCTTCCGGAGCCGGGTTATCCGGCGTACATCGGCGGGGCCGTGTTGGCGGATGCCGACATCGAGCTTTGTCGCCTCGAGCCCGAGGCGGACTTTCTCGTCGAGCTCGAGGCGCTTCCCGACACACGACTCGCCCAAGCCCGGCTCGTCTATTTGAACTATCCCAATAATCCCACCACGGCCGTGGCTCCGCTGGACTATCTCGAGCGGACCGTGGCATGCTGTCGCGAGCGGGACATCGTCATCGCGTACGACAATCCCTACTGCGAGCTCACGTTCGATGGCTACCGAGCCCCCAGCATCATGGAGCTTCCGGGGGCCCGCGAGATTGCGCTCGAGTTCCACTCGTTCTCAAAGAGCTTTGGGATGACGGGCTGGCGATTGGGATGGGCTGTTGGAAGCGCGCGACTCATTCGGGCCCTCTCGCGTGTAAAAGAGTACATGGACACGGGACCTTTCTTGGCAGTGCAAAGCGCGGGCGCTCGGGTGCTCGATGCTGCGGACGATCTCATCGTGGAGTTCCGGAGGCGTTTCATGGAGCGGCGCGATGCGTGTGTGGTCGCTCTGGGCGAGGCCGGGCTCCCCGTCCGTCCTCCGCGGGCCACGATGTATGTGTGGGTCCCAGTTCCGGGCCGGCGCCCAGCACGAGAGTTTGCCATGGCCGTGCTGGAAGGTGAAGCAGTGGTAGTGGTCCCAGGTTCGGCGTTTGGGCCCGGCGGTGAAGGGTTCTTCCGCATTGCCCTCAGCGCTGAGCCGGATCGGTTGTCCGAGGCTGGGAATCGGATGGCGCGGATCTGCGAGCGCCTGGGAGTGGCCGGTGCTCACTCGTAAGTTTTCCCTTCCTCCACCGGACCGTCCACGGCCGTGGTGGACGATGGTGAGTATCGTCATTCACGTGGTGGTGATCGCGCTCGCCGCGGTGAGCATGAGCCGGAGGTATCTCGAGCGGAGCCGCCCCATGTTCATCCAACTCGCGCCGTTGGAGGTGCCCCAAGAGCGAGAGTTCGAGGTTCCGTCTGCGCCTTCCTTTGCGGCGCCCAGCCGCCAGCCGGTCGTGCCGCCCCCACGTGTGCGGCCGGTTCGTGGCGCGGACACGACCCGCGTCGCCACGATCATCGCGCCAACTGAGGTCCCGGTCGGTATTCCCCCGTCACCGGACAGCGCGATGGTGATCGGTACGAACCGCACCATCGGCCCCTCGTTTGCCGAGGGCCGGGTGTGGGTACGACCTCTGGAAGCGGAGCTCGGGGTCGTAGGGCCTTCCACGAGCGTGGCGGCCCACGTCGCCCGAGTGGATAGCGCGCTCAGGGTGAAGATCCTCTCGTTCATCGACAGCATGCCACCCGATAGCTTCGCGACACGGGCGATGCCGTCGTGGACGTCCGAGATCGACGGGCAGACCTGGGGCATGGATGGGAAGTGGATCTATCTGGGGGACTTGAAGCTCCCCACGGCGCTCCTCGCGCTCCTCCCGTTTCCCCAGGGCAACTACTACGAAGCGAAACGCGAGCAGGAACTCCAGCGTATTCGCACGGACATCATCCGGGCGGCCCGGGCTGCGGAGAACGCGGAGGACTTCAAGGACTACGTGGAACAGGTTCGCAGACGCAAACAGGAAGAACGCGACGCCGAACGAGCACGGCAGGCGGCGGCGCGCGATACGGTGACGCCGGACTGACCCCGATGACAGATTTCGCCACAGAGTGGTCATGTTGGGGGATGTGAATCGTTAACCTGCTTTGCGCTTTCTCCAATCGCTGTCAGCTCGCCCATCTGGTCGCCGCCTGAATCCTCGCCAGACTTTCCTCTTTGCCCACAATCGCGAGCAACACGTTGACAGGTTCGGAGACCGTGGTACCGGTGACGGCGATCCGAATGGGCTGAAAGATCCTTCCGGCGCCCACACCGAGCGCGTCCGCGAGCTGTCGGAGCTCGGTCTCCAAGTGTTCGGCGTCCCACTCCGCATCGCCCACCGTCCCGAGCCGCTCAGCGGCGGCCGTAAGGGCGCTCGCAAACCCTGTCGGATCCTTGCCGATGGTCTTCTCGGCTTTCTCATCAGGCTGAACCAGCCGCCGGTCGAGCCGGACGGCCACCTGCTCGGCGAGGAACAAGGTGGTGCGTGATCGCTCGCGCACCACCTCGATGATCTGCAGTAGCCGGTCCCGAAGTACGGGCTCGGGCTCTCCGTCCAGGCCGCGGGTGGCCAACTCGGCACGGACGATGTCCAGGAGATCCTCCGGCGGGGTGTGACTCAGGTGTTGGCCGTTCAGCCACTCGAGCTTGGCGGGATCGAAAATGGCGCTTTTCTTCTGAATACGATCGAGCGAGAAGGCGGCCACGAGTTCAGGCGCGTCGAGGAAGAGCTCCCGGTCATCACCGGGATTCCAGCCGAGGAGTGCCAAAAAATTGCGCATTGCACCGGGCAAGATCCCCCGGCTCTGGTAATCACCGACCGCGGTGGCGCCGTGGCGCTTCGAGAGCTTCTTCCCGTCCGCTCCGTGGATCATGGGGACGTGCGCGAAGCGCGGCGCTGGGTGGCCCAACGCCCGGTAGACGGCAATCTGCTTGGGCGTATTGGAGATGTGGTCGTCCCCGCGCATGACCAGGGTGATCCCCATGGCGATGTCGTCCGCGACCACGCTGAAGTTGTACGTGGGGGATCCGTCCGAGCGGAGGATCACCCAGTCCACGAGATCCCCGCCCTGAAACTGAATGGAACCGTACACCTCGTCGTCCCAGGCCAGTTCGCCCGCAGGCATGCGGAACCGGATGGCGCCGTCGTGTTCGTACGCCTTGCCCTCGGCGACGAGCCGGTGAGCGAGCTGCTGGTGTTGGCTGAGATTGGCGCTCTGATAGACCACCTCCTCGTCCCAGTCCAGCCCCAACCACGACAGACCATCGAGGATGACGCGAACGTGGGCCTCGGACGACCGTTCGCGATCGGTGTCCTCGATGCGGAGGAGGAATACCCCGCCTTCATGGCGGGCGTGCAACCAGTTGAAGAGCGCGGTGCGGGCTCCCCCCACGTGCAAATACCCCGTTGGGGACGGGGCGAAACGGACGCGAAGTGGTTTCATCATCAGGTGAGGTACGGAGAGGGGGGGATTCGAACCCCCGATAGGGCTTTAAACCCTATAACGGTTTAGCAAACCGCCGCCTTCAGCCACTCGGCCACCTCTCCTGGTTGGCGGACCTCGGCGCCGTGGGACCCGGAAGCGCCCGCTCTGACGGCCCCGCCGGTACCGAGTCGAGGAAACGTAGGGGAGACCCGTAAGGGGGTCAACTCGAATGGCGGCTGGTTATTTTCGGATGGTGGGATACGAGGGAAAGGTGTACGCGGTGAAACAGACCAGATGCGTTTGGAGCCTATGAGCGATCGGACGCGGCGAGGTGGGAGCCTAGCTTCCGATCCCGCCCTTGCGGCGGGGGAAGGGAGAGGGCCGGGTGGCGGCACGGATTTTATTCGCACGATCGTGACGAACGACGTGCGCGCTGGGAAGCACGGCCGCAAAGTCGCCACGCGGTTTCCCCCCGAGCCCAACGGATACCTGCATATCGGTCACGCCAAGTCCATCTGTTTGAACTTCGGTGTCGCTCACGAGTTCGGCGGGCGGTGTAATCTGCGATTCGACGACACCAACCCGCTCACCGAAGACATGAAATATGCCCGAGCTATTCAGGAGGACGTGCGCTGGTTGGGCTTCGATTGGGAAGACCGGCTCTACTTCGCGTCGGATTACTTCGAGCGGCTCTACGAGTACGCCGTCGTCTTGATCCGGCGCGGCAAAGCATACGTCGACAGCCTCACGGACGAACAGATTCGGGAGTATCGAGGGACGGTGACGGAGCCGGGCCGTCCGAGCCCCTACCGGGGCCGCTCGGTGGAGGACAATCTCGATCTGTTCCGCCGCATGCGGGCCGGCGAGTTTCCGGACGGCGTCCATGTGTTGCGCGCCAAGATCGACATGTCCCACCCCAACATGATCATGCGGGATCCAGTTCTGTATCGGATTCGCCATGCGGAGCATTATCGGACGGGTAACCGCTGGTGCGTGTACCCGCTCTACGATTTCACCCACTGTCTCTCGGACTCGATCGAGGAAATCACGCACTCGTTGTGTACCCTCGAGTTCAAGGACAACCGCGAGCTGTACGACTGGGTGCTAGACGAGACCCAGGTCGAGTGTCACCCGCAGCAAATCGAATTTGCTCGTCTGAATCTCGATTTTACGGTGCTGAGTAAGCGCAAGCTGGTGGAGCTGGTGCGCGAGGACCATGTGACGGGGTGGGACGATCCACGCATGCCCACCATCGCCGGCTTGCGCCGGCGGGGTGTGACGCCGGAGGCGATTCGACGGTTTTGCGATCTCATCGGCGTGGCCAAGATCGATAGCCGCGTGGACATCGGCAAGTTGGAATACTGTATTCGAGACGATTTGAACCATCGGGTCCCTCGGGTCATGGGGGTCCTCCGGCCGCTTCGGGTGGTGATCGAGAACTACCCGGAGGATCAGGTGGAAGAGTTGGAGGCGCCGTATTATCCCCGCGATGTACCGAAGGAAGGATCGCGGGCGGTGCCGTTCTCACGCGAGCTGTACATCGAGCGTGACGATTTCCGTGAGAAACCGCCGAAGGGATTTTTCCGACTGGCGCCGGGGCGCGAGGTCCGGTTGCGCTATGCGTACCTCATCAAGTGCGTGGATGTCGTCAACGATCCGAACACAGGTGAGCCGGTGGAGGTGCGTTGCACCTACGACCCCGCCACCAGAGGTGGGACCACGCCGGACGGTCGTAAGGTGAAAGGCACGCTCCACTGGGTCTCCGCCCCTCATGCGCTCCCGTGCCGGGCGCGGTTGTACGACCGCCTCTTCCTAGTGCCGGACCCCGACGCCGTGGAGGGGGGTGGGCGGTTTACGGATGCTCTGAATCCCGAGTCGTTGGTGATCCTCGAGCATGCCCGTGTCGAGCCGAGCGTGGCGCATGATCCGCCCGGCACTCGCTACCAGTTCGAACGACAGGGTTTCTTCTGCAGTGACCCGCAGGACTCCACGCCGGGGTCCCTCGTCTTCAATCGCACCGTTGGTCTGCGGGACACCTGGGCCAAGCTCCAGGCGAAAGTGGCTGCTCCGCCCACCCCTCGCCGCGCGCGGCGGGGACGGCGTGTGCCGGAGTCGGGGCCGGCAGCCCCCCCGGTGGGTTCTGCGCTGCAGCCGGGGCTGTCTGGTTTCGATGCTTCGGCCCTGGGGGTTCCCGAGGAGCAGGTGAAGGTGCTGGCCGCCGACGGCGCGTTGGCGGGCCTCTTTCGGGACGCGCTCGATGTCTACGACAATCCGCGGGCCGTGGCCGGATGGGTGACGAACGAGCTCGTTCGGGAAGCCAAGGGCCGGGCCATTCACGAGCTGCCACTGAGCGGAGCATCGGTTGGGAAGCTCGTGGCCCTCGTCGAGACTGGCACGCTGTCCCGCCCCGCCGCCAAACGGATCTTCGCGGAACTCGTGGACGTGGGTGGTGATCCCCAGATCATCATGCAGCGCGAGGGGTTGGAGCAGATCCACGATCGCGAGGTACTCGAGCCCGTGATCCGCGGCGTCCTCGGTCGCTTTCCCGATCGGGTAGCCGCGTATCGTGAGGGTCGGACGGGTCTCCTCGGCTTCTTCGTCGGGCAAGTCATGCAGCAGACCGACGGCAAGGCCAATCCAGCGTTGGTCAACCAGCTCGTGCGCGAGCACCTCGCCTGACCGGCTCTGCGCCCAGGGCCGGGCTACGAGGGAGAGCGATAGGTCCCCCCCTGTGAGGTGGTGCCGGGGGCGTCGGGAACGGGGTGCCCGCCGGTCCAGTAACCGGTGGACGCCTCGACCTGGCTGGGGGTGAGCGCCGCGACTTGCGCCGCTTGCTCTTGCGTCATGGAGAAACGTCCTACCAGGATGCCAAGGGCGCCGGCTACGGCGCTGGCAATCAAGATTCCGAGCTTGGCGATCGCCAACAAGCCCTCGTCGGCGAAGGCGAGTTGGGCGATGAAGATCGCCATGGTGAACCCGATTCCCGCGACGGCCCCCACCACGAAGACGCCCCGCCAGTTGACGCCCTCCGGCAGGACCGCCAACCGCAGTCGGATGACGAGCCAGCTCGCTGCCATGACGCCGAGCGGCTTGCCCACGACGAGGCCCATGATCACACCGAGCGAGACGCCGGTGAATGCGGGGTCGCCAAAGTCGATGCCGCGGAGATCCACGCCGGCGTTGGCCAAGGCGAAGAGCGGCATCACGATATATGCGACGATGGGGTGCAACTCGTTCTCGATCCGGAGTGCCGGGGACAGGGCTTCTCGGCGCGCGATGGCGAGGCGGGTCAGGGGTTCGATGAGATCGTGATCCGGTGAGCCGCGTTGGACCTCCTTCTCAAAATCGTCGATGGCGCTCCGCGCGGTGGCCACGAAGCCCTCGCGCCCGAACCACGAACGGACCGGCGCGGTGAGTCCGACGAGCACCCCGGCGATCGTAGGGTGAATGCCGGCACGAAGGAGCCCTACCCAGATGACCAGCATGGGCAGCGCGAACGCCCACCCGGGGCGGATGCCGATTTGCCGGAGGACCAGGAGCAGTGCCAGCCCCACCAGGGCCAGGGCGATCCCTTCGGTTGCGAACCCGCTCGAGTAGAAGATCGCGATGACGAGGATCGCCCCGATATCGTCGATGATGGCGAGGGCCAGCAGGAGCACACGGAGGGCGGCGGGAACGCGTTTCCCCAGGAGCGTGAGTACACCCACCGCAAATGCGATGTCCGTGGCCATCGGCACGCCCCAGCCGCTCTGCGCGGCGCCTTCGCGGTTGAGGCCGATATAGATCGCGGCCGGCACGACCATGCCACCCACCGCGGCGGCGATGGGGAGGGTGGCCCGCCGCAGATCGGACAACGCACCCTCCACTAATTCGCGCTTGATCTCGAGCCCGACGACCAGGAAGAACACGGTCATCAGGAACTCGTTGATCCAGAAATGCAGTGTTTTGTCGAGCTGCCAATTGCCGATGCCGACCGCGATGTGCGTGTGCCACAGCGCCTCGTAGCTCGCACTCCATGGCGAATTAGCCCATACGAGCGCTATGGCCGCCGCAGCCAGCAGGATGATGCCGCCCGCCGCCTCGACGTGAAGGAATCGCTCGATCGGCCGAGCCACGGCCATGGCGATTCGGCGGGCTGGAAGCCAGGCCTCGGGGGGCGCGGTGGGATGGGGACGGGATGGGGTCTTGGCCATCGACGATGTCAGGAGTCAGGAGTGAGGAGCAACAAGTCAGGAGCGATGGGCGACGCCCCTGTCGGTGCTCGTCGTTGCCTTGTTCGAGCTCTGCATTCGCTGTACGGCATTCGCTATTCTCAGTTCTGCAAGCGGCCTCACGCGGCTCGCGTGTCAGCCGGCAGGTGCCCGGCCAGGAGTTCCGCGAAGGGTCGGGTGGTCTCGATGCGAGCCATGGCGATCCGGATGATAGCGGTGATCGGTGCGGCGAGCAGCATGCCGACGACGCCCCACAGCAGTCCCCAGAAGATCAGGGCCAGCAGGACGGTGACCGGGTGCAAGTCGAGCCCCTCCCCCATGAGTACCGGTTCCACGCCGTTCCCGACGCTCATCTGGACGGCGCCCGGAATGGCCAGAATACCGATGATGGGCCACACGCTCTCGTACTGTACGATCGCAATGGGTACCGGTAGCAGCGTCGCAATCACGGAGCCGATGGACGGGATGAAGTTGAGGAGGAACGCCATGACGCCGAAGACCAGCGCGAGCTCGAGACCGAACATCCACAGGATCAGTCCAACCAAGACACCCGTCGTGGCCGAGACGGCGGTCTTGGTGAGGATGTAGCGGCGGATCTTGGCGTCGATCTCTGCATAGATCCCGGTGCGTAGCTCGGCGGGCCGGCGGCCAGCGAGCAGATAGACGACGAAGATGAGCACGAGCCCACCGGTGGTGAGCACGTCGAGCGCGGTGCCGAAGGCGCGTCGGGCGATCTCGAGAAACGGCACTTGGTTGATGGCTTCGAGGATGGGTTGCTGCCCCATGTCGATGCCGAATCGATCCAACACCGAGAAAACGCGCTCGGCGCTTCCGCGCAGACGGTCCCGGTAGATATCCACGGACTCCAGGAGCCCACGGGTCGACGTCGTGATCAGGAGTCCCAGAAGCGTCAAGAGGCCGAGCGCGACGAGCAGGGATAGGACGATGGTGACGAACCTGGGAACCCGGAGCTTGTCCTGGAGGAGGTCCACCAGGGGTGCGAGCAAGTAGGAAAAAAAGATGGCCAGCACGAACGGGATCATGACCGAGCGCGTGAGGGCCAGCGCGGCGGCGATGGCCACGGCGGCGAGGATCACCAGGGATGCCGTGATGACCCGTGACTGTTCGGTGGCGGGTGCTGTCATGCTCTCAAGCTGAAGGTCCGGTCTCGGAGCGAGGTGGCCCGATGATGACGGGTCCCCGGGGCAATGTCAATCGGCGACCGCTCCAGGATTGGTTCTGCTTCTGCTCTCTCCGTATCTTGCCACCACCGATTCCCAGCGCTTGGCCAACCATGAAGACGATCATCGAGCCCTTCAAGATCAAAGTCGTTGAACCGCTGCGGATGACTACCCGCGATGAGCGGGAGGGGATCCTGCAGGCGGCCTACTTCAATGTGTTCAATATTCACGCGCGGGACGTGCTGGTCGATCTCCTGACCGATAGCGGGACGGGGGCCATGAGTAGTCTGCAGTGGGCAGCGGTCATGCGGGGGGATGAATCCTACGCCGGCGCGGAAAGCTTCTATCGCTTTCGGGACACGCTCGAGCGTATCACGGGTTTCAGCCACATTCTCCCGACGCATCAGGGGCGCGCCGCCGAGCGGATCCTCTTTGAGTTGGTGGGGGGGCCGGGACGCGTGGTTCCGAACAACAACCACTTCGACACGACGAGGGCCAACATCGAGCACTCCGGTGCCGAGGCGGTGGACCTCGTCATCGCCGAGGGCCAGCGGGCGGCGACACAGCATCCATTCAAGGGGAACGTGGACGTCGCCGCGCTGCGGAATTTGATCGAACGGGTGGGACCCGAGCGCGTCCCGATCTGCATGGTGACGGTGACCAATAACTCGGGTGGTGGCCAGCCGGTCAGCCTCGAAAACCTCCGTGCGGTTCGTCAGGTGTGTGACGAGTTCGGGATCCCGCTCTTTCTCGACGCGTGTCGGTTTGCGGAAAACGCGTACTTCATCAAGCAACGTGAGCCGAGTCAGCGCGAGCACTCCGTGCGACAGATCGTCCGCCAGATGTTCGATCTCGCCGACGGCGCGACGATCAGCGCCAAGAAGGACGGGCTCGTCAACATCGGGGGGGTCCTCCTGTTGCGAGACGAGGAGCTAGCACAGCGCGCGGACGCGCTGCTCATTCTCACCGAGGGCTTCGTCACGTACGGTGGGCTCGCGGGCCGGGACCTGGAAGCCATGGCCCAGGGCTTCGAAGAGGTGTTGGAGGAGGACTACCTGCAGTATCGTCTCCGATCTACCGCCTATTTGGGTGAGAAGCTCATGTCGGTGGGCTACCAGATCGTGGAGCCGCCGGGTGGGCATGCCATCTACATCGATGCAGCCGCGTGTTGCCCGCAGATTCCGCCGCACGCGTTTCCCGGCCAGGCACTCGTGTGCGCGCTGTACCGCCAGGCCGGTATTCGTGCGGTCGAGATTGGCAGCGTGATGTTTGGCGGCGAGGGGAAATCCCCTCCCATGGAGCTCGTTCGCCTCGCGATCCCGCGGCGGGTGTATACGCAGAGCCACATCGACTACGTTGCCGAAGCGTGCGGCGAAGTGTTCGAACGGCGTCGCAAGCTGGTGGGGTTGCGGATGACCAACAGCCCGCCGAGCCTCAGGCACTTCACGGCGAGATTCGAAGAGCTGGTGTGAGCTAGGCTGCGCGCGCTTTGAGGCGAATGGCGTCGAGGGCGTCGTACATGGCGCCGGCGGACGGAAAACGGTTAGCGGGACGCTTCTCCAAGGCCTTGAGGATCACATTGGCGAGGGCCTCAGGCACTTCCGGGTTGAGGCTCGTAGGGTTCTCCGGCCGCTCCTCGAGGTGTTTGGCCATGAGGCCCATCAGCGTCGGGGCGCTGAACACGGTGCGTCCGGTGACGCACTCGAAGAGGACGGCACCGGCCGAGTAGAGGTCCGCGCGGCCGTCGATCTCCTCGCCCATCAGCTGTTCCGGGGGGATATAGTCCGCGGTCCCCACTGCGGCCCCGGTGGACGTCAACTCCTTCTTGCTCCGATCCACCAGCCGGGCGATTCCAAAGTCCATGACCTTCAAGAAGCCACTGTGATCGACCACGAGGTTCTGCGGCTTGATGTCCCGGTGGATGATGCCCTGCTCGTGCGCCACTTCCAGTGCCCGGCAGAGTTGTTTGCCGATGGTCACGGCCACCGCCGGCGGGAGCTGCCCCCGCTTTCGAATGAGCTGCTTGAGTGTGGTGCCTTCCACGTACTCCATGGTGATGAAGTACATGCCCTCCACCTCGCCCAGGTCGTGAGTGCGGACCACGTTGCGATGCGTGATGCGTCGTGCGAGGCGAATCTCCTGCTTGAACCGATCGAGCATGCTCGTGTCGCCCTTGACCACATCAGGGCGAAGCGTCTTGATGGCCACGAGCTCGTCGAGCTCCCGATCCAACGCGCGGTACACGACCCCCATGCCGCCCGTCCCGAGCACGTCCCGGATCTCGTACCGCCCGGCGAAGACCGATCCTTTGGTCAAGCGATGCACCACGACACCGGAGGGAGGCGCGCGCTGAGCATCGGCCGCGGTCCCGGCGGTGCGACTGACCGCGGCGCCGGGAAGCGGGATCGTGGCCTCGCTGCCACCGCTCAGGTAGTCCACCAACTCGTCCTTCGCGCGGAGCTCGCGGATCATGTGGTCGAACGCTGCGGCCAGCTCGCCGATCTCGTCTCGGGACGTCACTTCGATGGAGCCGGTGTATTGGCCATCCCCCACCCGTCGGGTGGCCCGCACGAGCCGCTTGACGGGGCGCGTGATCTGCCCTGCGACGAGCAGCGAGGACAAGAGGGCCAAGACGAGCCCGCCGCCGAAGATGTACCACATGGTGCGGCGCAGGGCGAAGAACGCCGCCAGCTCCACCTCGCGCGAACGGAACCCGACGTACCCACCCACCGGGAAGCCGGACGCCGTGCGGACCGGACCGGCGACACCCACGAGCGTCTCCCCCGCCACGGGCAGGCGTACCCGGGCACGCTCCGGATTGTCGGTCAACGCGCTATCGGGATTCACTTGGACGATGGCGGAGTCGATGGGTCCACGGGGGAGGGTGGACACCAACACGTAGGGGGCGTCGAGCGTGTCGAGCGCAAAAAACACGATGTCGGAATTCGTATGGCGCTGGATATCGGCGGCGAACGCGCTGTCGACGGGAAGTGCGGCCACCAGCACCGCGTAGATCAGGCTGCGGGAGGGATCGAACACCGGCACCCCCACGGCCTGGAAGAGCTGATCCCCTTCGTCCGTGGGCTCGATCCACACCCCCTGGGTCGTATCGCCCTCGAGCGCGAGCCCGATCAGCGAGCTCTCGGAGAGATCGTCGTCGAACACGAAGGGTTCGTACGTCCATGCCTGCAGGATGCCGGCCCCATCCGTGATGAGGGCCCATGCGGCGCCCGTCTGTTCCCGAAACTCGTCTGCTTGATCGAGGAGATCGGAGCGATCACCGCCTGCGAGGGCCTCGCTGATCCGCGACACGTAGTCCGGCACCTGCGCGAGGCCGGCGGTTACCTGAAGCAACGCTTGGCTCCGGCCGGTGAGGGCGTCGTCGATGGCGGATTGCGTAGCGGTCAACGCCTTGTCGATGGACTCGTCGGCAGCCCGATTGGCGCGGACCCACGTGAAGTAGAGTGCGCCGCCGAGAACGGCGACGATCACGAGAGCGGTGGCGGCGAAGATCTTCGATCCGAGCCGCTGAATGGGGAGCGCCTTAATACCGACGCCCGCGTTTGGCCCGTGAGTAGGGCTGGCCGAACTTATTCAGGTGTTGCACGAAGCGATACTCCCGAGCATCGAGCTCCACGCGGAGGGCGCCGGCTCCTTGGCCAGTGACGTCGATGAGCCTGGGCTGATACACATTGGCCCGTTCATGAAAAGCCTGCAGGCGGTATCGGCCCGGGGGGACATCGCGGATCGTGAACGTCCCGTCCCGACGCGGGCGCGCGAAGTATGGGTTGTCCAGCACCACGACGATGGCACTCATGCGAGCGTGCACATTACAGAAAACCCGCACCACACCTGGCCGCCCGAAATGCGTCACGCCGATCTCACCGCGACCGTACCGGCCAAGGTCGAACGGCGCGATATCGGAGCGCGAAAACACATTGTGGTTGAATGAGTCTTCGTTGGGGAAGGCGAGCCCGGATCCCACCTCCAGCACCATGAGATGGGGGCGAAACTCCTTCTTGGACATCGTCATCTGGAGCGTGTCGGGGGGAATCGAGTCTGGGCGTTCGTAGCGTCCCCGCACGGGTTCGAGCCACACTACCGCGTCACTCACGTCCTTCGCGAGCCTGTTCCCCTCCTCCAACACGGTGACCTGACCGGTCACGCTTGCCAGTGGCGTGCCCGCGGTGTCCTTTTGACTCGCGAACCCGAATACCACGAGGGCAGGAAGCCCCGCGCCGATCAGAAGAGGGAAGCGCATCGGTCCAATGGGGTTGTGCAACACGACACTAGGTTACCGAGACCACTGCCACGCGTCAACGGAACTCACATTAGCGGAGTTGTCATCATGAAGATCCGTCACCTCCTCCCGTGTTTGCTACTCTTCTGCGCCGCGCCTCCGCTGGTGGGGCAGGTGGAACCCCTCGATTCCATCTTGGCCAGGCTGGAACGGGCTGAGCGACTGATCGAGGTGCTGCAGGCCCAGGTGGCCGATCAAGCGGAGAACAAGGTGGAGCCCGCCGCCGGTGGAACCCTCGAGCTGTTTGGCCACATTCTGGTGAACGGGTTCTTTACGAGCCAACGGACCAACAACAGTGATCTTCCCCTCGTGGTGCTGCCACCAGACCCGCCCGGTGGTCTTCCGGCCGGTGGCGTGGGCGGGACCTTGCGGCAAACCCGCGTGGGATTACGTGCCACACACTCCGACGTCCTGGGGGCCGAGCTGCTCGGAGAGGTCGAGTTCAATCTGTTCGGAGGCCACATTGGCGACGGGCGCCTCCGTCCCATTCTGAGTATGCGGCGTGCGCGAGTCGAGCTTCGGTGGTCACAAGTATGGGTCCTCTTCGGTCAGGAGGCTCCCCCCATCGCGAGCGTGAACCCCTCTTCCCTCGCCGCCCTCGATTTTCCCGGCTTCACGATCTCCGGTAACCTCTGGTTCTGGATGCCGCAGGCACGCATTGGTATACAAACGGCGACACCAGTGGCCGTCGGGTTCGAACTCGCGGCCATCGCGCCGTTCTCGCTTCCGCAGTCGGCGTCCATCGCCACGACCTTCACCGCTGCGGAGCGGAGTAACCGCCCGATGATCGAAGGCCGACTGCTCGCCCGTTGGGGCGATCAGGACATCGATGGCGGCGAAGTCAGCCTGGGAGGACACTTGGGCTGGTTTGCCACGACGGGAGACTCCACCTTGACCAGTAAAGGGGCTGCGGTGGCGGTGCGGACATTCGTCACCGAGTTCGTCGAGCTCCGAGGAGAGGCGTTCATCGGGGAGGCGCTGACCGTGCTCGGCGGGGGTGGCGCGGGTCAGAACTTCGGCGTCGGCGGCGTTCCAGTGCGGACCGTCGGTGGATGGGGTCAGGTCAATTTTCTCCCGTATCCCGAGTGGGAAATCGGCGCCGGATTCGGGATGGACGATCCGGACGACGCCGATCTCACCCCGGGCGGGGGTACGCTCCAGAACAAGAGTTGGGAAACCCATGTGACGTGGCGTCCCCGACCGCTGCTGTTTGGCGTCGAGCTCCGTCGTATTTTCACGACGTATGGCGATCCGACCATTGGAGAGCAAGGAGCCACGCACTTGAATCTCGCCATGGGTCTGCAGTTCTGAACCGACACGGGGCGAGGCGGCCCCCGGTTCGCCACCACTCGCGGAACCGCCTCGTCCCCGTAGATTGGTTGGATGCCATCCGCCACACCCGGTGACGGGCATCCCCACCTGGCCGAGTATCCCGTCGTCGTCCGCCTCCCCGTGCAATGGGGTGAGATGGATGCGTACGGGCATGTCAACAACGCCGTCTTCTTCCGATACTTCGAGACCGCCCGAATCGCCTACCTGGAACGGTGCGGTTTCGTCGAGTCCTACGATCGCGAACGGGTTGGGGCGATCCTGCATTCCACCCAGTGTCGGTACTGGAGACCGCTGTTCTATCCAGACACGGTCTCCGTGGGCGCCCGGGCCGAGGCGGTCGAGGAGGATCGGTTCTCCATGCGATATCGCATCGTCTCGGACGCCCAGGCGGAAGTGGCGGCGGACGGGGCCGGTCTCATCGTCTCGTTCGACTACCGGGCCAGGCGAAAGACGCCGCTCCCGCCGCGGGTGCGGGAGCTGATCGCGGAACTGGAGGGCTGAAGCAGGCGACGGAGGGCGTGGGACTCGAACCCACAAGGGCCTTAAGCCCGGCGGTTTTCAAGACCGCTGCCTTACCAGTTAGGTCTAGCCCTCCCCGATTACTGGTAACGTAAAGAGACGCTTGCGGTTGGGTCAACCATCAGAGATTTGGCTTCCGGGGCTTGATCCGTTTGCGTCCTGGGCCGTGTGCTGCATTTTAGAGGTTGGCGACATGAATGATCCCCATTCCCAGACCGCGATCAGCCGGACCACCATGGAGTCGGCCAAGGCGAGCTACGAGCGCTGCCTCGGACAGGAGGCCTTCTTCGAGACCTTCTACCAGACCTTTTTCCGGAACTGCCCGCCGGCCGTGGAGAAGTTCGCCAACACGGACTTCGAGCGGCAGCACAAGCTGCTGCGGCATGCCATTGGGCTGCTACTGATCTTCCCGGGACAGGAAAAGGAGGAACCCAACCTCCTGACCCGCCTCGCGGAGCGGCACAGCCGGAACGGGCTCGATGTCTCGCCGGAGCTATACCGCGCGTTTGTGGACAGTCTCATGGAGACGGTGGCGGTCTACGACCCGGAATTCGGATCTGATGTCGAAGCCGCGTGGCGGGCCACCGTGTCTCGGGGCATCACCTACATGCAGTCCAAATACTAGGGCATGGTCTCGTCACCCACGCTCCGTCGTCGCCGCGCCCGCTGCGGCTCGAGGATCACCCGCCGTGCCTCCTTGTAACACCTGCGGTCGGGACAACCCGGTCGATGCGGCCTTTTGCGTGTACTGTGGGGCGCAGCTTCCCGGACGTATGGCATCGGACCCCACGACGCGCGTTCCGATCGGCGACGTCTCCGCCACCCGGACCTCGGCTGCGCTACTCGAGACGCTGCGCTCGGCCACACTGGGTGAGTATGAGATCCTGGGAGAGTTGGGGCGGGGCGGCATGGCGGTGGTGTACCTCGCGCACGATCTGGCTCTGGATCGCAAGGTGGCCATCAAGGTCATCTCCCCCACGGTGCTGTGGATGGGCGAAGGCATTCCTGAGCGGTTCAAACGTGAGGC
This sequence comes from Gemmatimonadales bacterium, assembly GCA_041615815.1. Classification (GTDB taxonomy): domain Bacteria; phylum Gemmatimonadota; class Gemmatimonadetes; order Gemmatimonadales; family GWC2-71-9; genus JBDHDH01. The sequence continues at coordinate 40,697 of JBFJCP010000025.1, read as the reverse complement.
CCGCACCGCCGCGTCCCTGAGCCATCCCAACATCATCCCCATTTATGCCGTCAAGGAGAGCGAAGACCTGCTCTTCTTCGTGATGAAGTACGTGAAGGGCCGCACGCTCGAATCGGTCATCGCCGAGATCGGTCCGCTTCCCATCCCCATGGTCCACACCATACTCGGCCAGGTCGGCAACGCGCTGGGGTATGCGCACCGGCATGGCGTCGTCCACCGAGACATCAAGCCAGGGAACATCATGCTGGACGAAGAGGGGTGGGCGGTGGTGACGGACTTCGGCATTGCCAAGGTGGCAGAGGCTCAAGGCCTGACCCAGACCGGCGGCACGGTGGGGACGCCGGCGTATATGAGTCCCGAGCAGTGCACCGGCCTGGCGGTCTCGGGCCACTCAGACCAGTACTCGTTGGGGTGCGTAGCGTACGAGATGTTGACGGGTCAAAAGCCGTTCGCAGGCAAGTCGGCAATGGCGATCATGTACAAGCACTGCAACACGCCCCCGCCGCCGGTCACAGCCGCCGTGCCGGAATGTCCGCCGGGCATGGTCAACGCGGTCATGCGAATGATGGCGAAGGGTAAGGAGGACCGGTGGCAGTCCCTGGAGGAAATGGTCTCGTCCCTCGGCCCGGTCCCGCCGGCGGAGAGCGACAAAGTCCGCACCCAGATCCTGACCCTGGCCAAGAGCGCGGACGCGCAACGGCTCGTCGACAAGTTTCAGACACCGCCGAGCCCCGTGCCGCGAGATCGCCTGTCGGACAGTATCGCGTTGGCGACGCGGGCGCGGGACGCGCGGCAGGAGTCGGCGACGCCACCGGCGGACGTCACGCCAATTCCGGGACTCCAACCGGGGAACAGCCGCAAGCTTCTTTGGGCCCTTCCCCCAGCGGCCGCGGCGGCCGTGGTGCTCGTGCTCTGGGCCCCGTGGCGTGCCGACGCTCCCGCGGAGCCGGCGTCGCCCACTGCGACCGACACGATTCGGACGCCGCCACCGATTGCGGTTCCCACGGTCGCGGCCGTGGAAGTGCTGCCGGCATCGGCGTCGCTCATCGTGGGGGACACCGTTCGGCTCTCCGCCAACGTGCTCGATACACAAGGGTCCCAGATGCCGTCAGCCACCGTTACCTGGGAGTCCATGGATGCCTCGGTAGCTCGCGTGTCTTCTCGCGGCCTCGTGTCGGCGATCACGACCGGTGAAGCAGAGATCGTGGCGCGGACCGCGGACATCACCGCATCCACCTTCATCACGGTGCGGACTCGGCAGGCCCAGGCGACGTCGCCCACACCGCCGCGCCCACGCGTGACATCCGTTCGCGTCAACCCCTCATCAGCCAGCCTCGCCCTCGGGGAAACCGCCCAGCTGTCCGCGATCGTGCGGGACCAAAACGGCAATACGATACGGCAGGGGGTCACCTGGGAATCCAGTGACAACGGCGTGGCGGTGGTCACGGCCCAGGGACTGGTGGTTGCCCGGGGTGAGGGATCGGCCCGGATCTCGGCCACGGCGGCCGGGCGGTCGGGAACCACCACGGTGACCGTGGCTCCCGCTGAAGTCGCCTCCATGGTGGTCTCGCCAACCCGTTCCTCTATTCCGGTGGGCGGGACGGTCCAGCTGCGAGCGACGCCGAGAGACGCCGGTGGCAACCCTATGCAGGGGCGCGGCGTCACGTGGGCCACCGACAACGGGGCCATCGCCCGCGTCGCGTCGAATGGGGTCGTGACCGGAGTGACGCCGGGGTCGGTGACGATCAGCGCGCGGAGCGGATCCGTCGAGGCCTCGGCGCGAATCACCGTGGAGGCGCCGGCGGCGGTCGGCGACGCCGGACCGTCGCCGCCACCCGACCCCTCGCCGGAAATCCGCACCGTGCTGCAGGGGTACGCCCAGGCAATCCAGGGTCGGGATCTCGCGTCCCTGAAGCGCCTCTTTCCCGGCATGTCCAGCCAGCAGGAACAAGGATTCCGCACGTTTTTCGGAAGTGTGGAAGAGCTGACCGTCTCCATGACGGTGCTCGACTTGCAACCGTCCGGCGATTCGGCCCGCGCGAATGTGAGGCTGCGGTACGAATTCCGTGACGGCGGACAGCAGGATCAAACGAACGACTTTGCCGTCACGCTCGCGCGCGGTGCGCAAGGCTGGTATATCACCGGAGTGGGAGCGCGGTAGCAACGCTCGTCGAATCCAGGCGTTCCGGTTTCCAACGACCGGACGTCCAATAGAGAACACGAGGGAGGATCCATGGTGCGCTGGGTGTTTGCCGTGCTGTTGCTGGGCATCGTCGCCCCTCAGGCTGCGTCGGCACAGGGGCTGCGCGACAAGATTGCCGAGCTGTTCATCTTCGGGCCCGGTGACGATCCACTGTTCTTAGCGGGGACGGCCGGATCTCCAGAGCAGACGGTTTCGATCCACGCGGATCACTTCATTCCTTCGGCGGTCGAGAGCAACGGAACGCTGATCGCATTTTTGACGAATGCCATCAGCTCCAACGTCTCCAACATTCCCATCAGTGCGACCAGTAGTGGTCTCACGTTTCGCTTCGAGGGTGGCGTACCGGTCCCGACCTCCACCTCGCCGGGCCCCATCTTCGCGGAGCGGGCGCAGACGCTCGGGCGTGGACGAGTGCTAGTGGGGGCATCCGTCAACGTGTTCAACTTCAAATCGCTGCGGGGCGTGAGTCTCGACAACATCCGGCTCAATTTTGCCCACGTGAATGTGGACTCCGATGCGTGCGACCTCGCGATCGGCGAGGATTGCGCGCCCCAGGGCATCCCGACGCTCGAGAACGATTTCATTGCGCTCAACCTCGATCTGAACATCGACGTGATCACGACGCTCTTCGTCTTGACCTACGGCCTCACCGACCGAATCGATATCGGCGTCGCGATTCCCCTCGTGTCCACGTCGCTCGACGGCTTCAGCCGCGCCGAGATCTTCCCCTTCGGCGGCCCAACGGCCGCCCACTTCTTCGGTGGCTCGGAAACGAGTCCCCAACTCATTGCGGAAGCGAGAGCCCAGGGTTCGGCCACGGGACTGGGCGATATCGCCGCCCGGCTCAAGATCGGTGTCAGTGAATCCCAAAACGCCCGATTCTCGATCCTGGCCGATGCACGCTTTGCCACCGGCGACGAGGCAGATCTCCTGGGCTCGGGTGAAACGTCGATCCGTGGATTGGGTGTTGTGTCCGCACAGTTCGCGAGTTTCTCACCCCACATCAACCTGGGGTATCTATATCGAAGCGGCGAACTTCAGAACGACGCCTTCCTCGCCACCGTGGGGTTCGATCACGTCTTGGCGCCATGGGCCACCCTGGCGGTCGATTTCGTGTCTGAGCTGCAGGTGGGGTCCAACAAACTCACCGTGCCGGGCGACGTCCTGCTGGAGGAGCCGTTCCTCCGACCCCTCGAGCTGACCACGATTCCCAACCGGCGGGACGACATCCTCAACGGGTCGATCGGTTTCAAGTTCGTGACGCCGGCCGGGCTCGCGTTGATTGCGAACTCGCTGTGGCCGCTCAACAACGGCGGGTTGCGGACCAACGTTTCATGGACGGCTGGGATCGAGTACAACTTCTAGTGATGGGCACGGCAGGGGCGGCAGAAGGGCGCCGGGGTTGCCCGCGCCGCCCTTCCTGTGTCTGAACGAACATTCACATTTGCCTCATCTCGATGGGAGTGGGGCAGGCGTAGCGTGCCACTGCCCCGGATTCCATAGGACGGGTCCATGACACGCGACGAATGGCGCACGCTGCTGCGTGGTGGCCTTTTCGCCGGGCTCCTCGGCTACATGGTGGTCGTCGTGGTCATGGCGGGGCTCAATGTCCTGGCTGGCCGCTCCGTCTTTCACACCGCCGCGCTGTTTGGCTCGGCCATCTTCTACGGCCTGGATGATCCCGCCGCCCTCCAAATCGCCCCAGGCCCCGTACTCGCCTACAACATGCTCCACGTGCTCGCCTTTCTGGGCCTCGGCATGCTGGTATCATGGCTCGTCGTCGAGGCGGAGCTGCACCCTGTCGCCCGTTATCTCATTCTCGTCGCGCTGATATTCGTGGCTGCGCACGTGTACGCGGCCGGCCTCCTCTTCGCCGCGCCACTGCTGGGACCCTCGGCATGGTGGGAATTGGGACTGGGCAGCGTCGCTGCCGCCATCGCCATGGGGTGGTATCTCCTCAGGCTCCATCCAGCTCTCCGGCAGGGTCTCCGAGAAATGCCCATGGGGGAAGAGCCGGACTGAAAACCCGGCATCGAAAGAGCAGGCCACGGCCGCCGCCTCAGTAAGAGGTGGGGTAAGTGCGCTGTAAGTCGGAGAGGAACGCCTCGAACTCGGCATCGAGAAATCCGGTGCCACTGGCCAGCTGCGGGAGGTCGAGATCTCCTCCGATGTTGACCTCCAAGACGACCGGACCGCGTGCACTGATGGCGATGTCCCAATGCTGCAGCCGTAGTCCGGGGAAGCTGGTGGCCGCCGTGAGACAGATATCGACGAGGAGTGGCCACTGTGGGATCCGGAAACCTTGGAACGGTTTGCCGGTATCTGGGTTGGCCCGAACCACCTCCTGTTCGGGACCGAGGCCCCGGATCACCCGGCCGACGGCGCCGGTCTCTGCGTCGAGCGTTGCCAAGAGATTGCCCTTGGCACCGTGCTGGAAGTTATCGACCACGTTCTTCCCGGTAGCAATCTTCCAGATCGCTCGAAAAACGCGCGGTCCAGCGTCAGACAGCAAGATGATCATGCGCACGCTGGACAAGCGTGGCCCGCAGACGGGTAGGATCTCCGGGTGCGGGGAGAGATACTCCTGGAAGAGATAACCACTTTGCCAGGGGTAGGCGCCTTCGCGCGGGTGACATTCGGCGACGTAGTCCGAGAGCGCCATCTCGTCGCCCGAAAGCAACTCGAGCCGGTCCGTCGCCTGATGATACGAGCGCACGGCGGCGGCGCGGTCCCCGAACGAACCGTGGGCCGGCTTGGAAAAGAACGGATAGGCGATGTCCCGCCGCAAGAACTCGCGTAGGGCCTCAGGATCACGGATGGAAGGAGCCTGGCCGAAGTAACGACGACTCGGATGGTACACCGCGTAAATCTTGGGGATCGGAATCCCCAACCCCTTGAAAATCGAGTATTGAATCAGCTTGTCCGTCGTCATGCCATGCCATGAGCGGTGGTTCAGTCGCGCATCGAGTGCGTGCTCTTTGCGGAATCCAGCAAAGGTCCGCTTGCTCGCGGGATGATGCAGTTCGTCGTCGTACAGCCTGTACTTGTAGTATTCATAGGCGCCGAGCTTTCCCTTGCCTAGTCTGAGTCGGAGGATGTCGGAGCATTGGGCGAGAACGTTCTTTTTCCGTTCTTTCCGCACCTGGTTGCAGAGTCCCAGGACCTTCAGTCTCTTGCCAAAGGGGCTTGCGTGCACGTTGGGTGTCCTCCTTTGCACCATCAGGTCCTGCGATCGCTCGCCACCTGAGGTCAGATCTACGCGACCGATCGGGACAACATAGCGGCTTCATACGCACGACGCCCAGGCGCCGGCTCTGCCACGAGAAACATGGCCGCTGCTGGCACCACACCGACCCCGGTCACTTGCGCCGGCCCGCCACGTGGGCCGGATAAGGAGCACAGCCTTCGCCCGTTATCCTATGCCCGACGACACCGCCCGCTTCACCGACCGCGCCCGGGATTACGCCCTGGCCCGCCCGACCTATCCGCCCGAGGTCATGACGCTCATGGCGGAGGAGATGGGCTTTGAACCATGCAACGTGGTTGTCGACGTGGGTTCGGGAACCGGTATCCTCAGCGAGCTCTTTTTACGCCACGGCAATACGGTGTACGCGGTGGAGCCGAACGTCGCCATGCGCCGCACCGCCGAGGACAGGTTGCGCGGGTACCCCGGCTTCCGCAGCATCGACGGCCGCGCGGAAGCTACCACGCTTGCGGCAGCCGTGGCTGATGTGGTCGTCGTTGGCCAGGCCTTCCACTGGTTCGACGCGCCGGCGACAGCGCGTGAGTTTTCGAGGATCCTCCGGCCGCCGGGGTGGGTCGTCATCTTGTGGAACGAGCGTCGGCTCGGCGGTACCGCATTTCTCGAGGCGTACGAGCATTTCATCGAGCGGTGGAGTGTGGACTACGAGACGGTGCGGCACCGCTACGATATCGCTCCGGGTCTCCGGACGCTGTTTGGTGACGCCGGATACGGCGAGACCTCGTTCGACTACGTCCAGGTCTTGGATCGGGCCGGCCTGCGGGCGCGAGTCTGTTCGAGTTCCTATGTTCCAGGCCCAGACCACCAAGACCGCAAGCCGATGCTCGAGGATTTGAACAGGGTGTTCGACCAACATCATGAGCGTGGAATGATCCGGATCGAGTATGATACTCGCGTCTACTACGGGAGAGTGCTGGTGTGACTGGGAGCGAACAAACCAAGCCATGGATCGACCAGGTTCCGGTCGGCGAGGCCAAGGGTCTACTCAAGGCCGAGTTCGACAAGGCGATGCGCCGGGCCGGGCGGGTATGGAACATCGTCCAGATCATGAGTCTCAATCCCCGGGTCATGAAAGCGAGCATGGAGCAGTACATCGCCATCATGTTCGGACCGTCACCCCTGAGCCGGGTCCAACGAGAGCTCTTGGCCACCGTGGTTTCTGCGGAACTCGACTGTCATTACTGAACACAGGCGCATGCCCACGACCTCCGGGCCGAGGTCGCGACCGCGAAGATGTTCGAGACCGAGGCGGACGCCGACACCTTCGTCCACGCCGTTGCCCGGGACTGGCGGTCCGCCCAATTGGCGACCCCGGATCGCGCGTTGTGTGAGTTCGCGGCGAGGCTGACGCACCAGCAGCAAGAGATGTCTCCCAACGATCTCCAGCGCCTCCGCGACCACGGGTTCACTGACGTCGCGATCCACGACGCCACCCAAGTGATTGCCTACTTCAACTACATCACGCGGATCGCGGACGCGCTCGGCGTGCCGGTGGAAGAGTTCGTCGAGCCTTGGGGGGAGGGATAAGAAAGGTTCCAGAATGCAGCATGCGAGGACAGCGGGTGTGCTCGTGTTGGTTGCGGCGCTGGTAGCGTGCCCAAGTGAAGAGGGGCTCACGTTCGACGCCGCGTGCACGGTAGAGCGGATTGCGGACGGCGACACCATCACGTGCACGCAAGGTATTCGGATCCGGCTCGTCGGCATCGACACGCCTGAGCTCGATCAGGCTCCGTTTGGCGAGCGGTCTCGGGTGGAGCTCGAGGCGATGCTCCTGCCGGGCGAGACGGTGCAACTGGAGTATGCACAGCAACGTATCGATGATTTTGGACGCACACTCGCCTATCTGTGGGACGGAAACACCATGATCAACGAAGCCATGGTCCGTCGTGGGTGGGCCGTGGTCTTCATCATCCCACCCAACGTCCGCTACGAGCGTCGTCTCCGCGATGCGCAGTCCGAGGCCGAGCGGCTTGGCGCCGGCCACTGGGCCAACGGAGGTTTCGATTGCCGTCCCGTGGAACACCGCCACGGGAGTTGTTAGCGACGAATGGCAAGACGGGTGGATGGGAACGATTGCCGCTGGGATGAGGCCGGGTTAAGGTATCGGGCCATGCGGGAGATCGTGTTCCTCGTTGTCTTCAGTGTCGTCGCTTCTGGCGTCGTCCGTGCTCAGGCCGATTCAATCCCGAGCGATACGCTCCCGCGTGCGTCCCTCCGGCCCATCACGGTTTCCGCCGTCCGCTCGGAGGCTCCGCTTCGAACCGTTCCCTACGCGGTGGCCACGGTGGACGGCGATGAGTTGCGTCGCGGTCGTGCGACGTTGGGCCTGGACGAAGCACTAGTGACGGTACCCGGCGTCCTCGTAGCCAATCGGTACAACTATGCTCTCGATCAGCGCGTGTCCATCCGGGGTTTCGGCGCCCGCTCTGCGTTCGGCGTTCGCGGGATCAAGATCTTGCTCGACGGTATCCCCCAAACACTGCCCGACGGACAGGGCCAACTCACGAACATCGACCTCTCGCAAGTGGGACAAATCGAGATCCTCAAGGGGCCGTCGTCCAGTCTGCACGGAAACGCGTCCGGTGGCGTGATCAGTCTTTCGTCGGACCTCGCCATACCGGGGCGAGTGACTCCCGCGGTTCGCGTAACCGCGGGCGCGTTCGATCTGTTGAAATGGTCTGCCGCGGCTGCGACGCCGCTGGGGCCCGGTGCCCTGTACGCCGCCGTCTCTCGCACCACCGTGGATGGTCACCGGATGCACAGCCGGGCCGACGTGCGACACTTTCAAGCCCGCGTCCTCCAGCCGGTGGGGCAACGCACTCGCGTCGCCGCGCTGGCGTACATCACGGACATGCCCACGGCGCAGAGCCCCGGGGCGTTGACCGCTGCCCAATTCGATTCCTCCGTCACGCTCGCCGATCCCCGGAACGTGAACGCCGATGCGGGGAAGGCAGTCACACAGACCCTCGGCGGTGTCTCGGTGAGCCACGCGACGGGGGGTGGGGGGGCCGTCGACGTTGCCATCTACGGTCTCCGACGGGACCTCGAGAATCCTCTCTCGTTCGCGTTCATCGATCTGGACCGATGGGCGTATGGGGTTCGTGGCAGCGCCCAGCTTCCGTTCCGAGCCGGTGGCCACACCCACACGCTCACCGTCGGTGTGGATGCCCAATGGCAGCGGGACGACCGCCTCAACTTCACCCCGGACCGGGACGCGGTCACCCTGAACCAGTTCGAGCGCGTGTTCGAGTTGGGACCGTTCGTGCAAGCTCGGATTGCGCTGGGCGATCGCGTCACCCTGACGAGTGGGATCCGGTACGATCGGATCGCGTTTGACCTCGACGACCGCTTCCTCAGCGACGGTGATGCCTCAGGTGACGAGGTGATGGATGCGGTGTCGTGGTCTGGGGGGATCACGGTCGATGTCCATCCAACGCTCGTGCCCTACCTGGGTGTGGCGAGCGCTTTCGAGACACCCACGACCACCGAGCTCGTCAACCGTCCAGAAGGGGGCGGAGGGCTCAACCCCCAGCTCGGTCCACAACGCACGGTCAACGTCGAGGCGGGCGTGCGGGGTGAGGCCGGTATCGTGACCTACAACCTGGCTGCGTTCTACGCTGACGTCCAAGACGGGCTCATCCCGTTCGAGGTGCCGAGCGAGCCGGGGCGGCAGTTCTTCCGCAATGTGGGCGCCTCCCGACACGCGGGTGTCGAAATCGGAACCACGCTCAGGCCTCACCGTGCCCTGCGTCTCGTGGGTGCCTACACCTTCGCAGAGTATCAATTCACCGACTTCACGACTGAAGATGGCACGTTCGATGGCAACGACATTCCGGGCGTGCCACCGCACCACTTGTACGTGTCCCTGAGGTACGCAGCCCCCGTGGGTCTCTGGGCGGCGACGGACTACACGCACACGGCAGCTTATGCGGTGGACGACGAGAATACTGCGGAGAACGCCGCTTGGTGGACCGCGGATGTCCGAGTGGGATGGGATGGCCGAATCGCCGGGTGGCGTGTGGCCCCGTATCTGGGCGTGCTCAACCTCTTTGACGAGCGGTATGCCGGATCCATCGTCGTCAATGCGTTTGGGGGCCGGTATTTTGAGCCCGCGCCCGGCCGCAACTTGTTTGTAGGAGCACAGGTGGGGAGATAGGGGTTCGGGGTAAGGGATTGGGAAAGACGAGTCGCGCGGGGCTTCGCCAACGAAGGTCGTGCCATCGGCGGCCGTTGGGTCGGACCGCCGGTGCTGAACACAAGCTCTGACCGATCCCAATTTCTAGTCCCTGATCCCCAACCCCTGCCTCTCTAGTGCCGAAACTGCCGCCGACTCGTCAGCACCATCGCCATGCCACGGCTGTTTGCTGCCGCGATCACTTCGTCGTCCCGCTTCGAGCCCCCCGGTTGAATCACTGCCGTGATCCCGGCGTCGGCCGCCTGCTCGATGCCGTCGGGGAAGGGGAAGAAGGCGTCGGACGCGAGGACAGTTCCTTCGGTGTTGTGACCGGCCTCCCGGGCTTTGTGCACCGCGAGAAACACGGCGTCGACCCGGCTCATCTGCCCAGCTCCGATGCCAATCGCCCGCTCTTCGGCCGCTAACACGATGGCGTTCGATTTGACGCTGGCCACCGCTGCCCACGCGAATCGAAGATCGCGCCACTCCGGGTCTGTGGGCTGGCGGGAGGTCGCCACTTGCCAGTACGGCTCGTCCGCGGAGAACGCGAAGCGATCTTGCACGAGGAGCCCACCGCGGATGCGCTTGTAGTCGAACGCCGGACGCGTGTCCGGAAGCGGCATCTCGATCACCCGCAGGTTCTTCTTTTGGCGAAAAATTTGGAGGGCATCGTCGTGAAACCGGGGTGCGACGACCGCTTCGACGAAGAGCTCACGCATCGCCTCGGCCGTGGCGGCGTCCACGACCGTATTGAACGCGACCACGGATCCGAACGCTGAAACGGGATCGGTGCGCAACGCCTTGCGGTAGGCGTCTTCGGGCCCTGCACCAAGGGCGATCCCGCACGGTGTCGTGTGCTTGATGATGGCGCAGGCCGGGCGGTCAGGCCACGGCGTGATGGCAGCCGTGGCACCTTCGATGTCGAGCAGATTGTTGAACGACAATTCCTTCCCGTTGAGCTGCATCAACGCTTCGACGCCCCGTCCTTCCCGCGTGGAGTAGAGCGCCGCCCGCTGGAATGGATTCTCCCCATAGCGGAGCGCTTGTACACGCTCGAGCACCAGAGTCATCATGGGAGGCAATGCCTCGTCACTCTGAATCAGATACTGTGCGATCGTGGCGTCGTAGGCCGCGGTGTGGGTAAAGACCTTCGCCGCAAGCTGTCGCCGAAATTCGGGGGACGGACCGCCGTCCCGGTAGGCCGTGAGCACGCGTCGATAGTCGGCGGGATCCACGATGGCCACCACGGACTGATGGTTCTTGGCGGCACTCCGCAACATGGTGGGCCCGCCGATGTCGATCTGCTCGAGCGCATCCGCGAACGTGACCTTCGGTTTTTGAATGGTCTCACGAAAGGGGTACAGGTTCACCGCCACGAGGTCGATCGGTCCGAACCCGTGCTCCTCGAGCGCCCGGCGATGCGTTGGGTCGTCCCGCCGAGCCAGGAGGCCGGCGTGGATGGCTGGGTGGAGCGTCTTGACCCGTCCGTCCATGATTTCAGGGAAACCGGTCACCGTTTCGATATGGACCACCGGTACGCCGTCTTGTGCGAGGATCTCCGCGGTCCCGCCGGTCGAGATGATGTCCCAGCCGAGCTGAACCAACCCGTCTGCGAACTCGACGATGCCTCGTTTGTCAGATACCGAAATGAGTGCTCGGGGCATGTGTATGAGTGTTAGGTGTTAGGTGTCGTGGGCTCGGTGATGAGTGCTCGCCTTCGTTGCCCATTACCGTGGTGACTGGGCGGGAAGCGCAGTTGGCAATAGCAGCTCCGGGATTGCCTCGGCGTCTGCCGTCAGTGTGAATACGTTCCCCTTGGGGACCAGGCGCACGACCCGTCCCGCCCGAGCGGCGGCCAAGACCACGGCCGGGAGCAGTGCGTGTTCTACGTGACGGATCCGTGCCGCCAGCGCGTCCGGCGTGTCGTCCGCCGCGACGGGCACAGGCCACTGTGCAATCACCGGCCCCCGGTCGTATTCATGCGTCACCAGGTGTATCGACACTCCCGTGATCGTCGCTCCCGAGTCCAGCACGGCTCGGTGCACGTTTGATCCGTACATTCCCTTTCCGCCGAAGGCAGGCAGCAGCGCCGGGTGCAGATTGATCATGCGGCCGGCGTATGCATCCACGGTTGCGGGCGGCACCAGCTTCAGGTAGCCAGCGAGGACCACCAGGTCGGTCCGATGGGCGGCGAGCGTCTCCGTGAGCTCTCGCCCATCGCGGTGGTCCATGAGCACATGGGTGGCAACGCCGGCGGCGTGGGCGCGCTCGAGGGCTCGCGCGGATGTTGTATTGCTGACCACGAGCGTGACCTGTGCGGCGGCTCCTGTACGACAGTGATCCAACAGCGCCTGGAGATTGGTGCCGGAACCCGAGGCGAGGACGGCCACGTGCATTGGTCCTCCCTGCGTCGCCCTTCCCCCTGTGGCTCGTGACGGCGTCGGTGGGAATCTGTCAGCTGGCAATTTGGATCCGTTTCCCTCCGTTCACAATCCCGACGCAACAATGGCGCGCGCGGCGTCCCCCACGATGGCAAGCTCCGCGTCGGCCACGGTGCGCACGTCAAACACCACGCATCCCTCCGCGGTCCGAGCGATCACCGGCGGATCGTTGGCCCGCAGCTGCCGCAGGAATTGGTCACACGACGCCGGCTCGATCCCGACGAGTGTCGTCGGCAGGTCCACGCCGGGGAATGCCCCACCTCCCACCGACGACAGTCCGGGCATCGTCGTGGCTCCCGGAATGCGACGTGCGAGGCGTCGCGCCCGCCGCTTGAGGCTTGCCGGTGAGGCGGTGAGCATGGCCAGCGTCGGGATGGCCCGCACCGCGTCTTCGGGATCGCGGTAGAGCATGAGGGTGGCTTCGAGGGCCGCCAGGACGGTCTTGTCAGGCCGAAGCGCTCGGGTCAGGGGGTGGCGCGCCGCCTGTTGAACGACGGTCGACGGCCCCACGAGTATTCCGGCTTGCGGGCCGCCTAGCAGCTTGTCTCCCGAAAAGACGACCGTGGCTCCCGCCGCAACGCTCTGCGAAACGAGTGGCTCTCCGGAGAGCCCAAACCGCTCGAGGGAAACGAGCAGGCCGCTCCCCACATCGTGGGCGGCCGGAATGGCGCGGTCCCGCCCAAGCGCGACCAGGTCTGCGATCGCGGTCTCCGCCACGAAGCCCGTGATCTCGAAGTTGGACCGATGCACTTTCAGGAAGAGGCGGGTGCGCGGACTCACCGCGAGGGCGTAGTCGCGGAGCCGGGTGCGATTCGTGGTCCCGACCTCCACCAGGATGCTACCGCTCTTTGCGAGAATCTCGGGAATGCGGAACGCGCCGCCGATCTCGACCAATTCACCGCGCGACACCACCGTTTCGCCGCCAGCCGCCACCGCCGCCAGCAACAAGAACAACGCCGCCGCGGCGTTTCCCACCACCAATGCGTCGTCAGCGCCGGTCAACTCTCGCAGTAGGGCGCGCACATGGTCCTGGCGTGATCCACGCTCGCCGGTCTCGCGGTTCAGTTCGAGCGTTGTGTAGCCGAATGCCCCCTCCATAGCGCGTTGAGCCGCCTCCGCCAGCGGAGCGCGTCCGAGGTTGGTATGGAGCACCACGCCTGTGGCGTTGACGACGCGACGCAGGGACAGCCGAGTGCGCGCCACGACTCGACGCTCGATCGCCGGCAGCCACGACTCATGCGAAAGGGTCCCGCCACCGCGTCTCGCTTCCTGCAGGACCTCCCGGATCGCATCCACCACCAGGCCCCGCGGGGTCTGCGCGGTCAGTCCCGCTCGTTCCGCCTCGGCCAGCAGGGTGTTGACGGCGGGGAGCGCGCGGCGGCGATCGGTCATCGGCCGCCTCCCGGAATGACCAGCACCGAGCGGGAGTCGGCCACCGCGCCCAGGACGTTGGCGAGACGGCTCGTGATCAGGAACCGGTCCCCGGGACGGACGGGTGCGGTGAGCCTGAGAAAGATCCGGCTGATCAACGGCGGCCGTTGCGCCACGAGCTGCGCCGCGGGTGTGGTGTCCGGGGCGGCCGCCGGAGGAGCTTGCACCGGCGGCCGTGGCGCGGCCACGGAATCAGCCGCGGCGGAGTCCGCTCGGGCCGAATCCACGGCCGCGCGTGCTCGGTCGCGCTCGGCAGCCCGCACCGAGTCGTACTGCGCCTGGGTCCACACCGTTTGGACGCCTACCGGGCTGCTATCCGGGAGAGCGAAGACCTGGATCGCCGCCGTGTCCACCGGTCCCGGCGCGAGGGCCTGGGTGAACTCGATCGCGATGGTCTGACTGTCCGCCCTGGTGGCGGCCTGGATCTGCGGTCCCAGCGTGTCCTGGCGAAATGCCCAGAAGACCTGACCGAGCATCGAATCGAGGGCTACGGTCATGGAGTCGAACGCCTCACCCCGATCGCGCACCTGATTGTTGTTGCCATCGATCGTGCCATAGAGTGTGTAGATCCCGGGTGGGATGGCTGTGAGATCGAACTGCCCGGTGGAATCGGTTTGAGTGAAGTACACGGTCGAATCGGGGACGGCGACCGCTTCCACCAAGGCCGCACGGGCGGTCCGCCCCGCTTCCCAGTCCACGACGCGTCCTGCAATGCTGGTTTCCGGAATGGGTCGGCCGATCGAAAACACGATCACGCGTCCCGTCTCGAGCCGATTGCTCCTGAGATCCGTCACCTGCGGGAGCAGCGTCAATCGATACACCACGCCCTGCCGCCAGCCCCCGCTCGGTTTCACGGTAAGCCGCGTCCGTTTCCAGTCCACGTCCAGCTCCCGCGGGCGGGGGGAGAGCAAGAACAGGCGGGAGGCGGTCTGCCCGGTGGGTTCGGTCACGACCTCGTCGAACTGAAACTCGGCCGCGTCGTTGAATCGCGGGAGCACTGCCCCCGAGTCCGGGCGCACACTCACCAGTGTGGGAGGGGTGAAGTCGGGCGGACCGCCGGGAGGCTCCTGGACCTGGGCGCAGCCGCTGAGCAGCGCGGTCAGCAGCCCAGCGCGTGCAGCTTGGCGGTAAGCGTCTCGCGCTGCTCGCGCCACGATTGCTCCTTCTCCCGCTCGCGCTGGACCACGTCGGCCGGGGCGCGGTTCACGAATTGCTCGTTTTGGAGTTTCTGCCGGACGCCTCTCAGTTGCCCGTCCAATCGCGCCGTTTCGGTCCGCAGACGCGCACACTCTTTCTGCACGTCGATCGCATTGCCGAGTGGCACGAAGACGGCCGAACCATCGGGCAAGACCTGGTGCGCACCGGCACCCTCTCCCGCGCCGTCCATCGTGAGATGTTTCAGCTTGGCCAGGCGCTCGATCGTGCGTTGCTCGGCGTTGAACGCTTCCAGCGCGTCCGTGCTCGATGGCTGGACGACGGCGGCGATTTCGGTGCCCGGTGGCACGTTGTACTCCGCGCGCACGGAACGGACGGCGGCGACGAGCGCCTGCACGCGGCCGAAGCGGTCTTCGGCTTCGTCGTCCACCAACGGCGCCTTGGGCCGGGGCCACGCCGCCTTGGCGAGCAGGGGTTCGCGTGCCTGCGGGAGATATTGCCAGAGCTCCTCCGTGATGAACGGCATGATTGGGTGGAGCAGTCGCAATGCGGTCTCGAACACGTTGCGCAGAATTGCGCGCGCCACTTCACCCCCGCGAGCGTCGCCGTAGAGACGCGGCTTCACCTGTTCGACGTACCAGTCGGCGAGATCGTCCCACAGGAAATGGTAGATGGCGTTGGCGGCGTCGTTGAGGCGAAATCGCTCGAGCGCCTCCGTGGTGTCCACGATCACGCGCTGGACCCGCGAGAGGATCCAGCGATCGGCCAGCTCGAAGTGGGCCGGGTCCCACCGATCCGGGGCCACGACGGGACCGTCGAGATTGCTCAGGATGAAGCGACCAACGTTCCACACCTTGTTGGCGAAGTTGCGTCCAGGGGCGAAGGTCGTCTCGAGATCGTTGGGATCGAGAATGACATCGGTGCCCACGGGCGCTCCTGCCACCACCGTGAACCGCAGCGCGTCCGCGCCGTACCGGCTGACCACTTCCAACGGGTCGATCCCGTTCCCCAGGGACTTGGACATCTTCCGGTGCAGCGTGTCGCGTACGGTCCCGTGAATGTACACGGTGCTGAAGGGGCGCTCGCCCATAAAGTAGAAGCCCGCCATCACCATCCGGGCTACCCAGAAGAAGATGATCTCGGCGGCGGTGACGAGGGTGTGTCCTGGATAGAATTTGGCGAGGTCGTCGGTGGCGTTCGGCCACCCCATGGTGGCGAAGGGCCAGAGCCACGACGAAAACCACGTGTCCAGCACATCCTCGTCCTGCCGAACCGACCCGCCGCATCGCTCACAGGCGGCTGGGGGGTCGAGGGCAACGGTGATATGTCCGCACGACGGGGCGTCGCAGTACCACGCGGGTATGCGGTGACCCCACCAGAGCTGCCGGGAGATGTTCCAATCTCGAATCTCCGTGAGCCAGTTCTCGTAGACCGCACCCCATCGCTCGGGCACGAACGTCAACTGGCCGTCCCGGTACGCGGCGAGGGCTGGTGTGGCGAGCGGTTTCATCCGCACGAACCACTGATCGGACAGTCGCGGCTCCACCACGGTGTGACAGCGATAACAGTGGCGTACTGCGTGGCGATAGGGCTCCTTCTTTGCCAGGAGTTCTTCCTGCTCGAGCATGGCGACCGCCCGCTCGCGTGCTTCGTAGCGATCGAGCCCACGTAACTCTTCGGGGACCCGGGGTTCGTGACCCATCCGCCCCTCGGCATCGATCACCACGGGCATTTCGTAGTCGCCCTCGAGCTCGCCGGCGATCTCAAAGTCGTTGGGATCGTGAGCGGGAGTGACCTTGAGCATGCCGCTCCCAAACTCGCGCTCCACTCGCGGGCTCACCTCGATGGGAATCTCCACGTCGGTGAGAGGGATCCGGATGGTCTGACCTCTGAGGTCCCGATAGCGCTCATCGTCCGGGTGAAACACCAAGGCCACATCCCCGAACATCGTTTCGGGGCGCGTCGTGGCCACGACGATGGAATCGACGAGTCGGCGGTTCGGCGGCTCGCCCCCTCCCGGCGAGATCGCTCCGCCGCGCCGTTCCCCGGCCGATGTTACGACGGGATAGCGAATGTGAAACAGATGATCGTCCCGCTCCCGAAACTCCGCCTCTTCGTCGGACAGTGCCGTGAGACACCGGGGACACCAGTGGATGACGCGGTGTCCACGGTAAATCAGCCCATCGTGATACAGATCGACGAACACCTTGAGCACCGCTCGTGAGTATTCGTCGTCGAGGGTGAAGCGCGTGCGGTCCCAATCGCACGATGCCCCGATGGCCTCGAGCTGTTTGAGAATTGTATTCCCCGTTTCGTGCACGAACGTCCAGATCCGTTCCACGAATTGTTCCCGACCGAGGTCCTGTCGGCGCTTCCCTAACTCGTCGGCGACGAGCCGCTCCACCACGTTTTGTGTCGCAATGCCGGCGTGATCCGTTCCCGGAAGCCAGAGGGCCTCGCGGCCCCGCATGCGCTCGAAACGGATCAGGACGTCCTGAATCGTGTTGTTCAGGCCGTGGCCCATGTGGAGGACCGCCGTGACGTTGGGGGGCGGGATGACGATGACATATGGCGTGGCGTCGCTGTGGGCGTCTGCCGTCAGCACACCGGCATCCCGCCATCGATTGTAGATGTCGGTTTCGATCGCCGAAGGATCGTACCGGGAGGCGAGTTGCGTCGTTGCCATCGTCTAGGAGCGTGGAGGAGGGATCACCGAGCGTTCGGAATATCGTTCCCTTCCACGAGGATCCGGTTGACCACCACCTCGGCCCCAACAACCGTACGGGCGGTGTCCCCAGCGACGCGACGGGACGCGGCGTCTGGCGCCGTGCCCGTCAGCTCGACGAGGCCGTCGCCCAGGGCGTGCACCCGCACGTTCAGGTGGCGTGTGGTGGCCAACTCCCGCAATGCGTCCTGCACGGCGCGCTCGACCGCATGCGGTTCCGGCAGGCTCGCCGGCCGTCGTTTGAGCCGGCCCATGGCCCCCCGCACCCGTTCGGAGTTCACCTTGCCGAACAGCTCGCCGGCCACGATCCCGGCAAAGAGTCCGGCCCCGAGCCCAACGGCGGCGGAGAAGGCGACGCCCAGCCAATCGTCCTGGTAGGGTCGTATGCGAATGAAGTCCTCCCGTGGCATCGGCTCTCTGGCCGTGCTAGAATTAACAAGAATAATAGATATACGCGAATCAAAGCTCTATCCACGTCACCATGCAAACCGCACACACTCCGGCCCGCCGGCGCCGCGTCCTCGTCATCACGGGGGTGATCGTGGCGATCGTCATCGCGGGCGTGGTGCTCTTCTTCCTGTTTCAGAGCGCTGCCGAGCCCCTGCTGAGCCTCGCTGGCCCAACGACGACGGCCGCATG
The DNA here is from genome assembly GCA_041615815.1 of Gemmatimonadales bacterium. Taxonomy (GTDB): domain Bacteria; phylum Gemmatimonadota; class Gemmatimonadetes; order Gemmatimonadales; family GWC2-71-9; genus JBDHDH01. The sequence continues at coordinate 22,667 of JBFJCP010000025.1, read as the reverse complement.
ACCAAGAAGATCCGGCTCACGCTTCCCGACGGGTCGGCCCGGGACGTGCCCGTTGGGACGACGCCTCGTGCCGTGGCCGAGGCCATTGGCCCTCGTCTGGCCCGGGCGGCCGTCGCCGCTCGCGTCGACGGCGAAGTGTGGGATCTGGATCGGCCGATTCGGGGGGACACCAGCCTCGAGGTCCTGACCGAAGGTGAGGAAGCAGCCCTCCCGGTGCTCCGCCATTCCGCCGCGCACGTTCTGGCCACCGCCGTGCGCGAGCTGTTTCCGGATGCCAGCATCGGATTCGGTCCGCCCATCCAGGACGGATTCTACTACGACTTCGAGGTGCCGCGGCCGTTTACGCCGGACGATCTGGTCACGATCGAAAAGAAGATGCGGGAAGTAGTGGGGCGCGACGACCCCTTCGTACGCGAAGAGGTGGACCGCGATACCGCGCGGCAGCGGTTCAAGGATGATCCGCTCAAACTGGAACGGCTCGAGGAGCTGGGCGACGACGAGGTCATCTCGGTCTACACGGACGGCCCGTTCGTCGATCTGTGCCGCGGACCGCACGTTCCCAGCACGGGACGAATCAAACACTTCAAGCTGCTGCATGCGGCCGGCGCCTATTGGCGGGGGGATTCCAACCGGCAGATGCTCCAGCGCATCTACGGCACCGCATGGTTCCGCAAGGCCGACCTCGACGCGTACCTCCGCCGGCTGGAAGAGGCGGAAAAGCGCGATCACCGTTTGCTAGGCAAACAGCTCGATCTGTTTAGTATCCAGGAAGACGTGGGACCTGGGCTCGTTCTCTGGCACCCCCGCGGCGCCACGCTGCAGCATGAGCTGCGTCGCTTCATCGAGGACGAGCTCCTGCGGCGGAACTACGACTTGGTCTTCACGCCGCACATTACGCGGGAAGAACTGTTCTATCGGTCGGGACACCTCCCGCTGTACGGTGACAATCAGTTTCCCGGCATGGGCGCCGGGGGCGGCGAAGCGGAGAACGTGCGCTATCGCGTGAAGCCCATGAATTGCCCCATGCACACCCTCATCTATGCGGCACGCCAACGGTCGTATCGGGATCTTCCCGTCCGATTGGCCGAGGTGGCCAACGTCTACCGGAACGAGCTCTCCGGCACGCTGCACGGTCTCTTGCGCGTACGGATGCTCACCATGGATGACGCGCACGTCTTCTGTCGCGAGGATCAGATCGAGGACGAGATCTACGACATGCTCGATCTCGTGGATTTGGTGCTGCGCCGGACGTTTGGCTTCGCCTATCGGCTCGATCTCTCGACCCGGCCGGCCGAGAAGATTGGGTCGGACGACGCCTGGGACGTGGCGGAGCAAGCGCTCCAACGCGCACTCGATCGCCGCGGGATCACGTATGGGCTCGACGAGGGCGGGGGCGCATTCTACGGTCCCAAAATCGACATCAAGCTCGAAGACGCCATTGGTCGCGAGTGGCAAGGGGCCACCATCCAGCTCGATTATCAGCTACCGGAACGGTTCGAGCTGGAGTTCACTGGATCCGACAATCGACCGCATCGCCCGGTGATGATTCACCGCGCCATCTTCGGGACGCTCGAACGGTTCGTGGGTTGCCTGATCGAGCATTTTGCCGGAGCCTTCCCGGTGTGGTTGGCCCCGGAACAGGTACGGCTCGTTCCGATTACCCACGAAGAGACAGACGCGGCCCGGGACATCCATCGCCGATTTCGCGAGGCCGAAATCCGGACGTCCCTCGACGATCGTAACGAGACGCTCAATTACCGGATCCGCGACGCTGAGGTGCTGAAAGTGCCGTACATGGCGGTCGTCGGGAAACGAGAGGTCGAAGCCGGCACGCTCGCGGTCCGGGTCCGGGGCGCCGGCAAAAAGCAGGAAATCGTGCCCGTGGAGGACTTTCTGGCGCGAGTGCGAGAGAAGATTGCGAGCCGGTCGCTGGAGCTGTAGGGGATCTTTCCTGCGTCAGGGGATCGCTCGTGCCGCCGCCGCCGCCATGAGAGACGGAGCACGAGGCCAGGGCAGGCTCTGGGGCACAGGAGAGGCAGGGGAGGCAGGAGAAGGTTATGTGACCTTTGCGCTTGAGGCCGCATCACGCCACCGTTAAGTTCAGCGCGGGCGGCAAGATGCGCCGCGTCCGGGAACAACTGCCAAGCCGTTCCTGGTTCTGATGTTGGGCCGGTTCCGGCGGCCTGAGTGAAGCCGGCCGACCGAACCCTCCGAACGTTCAGTGAAGGATATTCCGTGTCGAACAAGGAACAGACGCCAGTCATCGTCAGTGCCACACGCACGCCCGTGGGCCGGTACCTCGGCGGGTTGAGTCCCGTCCGGGCGACGGAGCTGGGGGCGATTGCCATTCGCGAGGTGGTGGCTCGGGCCGAGGTGGATGCGGCGGCGGTCGACGAAGTCATCATGGGGATCGTGCTCCAGGGTGGAGTAGGCCAGGCGCCGGCCCGCCAAGCGGCTATCCGGGGAGGGATTCCCGGCGAGGTACCGGCGCTCAGTGTCAATAAGGTGTGCGGTTCGGGGCTCAAGGCTGTGATGCTCTCGGCGCAAGCGATCCGAGCCGGCGATGCCCAATGTCTCGTGGCCGGTGGGATGGAGTCCATGTCGAACGCACCCCACTACGTCTTCGGGATGCGGAGCGGTATCAAATACGGGAACCAGACGTTGGTGGACGGACTCCAGTTTGACGGGCTCTGGTGCTCGTTCGGCGATTCGGTGATGGGGAGCTACGCCGAGTACACGGCGGAGAAGGCCGGCGTCTCACGAGAGGATCAGGATCGCTTCGCCCTCGAGAGCCATCAGAAGGCGGTGGCGGCAATCGAGAACTGCAAGTTCTCCGCGGAGATCGTGCCCGTGGAGGTCCCCGGTCGCAAAGGCACGACGACGGTCATCGAGAAGGACGAGGGGCCCAGAAAGGACACCTCGCTCGACGCGCTCGCAAAGTTGCGTCCCGCGTTTCAGAAGAATGGGACGGTTACGGCCGGGAATGCGCCGGGGCTGAACGATGGGGCCAGCGCGCTGGTCGTGACTTCGGAGGCGTTTGCCGCGGCCCACGGTCTCCGCGTGGTGGCACGCATCACGGGATATGCCACGGGCGGGGGCGAGCCCAAGGACCTGTTCTTCGCGCCCATCCAGGCCGTCAAGAACCTGATGACCAAGACCAAGACGACCGTGGGAGACTTCGATCTCATCGAGGTCAACGAGGCGTTTGCCGTCCAGACGCTGGCGGACGGCCGAGCCCTGGGATGGGATTGGGATCGCGTCAACGTGAACGGAGGGGCCATCGCGCTGGGACATCCCATTGGCGCGAGCGGCGCCCGCGTGTTGACGACCTTGTTGTATGCCATGCAGGACCGCGACGCCGCCACTGGCCTCGCCACACTCTGTCTCGGTGGTGGCAACGCGGTTGCCCTCAGCGTGGAGCGAGCCTGATGAACGACGTTCGGGTTACTCAGCTGTCCATGACGCCGTCCACCGTGGTGCGGCGGTCGCTCGCCATCCTCGCGGGAGCGATCCTCGTCGCTCTCGGCGCGCAGATGGCCGTACCGCTTCCCGGTACCCCGGTCCCCATCACCTTCCAGGTGCCCGCCGTGCTCGTGGTGGGTGCGCTGCTCGGCCCGCGTCTCGGGGCGGCCAGCATGGTCGTGTACCTCGGGCTCGGCGCCGTTGGACTCCCGGTGTTCGCCCCCATTGGGGCACCTGGGCTGGCGCGGCTGCTCGGCCCAACCGGTGGCTACCTCCTGGCATACCCGATGGCGGCGGCGCTCGTCGGTGTGTTGATCCGTGATACGCGGTCCTGGTTGCGCATCCTGACTAGCCTGGTGCTCGGGGTGCTCGTGATCCACGCCGGTGGCGTGGCGCAACTCGCCGCGCTCGGTGGTGATGTGTCTACGGCAGTGAAACTGGGCTCGGTGCCGTTTCTGCTCGGGGACGTCGTCAAGGTCCTGCTCGCTGGGCTCATCGTCCAGCGCTTCGCCACGAAGACACGCGCGCTCCTCTGAGAGCGCGCGTGTTGTTTTGGGGCGGGTGAAAGATCTCGTCAGGGCGGGCACGGCCGTCGTGGGGTTCTACCTCGCGGTCTTTCTCGTCGCGCTCAGCCTCTTTCGCCTGATACCGGCGCCGTGGATGCGCGGCACGGCTGGGATCGGCGTTTCGTGGCTGCCGACGGTGCTGGGGGCTCTCGCCGTGAATGCGGCGCTCGTCAAGTGGCGGGGCTATCCGTCGGCCGCCTTGGGGTGGCGGGGGAGGGGCCAAACGGTGCGGTGCTTCGCAGCCGGCACGGCTGTGGGGGTGGCGATGGCGTTTGGCGCTCTCACCCTGGCAGTCGTCGCCGGCGGCGCCCGCATCGTCGTGCTCGACGGGGGGATCGGCTCGTACGCCTCCGCAGCCGTTGGGCTCGCGCTGGTGCTATTGGTGGCGGCGCTCGGCGAAGAGCTGCTGTTTCGCGGATACCCGCTGGCACGGCTCGCCCAAGGTGTGGGTCGGGTACCGGCGAGCCTGGCGCTGGCCGTGGTGTTCGTGGGCATGCACGTGGCGAATCCAGCCACCAGTGTCTTGGGTCTCGCGAATATCGGATTGGCCGCACTCGTCCTTAGTGCCGCGTTCTTCACGACGGGTGGGTTACCCCTGGCATGGGGCGTGCACTTCGGTTGGAATGGTGGGCTGAGCCTGGGAGCGGATGCGCCGGTGAGTGGAATTCCGTTTGGTCTGCCACTCCTCGACTTCACGGCCGGTGGACCCGGCTGGCTCACGGGTGGGTCATTTGGTCCCGAAGGTGGGCTTGTGGCCACCGTGGTCATGGCACTCGCGTTGGTGGGGCTGGTGCGACATACGGCTCCCGACGTCGCGGCGACCGACGGTACCCCGGCTGAGGAGAGTGGCGCAACGTGAAACAGATGGCGGTGGTGGGCGCGGGAACGATGGGGAACGGGATCGCCCATGTCTTTGCCCAAGCGGGCTGGCAGGTGGCCCTGATCGACGTGGAGCGTGACGCGCTGCACGCGGCAGTGGACACCATCGGCAAGAACATGGCGCGGCAGGTCAAGAAGGGTGTTCTCACGGAAGCGGATCGCGAGGCGGCGTTGGGCCGGATCGCCACCGCGACGGATCTGGTGGGGTCCGCGGAGTCCGAGATCGTCATTGAGGCGGCCACGGAAGCCAAGGAGGTCAAGTTCCGACTGTTCGAGCAGCTGGACCGCGTGGCACGTACCGGAGCTATCCTGGCCAGCAACACCTCGTCGATCTCGATCACGGAGATTGCCGCGTGTACGGGCCGGCCCGAGCGCGTGATTGGCATGCACTTCATGAACCCGGTGCCGGTCATGCAGCTGGTGGAGGTGATTCGTGGACTCGGAACGTCAGACGACACGACGCACTGCGTCATGGAGATGGCCACCGCACTCGGAAAGACCCCGGTCGAGGTGAACGACTATCCCGGCTTCGTGTCGAACCGGGTCCTGATGCCGATGATCAACGAGGCCGTGTACTGCGTCATGGAAGGTGTGGCCACGCCAGAGGCCGTGGACACGGTCATGAAGCTAGGGATGAATCATCCCATGGGACCGTTGGCGCTGGCGGATCTCATTGGGTTGGACGTATGCCTTTCGATCATGGAAGTCCTGCACCAGGGGCTGGGCGACGCCAAATACCGGCCGTGCCCGTTGCTGCGCAAGATGGTGGCAGCCGGCAGACTGGGGCGAAAGGCCGGCCGCGGGTTCTATGACTACCACTGAAGTGTTGCACGACGTGGGCGAGTATCGCCGCGAAGTCGTGGCGGTGGCGCGGGAGTTTGCGCAGCAGGAGATCGCGCCGCACGCCGCGGAGTGGGATCGCACGAAGGAGTATCCGCACGCCGTGATGTCCAAGCTCGGCGAACTCGGATTCTACGGCATGCTGATTCCCGAGGAGTACGACGGGCTGGGGCTCGACGCGTTGACTTACCTCATGGTGATCGAGGAGATCGCCGCGGCCGACGCATCGGTGGCGATTTCGCTGTCCGTCCACAACTCGCTTCCGGCGACGATGCTGCTTCGGCATGGTACCGATGCGCAAAAGGAGCGCTGGCTCAAGGCGATGGCCCGCGGTGAGGTCCTGGCGGCGTTCTCGCTCTCGGAGGCGGACAGCGGTTCCGACGCCGGGGCGCTGCGCGCCGAAGCGGTGCGGGACGGCGACGATTGGGTCCTGAGCGGGACCAAGGCGTGGGTCACCAACGGCGATACCGCCGATCTCCTCGTCGCGATCCTCAGAACCGATTTGCCCGAGGCGCGGAAGGGCACGCGCGGCATCACCGCATTCTTGGTGCCGCGGGAAACTCCGGGGGTCGAGCCGGGCAAACCGGAAGACAAGATGGGGCTTCGCTCGTCGCGTACCACCACAGTCACGTTTCGGGATGTCCGCTTGTCCGACGAGTGTCGCCTCGGAGAGGCGGGTATGGGGTTCGTCTACGCGATGGCGGCGTTGGATCAGGGGCGCATGGGCGTGGCTGCGCAAGCCATCGGGATCGCGCGCACGGCCTTCGAACATGCGGTGCGGTATGCACAGGAAAGACGACAGTTCGAAAAACCGATCAAGGAGTTCCAGGGCATTCAGTTCAAGCTTGCCGATATGGCGACACGTCTCACGGCGGCTCGCGCGCTTCTGCACGAGGCCGCCCGAACCAAGGATCGTGGCGAACCCGTCAAGACGCTCGCCAGTATGGCCAAACTGTACGCGTCAGAAGCCGCGGTCTGGATCACCACGCAGGCGGTGCAGGTCTTTGGTGGGTACGGCTACATGCGAGACTACCCGGTCGAGCGCCTCCTCCGTGACGCAAAGGTAACCGAGATCTATGAAGGCACATCTGAAATCCAGCGAATCGTTATTGCACGGGGGCTCCACCCCGAGTAAGCCGGAAACGCCCGAGTCACTGGACGACGGCCTCTTCCACCTCATCGGGGAGCACTACCACGAGCAAGTGAGCTTCGCGACCGATCCGGCGTCCGGGTATCGGGGGATCATCGCCATTCATAACACTACGCTGGGGCCTGCGCTGGGGGGTACCCGGTTCTGGAACTATGAGAATGATGCGGAAGCGCTGGAAGATGTGCTGCGTCTCTCCCGCGGTATGACGTACAAAGCGGCCGTCGCGGGGCTGAACCTCGGTGGCGGTAAGAGTGTCATCATCGGCGACAACAGGACCCAGAACCGGGAGCCGATCTTTCGAGCCCACGGCCGTCACGTGGAGTACCTCGCTGGACGCTACATCACCGCAGAGGATGTCGGCACGAACATCACCGACATGGACTACATTCGGATGGAGACGAGACATGTGGTGGGGCTGGCGGGCCGTTCGGGCGATCCTTCGCCGGTGACCGCGTTCGGTGTGTACCGCGGGATGCAGGCCTGCGCCAAATTCGTCTATGGCGCGGATTCGTTGGCCGGTAAGACGGTGAGCGTTCAGGGTGTCGGCAACGTCGGGTACTACCTCTGCAAGCATCTCGCTGCCGAGGGCGCCACGCTCATCGTTACGGATATCGATGAGCGACGCGTGCAACGGGTGGTGGACGAGTTCGGGGCCACCGTCGTGGCTGCCGACGAGATCTATCGTGTGGATGCCGACATCTTTGCCCCATGTGCCTTGGGCGCGGTGATCAACGACAAAACGGTCAACCTGCTCACCGTGACCATTGTCGCCGGCGCGGCCAACAACCAGCTGGACGAAGAGCGTCACGGTGACATGCTCAGCGAGCGAGGTATCGTCTACGCACCCGATTACGTCATCAACAGCGGTGGCCTCATCAACGTGAATGCCGAGGTGGAAGGCTGGGACCTCGAGCGGTCGCGGCAAAAAGCTTCCGAAATCCACGACACTATCCTGAACTTGCTCGAGCTGGCCCGGGACGAGGGCATTCCGTCCTATCGGGCCGCAGACCGGCTCGCCGAGCGGAGGATCATCGACGCGGCGACCATGAAAGCACAAGAAAAGGCAGCCGCCGTTTGAAACGGGAGGAACGTGGCGTGGGACCCGATATCACTCGACGTCTCGAAGATACGGATCCAGCGGTGCATGCGCTGATTCAACGGGAGATCGCGCGGCAGGAAGAGGGGCTCGAGATGATCGCCAGCGAGAACTTCGCATCCCGCGCGGTCATCGAAGCGACGGGGTCGGAGCTCACCAACAAATACGCCGAAGGGTATCCCGGGCGCCGGTACTACGGCGGATGTGAGGTGGTCGACGAGGTGGAGCGCCTCGCCATCCGTCGCGCAAAGGAATTGTTCGGGGCGGAGCACGCCAACGTCCAGCCCCACAGCGGCGCGCAGGCCAACTTCGCCGCCTACCTGGCCGTCTTGGCCCCGGGCGACACGCTGATGGGTCTCGAGCTGCAGCATGGCGGCCACCTCACGCACGGCTCGCCGGTGAATGCGAGCGGCCGGTTGTTCCGCGCCGTGCAGTACCGCGTGAATGAGACCACCGGGCTCATCGAGCTGGATCGGGTCCGGGACGTCGCGCTCGCTGAGCGTCCTCGCATGATCATCGCCGGGGCGAGCGCCTATCCCCGCATCATCGACTTTGCCGGCTTTGCCGAGATCGCGCGAGAGGTGGGCGCCACGTTCCTCGTCGACATGGTGCACATTGCCGGACTCGTGGCGGGTGGCGTTCACCCCTCGCCGGTGCCGCATGCGGACATCGTCACCAGCACCACGCATAAGACCCTTCGTGGTCCGCGAGGAGGTTTGATCCTCTGCGTAGCGGACCGTGCCAAGGCGATCGACAAACAGGTGTTCCCAGGGACGCAGGGGGGACCGCTGGAGCATGCGATTGCCGCAAAGGCCGTGGGGTTCGGGGAAGCCCTCCAACCGTCGTTTGCGGACTATGCCGCCCAAGTCGTCCGGAACGCGGTGGCGCTGGGGGAAGGGCTCATGGAACGGGGGTACGACCTCGTGTCCGGCGGGACGGATACCCACCTGGTCTTGGTCGACCTCCGAAACACGCCATGGACGGGCAAGGTAGCCGAAGCGGCGTTGGATCGGGCCGGGATTCATGTCAACAAGAACACCGTTCCCGGGGACCCGCGATCGCCCTTCGTCACCAGTGGCATTCGGATCGGCACGCCCGCCCTCACGACTCGAGGCATGAAAGAGGACGAGATGCGCCGGGTGGCGGGTCTCATCGATGCCGTGCTGCAGGAGGCGGACGGCGAGCCCTCCCGCCGCGTCCTGGACGAGGTGCGCGAGCTGACGGCGGGCTTCCCCTTGTATGTGGGGGCGACCCCCACGACGGCACGGTAGGACCCTCCCCCTTGCTCCCTCCGACCCCGGCCTCCACTTTTTGGACGTGCTAGAACTGCGACTCGCAGACGAGATCATGCAGCGCATCCGCGCGCACGACGGGCGCTTTCACGAGCGGGGCTACCTGTTCGTCCTGGCGGCGTTGGAGTATTGTCAGCGCCGCCGCAAGACGCGCGGCCACATCTCGGGGCCGGAATTGGCGCAGGCGTGTCGGGACTTCGCGCTCGACCAATTCGGGCTCACTGCGCGAACCGTGCTCTCCCATTGGGGCGTCGAGTCCACTGCGGACATCGGCCGCATCGTCTTTACGCTGATCGACGTAGGCCTGCTGATCAGAAACTCGTCCGACCGGATCGAAGACTTCAACGCGGTGTTCGACTTCGAAGAGGTTTTCGAAGGCAATTATCCGTGGGCGGGGGTGGCGCGGACGGGCTGACACCGCATCCCTCGCAGACAACAACATGGCTCAGCTCAGGGGAAGGGAGGCTTGAGCATGGACGACAGTCATTGGCCCAAGTGTCAGAAGTGCACCTCGGCCGTGCTCGTACCATTGTCCGACTACGGGCGTGATGGGGCGCCGATCCGGTACAAAGCGTGGGCGTGTACGAACCCCGATTGTGGATTCAATCTGCGTATCGACAACGGCGAGATATCGTTGGGGAGGGCCATCGGGCAGAGTTTCAAGTGAGAGAGGGACTAGGGGTTAGGTGCTAGGCACGAGATCCGTGATGGGTCCTGGCGAATGTCGATGGCTTTCCCTCGCACCTAGCGCCTAGCACCTACCGTCCCGAAATCGCGTCGCATACCCAGTTTGCCAGTAGGCTCCCCTTCCCGCCGCGTGCCATGACGCTCATGCCTCCTATCCCCGTCCTCAATGCCGCCCAAGCCGCCGCCTGGGACGAGCGTGCACGCACCGACGCCCAGATCCCCAGCCGGGTGCTCATGGAATCGGCTGGGCGCGCCGTAGCGGACGTGCTGGCCCGCGCACTGCCGCACGGCGTGGAGCGCGGCGTCCTCGTGGTAGCGGGTCATGGCAACAATGGTGGGGATGGGTGGGTGGCAGCACGCGCACTCATGACGGCCGGCGCGTCCGTGTGGGCGGTGGAAGCGGACCACAAGCGCACGCCGGACTGTGAGGCGAACCGCCGCCTCGCGCTCGATGCCGGCGTGGCGCTGCTCGACCCCAGCGACGCGTGGCCGGCCACGGGTCTGGTGCTGGATGCGTTGCTCGGTACCGGCGCCTCCGGCCCCCCTCGGGGAGCCATTGGTGACCTGGCCACGCGGATGGCAGCGCATCGCGCCCCGATCGTGGCGGTGGATGGACCCACCGGCTTGGATCTCTCCACGGGCGCGATGCACGGCCCCTGCCGCGCCGTGCTGACCGTGACCTTCGGTGGTGTCCGCCGCGGGCATCTGCTCGCCCGAGATTGGTGCGGCGAGGTGGTCGTGGTGGACATCGGGTTCCCCGCGCCTCAGGCCGAGTGGCCCAGGATGATGCACGACGGCGTTGCGCGCAGCGTGTTGCCCCGAATGCGGGCCAACATGCACAAAGGCGATCGCGGCAGAGTGCTCATCGTTGGTGGAGACGAAGGAATGGCCGGTGCGGCCCTCCACGCCGCGTCGGCTGCCTTCGCGGCGGGCGCGGGTTTGGTTCGCATCGCGGCGACCGAGTCCACGGTGCGTGCCGCGCAGGCCTCGATGCCCGATGCGCTGACATTGGTCACACGCCTCGCCGCCCCGCTGGAGCGCGAGCTCGTCGAGGCCATCGCATGGGCGGACGCGGTGATCCTCGGCCCAGGGCTCGGCCGGGGTGAGGCGAGAACGGCGCTCGTTGGCACCGTGCTCTCTGAGATCCGCAAGCCCGTGGTGGTGGACGCGGACGCGTTGCACGCCGGGCCGGCGCTCGCGACCGCTGCGAAATCTCCGCGCGTGTTGACGCCCCACCCCGGCGAGTTTTTGGCGGCCTTTCCGAGCCTCGCCGATGGGCTGTCGGCGGACCGGTTCGCCGCGGCCCAGGGCGCCGCTCGGGAGGGTGGCGCCACGGTGCTACTCAAAGGGGTTCCGACCGTGGTGGCGGTCACCGGCAACCAACCCAGCTGGGTGGTCGCCGCCGGCAATCCGGCTCTCGCCACCGGTGGCAGCGGAGATCTGTTGAGTGGTTTCATCGGGACGTACTTGGCACGCGGCGTCGAAGCCCATGACGCTGCGGCGTTGGGGGCGCTCACCCTCGGCCGCGGGGCCGAGTTGGCGGCGGCCGAGCACGGGGTACGTTCGACCCGTCCCGCCGACGTGCTCGCCGCGTTGCCTTCGTGGTGGCGGATGCTCGAGGAGCCCATGACGGTGCGGCCGCCAGTGCTGCTCGCGCTGCCGGCAGTCGCTTTGGAATAAGGCGGATGGGCGGCAGCGGCAGGAGACGAAGTGAGGAACGAAGGGGGTAGGGCCTCTTCGGCTGATTCGGCTGCCGCCCCTGCTCCTCACAGAGAGACCTAGGACCATCGACCATGCGAGAGTCATGTCCCAGCATCCGCTCAGCGTCCCGCTAGGTCCCGGTGCCGAGTTCGACCGCATCCGGGGCATTTGGCAACGGCTGGGGGACGGCGTCCGGTCTGCGGGCGACGACTGCGCGATCGTAGAAATCGATGGCGCGTTGCTGGCCATTGGGACGGATTTGGCCCTCGAGGATGTGCACTTCTCCGTGGGGTGGATGCAGCCGCACGAGATCGGGTGGCGGGCGGCGGCGGCGGCCTTGTCCGACCTGGCGGCCATGGGTGCCGAGCCAGCAGGTGTCCTCACGAGTCTCGGGGTATCCGGCGAGTGGCCGGAAGAGTTCGTCACGGACGTGATGGAAGGTGTGGGGAACGCCGCGTCGGCGGTGGGGGCGGTGCTTTGGGGTGGTGATCTCGTGTGTTCCGAGCGCCTCGTCATCGACGTGGTGGTGGTGGGGAGAGCGCATAGTCCGATCCGTCGCGTGGGCGCCCGCCCGGGTGACGGCCTGTGGGTGACCGGCGCTCTCGGTGCACCACAGGCTGCGCTCGAGGCGTGGACCGCTGGGAGGGAGCCGGACGCTCAAGCACGCCAACGGTTCGTGAGACCGATCCCGCGGGTCCGTGAGGCGCAATGGCTCGGCGCGCGCGGCACCACGGCCATGCTCGACGTGAGCGACGGTCTCGTGGGAGACGCGGGACACCTGGCGGCGGCGTCCGGTGTACGGTGCAGCATCGACGCGGACCGCGTTCCCGTGCATCCAGCGGCGGACACGCCCGCCCAAGCCCTTGTGAGCGGTGAGGAGTACGAGCTGTTGCTCACGCTCCCGGCTGCAACGGATTCTGCGATTGCGCGAGCCTTCGAAGACGCGTTCGGGATTCCGCTCACGAGAATCGGGAGTGTGGAGTCCGGCGAAGGGATCGCGCTGCTCGAAGGGGGCGTTCCCGTCGACATCCCCGCCGGCTTCCGCCATTTCTGAGGCTCCATAAATGCCTGTGCTGACGGTTCTCAGATCCCTGCCGCCAGTGCCGCGGGGTACCGTGGTGGGGGACGGCACATGAGAACGCTGCTCTATCTCATTGCTATCACCGCCGCGACGGCATGGTATGGGGGCCTGGCAATCATGGGGGGGCTGTTTCGGATACCATCCAAGCGAGGAGGGATCTATGACAAGTGGCAGCGGGGTTGGGCACGGACGGTCCTCAGGGCGAGCGGCGTGAAAGTCCGCGCGGTCGGGTTGGAGCACGTTCCGCAGGATCGTTCGGTAGTCTTCATCTCGAACCACCAGTCGTTCTTCGATATTCTCGCCATCGTCACCGTGCTCCCTCCCGGCATTCGGTTCGTGGCCAAGAAGGAACTGATGAAAGTCCCCGTGTTCGGGCGGGCAATGAAATCCGCCGGTCACGTGATCATCGATCGCCAGAACCGGCCGGCGGCATTCGACGCCTACGAGGAGGCCGCCAAAGGCATCCAGCGGGGATTGAACGCTGTCGTCTTTGCCGAAGGCACGCGCAGCCGAACTGGAAAACTCCAGCCCTTCAAGAAAGGGCCGTTCGTACTGGCGATCGCGGCGGGCGTTCCCATCATTCCCATCTATTGCGCCAATACGTTCGACATTCTTCCGAAGGGGACGTTTCGCATTCGCCCCCGTCCGGTGACGGTCCACATTGGAGAACCCATTTCCACTGCGGGAATGAAATATGAAGATCGCGAGCAGCTGCGGGCCGAGGCCCAACGCGTCGTCGAACGATTCGCCGTTGACTCCGGCCACGCGCCCAGATAGCTTGGCGCCGCTATGAGCAAGATCATCGACGTAACGGCTCGAGAGATACTCGACTCCCGGGGGAATCCCACGGTAGAAGCGGACGTTCGACTCTCGAGCGGTGTCATGGGGCGGGCCGCCGTTCCCAGCGGAGCCTCGACCGGTGAGCACGAGGCAGTAGAGATTCGAGACGGTGATGCCAATCGCTACGTGGGGAAAGGAGTCCTCGAGGCGGTCAAGAACGTCAACGAGGTGATTGGCCCCCGGCTCGAGGGCTTCGACGCGCTCGATCAGATGTCGGTGGATGCCGAGATGCTGGAAGCGGATGGCACCCCCAACAAGAGCAATCTGGGCGCCAACGCGATTCTGGCGGTCTCCATGGCGGTGGCCCGCGCGGCGGCCAACCACTTGGGACTCCCGCTTTATCGCTACCTCGGTGGGCCCATGGTGCAGGTCCTCCCGGTTCCCATGATGAACATCTTGAATGGTGGCGCCCACGCGTCCAACAACGTAGACGCCCAGGAATTCATGGTCGTGCCGGTGGGGGCTGAGCGGTTTGCGGACGGATTACGGATGGGCGTCGAGGTGTTTCACGCCCTCAAGAAGGTGTTGGCGGGCAAGGGTCTCTCGACGGCGGTTGGTGATGAGGGAGGCTTTGCGCCCATGCTGCCGTCCAACGAGGCCGCGTTGGAAGCCGTGCTCAGCGCCATCGAGCAGGCGGGGTACCGTCCCGGGCACGACATGACGATTGCCTTGGACGTTGCGGCCAGCGAGTTGTATGAGGACGGTGATTACGTCTTCAAGAAGGGGGACGGCTCGCGGCGCTCGGCCAATGACATGGTGGAGCTCTACCGCGGGTGGATCGAGAAATACCCCATTGTCTCCATCGAAGACGGTTTGGCGGAAGACGACTGGGACGGCTGGGCGGCGCTCACCGAGGCGTTGGGCGACCGCGTTCAGCTCGTTGGCGACGATCTCTTCGTGACGAACCCCGATCGGCTCGCCGACGGCATCGAGCGGGCCGTCGCCAACGCGATTCTGATCAAGTTGAACCAGATCGGGAGCCTCACCGAAACGCTGCAATGCATCGATCTGGCCAAGAGCAACATGTACGGCGCCGTGATCTCTCACCGCTCCGGTGAGACCGAAGACACGTTCATCGCCGACCTCGCCGTCGCGACGGGTGCCGGCCAAATCAAGACCGGCAGCGCCTCCCGAACGGACCGGACGGCCAAATACAATCAGTTACTCCGAATCGCCGAAGAACTGGACGAATTGGCCGTCTACCCCGGACGCGATCTGTACAGCCTGTGACCACGGCGCGGCTGGCTGGCGTAGTGGTGTTCCTGACGGGTATCGCCGTGGGAATCTGGGCCGGCGAGTACAGCACGGCGGATTGGTGGACGCTGCAACGTCAGGTGGGCCAGGAGGAAGCGGCCATCGCGCGGCTGCAGGAGGAGGTGGAGAGCCTCGCACCCATCGCCGAGGCCCTGGAGACCGACCCCGCCACCCAGGAGCGGGTGGCCCGGGAAAAGTTCGGGATGGTGCGGCCTGGCGAGATCTTGTATCAGGTCGAGATGGAGCGCTAGCGACCGCCGAACGGGCGGACAGACGGACCACTACTCGCGAAGAAAACCCTCACCCCCAGACCATTCTTCCACGATTCGTGCGGCGCGGAACAGCTCGTCTGCCGCCTGCAGGATCTTCCCGCGAAGACGCGACGGATAGTCGGGATGCTTCTCCAGAAAATCGACGACGATGCGGGCGGCGTCGATTGACTGATGACCGTCCAGGGTGGCGTGCAGCCATCGCAGCGGGAAGAAGATGTCTCCCGTGCGCTGGATCTCCTCAAGCAACTCGAGGCTTTCCAGGATGTACGCTTCGGCGTTGCGTGACCGGAGTGGGTGATGGAGCACCGAAACCGCGTCCAACACCCAGCGTTCGCGCTCCCGGTTCCGTGGATTCGCGAAGCTCTCGAACACCGAGTCGCGGACCGATCGATCCGGCGAGAAGGCCGGCATGATGAAGCGGAATCGTGCCGCGCGGTCCGGGTTCTCGATTCTCGACGCCTGTGCTTCGAGGATGCCGGTGGCGCGATCCGGATCCCGAATCGCGAGCGCCTCCGCGAGCGTCGTGTAATCCCGCTCCGCCAGGGGAAGTCCCGGTGGAGCTTGCTGCGTTCGCCAAATGCTTTCCAGCCGCTCGATGCCTGCGCCGCTGGAGGTGACCGACATCAACGCGTCGAAGTAGGCTGCTTTGAGGCTCGGGGTCGACGCGCGCTCCAGCCGTTCCCACAACACCGATTCCACGCGGCCCGCCGCTGCCATCCGAGCATCGGCGTCGAGGAATCGCCAAAACGCCGTCTGTGTGAGACCCAAGATCTGTTGCACGATCAGCTCGTCGCCCTCCATCGTCAGGGCGCGGAGGGCCAGCTCCAGCAAGGAATCGGGGAGAATGTCCCCTTCCAGGAGTGTCTCCCAGAGCGACATCCACGCCACGCTTCGCATCATGGGGTTCGCCAGCTCGGGCAGGTGCGCCAAGAGGTATGTGGTGCTCGTCTTATCGAGCGCGAAGCGACCGTAGCTCACACCGTCGCTGCCTGGAAAGACCAGGGTGGGGGCGAGCGGTTCCGTGGCACCCTGCACGTGGTTGACGGCATCGCGCAGGTGCACAGTCACCGTGTACGCAGAATCCGGCGAAGCGAGCGTGACCTGGGTCCGCTGGTTCCACCGTCGATCTTGCCCCCAGGGATCGGACTGTTCCACGCGGAGATCTCCCTGGTCCGCACGGGCGACGATCCGCGGTCGCCCGGGCTCCTCGACCCACACGCGGCTCCACGATGCGAGGTCCTCCGCGGTGAGATCGTCGAGGATGGTGACGAGATCGGGCCAGGTGGCGTTGCCAAACTGAAACTGTCTGAGATAGGCCCCCAGTCCCTCCCGCATGACGGTTTCACCGATCAGACGTTCGAGCTGAAGCATCACGATGGGCGCCTTCTGATAGATGATGGCGCCGTAGAGTGTGCCGGCTTGTCGCAGGTTCTCGAGTTCCTGGCGGATGGGATTGGCACCCGCGGTGCGGTCCACCGCGTAGGCGCCGGGATGATGGGCGACGAAGAATCGGAGATCGTGATCGATCGTCGGAAAGGCGGGTTCCACGATCTTTGCCGCCATGAAGTTGGCGAACACTTCCTTCATCCACACATCGTTGAACCACTGCATCGTTACGAGATCGCCGAACCACATATGCGCCGTTTCGTGCGCGATCACACTGGCACGCCCGAGCCGTCGATTCTGCGTGGCGGACTCGTCCAGAAAGAGATGGCCGGCCCGATAGAACACCGCGCCGGGATGCTCCATCCCACCAAACTGGAACGAGGGAATGGCGATGAGATCGAACTTCTCGAACGGGTAGGGAATCCCGGTGTAGTCTTCGAGCCAGCGCAGGGCTGCGGCGTGCAGGCCGAAGATGGTGTCCCGATTGCGCGCCACTTTGATCGAATCGGTCTCCCGATGGAAGACGCGCACGATTCGGCCATCGCGCTCGCCCGTCTCTACGGCGAACTCCCCGGCCGCAAATGCAAAGAGGTACGTGCTCAGTGGCGCGGTTTCTCGGAACACGAGCTCGGTTTGCCCATTCGCCACGCCTTCGCGCTCCAAGGAGCCGTTCGACACGGCCTTCCAGCCGTTCGGGATTCGTAGGGTGAGACGATACCGCGCCTTCAAGTCTGGCTGGTCGAAGCAGGGGAACGCCGACGATGCCCGATCCGGGACGAACAGTGTGTACAGGAAGTCGCGATGACGATTGAGGGCACCATCGGTGGCAAGGAAGTCGATGGTCAGCTCCTGCGGCCCGGCTTCGAGTGCTGTCTGCGGAATGACGACGTGGTCGTGTTGGATCTCGAACGGTACCGCTGCTCCGCGCACCGACACGTCGAGGACGCTCCCGGCCGGTGCGCTGAAGTCGAGGACGAGTGGCCGGCTCGCGTTCGCGAGATCGAACTTGATGATCGCGCGGCCCGCGACCCGCGTATCCAGGCCCGCGGGTATCGTGAATGTGAGGTCGTAGCTCACGTTCGAGATCACGGCGCGGCGGTGCTCGGCCAGCGCGACCGGAATCCCCTGGGGTGCCTCGTCTCGGAGTCGCTCGCATGCCGAGGTGAGAAACGTCGCAGCAATGAGAGTGGAGCTGGCTGCTGCTCGTCGCGTGATCGCGGGGATCGAGTGTCGTCGTGGCACTTTGGGCGAAGTTCTCGCAAGAGCGGGAGATCGGCAAGGGGCTGAATGCAACGTCCTATCGGGCTCACGCATCTAACACACGCGACTGCTTCGTTCCACCCCAGACTTCGAGGACCTTCCATGCACCCGATCGCCATGTTGCTGGCGGTGGGTCTCCAGGGCCCCCTTCCGGCACCCTCGCCGACATACGCGTTCGTGAACGGCCAGTGGTTCACGGGATCGGCCTTCGAGCAACGTACGATGTACAGCGTGGATGGGATGCTTCGGCGCGACCGGCCGACCCGGGTCGATTCGACCATCGATCTCGGCGGCGGTTTCGTGCTCCCCGGCTTCGGCGAAGCGCACAACCACGATCTCCATCTGGCGGGTCGGATCGACGCCGAGATCGGCAAGTATCTCGATCAGGGCGTGTACTACGTGATGGTGCAGGGGAACCTCTCCCGGTTCCTTCCGGAGGTGTTGCCGCGGTTGAACTCGCCGTCCAGTGTCGACGTTGCGTTTGCCCGCGCGATGCTCGCGTCCCCGCTGAGCCACACGGTGGAGCTATACGGCCGGTTGGTGCGCAACGGCGTCTACCCCGGTGTCACGCCGGAGGAGCTCGAGGGAGAGGGGTATTTCGTGATCGCAACAGACGACCAGCTGATGGAGAAGTGGCCGTCGGTGCTCCGCGGGCAGCCCGACTTCATCAAGGTCATGATCGAGTACTCCGAGGAGTACGATCTGCGGAAGGCAGACCGCCGCTTCTTTGGTCGGTCGGGGCTCGATCCCAAGCTCGTTCCGTCGATCGTGGAGCGGGCTCACGCGGTGGGCCTCAGAGTGTCGGCGCACATCGAGACCGCGCACGACTTTCGGGTGGCCGTGGAATCCGGAGTCGATATCATCGCCCATTTGCCGGGCTATCAGATCCCGGTGGGAGACGACGTGAGTCGATATGCCATCGCTGATGACGACGCGCGGCTCGCCGCTGCGCGTGGGACCGCGGTCGTGACTACAACGTTACTGGCCGTCAACATGGCGCGGGGCGATACGGCCCAGCTACGGCGGGTGCGTGAGAATCAGGTGAGCAACCTGCGGTTGTTGGCCGATCGAGGGGTGCGGCTCGTGATCGGGAGCGACAGCTATGCCAGCTCTTCGCTCGAGGAGGTGTTGAACCTCGAAACACTCGGCGTGTTCGATCGCGGTGCACTGCTTCGGATGTGGGCCGAGACCACGCCGCAGACGATCTTCCCGGATCGACGGATAGGGCGTCTCGACGACGCGTACGAAGCGAGCTTCGTCGTCCTGGAGGAGGATCCGCTGGTGGACCTTCAGCATCTGCGGTCCATCACGTTGGGGCTGAAGCAAGGTGAGCTGCTCACCGCACGTTCGGGAGGATCGCGATGACGGCGGCCCGGTCGGCTGACTGGAACGGGGCCAGGGGTCTGGGTATCTTGTTACCGGCCGGTGGGTGTGCAGGTGCGGCACCGTTCGACGGTTTGCCCGTCGGGGAAACCGGCCGGGTCGTGGCGGAGTAGCTCAGCTGGTTAGAGCAGCGGAATCATAATCCGCGTGTCGGGGGTTCGAGTCCCTCCTCCGCTACTCCAGGAGCCTCAACAGGTTTCGACCGGTTGGGGCTTCTTGTTTTGCCGCCGTCTAACCACACTGGTGACCGAAATGGTGACGGTTTCACGATAAAGGCAATGGCTGATCCGGTCAACGCATCCCCGAACGGTCAAATTGCTATGGCGCAGATGGATGAAGTGGGTACCCGCCATGCATGCGGCCCCTGGGGGGTCCCCCCGGCAACTGTAACAGGTAGACCAGCGGCGAGTCGGCGCCGTGCCAACTCGTTGAGCTGGCTCGTCGGGCATGGGGCAGCTCCAGTGAGGGCTGCCCGAGTTTAGCCGGGCGGTATCAACGCGGTCTCAACAGCCTCGCATGCAATGCGATTGGAGTCAAAAGCAAACGCCCGGCAGGGGGCCGGGCGCTCGATTCGACCTTGGCCGAGGCTCAGCCGACGCACCCCGCGGAGAACCGGTTGACCGTCACGACGCCGTTCTCGTTAACGGTGACGTGGCTCCTTATGAGCCAGTTGTCAGCGTTCGTTGAGCTGATGACCTTGGTGACGGCGTTGCCCACGAAGGGTAGGCCCCCTGGGCCAGCCTGTTGATTGATCGCGTCAGTGAGTTTGTAGTGCAGCCCGCTACTCTGCCCCGTCCCATGGAGATTGAACTGCAAATGTAGCTTGAAACTGCCGTTGTCCCATATTTTCAGGATCTGGTGATCGGTTCCCTGAAAATCCACCAACTCGAAAGTGCAGGGGTTAAAGAGGGTCGAAGAGACCGGGATTATCACGTTGACGTCGACAAGCTTCACGGCTGCCGAGATCCCTGGAACTTCGAGCTCAGGTGCCGTCGTTGCCGTGTCCGCGCAGGCGATGGCGACGAGCGCGGTGAGAGTGATGGCGAGTAGCTTACGCATGGTTACCTCCTCGCAGCTTGGGTAGAAAGACGCGGCCCCCCCGCGACTGCCGTCGATGGTCTTGGGTCTCGTCGTCGGGCGTGGCGTCGGAGGGAGGCGTCTCTGCCGCAGCGGCGGGGCCATGAGGGCCACCGGCGGACTTCAATCTTGAGAGACGTGAGTACTAAACCGTGCGTGAACTCAAGATGAGATTCCTCTGAAACTTCTGCGCGTTGCTCGCACAGAAAATGGACTCTTTCATTCCTGTTTTTCTTCCTAGCTATCCTCGGTACATCGCCCTGAGCGAAGCCGAAGGGAACGATGGGGAAAGCGAACGCCCGGCGCAGGCCGGGCGCTCTCTCGTTTCGAAGCCATGGCCTCGCGTCACTGTGCTTCCGTTGCGCGTGGGCCGCTGCAAGAACCGTCCGGCCATTTTTGATATCGCAATGCTTCCTTATCTACGCTCCTATCCCGCATGGCAGATTCACTTGCCTGTTAGGCGCCAGCCACGCTGTACAGATTGGCCCGACCCTGTTTGCCTATCAACTCGATGACCGTCGCCTTGCGCAGACAATACACCACCTTCTGCGCCAACTGTAATCTGATACCTCTCGCCTCCGCCAAATCTCTTGCGGTAAACGTCCCCAAATCCTTAGGAAGAAACGCTCGCCAATCCGCCGGCTCTTCATACAACCTCTGCGCTAGCACTTCCAGCAACCGTCGCTCCTCAACAACCCATCCTCGCCTGCGCCATTTTCGCTTCCCCTCATGACGTCTCACCTCTTCTTCCCTTATCAGTAATACTTCGAGCGAGAAGTTGGGGTTCGCGAGCAACTCAGGGAAGCTCACCATTTCCGAGAACAGATCTTCCATCCGACCCCTCTTGGGCGATTTGCGACGAGTAGTTTGACTACGATCGTCCTTTGCCAATCTGACAATCCATTTTTCCTGGGCTATCGGATAGATCAATCGTATCGGATGGGAGCATGCCAGATGGTTCAGCTTCGACTTGATAGATGCGAGATTCCCGGTCTGGATTTCCAGCAACAGATCATTTCGAACGATATCAATCACAAACCCATCGACTGCGACTTCGAATTGGTCCCCTGCCTGAGCATACCATTTTTTCAACGACGCGTGGAGTGGCTTTTCGTTCAGCAACCCAATGCCTGACATGGCCATCCAATTGAGTGTCGAGTCTTCTGGTGTCTAACGTCGTGTCAATCACCTGCGGGTGACTTGCTTCTGGGCGGGTAGCCGCAGGCTGCTATTGATCCGGGTCAGACTGATCCGCTGCACCATGCCAGGTTCAACGCCTTGTTAGAAGCGCTGCCGCGACGGCAGAGGCGCACTCTCCGCCTGGCACGGCGGGATCGTCGGGCCTGGTCGGTCGACCGTCTTGACCCCCTTTCCCTGGCATTTACTTTGCAACACAAAGTACGTGCACAGTTGAACTGGCGCCAGCGTCGATGGCGAGAAGGCCCCACCGCACGGGGAGGTAGTAATGAAGAAGTGGCTGCGACGCATCCGAGCGGCAATCGGGATGGGTCTGACCTGGGCACTCGCATGGTTCGGCGCGGGCCTCATCCTTCTGCTGGTAGTCGGTGTCGGCGCCGCCGACGTCCCGTTTCCCCTCGGGTTTGGTCTGCTCGGCTTTCTTGCCGGCGCCACGTTCTCTGGGGTCCTCGCAATTGTCGAGGGTCGTCGCCGGTTCGATCAGTTGTCGCTTCCGCGCTTTGCGGGGTGGGGGGCCGTTGGGGGTCTTCTGATGTCTGTGATCTTTGTCGTGGCCGTGGCCGTTGCAGGGGACACCACGCCACTCAACAGTCTGGTGTTTTTGGGGCCCCTGTTCGCTGTGGCCGGCGCGGCCTCCGCTGCTGGTTCGCTGGCCCTGGCCAGAATGGCGGAGGACCGAGCATTGCCCGACGCCAGTGCGGAGGCGGACGGGGGCGGAGCTTCCCAGGAGTGAGGCGCGGGAACTGCCCGGAGGTGGGGGCTGATCTTTCCACGTGGCTCAGACCGCAGCCTTGGAAAGACGTTGCTCGTCCAGTTGTGGGCGGGTGGCCTGAGCGATGCCTCACTCATCGTAGACTGAAGGATCCCCGCTTTGGCGGAGCTGCCCTACAATCTAATCCTGAGCCTACTAATCCTGAGCCCCCGCGAGCGTGAGGTGGCGCCCCACGGTCCATAATGTGCTTGCAGCATAGGGCGGCCAACTGCCGCGAGTCATGACCTGATCATGGACACAGCCTGTTAGCTCCTCACACGCCGGGTGCAAGGCCGCGCCGACCGCCCAGTCGCTCCTCGTCGTTTCGATCTCCCAACATGAACCTCTGCGCCCCCCGGGGCCCAACCACGACGATGCTGGTACAATCCTTCTGCCCCTGGAACCAGACAACCTTCCCGACGCGGTGAGCGCTCACGCGTGTGCGCTCGACGATGTGCACGGTCGTGTTCCCGACCACGACCCGCCGAGGCGT